>NZ_JBFAKB010000006.1:0-115253 GCF_040655495.1 Nonomuraea sp. NPDC050404
TGTTGGATATATAAGTAATAATGAGATACCTTCAAAATCTATTTTAATAATGATAATTTACGCTATTATCTTTATATCTATTTCGCTTATTATATCTAAGAATAGAAAACAAGATATTGCTTAATTTTATAAATAATGAGTTAACTAAGTTCAATAAAGTATACTTTATTGAACTGTTTTTGGTTAGTGGTATAATAGGTATTGTAGGTGTTCAATAGACTTGTTCAAAAAAAGAGGTGGAAAATTGTTAGAAAATGAATATTTCGTGTTCACTGGAACACTCACCACAATGACGAGAAAACAGGCGCAAGCTATTATTTCAGGGCTAGAAGGTCATAATCAAAGTAGTGTCACGAAAAAAACCACACGGCTGGTGACAGGCTATTTCCCCATTGATTTAATCAAAGGCTATTCCCCTTCTCAAAAACTGACAGAAGCAGAACAAGCAATTGAATCCGGACAGCCTTTAATTATCATGAGCGAAAAAGAGTTTGTGGACTTTTTAGCACAATTTTTCCAATTACTCGCAAAAGGGCTATAAACAATCATAAAAGAAAGAGAGAAACTATAATGAAAAAAATAATCGCATTGAGTAGTATTGTTCTTCTAGCTATTTTTGGACTTGTAGCATGTGGTACGAACTCCCAAAAATTATCGAAAGAGAATATTGACCGTATTCATTTTACCATTACCAATGGGAGTAACTATCAATTTCAAGAAACGGATATGAATATCAAGGAAAAAGAAATGGTTTCATCAATTGTCGATTATCTTGATGAGTTGGATTTATCCAAAAAAAATGAGGTCAAAGATACTGGCGGTTTAGTCGGTGCTAGTACGTATACACTGGATTTGAACCGTGGAACAAAATTTGTCAGAAGATACATGATTTATGGCGATTACATCACCATTGGTAAGGATAAAAGACAGCAAGTGATTTATAAAGTGAAACATGATAAACTATCTGATTTACTTAAAACGTTGGACGATTTGGCAGAAGCCAATAATGATAAAGAGGGGGAGTAGAAAATGGCAAAAATAGGTTATGCTCGTGTTTCAAGCAAAGAACAGAACCTAGACCGCCAGTTAGAAGCCTTACAGGACGTTTCTAAGGTGTTTTCAGATAAGGCAAGCGGACAATCTACTGAACGTCCTCAATTACAAGCCATGCTGACTTATTTACATGAGGGTGATATTGTCGTGGTGACAGAATTAGACCGCTTAGGACGAAATAACAAAGAATTAACCGAACTGATGAACCAAATTCAACAAAAAGGCGCAACGCTGGAAGTCTTAAACTTGCCATCCATGACAGGGATTGAAGACGATAATTTAAGGCGTTTAATCAATAACTTAATGATTGAATTGTACAAATACCAAGCAGAAAGTGAACGAAAACGGATTAAAGAACGGCAAGCCCAAGGGATTGCCATTGCCAAACAACGCGGACGATTTAAAGGACGAAAAAAGAAATATTCTTTTAAAGATGAGGGATTGCAACATGCCTTTGACTTATACCAACAAGGATTAACAGAAAAAGAAATCGAGCGTAAAACTGGAATTAATCGAACGACTTTTCGACGTTACCGGCCGGTTCCGCGTGTCCGTGAATCAGCCGCTGGCTCCGCCGCGGTTGATGGTGGTTTCGATCTTCTCAAGCTTCCTGATCTTGACCTCGAGCTTTTTCTTCTTCATCGCCATCTCCTCGCTCTCGATCGCAAGCCCGACGGCTCCGAGAACAACCGGCACACGCGCCCGAATTGGACATGAGTCCCGCTCATCACCGCCTTACCAGCCGAGATCATCACATGCGGCGAGCATGGCGGTCAATGCGTACGCTCTCGTGGCCACCCAGCTGGAGATCACCGAACGGAACGGCCGGCCGGGCGTCCGGGACAGTCTCGTCCTCGCATGTGGTGAGCGTGTGGAGCCGTTGTGGAGTCCGCCGCGATCATTGGCCGGGAGGCGATCGCCTCCAGTCGAACGGAGGAACCTGTGGTCAGAATGAGCCTGCGCTATGCCAGGTACGCACTCAGCACCCTGACGACCGCACTGTTCCAACTGCCCTGCAGTTGATGGAACACGGTCGGCCGGTCTCCGGACCGGCCGACCGGCCGTTTCTGTGCCGTCAGATGAATTGAGGCCCCATGCTTGCCACAGCCGCTCGACAGCTCCGCTATGTCGCCACCGTGCTCCGCGGCGGCCGATTCGACGTGGACGCTCTGCGCAAAATGGTGACCGACCTCCGCCAGACGCTCGACGAGCTGGGCGAGCCAGGTGACGGCGCCGACGAGATGCTACCCGGCAGCGGTGTCGACGACCCGGAGATCCGCCGGGCGATGGCGGACCGGCGGCTGCGCCAGGCGATCCGCCAGGCCGCCGAGCACACCGCCTACTACCGGCTCTGGTTCGAGGAGCACGGCGTCGATCCGGCCCGGATCGGTCTCGATCAACTGCACCAGGTCGCCTCCACGCCCAAGTCGGCCCTGCGCGGCGCCGGGCCGGCGTTCATCTCCGACCGGAGCGAACCGGTCCTGATGGCACAGACCACCGGCACCACCGGGACGCCGACCGTCGTCTGGTTCTCGCGCTACGAGCTGGAGCTCTCGGCGGTGCTGTCGGCGATCTCGTACCTGATGGTCGGCGGCGTGCGCGAACACCACGTCAGCATGTCGTGTGTCAGCTCGCGGGCGACGGTGGGCCTGATCTCGGTGCAGCGGGCGCTGGGCCTCGTCGGCGCCGGTTTCGTCGCGCAGGGGCTGGTCGACCCGGGCATCGCGCTGGACCGGCTGGCCACGCCGCTGCACCTGCCGGGGAAGGCGCCGCACATCACCGACCTGTACACCGTTCCCTCCTACCTGGGGGCGCTCGTGCAGCGGGCCGAGCAGGACGGCTGGCAGGCCGGGGACTTCGGGCTGCGCCAGATCCTGACCGGAGCGGAGATCCTGACCGACGCGCTCCGCGAACGGGTGCGCGAGGTGTTCGACGTGCCGGTGTCCGATGTGTACGGAATGACGGAGCTGGTGCCGACCACCGGACTCGTATGCGCCCGGCAGCACCTACATCTGGCCTCCGAGCAGGCCCACTTCGAGGTGCTCGACCGCGCCGCCGACACCCCGGCGGCGGTGGGTGAGATCGGCGAGCTGGTGGCGACGCCGTACGCTCCCTACCGCGACACGACGCTGCTCGTCCGATACCGGACGGGCGATCTCGTCCGCCGGCTCCCGGACGAACCCTACGGCTGCGAGCTGGCCCAGTTGCCGGCCACCTCGCCGATCGTCGGGCGGGCCAAGCACTTCACCGGCGGGCCGACCGCCCGCGACATCCTGGAGGTGCTGCAGGGGGTGCGGGAGGTCCCCTTGCCGACCCGGTACGCGCTGAGCGGCGATCCGCTCAAGCCCGATCTTCACGTCGTCGCACCAGAGGGCGTTCTCGGCCGGATCGAGGACCTGGCGACGGCTCGTTCGCTCCAGGTCGCCGACATCGTGCTCGTCGATGAGGCCCGAGACCTTCCCGAGCCGTGCCGCGTACGCGCGGACCTGTACGAGCACAGCTTCGAGACGTCGCGTTCGTAGCGGCGATCACCCCCCTCGGCGGCCCGGAGACCCCATGTTCACCCTGCAGAACTTCGCGCTACTCGACCTTCTCATCGCTCTGACCGTGGTGCTCGGCCTCGGCTACGCGCACCGGTTCCGGCTGCCACGGCCGCCGGTGGGGCGTTCCACCGCCTCCGACGTGCTCATCATGAGCTGCCTGGTGGTCGTGATGCCCATCACCTACCTCGCCATGCCGGCTCCGGCCGTCTCCGCGGTGTTCGGCGTCATGATCTTCGTCAGCCTGCAACTGGCCCTCGGGCCGTTGGTGGGCGGACGGCCCGCCACGGCCGCCGCCGTCCTGCTCGTCGCCGCCACGGCCGGAGCCGCCATCGCCGGGTACGGCACCTTGGTGCTGGTGCTCAATTCGGCCCTCATCATGATCGTCGTGATCGGTGTGACGACTCTGTGGACGCAGACCGGGATGACCGCCGGCCACGTCGCCGCGTTCGCCGCCACGCTGGCGGTCTACGACCTGTTCGCGACCGGTCTCGGCGACATGACCGATCGATTCCTGGCCCAGGTGGAGGGTTATCCGTTCGCGCCGCTGCTGGCCGTGACGACCGGGGCCGTACCGGTCGCGGCGGGCCTCGGCGACTGCCTGATGCTCGCGTTGTGGCCGATGGTCGCGACCAAGGCGTACGGCAGGACCGCGGGATGGGTCGGGGCGGCCTGCGGCATCGGCCTGATCATCCTGGTGCAGGTCGGATTCGCCACCGGGGTGCTCCGCTCGGGCATGGCGTTCCTCACCGTGCTGGGGCCGGCGATCCTGGTTCAGTATCTGGTCTGGCGCGGGATCCACGGGGCGGAACGCCGTACGAGCCGATGGCTCGGCGGCCCGGCACCGGTGGTCGACACGTCCGGCCGGGTGGATCGGCTGTCGGCCGCCCTCCGCACCGCCCGTACCGCGACCGACCGGCCGGCCGACACCTGGGTGGCCGTCGACGACGACGCGGTCATCGCCCAGGGGCCGACGCCTGGGACGGCGCTGCGCGCCGCCCGCCGGGCCGGTTACCAAGGCGTCCCGTTCATCAGGCAGCTCTAGCGGCTAGGACGGATACAGCAATGCGAATGTCTCACTCTGTTCGGGTACGTCGGCTTTCGTGGCAATGGCGTGGGCGCGTCGCCAGGCCGATCGGGCAGCGTCCTCGCTCCCCGTATCCCGGAGCGCGTACCCCAGAGTGATCAGAGCCCTTGCCTGGGCGAGCCGCTGCCCCGTCCGGCGGAAGATCCGCAGCGCCTCCGTACAGTGCTCCTGGCAGGTGACCGGCTCGCCCAGGCCAAGGTAAGCGGCCGCGATGGCGCTGTGCGCCTTGCCCAGCGCCAGGGGAAATCCGTCGCCGGCCAGGCGCCGGGCGCCGTCGGCGTGGGCCAGCGCCTCCGCGTGCAGCCCCCGGGAGCGGGCCAGCTCCGAGCGCGCCAGCAACAGCTCCACCTGGTTCGGCCGGTGGCCGGTGTGCTCGGTGACGGCCGCGGCGGCGGCCAGATGGTCGTCGGCGTCTCCGGCGTTCCCGCTCCTGATCTTCGCCAGGGCCAGCCCGATCAGCGCGCGCACCTCGATGTCGTGGTTATCGACGCTCCTGGCCACGGAGATCGCCTCCGACAGGGTCCGGAGCGCGGACTCGTGGCGACCGGCGTCGCGGTGCACGCCGCCGAGGGATTCCAGCGCCATCGCCTCCACGTACGGGGAACCGATCTCGCGCCCGACCGACCATGATCCGTTGAGCGTGTCGAGAGCGTCCCCGAGCCGGCCCAGCTCCCGCTGAACCACTCCGAGGTTGGTGCGGACGACGGCCTCAAGCTGGCGCTTGCCGATCTCGATGGCCGCGTCCAGCGCCTGCCGGTGGCGCTCTTCCGCGTCTCGCAGGCGGCCGAGGTCGAGATACAGCGCCGCCAGGTTGCCGAGGCTGGACGTCTCGCCCGCGCGGTTGCCAAGCTCACGGTCGATGGCCAAGGCCCGCCGGAACCGGTTGACGGCCTGCTCGGGCGTCCCGGCCTGGGCGAGGGCCGCGCCACTGGCCCGCAGGGCGGCCGACTCTCCCGCGCGCCAGCCCGCGCGGCGCAGGAAGGGCAGCGCTTGGCGGTAGGCGTCGATGGCGGCGTCCAGGTCGGCGATCCGCCACCGTACGTATCCGACGGACATCAGCATCGCGCCTTGCCCCATGACGTCCTGCTCGGCGCGAGCGGCTTCGAGCCCGAGTTCGGCGATGCGCAGGCACTCGGCGATGGGTCGTTTCCAGGACATGACGTCTCTCAGAGCGTCGGCCAGCCGCCAGGCCATGGCGTGGGGGCCGCGCTCCGCCGCGCGTGCGATCATCGCGGCGATGGTGTCCCACTCCTGGTCGAGCCAGTTCGACGCGTCGGCCGCGGTGCCGAAGGAGAGGGGCGTCGCCTCCGCGGCCGGCCCGACCGGCACCGGCCCGCCCTCCGCCGGCCCGACCGGCGCCAGCCCGCCCTCCGCCGGCCCGACCGGCACCGGCCCGTCCGGCGCCGGTCCGACCACGCGCACATCGACGTGCTCGCCCGCGGAGACGATCGTCCGCAGGTAGAAGTCCAGGTACCGGTTTATTGCGGTTTCGCGCTCGGCGGGCGGGTCCTCCGCCTCGGTCCGTTCGGCGGCGTACGCGACCAGCAGGTCGTGGCAGGTGTAGCGGTCCTGTTCCGCGTTCATCAGGTGGACCCGCGCCAAGCCCTCCAGCAGCTCGGCCGTGCCGGCCGGAGAGTAGTCCGCCAGCGCCGCCGCGCCCGCGACGGTGATGCCGGTGTTCGGCACCAGCCCGATCAGCCGGAACAGCCGCCGTCCCGCCGGGGTCAGCGCCTCATACGATCGGCCGACCGCGCCACGCACCGCCGTACGCCGATCGCCTTCGACCTCCAGGTGGGAGAGCAGGTCGTGCTCGCCGAGCTCGGCCACGTAATGGGCAAGCGTCTTGTACGGGCCGCCTGCCACCCTGGCGCCCGCCACCCGCAGGGCCAGCGGCAGGCGCGCGCAGAGGTCGGCCAGGCGGGCGGCGGCGTGCGGTTCGCCGCGGATCCGGTCGGGTCCCACGGTGTCGGCGAGCAGATCGACGGCCGCGTCGGGGTCGAGCACGTCCAGCGTGATCCGCCCGGCGGACTCCAGCGCCACCAGACCGCTCAGCCGGTCCCGGCTGGTGACCAGAATCCGGGAACCGGTTTCCGGGGGGATGAGCGAACGGATCTGATCCGGCTCGGCGGCATTGTCCAGCACCACGAGAACGCGCTGTCCGGCCAGGATCGACCGGTAGAGGCCGAGCTGGACCTCCAGTTCGACGGGGATATCCTCCGCCGGCCAGCCGAGCCCCTGGATCAGGCGCGGCAACGCCTCGGCCGTGCTCATCGGCTGCGCCTGGTCGAACCCGCGCAGGTCGAGGAAGAGCTGCCCGTCGGGGAACCGTTCCGCCACGCGGTGCGCCCAGTGGACGGCGAGCGTGGTCTTGCCCACTCCAGCTCCCCCGACCACCAGGATGGTCCGCGCGACCGACAGTTCGTCCAGGTGTTTGAGCTCCGTGCGCCTGCCGATCAGCCGGCCCACCGCCGGCGGGAGCTGCCGGGGAACGAGGCGGCGTACGGTCTCGCGCTCGGGAGGGGTGGGCACCGCGTCGTTGCCCAGGATCGCGGCGCGCAGGCGCTGCAGCTCGGCGCCCGGTTCGACACCCAGCTCGCTCGCCAGCAGCGTTCGGACCTGGCTGAACATCTCCAGAGCCTCCGCCCGCCTGCCGGACCGGTGCAGTGCCAGGATGAGCTGCCGCCAGACGCCTTCGTTGAGCGGGTGGGCCTCGGCGAGCGCTCGCAGTTCGCCGATCAGCTCCTCGTGCCGGCCCAGCCGCAGGCGGACGTCGGTCCAGTCAGAGCGGGCCGAGAGCGCCAGCTCCTCCAGCAACGCGACGCGAGGCTCCACGGACGAGGTGAGCAGCGCGTCCTCGGCCGGCCGGCCGCGCCACAACGACAGGGCGGCCCGGTACGCGTCGCTCGCCGCGGCCAGGTCGCCGGCGTCCGCGTGGCCGCGGGCCCTGCTCAGGGTGTCCTCGAAGACGAGCAGGTCGAGCTGGGTCCGCTCCAGGTTCAGGAGATAGCGGTGGTCCTGGGTGACGAGGTGGGGGACGACCGTTCGCCGCAGGCGGGTGACGTAGCTGTGGATGTTCGACACCGCCGACGCGGGCGGCACCTCCCACAGGCAGTCGATCAGGCGCTCCAGGGAGACCGGCGTGTTGGGATAGAGCAGTAACACGCCCAGCACGGACCGCTGCTTCTCCGAGAGCCGCACAGGCTTGCCTCCGGCAAGAGCCTGAACGGAACCGAGAATCCCGAACACGGTCACAGTCGACTCCCGATTCATCACGGTGTGCTCCGGGCCACCGGGGCTGCCCGACTCGGGGTGACTGTAGTACTGACACGTCTTGGAGGGGCGGGATCATGAAAAATCCCGCCCCGGCCTGGACGGTCGGGCCCTGCGGCGACTGACGTGGATCGTCGTTTCCGGTGAGGTGTTGAAGCAGAAGCGGATTCCTGGGGGCTCAAGAACTCGAATCACTTCCGGCACAGAGCCCTTCGTCCGGCGAGCGGAAGGGCTCAGGGCACCGAACGGAGGGCAATTGAGTGCACACCTATTGCATTCATATCCATCTCCGTAAGACCTTCTTAGCCCGCCTGAACAGACGTCACGGGACGATGCTCGGCAGGTAGTGCTCATCGAGAATATGGGACACGAGCTGGCCTCGGCTGCGCACGCCGACCTTGGCGAAGATGGACTTGAGGTGGTCCTGCACCGTGCCGGTGGAGATGCTCAGATCGGTGGCGATTCCGGCGTACGTCGTACCGGCGATGACCCGCTGCAACACTTCCCGCTCGCGGGGGGTGAGGGCGTAGGCGAGCATCAGCAGTTGGGAGATCTCCGAGGCCGGGGCCGCCTGGATGACGACCGAGACCTCCGCCGCGTCGCCCCCGTCGAGCGGGGAGCCCCAGAGCGACAACCAGCGGCCGGTCCGCGTACGGACCCTGGCGTGGGCGCGGGAGCCGTGGCCGGCGCGGGCCGCCGCCGCCACCTCGTGCACGGCGATCCGGAGCGGCGACAGTTCCTCCAGATTGCGGCGGGCGATCTCGTTGGCGGCCAGCGTGCCCCCGCCTCCGTCCAGAATCAGGACCCCGGGACCGCCGGGATCGCCGCTCACCCCCGCCGCCGCGTCCCTGCGGCACGCGGCGGTCCTGAGCGCCACTGCGACGGGGGCGGAGATGGCCTGGAGCAGGTCGGCTTCACCGTCGGTGAAGTCGGCCCGTCCGCCGCCGCGGAACATGGACACCGTGCCCCAGCACCTGCCGTCGGCCACGAAGGCGGCCCGCATCTCGTGCCGCGCCTCAATGAGGGACAGCACCGAGCGGTACCGGTGGCTGGCGGCCAGGTCCCCGCCGGTGCTCTGACTGAGGATCGCCACCGTACGACGGGACCTGGCCAGGTCGGCGAACTTGCCGAAGTCCTCGACCAGGTACTCGTTGAACACGGCTGGGGCGACACCGCTGGCGGGTATCGCGTCGGACACCACGTCGATGCGCAGCAGCGTCCACGGATCGATCGTGCTGAAGCAGTACGCGTCCGTGGGAACGGCGCGCCGCAGCCGCTCGGCGATCCTGCCGCGCAGGGTTCGCGAGTCCAGGTCGAGCCGGCAGATCGCCGTGATGTCGCGAACGGCTTCGCGCTGTGTGACAGAGAGCCTCGTCATGGGCGGGCAGCCTATCGGCCAGAATCCGACAATCCCCTATTTCTGGGATACGCCCGTACGAGACCGCACCCGTATGGTGTCTGTCGATCGACGGCCGCCCACGACCGGCGGCCCGCCACGACAAGGGGGAGCGCCTCCTACCTCGGCCGGGCACGCGGCTGACCGTTCTCGCGCGATTCGAAAGTCTGGAGTTTCACGTTGGGCGGCCTGCCTTCCGGAACCAGAAAGTCCTCGGAGTCAGCCGGGTCTCCTGGCGCTGGGTGCTCGGCGGCCTCGGAGCCGGGCTGGGCGCGTTCCTGGTCGCCCGTCTGGCGGCGCCGTCGTCTTCGCCTTCGCGCACGGCATCAACGCGGTCCTCATCACTGCCCTCGTCGTCGGCCTGGTCGCCGGCGAACTGCGCCGCCACAGCGGATCGATCTGGCCCGGCGTGATGGTCCACATCGTGAACAACTCGCTGGTCGCGATCATCACTTTCGTCCTCGCACCCTCAAGCTGATCTTGAATGACCGCCTGGGGTAGCCTCGGGGAATGCAAGGTTCGCCCCGGTCATACCATTCGCCACGTCGCGAGAGGGATGCGCTGAGGACCCAACAGGAGATCTTGGAGAGCGCTCGCGACCTGTTCATCGCCCGTGGTTACGCCCGGGTGACGATGAACGACATCGCGCGCACCGCGGGAACGGCGTTGAAGACCGTGTACGCCAGCGTGGGCACCAAGACCGACATCCTGCACCGGCTCATCGAGATCGACATGGCCGACTCGATGTGCAAGAAGACCGTGGAAAACCTGCGGGACGCGGCCGACTTCGCAACGTCCATCGCTTTGGTGGCCCGCGGCACCCGTACCGACAACGAACGTTCCCGCTCCACGCTCGACCTGCTGGACGCGTCCGTGGCGAGCGACGACGGCGCGCGGCGGACGTGGGAGCACGTGGTCTCGGGGTACCGCGCCGGGCTGCGGGCGTCTGGGGAGGTCATGCTCGGGAAGGGCTTTCTCGACCCGCGTTACGACCTCGATGGCGTGACGGACCGGCTGTGGTTCTGCTTCGGGCTGAGCGCCTGGCGTACGCTCATCGTCGAGTGCGGATGGACCTACGACGAGGCCGAACGCACACTCGCACGCCAGGCCACCTTCATCTTCGAATGAAAGGCGCGCCCCCCGGCGTCGTCATGAGCCGACCGGCCGGATCGGGTGATTGGCCCTGATGATGTCCAGCGGGTCGTAGGTCTTCTTGACCTCCTGCAGCCTGCCGAGCACGTGCGCGGGCTCGAAGGCGAGCCCCTCGGCACGCCGTTCGGTGAAGTTCCGGTACGAGCTGGGCGCCCGCCAAGGCGTCATGGCCGTGGCAAGGGCGTCGAGGGTGGCGTGCACAACACCGGCGGCGCCGGCGTCAGGCGTGATCCCGGCGGAGAACACGGCGAAGGCGGAGTCCAGCGAGGGCACCGCGCCACCCTCGCTCGCGCCCGGGGCGAGAGCGCCGCCGAGATGCCGCGCCTCAAGGGTCAGCAGCGGGACGTCGCGACCGGGACCGGCCACCGCCAGCAGCGCGGCCAGGGCCTCATCGGGCAACCCGGTGACCTGGAACCCGTCCCCGGTCGCCGGGGTGGGACCGGGCGGGTCGAGATGGAGCAGGTGCAGGCCGGTGACGGGGGTGGGGGCGAAGGTGTCCAGCTCGGGGGCGAGTTCCCGTAGCGGGGCTAGCAGGTCGTCGGCCTGCCGCGGGTCGAGTTGCGCGACCGCTTCCACCGCGACCAGGGAACGACCGCGGAACGGCTGCGGGATCTCCTCCACCGGCGGGAAGCGGAGCAACCGGCCGAGCGAGGTGACCGAGTCCGGGACGGTCCTGGTCCAGTCGCGCCAGCGGGTCAGCACGGCCTCGGCCCGCTCCAGCGGCCAGTACATCGCGCCCGCGTGCACCTGGGAGATGGGGAACAGGCCGAACTCGAGCTCGGTGACCACCCCGAAGCTGCCGCCACCCCCGCGGATGGCCCAGAACAGCTCCGGCTCGTGTTCGGCGTCCACGTGCAGGACGCGGCCGTCGGCGGTCACCACCGTGGCGGCGGTGACGTGGTTGGCGGCCAGGCCGTGGGAGCGGGCGAACCAGGACAGGCCGCCGCCGAGGGTGTAGCCGACCACGCCGACGTCGGCCGCGGTGCCGCTCAGGCCGGCCAGCCCGTGCTCGGCGGCGGCTTCGGTGACCTCCGCCCACACCACGCCGGCACCCACACGCGCCCGACGCCGGCCGGCGTCGATGCGCACCTGTGCCATCTCGGACGTACGCAGCAGAATCGTGTCGTCAAGCGGGCCGAGCGGTGCGGCATTGTGCCCGCTGCCTTGCGGCGCCACCCGCAGCCCCAAGGTCCTGGCCGTGTCCAGCGTGACGGCCACGTCGGCGGCGGACCGGGCCAGCACCACCGCGGCCGGGCGCTGGTCCACGGCCAGTTGCCACGCGGACCGCCCGGCGTCCCAGCCCTGATCGCCGGGCAGGATCAGCACACCGTCGAGGTGCCGAGCCAGCTGTACCAACTCATGAGGGGAAGTGTCAGTCACGGTAATCGGACCTTCCGATCGGGTTCGTTGTCCCGATCAAGGGTGCCGAGGTACGTGAGCGGGCCCCATCCCACAAATGAGGGATGTGTCGCGTGCGTGCCGCGTGAGAACCTGGCGTGACCACGAGGCCGAATGCGACCCACAGCACTGCGGCCACGTCCCTGAAGCTATCGGTCATCCAACTGACGGCGCAGCGACGCTCGCCGCTGTGTGCGGGGGCTCCGGACATCCGTGCAGATGACTTCGGAAACCGACAGGCACCGTCTGCTCCGGAATCTCCATCCGCGACCGCGGCTGCTCGGTCATCCGCGTCCGTGGCCACGCGCAGGGCGGGAGTGCTCGGCGTCAGGCGTCGTGTGGCGGGAGACGGCGTTCGTTCCAGCGCGCCAGCGGCTGGAGGAGGGAGATCAGCTCTTCGGCTTCGGGTGTGAGGGTGTACGTGATCTGGACCGGTGTGCTGGGAATGACCGTGCGTTGGATGAGCCCGCGGCCCTGGAGCTGCTTGAGTCGCAGCGTCAGCTGGGGATCCGAGATGCCCGGAACCAAGGCACGGTACTCCTTGAAACGGCGAGCGCCTCTGGCCGCGGCGAGCAGGATCGGTCCGGTCCAGCGAACCCCGATGATCTCGATCGCACGCAAGATGCGGTGGCAGTTCTCCTCGTCGACAGGAGTGCCCGGCGGCATAGTCACTTATCTAGAGTAAGTAACTTTGGTGGCCTTTGCCAAGGCGGGCCGGTGAGCGGGAGGCTTTCTCTGACCGACGAGAGGGGCATCATGACCGTACAGACGGTGGACCGGCGGGTGGACCGGGTGCTCGACAAGGTGGACCTCGGTCCGACCCCCATGTCCGCTCACAGCGCGCTGATCATCGCACCCAGTAACGACGGCTGGACCGATCCGTTCCTGCTCATGGGAGAGGAACTGGTCAACCAGCCGGGGTTCGAGTGGCATCCGCACCGCGGGATGGAGACCGTGACCCTCATCCTGGACGGGGCACTGGAGCACGGCGACAGCATGGGTAACGCCGGTGTACTCGGGCCGGGAGACGTGCAGTGGATGACCGCGGGGCGGGGTGTCATCCATCGCGAGGTCGCTGCCCGTTCGGAGCACGCCCATGTGATCCAGATGTGGCTCAACCTTCCGTCGCATCAGAAGTCGGTGCCTACCGGCTATCAGGACCTGCGGGCCGGCAAGCACGCCGTGCACACCGAGCCGGGTGTGCTGGTCCAGGTGATCTCGGGCGAGACCGGGGCGGTACGCGGGCCGGCAGTCAACCATTGGCCGATCCTGGGCATGGTGATCACGCTCGATCCGAGGGCCGAGTACCGTCAGGTGCTCGACGGGAGCGAACGCGCTTTCGTGTACGTGATCGCGGGCCGGCTGATCGTCGGTGGCCGGACCGTGCGTGCCGGGCAGATCGCCTGGTCCGATCCCGTGTCCCGGCAGGGCGACCCGACCACGCTGACCTTGGTCGCCGCCGACGCCGACGAACAGGCTGTGGTGATGTTGTTCTCCGGCCGGCCCATCGGGGAGTCCGTTGTCGCCCACGGCCCGTTCGTGATGAACACCCGGGCCGAGATCGCGCAGGCGTACCGCGACTTTCACTCCGGCAGGTTCGGCAGCATCCCGCGACACACGCGCTTGCCCGCCGGGGCCTGATCCATCGAGGCCACGCCCACGTCTCGCGACGATGCTCCGGGCGATCGGCCATCCGCAAGCAAGTCAGACGAAGGAGTAACGGCAATGACGACAGTTCTGGTGGCGGGCGCGACCGGTAGCCTCGGCAGCCTGATCGTGAAGAACCTGCTGGATCGGGGCGCCGACGTGCGTGCGCTGGTCCGGAAATCCTCATTGGACAAGCTGACGGCGCACCCGAATCTGACGCCGTGCGTCGGCGACCTGACAGACGGTGCGGACGCGCTGCAGCACCACGTCGACGGCGTGGAGGTCGTCGTGTCCGCGGTCCAGGGCGGGCCGGAAGTGATCATCGACGGACAGCGGGAGCTGCTGCGGGCCGCGGAGCGGGCCGGCGTGCACCGGATGATCCCGTCGGACTTCTCGATCAACCTCTACGGCTACGGCTACGGTGTCAACATCTTGTCCGACCTCCGCCGCGTGTTCGCGGACTCGTTCGCCACATCGACGGTCGCACGCACGTCGGTGGCGATCGGCGCGTTCCCGGAATACTTCCTTGGCGCGGTCCACGAGGTGCTCGACCCGGCGGCCGGCACGTTCTCGGTGTGGGGTGAGGGCACGCGCCCGATCGACATCACCACCATCCCGGACACCGCCGCGTTCACGGCCGCGATCGCACTCGACCCGAGGACCGCGGGCCGCGACGTGCACGTGGTCGGCCGGCAACTGTCCATGCTGGAACTGCGAAACGAGGTCGAAGCCGCGTCCGGACGGCGGTGGGAACTGGTGCGCAAGGGCACGCTGCAGGACCTGCGTGCGGAAGTGGTGCGCCGACAGTTCACGGCGTCCAGCCCGCTCGGGTACGTGGCCCTGCAGTACCAGGTGGCCATGTTCGACGGAACGGCCTCGCTGCGGGACGTACGCAACGCGGACTACCCGGACGTGACGCCGACCTCGCTGGCGGATTATCTGGCGGGCCCTGGCGCGGCGCACTTCACAGCGCCCGAAACAGCGCGGCGCCCAGATGAGTGGCCGACAGCGGTTTGAGAGGGCTATAAGTGATCTTGTGTCGTGTCGGGGGGTGAGTGGCCCATGGTGGATGAGGTCGTGGCAGGACTGGCAGACACGAGGATCTCCCGGCGGTTCCCTTGTGCCCCGCTGCCATGGGCTGCGCGGTGCCGCGAAGAAGACGCCACCGCCGCCATAGATCTTCTTTCATCGCGTCCAGGGGATGGCCCGCCGCACTTCGATCTCGCCGCCGGCGGACGATGGCCGACGTTCCGTTGCGCATCCGCAAAGCCAGAAAAACGGACACCGTGTGTGAACCATCACATCGAGCACCATTCGCGGACACCGACTACAAGCCGGTGATAAGCATGATCGCGCACCACTGACCATCGAAAGGAACTCCGTGCGCACACGCAAGCTGGCGACCATCCTGGCCGGCGCTGCCCTGGCCTCCGCCACCACCCTGATGGCGGGCGCCACCCCGGCCAGCGCAGCCGGACCCTGCGGCAACAGCTACACCCGCGTCGGCGTCTACAAGATCGGCGTCGAGAAGTACGGCTACCAGACCGGCACCCTGGAGGTCTACTACAGCTCCAGCACCGGCAAGAACTGCGCCCTCACCTACGGCGCCGGCCCCTACGCCAACAAGACCAGTTGGAAGGGCGTCGTCATCTCGCGCGGCGACGGCAGCGGCAAGGACACCGACGCCGGCGACTTCAAGTACTACGCCGGCCCCGTCTACGTCTCGGCGCCCGGCCAGTGCATCGACGTCGAAGGCATCTCACCCTCTTGGACGAGCGTCAAGCTCAACAACGTCCACTGCGGCTGAACCTCCCCCGGCACCCACGGGCACCCGTGGGTGCCGGAGCCCTGACGCCGGGGCTATTTGCGTTTGTGCACGTCGCGGCGGGCTCGGTGGGGCTGCTCGTGCGCGTCGGCGGACGGCGTCGCCGATGACCCGGTCGACGCCGCGGCGTTTGGACACGTGGTCGATGACCATCCGGCCGATCACCCCTCCGGTGATCTTGAGCGGCGTGTCAGGGATGCCCAGGCTTTGGAGCGCCCACCAAAACCATTGGGCGCGCTCCCGCTTCTTCTCCGCTCCGGGGTGCCTGCGTTCGGCCTCCTCGTGCAGCGCTTTCACCCAGTCGCGCTGCCGCTGGAAAGCGGCGGCGCGGAGCATCTCCCAGCCACTCACAGCCCGGGACCGCACTCCCCGCCGCACCTCGGCGAGCGTGGTGCGGGCGAGATCGGCCCGTACGGTCCCTTCAATGTGGTCGTAGACGGCCGGTTGCACGCCCACGCCCACCGCTGCCCGCCGGATTCCGACGTCAGATCTGATAACCGGGGGTGAACTCGACCGGCAGTGCCTCCAGGCTGCGCATCTGAATCGACGACCGCCACTCCAGCGACTCCGGCGGCACCGCCAGCACCACGTCAGGCAGCCGGTCGAGCAGCGTTTCCACCGCGATGTGCGCGATGATCTCGGCGATCTCCGGCGCGGGATGCGGGCAGCCGTGCGCGCCGTACCCGAACGACATGTGCGCGTGGTTGCCCGCGGAGCCCTGGTGGAAGTCGGGGTGTACCTTCGGGTCGAGGTTGGCGGCTGCCAGGCCGGAGATGAGCAGGTCGCCGGCCCTGATGTGACGCCCGCCGACCTGGGTGTCCATGATCGGCCACCGTCCGATGGCGATCTGCCCCGGGGCTTCCTTCCACAGCACCTCGTTCAGCGCCTGACCGACGCTGCGCCGGCCGCCCGACAGGGTCATGGCGAACCGGTCGTCGGTCAGCATGAGCTGGAGCGTGTTGCTGATCCAGGTGGCCGTCGGGTCGTGGCCCGCGGTCATGGTCAGCAACAGGTCCTGGATGAGCTCCTCGTCGCTCAGCCCGGCGGGATGGGCCAGCAGCCGGGAGGGCAGGTCGGGGCCGGGGTTGTGCCGCTTGAGGTCGAGCAGGCCGGCCATGATGGCATGCACGCGGTGGTAGGCCTGCATGGCGGCCGGGCCACCGTTCAGCGTCGTGGCGACCTCGCCGACCAGGGCACGGGTGTCCGAGTCCGGCATGCCCAGCATGGAAGCGAGAACGAGCAGCGGAATCGGGTTCGCGTACTGGGCCGTCAGGTCCGCCCGGCCCGAGCCGATGAAGGTGTTGATCAGCCCCTCCGTGACCCGCTCGCAGTTCGCGCGCAGCTCGAACTGGTCGGCCGCCGCCAGCGCCTCGCTGACCGCCCCCGCCCGGCGATCGTGAGCCGCGCCCACCTCGAACAGCATGGAGGGCTGGTAGCCGACGTACGCCATGAGGGGCCAGTCGGGCGGGATGTTGTCCCACTGGTTCCAATGGCGGGAGTCCCGGACGAACAGCGTGGGGTTGCTGAGCACGTAGCGCAGTTCGCGGTACCCGAGCACCAGCCAGCCCGGGATGTCGCCTTCCAGCAGGACCGGCACCACGGGCCCATGCCGGCGCATCTCCTGGAAGGCGGCGGCGGGGTCCTGGTGGTAGGTCCTGCCGTACATGCGGAAGGCGCCGTTGAACTCGCTCCGTTCCGGCCCTGCTGCCGGTACGGCGAACCAGGAGGCGGCGTCGGAGGATTGCATGGAATCAGTCATGAGGTCACCTACCGGGCGGAGGACAGAGCGTAGAGGTGGTTGACGAGCGTGATCAGCACGGCCTTGCTGGATTCCCGCCGCCGCGCGTCACACTCGACGAGCGGCACATCGGAGGAGAGGTCGAGCGCGTCCCGTACCTGGTCGAGGGAGTGCGTGGGGTCGCCGAACCGGTTGTGGGCCACGACGAACGGCGTGCGGTGGTGTTCGAGCCGGTCGATGGCGTACCAGGAGTCGGCCAGGCGCCGCGTGTCCACCAGTACGACGGCGCCGAGCGTTCCGGTGAACAGGCGGTCCCACAGGAACCAGAACCGTTCCTGCCCCGGCGCCCCGAACAGGTAGAGCACCATCTCGGGGTTCAGACTGATCCGGCCGAAGTCGAACGCCACCGTGGTGGTGGACTTGCGCTCCACGCCGCGCGCGTCGTCGACCTGCTCCCCTGCCAGGGTCAGCGTCTCCTCGGTGCTCAGCGGACGGATCTCACTGACTGACTTGACCATGGTCGTCTTTCCCACACCGAACCCACCGACGATCACGATCTTGAGTCCGGTGGTCGTGGAACCCGCCAAGGGAGTCCGCGCGACCGGTTCAAAGCTGTTCGAGTCCAACGAGCACCTGTCTGAGAAGTTCGGGGTCGGGCAGACGCGATTCGGCCGGTGCCGGGCGCGGGCTCCTGGCGGTGATGCGTCCCATGTCGAGCAGGTCGCAGAGCAGTATGCGCACCACGCTGACCGGCAGCCGCAGCTCGGATGCGATCTCCACGATGGCCATCGGGCTCGTGCACAGCCGGAGGATCCGGACATGCTCGGACTGCATGCCCGGAGTCGGGTCGCACTCGCTCACGATGATCGTGACCAGGTCGAGGCCGTCGTCGGCCACGCTGCTGCGTCCACCGGTCACCATGTAGAGGCGGTCCGGGTTCTCGTCCTCCAGGCGCGGTGCCATCAGGGCCGGCTGCTCGTCTGTGGCGGACGAGGTGGCGCGGTCAGGTGTTCACCGATCTGCTCGACCAGTTCGTTCATGTTGTGGCCGATGACGCCCGGGTCGGCGTCGTCGCCGGCCACCACGGCGAGGTGCGCTCCCTCTCCCGCCTCCACGATGAACAGCAACCCGCCGTGGAACTCGGTCATGGACTGACGCAGGCCGCCCGTGCCGTCGCCGAACTCGACGGAGGCGCCGTACGACAGGCTCTGGATCCCGGAGGCGATCGCGGCGAGCTGGTCGGCGCGATCCACGGACAAAGCGGCGGTATGGGACAGCCGCAGACCGTCTCGCGACAACACCACCGCGTACCTGGCCTGCGGAGTCCTCTCCAGGAGGTTCTCGAGCAACCAGGCGAGTTCCTGATCCGATGTTCTCATCGAGTTTCTTCCTCACCCATCTGACGTGCTTCGCTCGACGGATTCTTTCGTGCCCTGCTTGCTTGGTGGAAGGCGCTGAACTTGCTTCCGGCGTCCGACGGCGTCCGCGTGAGCCTCGGTTCCGGCCCGGCCGCGGGCTGAGGCGGCGTCTGGGCGGAGGCGGTGGCCGCGAACGTCTGTCCCCGGCGGCGGCGCGGCAGGCCGTGCAACTCCCCGTCCCCGTCGGGGGTCACCCGCGCGGGGGCCTCCTGCCTGGCCGGGGTGGGCCTGGGAGATCGCGCCTGCGGCGGCACCGAGGCGTTCTGGCTGATGAGCCGCTGCGGGATCATGACCACCACGCCGGTGCCGCCACGGGAGGACGGGCGGAAGGACACGGTGAGCCCGTGCTTGCGGGCCAGACAGCCGACGACCGCCAGGCCGAGCCGGGAACCGGACAGGGTCGTGAAGTCGATCGGTTCGGCGGAGACGGCCTGTTCCGCCCGGGCCAGCGCGGCCGGGCTCATCACCAGCCCGCAGTCCTCGATCGTGATCACGACACCCGCGGTGATCTCCTCCACGTACACGTGGACCTCTTCGGTGGGCGGGGAGAAGCTGGTAGCGTTGTCCATCAACTCCGCGAGCGAGTGCATGACGCCCTCGGCGGCATGGCCCGCGATCGCGAAAGTGCTGGAGGAGTGGATGCGAACGCGCTGGTAGGCGCTGATCCGGCCGATCGCCCCGCGCAGGATGCTCTCCATCACGATCGGCTTGGTCCAGCGCCGTCCCGAGCGGGCCCCGGTCAGGACGGCGATGCTGTCGGCGAGCCGTCCGGCCTGGGCGGTCGTGTGGTCCAGCTTCAGCAGGTCGCCGAGGGTGATCCGGTCGTGCCGGTCCTCCATCTCGCGCAGATCGGCCAGCATGCTCGTGGCCAGGGCCTGCACCCGGCCGGCGGCGCTGGCACAGGCCGCGGTCGTGGCGGCGCGGATCCGCCCCTGCCTGCTGACCTCGCCGACGAAGGAGTACAGGATCTGCTGCTGAGCCTTGCCGGCGGGCCGTGGAACCTTGGCGAGGACCGACTCGGCCGACACCCCGTCGTGGATGAGCCGCACCGCTTCCTGCATCGTCTCTCCGGCCAGCCTGGTGAGCTCGGCGTCGCCGGCGGTGAGCCGGCCTCGCAACTGCTGGACCTGCTGCCTGTTCGACGCCGCGAACGTGAGCGCCCCGCACACCAGGACGGCCGCGACGCCGAGGGCCCAGGCCAGGATGGTCCGCGTGGCGGGCGGGGCGATGAGCACGGTCGTCAGCGCCGCGGCGCCCGTGACGGCGGCCGTGGCCGTCAGGACGATCAGGGGTTCGCTCAGCCGTGAGTGTGCCGCGCGATGGCGAGTACGTACCGATGCTGACATCTTGACTTCCTCGTCGGCGAGTGGATCACGGTCACCGCGCACGCCACAGGGCCGGACGCGTAGCGACGACCTGTTCTGGCCGATATCCATGATCGCGAAGCGGGTGACACCGGATCCTACGACATTTCACACGATGTAGTCATTAGGTTGCGCATACTCCTCGACATAGTGATCATCTCAAAGTACGGTCCCCTCTTGTCCTCTTTCAGGCGACTTGGGAGTCATCCTCAAATGGCAGGTTCTCTTCTTGATGGCAGAACGGCGCTGATCACGGGCGCGGCGTCGGGCATCGGAGCCGCGACGGCGCTGGTCCTGGCTCGGCACGGGGCCAAGGTCGTGATCGCCGACATCAACGAGGAAGGCGGCAGGCGTACGGTCGCCGCGGTGGAGAAGGCGGGCGGCGAGGCCGACTTCGTGTGGGCGGACGTACGGCAGGCCGACGCCGTCAGGGACATGGTCGCCTTCACGGTGCGGCGGTTCGGCCGCCTGGACTGCGCGGTCAACAACGCGGGCGTGGACACCGCGGGCGACGGCCGGTTCCACGAGGTGAGCGAGGAGTCGTGGGACGCCTCGTTCGAGGTCAACCTCAAGGGCGTCTGGTGGTGCATGAAGTACGAGCTCGCCCAGATGCTGGAGCAGGGCTCGGGCGCGATCGTCAACGTGGCTTCGGTGGCCGGACTGGTCGGCATCGAGGCGCCGCTCGTCTCGCCGTACATCGCGGCCAAGCACGGCGTGGTGGGGCTGACCAAGGCGGCCGCCCTCGAGTACGCCACCTCCGGGATCCGGGTGAACGCCGTGTGCCCGGGCGCGGTGCGTACCGAGATGGTCGACGGCCTCATCGCGCAGGGCATCATGACGCTGGAGCAGACGGCGGCGTACCACCCGCTCGGCCGGTACGCCAACCCCTCGGAGATCGGCGAGGCGATCGCCTGGCTCTGCTCCGACGCCGCGTCATTCGTGACCGGCCTGCCGATGGCGGTGGACGGCGCCATGACGGCACGCTGAGCGTCACGGGACGGTCTCAGTGATGGCCGAGCGGGACCACATCGCCGGCTCGCGACGTCGTCCACGACCCGACCAGAGAGCTCGGCGAAGCGGTTGAGCTCTTGGCGCGTCTGCCCGGGTGAAGACGTACAGGTAGGGGCTGCGGGGGCGGACCTCCGCCGCGGCCTTGGCCAGGGCGAGCGCGCCGTCGGCCGAGGTGCCCAGCGGCGGGACGAAGCAGGCGTCCGGCAGCAGGTCCCGCACGGTGCTCTGGAACGGCTCCAAGAGCGGTAGCCGCGTTGCCCATACATGTCGCCTCCTGGGCGGACGATGCCGTGTCAGCCGTCGTGTCAGTACGGCGACCATGCGCCTGATCGCCGTCCTTGAACGCCAACTCGGCGCTGACACCAGAGTGAGATTCGCACCCGAAGACCGGGCCCTTCTCGCCGCGCTCCTGACCTCACTGCCCCGCGAGGTCCTGCGCCGGCTGCGGCCAGCAGGAGGGTGCCGCACGCGATCCCGCCGCTTACCGCGCTGCTGCGCGAAGGGCTGGACGCGGGACAAGCGTACTTCGTCAGCGAGGAAGAGGTGACCAGGGCCGGCCCCCGCTGACGGTCGCCTACAACCGGACCAGGACGCGGACCGGACGGGTGGCGCTCTGGCTGAGCGTGCGCCGGGGCGCCGGCCGCGGCGCACGCTCCAGCGGCCTCGGATTCGATCTGCTCGATCAGTCGGGGGAGACCGAGCGCTTGGCCTCGTAGACGGCGAGTGCTCTGCGCAGGTCGCGGCGGCTTTCCGCGTTCAGGCCCGGGGCGGCGAGCCACGACTCCGCCAGTCGCGCGCCGCGCGGGTCGCCCTGCCTGGCGAGCATGGCGGCCGCGGTGCGGCGCCATTTCGGGAAGATCGCACGCGAGGTCAGGTCGGACAGCGCGTCGAGGCCGCGGGGGTCGCCGAGTTCGGCCAGGGATTCTGCGACGTAGCACCGGTCCCACTCGAACAGCCGGGAGTCGCAGGCCAAGGAGTACAGGACGTCGGCCCCGCGCGGGTCGCCGGTGCGCGCGAGCGCCTCCGCCACCAGGCGCCGCGGGTAGTGGTCCAGGTCGGGGTCGAGGGCCAGCAGGGCCAGGAAGGGGACGCCGCGCGGGTCGCCCAGCTCATGCAGGTCGCTCGCGGCGTCCTTGCGCTCGTACGGATCGCGCTGCGGGTCGGCGGCCCAGGCGGCCAGGAGTTCCACGCCGCGCGGATCGTCGTGCTCGGTGAGGGATTTGGCGAGTTCCCTGGAGGTGTGGGAGCCCTGCGCGCGCTCGGCCGCCCATTCGGCGAGCCGGTCGGTGCCGCGCGCGTCACCCAGGGCCGCGAGCCTGAGGGCGGCCGCCCTGCGGGTGTGGAAGGGGACGTGCTCGCCGGTCAGGGAGGCCATCAGCTCGGGCCCGCGCGCATCGCCGCGGTCGATGAGCCGGGCGGCGGCGAAGAAGTGGGCGTCGTCCCAGGACAGCGCGTTCTGCGGCCGGGCGAGCAGGATACGCAGGCCGGGCTCTCCCAGCCCGGCCAGGGCCGCGGCGGCGTTTGCGCGCACAAGCGTGCCCAGCGCCGGGTTGTCCAGCAGGGCGTCGAGGGTGGCCGTCGCCGTCCGGATGATCTCGGGGTTGAGCAGTACGGCGTCGGCGACGAGGTCGCCGATGAACCTGCACCCGTCCAGGGTCCTGGCAGCGCGGATCAACTGGCGATCCAGGTCCGGGCGGCCGTTGAGCGCGGCCGCGGCCAGGCGGCGGTAGTCGGTGGGGACGTACGCCGCCCAGGACCGCCAGCGGTCGGTCAAGGCGTGCACGAGCGCGGCGCCCGGCCGGTACGGCCGGTAAGGGGGCCAGTCCGGGTTGACCACGGTCAGTACGGCGGCCTTGGCCCGGCGCGGGTCGGCGATCACCGCCCGTACAGCGAAATACTCGCCGATGCTCTGGTGGATGAAGGCGAAGTCGCCGGCCCGCTCGAACATCAGCCCGCTGCGGCGCAGCGTCTCGCGCAGCAGCGACCGCCAGTGCTCGGGGGTGACCGGTTCGGGCCTGAGGTCCGCCGTCCAGCCAGCCAGGAGGTCGAGCACCGGTCTGTCGTCCTCCATGGTGGCCTTGACCAGGGCCAGCCGGTCCATCAGCCGCACCGTCTGCCCGGGCAGCCGGGCCACGGCCTCCTCCACGCGCTCGCCATACCGGTGCACGGACGCGCGGATCTGCTGGTAGACGCCGCCGGTCGTGTCGCTCTCCATGCGTTCGCGGAGCAGTCCGACAAATGCTTCGTAGACGGCGAAGCGGCCGCCCGGCAGCGGGCCGCTGGAGTCCTGGGCGAAGAGCTGGCACAGCATCGTCGCCATCAGCGGGTTGGCGGCCACCTCGATTGTGTTCGTCCGGTGGAGCACGTCGAGCAGGCGTGCGGCGCTCTCGGCCGGTTCGGGCAGCCCACGCCTGCCGAACCAGGCCAGGGCTAGCTCCTGGAGTTGACGGGTGTCCAGCCCCAGCAGGTCGTAGCGGGCCGGGTCGTCCTTCCTGTCAGTCAGTTCGGGGAGCGGGCGGGTGGCGATGAGCAGCCGATACGGAGCCGCCGGATCGTGCCGGAGGCCCACCAGCTTGTCCAGGACGGCCCGGCGGCGGCCGGGATCGACGATCTCATCCAGCCCGTCCACCATGAGCAGCCAGCGGACGCCAGGAAGGGGCGGGGCGCGGAAGAAGTCCGCGGGCCAGGACTCCATCACGCCCAGCCCGCCCAGCTCCGCGCCGACGCTGGCGGCCACCGCCTCTGGAATCGGCCGGGACGCCACCAGGTCGGCGGCGAGCACCCGCACCGGCACCACTGGGACCTGTTCGCCCCGTGCCCACCCGGCGGCCAGCGTGATCACGCCGGTTCGCAGCAGGCTGGACTTGCCGCTGCCCGGCCCCCCGACCACCATCGCGTCCGCCTCGCCGGCGAAGACCGTCTCTGCGGGGCACGGCTCCTGCTCCTTCTGCCCGACCTGCTGCCGCACGTACACCGCCGACAGCGAGGGCGGCTGGACCCCGGGCAGCACGCCCGGGTACGGATGCGACTCGGCGGCCCGGACCGCGGCCCGCAGGTAGGCCCGCAGCCGGGGTCCCGGATGCCGCCAGCCGCCGCGTCGCAGCTGGTCGTCGTCCAGCGTGTCCAGCCATCGGCGGTCCGCGGCGATCCGCGGGCATCGATCGACGATCGCGGAGGCGGAGATCAGGTGGGCGCTGCCCGCCTGATCGGAGGTGACCAGCATGCCGCAGACCGCCCCGGTGCGCCGGTTCACCACCGCGCTGCCGCTGAACCCGCCGCCCACGGGGGTGCCGCGCAGGCGGGGAAGCGGGAAGTCGTCGGTCTGGCTGCGCCGCGAGGCGCCCTCGTAGACGAACGTGGCGGGCTGGCCCGCGCGGAACGCGCCGTCGGGGTGGCCATACGTCCATAGCTCGTCACCGATCTCCGCCCGGTCGGACAGCAGGACGCTGGCGGGCGACGAGCCGCCCTCGTCCACGACCGTCAGCAGCGCGAGGTCCAGTCCGGTGTCCGGGTCGCGGAACCACAAGCCGGGGTCCAGCCGCAGCAGCAGGTCGCGGCCCTCGGCCACGAGTCGGGCCGACACCGTCGCGGGCAGCGCGTCCGCCCGCGACGCCGCCACGTGCGCGCAGGTCGCCACGATCCCGTCCGCGACGAAAAACCCGGTCCCCAGCATGGGGCCGCCGGGCGCGGACGTCTCCAGGGCCACCGTCGCGGCCCTGAGCAGCGCCTCCCAGCCGCCTAAGGTGCCGGCCTGCTCCATTCCAGCCCCACCTTGAACGTGGACTTCGCGCTCGCCTTTCCGATCACCGCGACGAACGATCCGGACTCCAGCGCAAACTCGCAGCCGAACTCCACAGTCACCTTGTCGGCCTCCGTCTTCCTGAGCTGCGCGCCCAGGGCCCTGGCGATCCCTGTCAGGCCGTCGAGCACCTGCTGCAGCGTCGGACGGCGCGCCGCGATCTCCTCTTCCTGCCCAGGACCGGCGAAACTGGACGCGGACCTGGCCGTGAGATAGACGAGTTGGCCGTCCACCGTCACGGGCACGAGGATCTCGCCGCCGTCCGCGGCGTCCCGGATCGTTCCGTCCATGGCCCCGTCTCTCTCCACGCGATTGTTTGGAGGATAGCGTGATCATGGCGGCGGGCAGAAGAGGACGGTGGTGGGCGTGACGAACGCCCGCCCACCGCACGCCCCTGGGTGGAAACAGTCCCCGGCCCGTAACCTGCTGGAACGCCTGCGGGATCGGGCTAATGAGGTGCTGCGCTTCGCCGACTTCCCCGGCTGGGTGCCGTTCACGAACAACACCGGGGAGCGCGCGCTACGCCCGGTCAAGACGCAGGTGAAGACCTCCGGCTGCCATCAGTCCGAAGACGGTGTCGCGCACTGGCTGACCGTCCGTTCCTACCTCGACAGCGCCCGCAAACAGGGACTGAGCGCCTTCGAGGCGATCCACCGCTCCTTCACCGGCAACCTCTGGATGCCGCCGGTCGCACGCGAGGCCTGATCAGCACCTATCACCCAGCGTCACAGACCCTTCTGATTGCTTACGCTTGATCGGGAATGTCGGTGGGTTGTCCTACGGTCCTGGCTATGACGAATGCCTGGGACGCGGTCCGCGCGGCGATCGACGCCGAGGACTTCTGCACCGTCGCGACCCTGCTGGCCGCCGCGTCCGCGCTGGGGCGGCCGCTGGGCGGCTGATTCAGCTTTGCCTCACATCTGCCCCATGCCGCCGACGAGCCTAACCGCGGCTGGAGTTTCCGCTGATGGAGAAGCGCCCGGCAGGATCCGAACCTGCGACCGTCGGATTAGAAGCGGCTTGAACTGCATGGATGGAGTTTCGGCGAGCGCAGGTCGGAAGCCGCAGACTCGGTAGGCGTGGAGCCTCCACGGCGATCCTTTCCGAGGAGGCTCTGACCACTGCTGGCGGATTTGGTCGGCTATCTCATAGGCGCGGGTCCTGCTGGACCTTCAGGGCGTTGAGGATCGGGTCGCGCTCGCCGATCTCGCGGTGAAGCTCGACCTTCAGATCGCCACCGGCGTGCTCGACAGTGACCGTGTTCACGTCCGCGGTCAGCGCACCCACCTTCGCTTGCACGTCGTGGTCGTGGAGCACGGGTTTGCCGTCGACCAGAACATCGAAGGCACGCTTGCCGATCTTGACCTTCTCGATCTCCGCAAAGTCGAGGCCGATTCGGTACGTCCCGGCGGGCGCGTTCTTGAACACGTAGGCGAACGTCTCGCCGGTCCGCTGGGTGCGGAACAGGTCGTCGTCCTCCGTGCCGCCAATGCCGGCCTTGGTGGCACGCGCCTTGCCGCCGACGTAGCCCCACGGCCGCGAGCCGAGTTTCTGGTCGGGCGACCAGACGAAGCCGTCGGCACCGACGTGCCCGGACCCGCCCGCGTCGACGCCCTTCCAGTAGGCCGAGGTCGCCAGGCGGACCCGCCTGAGCTGGGCTTCGCCCTTACCGGCGTTCGACGCCACGAGCACATCCCCGACGAGCACACCGGGCTCGACGGCGGCGTTGTCGGCCGTTGCCGTGACCGTGGTGGACTCGCCGGCCGCGAGCTTGACCGTGCCGGCCGCGGCCGCGCCCGTGAGGGTCAGCCACGGAAGGTCGGCGGCCTCGTGCCCGCCGTCGCTGGTGCGTTTCTGCTCGCTGAGCCGCACCTCGAGCGGGGCGGAGCCGGTGTTGGTCACGGTCACGTCGGCGGTCGCCTTCTGGTCCGGGCCGACGAGCCAGTCGAGGTCACCTCCCGTGACGGTTGTGACGCCCGTGGTCAACGCCGTGTCGACCACCTCGGCCTGATCCTTCTTGGCGATGGTCACGGGGCGGCCGGCCGTGACATAGTTCGGCGCCCAGACTTGCACGGTGTTCTCACCGACCAGCGCCTGGGCCTTCCACCGGCCCTTCTCGTCGGCGGTGATGACCCGCTCACCGCTCGGCCCCCCGAGCGTGACGATCGCGCCCGCGATCGGCTTGCCGTCGTTCGCGTCGGTGACCGTGCCCTCGATCGTGCCCGCAGCCGGGAGGGTGTACTCCAGCCCCAGACCGGCCGTCAGGATGGGCTGGTTGAAGGAGTACTGGCTCGCGGGGTTGCGCGTCAGGCTCTCCAGGCCGACCGTTGCCGACGACCCGCGGGTGAGGGGGTTGTCGCCGCCGATGCCGTCGCCGTACCCGATCTGGATGCGGCCGTCCGCGATCAGGGTGACAGAAAAGCTCACCCGGGCCGCCCTGTCGCTGTCGAAGGCGGCGTTGCGCCACTCGATGACCTCAGCGGCCAGGCCGTCCACCTCGGTGGTGCCGAAGTAGATGCCCGCCTGGTCGTCGACGACCAGGTCGTCCCAGAGCGGATAGATCGCATCGTACGCGTATGGCGACGGCAGCGCCGTGTTGTTCCTCACGGTGCCGGCCCGGTCGAAGATCAGCGCGCCGTTCGTCGTCACACACACGCCGTCCCAGGCCGTGTCGTAGAACGGGAACAGGAGGCTGGAGTCGAACCACAGCACGCCGCAGACGTCATCGCCGTGCCACCCGGACTCCTCCGTACCCTGGCGGTAGAGCCCGTCGGTCACCTTCATCGAGTACGAGCGACCGGCGGGGGCCACCGGCACGGGGCCCGGCTCCGGCTGCTCGGGCTGGGGCTCCGGCTCCGCCTTGTCTCCGCGCGGATCGAGCGTCACGCGCAGCGCCGCGATGCTCGGAGCCCGCAGGCCCTTCGAGCCCCGCAACTCCACGGTCAGCGGACCGCCGTCGTGCTGCACGACGGCGGTGTGCCAGTCGGCGGTGTTCGGGCCGACGGCTTTCGCGGCGTCGTAGGCGTACTGTGTCAGCTCGCCGTCGATGAGGACGTCGAACACCCGCTTGCCCCGGTGCACCCGCTCGATCTCCGCGAACCCGAGGTCGATGGCGTAGGTGCCCTTCGGCGCGTCGGGGAACCTGTAGAACAGGTCCTTGCCCTGCGTGGTGCGCTGGGACTGGAACAGGGCGTCGTCCTCGGTGCCCGCGATCGCGGCCCTCGTGGAGATCGTCCTGCCCTTTCCGGTATAGCCCCACGCCTTGTCACGGGCCGCCTGGTCGCCGGACCAGGTGAAGCCGGAGGCGTCGGTGAACGAGGGGCCGCCGGCGTTGACGCCGACCTGGTACTTCGTGGTCGTGAGCGTCACTGGGACGTAGGTCTTGGGCTGCCGTCCGGAGTCGGACAACACGACGATGTTCGCGCCGAGAGTGCCCGGGGCGGCGTCCTTCGAGGAGATCGAGACCTTGACCGTCGTCGACTCGCCCGGGGCGAGGGTGCCGCCGGTCGAGGAGAGCGACAGCCAGGGCAGGTCGGTGAGCAGGTCGTCCTCGACGTCGACCAGCACGACGTCATCGGCGATCTGGTCCGCCGCCCACAGCGCCCCGGTCGAGTCGGTCTCGAGGCCGCCGCCCTGGCCCACCTTCTGGCCCGGGAACCACCACGCGTTGACGAGCGAGCAGTCGTCGGGGTCGACCTGCAGCAGGCGGGTGGGCCTGTTCGAGGTGAGGTCGGTGTACCAGATGGTGTCGGAGGCCTGGTTGTAGGCCAGGCCCATCACCTCGGGCAGCGGCGGGGCGCAGAAGGACAGCAGCGCACCCGCGTTGTCGTGCGACGTCCCGGCGACGGTTCCGATCAGGCCGTTCTTCCGGCCGCCGATGTAGAACACGTCCTCGGCAGGGTTGTAGGCGAGTCCGGTCAGCTGCAGGGTGGACCAGTCACCCTTGATCTGCCGGGTTTCCTTCCCGGTCTCCCGGTCGAAGCAGTGGATGTAGCTGGCCGGGCTGTCCTCCATCTGGCACATGTCGCCGGTCTTGGTGTCGAGCGCCATGTCGAACGCCCGGTACTTGGGGTTCCACGAGGCGTCGAAGACCTTGCCGGTCGGCTTGCCCGTCACGGTGTAGGCGGTGTTGGTCCGCGCGGTGTAGTCGTGGACCCAGACGTTGCCGTCGTACCCGATGCCGGAGGGTTCCTTCTCCGCGATCGTGCCCGGGATGTCGATGCGGGTGATGACGTCGCCGCCGGAGGTCGTGCCGACCTTGCCGGCCGCCTGTGTTTCCGCGGCGCTCGCCGTCGCAGCCTTGCCGTCGACGTTCGACGGCTTCATGCCGCTCGCACCGGCCTTCCACGCGGTGAGGTCGATCGTGCTGTCCGCACCCGTCCCGGTGCGCGTGGTGGCGCCGGCGGCGTCGAGCTCGTGGTGGCGCGCGGCCTCGCCCAGCCCGTACGTGAGCGGGGCGGAACCGTTGTTGGTCAGCGTCAGCGAGCCCACACCATTCTGGTCGGTTCCCATCACGGCGTCGAGCCCGCTTGCCTTCAGGCCGGCGGCGCCCGTGGTGAGGCGCGCGTCGATCGTCGCCTTCGCGTAGAGCTTGTCGAGGGTGAAGTCGTACGACCCCGTCACGTAGCTCGGCGCCTCGACGGTCATCGTGTAGCCGGCGACCGGCAGCTGGCGATGCACGACGCCCGTCCCGTTGGTCGTGACGCTCTCGACGAGGCCGTTCTTGCCGGTGATCGAGACCTTGGCCCCGGACACCGGCAGCCCGTCGTTCTTGTCGACGACGGTCGCGTCGAGGTAGCCCCAGTCAGGAAGGTCGTAGGTGACGATCATCCCGTCGTGGAGCACCGGGACGTTGTCGGAGAACCGGATGCCGTCCACACCGGCCCAGCCCTGGATGCCGGTGATGGTGCGGGCGCCGCCGGTCACCGGGTCGTCGGTCCCGATGCCGTCACCGTACCCGAAGATCACCTTGCCCGAGCGGGTGAGCGTGGCCGAGAAGCTGACCGGCTCCGTGTACTCGGACCGGATCGGGTAGGCCCAGATCTTGGCGTCGCGGAACTCGATGACGAACGCGTCCTCGCCATCGACCTTGGTGGCCGTCGTGAAGACTCCCCCGCCGGGGGCGAACTCGACGGGGGACGGGACGTAGAACGGGAAGATGCCCGCACCGCCGGTGCCTGGTCCTGTGGAGGTGTCCGGGGAGATCACGCCGCGCCGGCTGATTCCGAGGGTGTCGTGGCTGCCGTTGTAGAGCGCGATCGGGAACGGCAGGTTCACCGTCGCCCACACGCCGCTCGTGAACGCGACCGGGTCGGTGCCGCGCAGGTACTCCCCCTCAGAGAGGGAGCAGCTGTAGCCGCCCTTGTCGACGACAAGCCCGATCGGGATCTCCAGCGACTTGTTCTCGGCACCGACGGTCAGCGGGACAAGCGTCGGCGAGAAGCAGGCGTTGGGCGTGACGGCGAGCCCGTACTGGCCCTCCGGCACACCGGCGATCGTGAACGCGCCGTTGGCGTCCGTGCGCACGGCGTCCAGCGGCGTGTCCTTGACGGAGACGTCGGCGTTCGGGACGGGCTGCCTCTTGTCGTCGATGACCCTGCCGCTGATGTCGTGGCGGGCGGCGGCGGTGAGGGAAACCTCAACCGAGGTGTCCTGACCGAGGGTGACCGTGGCGCTCGCGGTCGCCGTCAGGTACCCGAAGACCTTGGTGCTGATCTGATAGTCACCGACAGGGAGATTCACCGAGAACCGGCCGTCCTTGTCGGTCCCGATGGACCGGCTGAACGGTCCGCTGATCGTCACGTCGACGGCGGGGACCGGGGCGCCGTCGGCGGTGACGACACCGGTGAGGGTGCCGCCCTGCCGGGGTGCGAGCTCGAGCAGGCGGACGAGGTCGAGCCGGCCTTCGCCGTACTTGTTGTTGAAGTCGGCGGTGCCGCCGCACTCGGTGTCGTCGACGTCGACGGCCGATTCGGCCAACAGGCGGCGGGTCTCCTCGACCTGCCCGATGAGGGTCGGGTCGTAGCTCCACAGGCCGGCGACGGCGCCGGCGACGTGGGGAGCCGCCATCGAGGTGCCGGACATCTCGGTGTAATTGCCGTTCAGGTAGGACGAACGGACGGCAACGCCCGGAGCGGAGATCTCTGGCTTGATCCGGCCGCCTTCGCCCTCGCCCTTACGGGAGAATAACGCGAGCTTGCCGTCCGACGCGTAGGCGCCGACCGAGTAGGCACTCTCGGCGGAGCCGGGCGAGGAGACGGTGTCGCACGCCGCGTACGGCGTGGTGTTGCCCGATGACCAGACGCTGAAAATGCCCGCGGCGCTCCAGGCCTCGTCGATGGCCTGGAAGAAGTCGTCGAAATTGTGCTCGACGCTTTGGCCCCACGAGTTGTTGATGACATGGGGCCGCTTGGACGGGTCGGGGTTGTTGCCGTTGACGTCGGTCGGGGCCAGCAACCACCAGCCGGACTTGAGCAACGACTCGACGCCGGTGCTGTCGCAGCAGCCGTTCGTCCCGATCCACTTCGCGTCCGGGGCGACGCCGACGTGGTTGGTGCCATCGTCGCCGACCATGGTGCCCATGGTGTGCGTGCCGTGTCCGTCGTCGTCGCACGGTGCGCCGGTGCACGTACCCCGGGTGGCCATCCAGTTGTAGTTGTGATCGACGGTGCCGTCGGGCTTCGTGCCGCGGTACTGCTGTATCAGGGCGGGGTGGTCGAATTGAACGCCCGAGTCGAGGTTGGACACGGTGATGCCCGCACCGGTGGCCCCCATGGCCCAGGCTTTGGGGGCGTGAATGGCGTCCAGACCCCACGAGACGGTGCCATCCTCGGCGGGGGCGGCGGGGCGGACGGCCTGGTCGGCCGGCGTCTTCTCGTCCACGGGCTCGACCAGCGCGACCTGTGGCGACGCATGGATCTCGGCGACCTGCCCGACCGAGGCGACGTCGAGCGCGAGCTCCTGCGTGCCGCCCTTGACGAGCACGGCGTTGACCAGCGGGTAGGACGTGTACTTCACGCCCGCCGCGTCGAGCTCGGCGGAGACGGACGCCGCGGAGGCCTTGGCCGAGGCCCGCAGTGCGTCGTAGACGAACTGACCGCGAGCGGTCCAGTCGGCGATCTTCTTCGCCGGCGCGAGGTCGGCCTTGGTGTCGAACGTGATCCAGAAGTCGGAGACCGGCTCCGTGCGGAAGCGGCCCTTCAGGTCCGACGCGATCTTGTTGGCGGGCGCACCGGGATCCGGCTCATCGGCCGACGCCGGTGGTGGCGAGATCATGCTCAGGCCGACCGCTACGGCCAGCCCAGCGACGAGGGCTTTCAGTCTCACGTGGGGGGCTCCTCCGGCCTACAGGGGTTGGTAGGGATCGTGGCTCTCGTCATCGCCGTCATCGCCGTCATCGCGGGCGTCAGGGACGTCAGGGACGTCAGGGGTGCTGACGCGCGGCTCGCGCGACAGCTCAAGTGGTTGCTGGTGCTCGATGAGGGCGTCATCACGCGCGGTAGGTCGCTCAGGCATGCACTGCCCCAAGGCCATGGATCATGGAGTCATGCTCGGGGTGACGAGCGACCTTCGCTATCCGGCGGATACGTCAATTTTCACGACGGGTCGCCGAAGGAATCCTCTTCTGCGAACACTCCGGCCTCTACCGCCTTGACCGCGAGCGCGGTTCGGGAACTCACCTTCAACTTGCGCATGGCCGCACGCAGCTGTTGATCCACCGTGGCCGGTGACTTGGCCAGAATCTGGCTGATCTCCCGGTTCGTCTTGCCGGCGACAACCAGTCGGACCACGTCAAGCTCACGAGGTGAGAGCCGGTCGCCGTACCCCCGTCGACCGCCGCGCCACAATCGCGGAACCTCGGCGCCGTGTTCGCGAAGCCGCTGTGCAACACGATCCGCATCGCCGCGGGCTCCGAGCCTGAACAGTTGCTCATACTGTGCGGCCAGCAGCTCTCGGCCCTGTTCGATCTGGCCTTGCGCCATGAGCGCCTCGGCTTGACGCTCGCGGGCGAGCATGGCGTCGTAGGGGCGCGGCAACGCGTTCCAGGCGCGCGCCGCCCGATCGTACGCCCTCGCCGCGCGGGCGTGGTCTCCGGCGGCGGCGGCCAGCAGAGCACGGCATACGGTGAGGGCGGCGCGAGGCGCAGGCGCCGTACGGCCACGCAGTCCTCTGGCGAACCGGTCGCCCAGGCGTGTCGCAGCCTTCAGGTCTCCCGCGACGAGGTGCGCCTCGATCCGGGCGGGGACGAGATCCGTCGCCCAGACCCAGATGCCTTTTCTCTGGACTGTGTCCATCGGCTCGTTCGTGATCTGCAGCGCCCGGCCGCTGTTTCCGTCCGTCAGCCACAGTCTGGCCAGCGCAGCAGCGGCCTCCATCGTGTCGTCGGCTGCGCCGAGACGGGCAGACTCCTCAAGGACCAGCCGGAACTGCTCCCCCGCGGCGCGCCGCCGTCCGGCTGCGGCCGCCAGCCGGCCCGCGAGGCGAATGCTGCCGAGGTAGTACGCCGGCCGGTCCCGGTCGGCATCGGCGAGCGCCGCGCTTCTCTCCGCGAGACCCTCCCACCGGCCGGTGAACCACGCCAGGTTGGCCTGTTCGAGCCGGACGTTGTGCTGCAGCCGGGACGCTTGCTCGGCCTCGGCAAGGCGCATGGCCACGGCGAGGTGTTTCTCCGCGTCGGCGTACCGGCCCCAGATCAGTGCGCCGGTCCCGACATTTGCGTGGATGCGGGCCACGTCGAGACGCTCCGCCGGGGCCGCGCCGTCGATGGGCAGGTCAGCGACGACGGCCCATGCCTCCTCCTCGCCGAGCATGAGCAACGCAGCGGCTCGGTTGCCGGCCAGGTTCAGCCGCTCTGCGGGAGAATCGACTTCGGCGGTGAGCTCAGCCGCGCGATCCAGCCAACGCCGATGGGTCGACGCCGGCCACGGTCCCGCATAGGCCCATCCCAGATAGGTCATTGCCCGGGCCGCCTCGACCGGGTCATGGTCGAGGTTGGCCGCCGCTTGCTCGAGCTCGCTGAGCGCGGCCTGCGCCTCACCCCCGATGATCAGGAGCCGACCTAAGGGGTTACGGATCTCCGCCTGCTGGCGGGCGGAGAGACCGGGAGTCTCCAGCACCGAGCGCAAGGTACGGATCACGCGGTGGTAGACCTCGTCGACCGGTTCACGACGACCCAGCGCGGCTACTCCGGCGATGCGCGCGACCCGTGCCCGATCCGCCGGCGCCAGCTCGGACCACGACAACAGATCGACCAGCAAGTCGACCGCCTTGGTGTGGTCACCCGAGGCCATGGCCAGCTCAGCACCTTGCTCGGCGTACCGCGCCCAGGACCGCGTCTCGCCCGCCTCACGGAAGTGGTGGGCAAGGCGTGCGACAGGCAGCGGATGGATGTCCTCCAAGGCCCGGCCGGCCAGCAGGTGGAAGTGTCTGCGGTCGGTCAACGGGATCGCTTCGTAGACAGCCGTGGCGGCCAGCACGTGCCGGAATCGCCACTGGCCGCGGTCGTCTCCGTCCAGGAGGCCGGCGTCGGCCGCCTCCGCGATGGCGCCTCGGCACGCAGCTGGTGACAGACCGGCGGTCATGGCAATCGTGGCCACCGATGACCGCTCAGCCAACGTGGCCGCGGCTCGCAACACCTGCTGCGCCGTCGGCGACAGACGGCCCACCCGCTCCCGGGTGGAGTCGCGCACCGTTGGCGGCACCTGTAGCTTGCGCAGCTTCAGCCGGACCCACTGTCCGTCGCGGAAGACGAGGTCGGCACGGTCGCACATGAGGCGAACCGACTCCTCCAGCATCAGAGGAACGCCACCGGTCCGCTCGTGCATGAACGTCGTGAACTCCTGCGACATCGGGTTGCCGTCCAGCATCGAGGACACCAGCGCTGCCGTGTCGTTGGGTCGCATCGGCGCCAGGGCGATCCTCAGCTGGGTCACGCCGGCAGGTAACCGGGACGTCAGCCGCAGCAACAACGATCCGGCGTCCACCTCCTCCGGCCGATAGGAGATCACGAGGCTTGGCCCGTCCGATTGCTGTCGGGAGGCGACGAACAGCAGGAACTCCAAGGTCACCTCGTCGGCCCAGTGAGCGTCCTCGAGCACGAGAACGTCGACACGCAGAGCCCGCAGTAACTCGTCCAGGGCGCGGAACAGGCGATGCCGTGCCGCCTTCGCATCGCCCAAAGGCGGCAATGCGGGCGGCAGGTCCGAGGACCATTCAGGTAACAGGGGCCGTAACGCACCCGCAAGCTCGGTGAGCCGCAATCGCGACACCGGGCGGTCGATCCCACGGAACGCGTCGACGATCGGCCCCAACGTCAGCGACTCGCGAAGCGGTGGACACACCGAGACCAAGGCAGTGCGCTGGTCCGGCGCGACCAACCACTCTCGCAGCAGCCGGCTCTTCCCGATCCCCGCCTCGCCCTCAACCAGCACGATCGCCGGTGGCCGGGCCAAGGCGGCCCGAAGCGCCGCCATCTCCCGATCACGACCCACGAAATGCGGCGTAGAAACCGTCGGTGAGGTCCCATCGTCCTCGGGCAAGGGGTCGAGCATGCGTGATGATCTCGCTTTTCGATGCTCGGACGCAACTACCCGCCCGCCCGGGATCCCGGCCTCGGTGAGGATGTGGCGCTGCCGCAGCAAGGACTGGGTCACGGTAGAGACGCGGGAGTAGACGATCTGCACCGGGCACTCCTCGGGATGGGTTGGAGCCCCGAAAATCCTGTCGCCAATTCATGTGCGGACCCGGCCATCTGGCGTCACGGTTCGTCACTCGATGTCCGGTTTTCGGGAGGGCTGGCGAGGCCCGATCAGAGGGTGTCGTTAAATCTTCTATTCCCGACACCCCCTGACGGCCGCCACGATGGCGTATCGAAACAGGAGGTGGTCCAGGGCGACCGCTTCTGAGGAGGGCTCTGTTCTGCGCCTGCCGTTAGAGGTGCGGTGGATCGCCAACGCGACCACTCGCCGTGTAGTCACCCACCGCTGCCGCACCAATCCCACCACGGAACGGCCGCCAACCGCCGACCACCAGAGTCACCAGCGTTGCGCGTAGGGTCGTCTGCCCCATCAGTCGCTGCGCGCTGCTTCGCCGTCTGTCGGCGGTGGGGCGGCTTCGCGCCGCGCGACTTCCTGGTATGCCGCTTCGAGCCGTTCCAGGGGGCCGGGGCCGTCACGGATGATAGACGCGGCTCCGAGGTGGCGTACGCGTAGTTCGTCCATCAGATCCGCGATGAACGGCGGCCCCTCGGCCCGCATGAGCTCCTGGCGGGTGCGCAGTTCGGGGGTGCCCTCGCGCCAGTCCAGGCCCCAGTTGCCGAGCGCGAACAGGATCGGGAGGGTCTGGATGCCGGCCTCGGTGAGGCTGTAGCGGGCGCGCTGGCCGCGCACGACGTCCTCTTTGGTGAGGATGCCCGCGGCGACGAGCTTCTTCAGCCGGTCGCTGAGGATGTTGGACGCGATGCCCTCGATCGAGCCGGACAGCAGCTCCCGGAAGTGCCGGCGGTCGCCGAAGATCATGTCCCGCAGCACCAGGAACGACCAGTGGTCGCCCAGGGCCTCCACAGCCGCGTTGATCGCGCATCCGGACCTCAGGTCCGAGATAGCTCCTCGGGCCATCTCCGATCCCTCCTTGACGTCGCCGGGCACCGCAAATTACGGTAGTGATTGCATTTTACAATCACTTTGCAGGAGTGGCAATGGGACAGGTACGAGTCGATCTGACTATCTCCCTCGACGGCTACGGCACGACCACCGACCAGACCCCCGAAGACCCGTTCGGCCAGGACTGGAACCGCCTTCAAGGCGCGTACGTGGCGACGCGGACCTTCCGCGAGCGCGTACTCGGCCAGACCGGCAAGGGCACCACGGGCCTCGACAACGACTACGCCGCCGCCTACTTCGAGGGCATCGGCGCCGAGATCATGGGCGCGGGCAAGTTCGGGCTCCACGCCCACCCCGGCGATCCGGACTGGCGAGGCTGGTGGGGGTCGAACCCGCCGTTCCGATGCCCGGTGTACGTGCTCACCCATGAATCGCGGCCGTCGTTGGAGATGGAGGGCGGGACGACGTTCCACTTCGTCCAGACCTCCGCCGAGGAGACCCTTGAGCACGCCAGGCAGGCCGCAGGCGACCGCGACGTGCGCATCGGCGGCGGGGTCCGGGTCGTGCGGTCCTACCTGGCCGCGGGACTGGTCGACCGGCTCCACGTCGGCATCGTGCCGATCCTGCTCGGCCGCGGTGAAAACCTGTGGGCGGAACTGCGCGAACTCGAGCGCGGCTACAAGGTGACCAGCGAGATCGCCGAAAGCGGCACCATCCATGTCACCTTCTCCCGCTGAACCGCCGCAGGGACTGTACGGCTAAGGGCTGTCCCGTAATCGGCCGCGGCGTCTGGTGCAGGAGGTCGCAGGTCATTCCTGGCAGACTCTCGCTCGGATCTACTCTGTCAGGAGTGACATCGCGGCGAACATGTCCCGGGCCTGTAGCGCCCGAGACGGATGCCTCCAGAACGCACACCACATACCTGTCGCGGTCCACGCGCTCTTGGGCGGATCAGGGTGCAACCACAGGCCGTCGCCGCAGTCGCCAGGGAGGGCGCGGTCTCCCCCCAGAACCCTCGCGCCCACCCTCACCTCGCCGCTAACGGCATGGCGCCTGGGGACACGTTCGGGAGCAGAGGGCCGATCTCGAACGCACCGGTCGGCACGGCGGCTGGGCCGACAACCTCGTGACGGGTCTGTAGGCGCCTCTTGTTACCAGCAGCCCGACCTCGACCAGCCGCCGGCGGGGCGCGGCCAGCGCGGCGTCGCGACGGCGGGTGGTCACCAGCGTGGTGCCCACCGGGCAGGCGGGAGGCCACAGCCCTCGCAGGTCCTGCAGCTCGGACAGGTCGTCCAGGACCACCAGCCACGCCGTGGTGGTGTCGGCCCAGATCAGGAACTCCACCCCGGCGCGCTCCGGATCCTCCCGGCCGGACAGGCCGAGCCGCGCTCGGCGCCCGCTGCGGGACGTCAGGGACGGCGTCCGAGAAGATCCTGTGTTCCTGAAGGAGACGCCACCGCTCTCCGCGCCGACATGGTGGCGCGCAGGGCGGCAAATAATGCCTTATGGCAGATTGAGCTGCCAGGAGACGCCGAAACGGTCGTTCACCCAGCCGAACTTCGTGCTGAACCCGTAGGAGTTCAGCGGCATCAGCGCCTGCCCACCCTCAGCCAGCGCGTCGTACAGACGCTGGATCTGCTCCTCGCTGTCGCAATCGACGTACAGCGACAACGACGGCGTGAAAGTGAACGAGTGCTTGGGGACGCTGTCGATGCACATGTACTCCTGGCCCGCCAGCGAGAACGTGGCGTGCTCGACCGTGCCCTCCTCCCCCGCCTCACCGGGGCCGTAGCGCTTGACGGCGACCACCTTGCCGTCGTCGAACAGCGACACGTAGAAGTTCATCGCCTCCTCGGCGTCCTTGTTCTGGAACATGAGGAACGTGGTGATCCGCATCAGGAGTTCTCCTCCTCGAGAGCGTAGAAGTCGGTGTTCGCCGCGACGATGGCGGCGGACTGTTTGGGGGTGGCGCCCGCGGCCTGGTAGGCCGCCCCCGATGCCCGGGCACTGGCGACGATGAAGGCCCGGCCCTCCTCGGTCAGATGGCTGGTACTTCCCGCCCGGCCGGAGGTCGCCGGAGACGGGCAGGAACCAGCGGCTCAGCCGGTCACCGTCGGTGCAGGCCTGCCGCACGCTGGCGAAGCCGTTGTCGCGCCGATCCGCAAGTGCTGGGAGACGGCCGGTTGGGAGATCCCAGCTCGCGCTGGATGGTGGTGGCGACCTCACCGGACCTGCGCTCACCGCCTGCGAGCAGTTCCAGGATCCGACGGCGGACCGGATCGCCGAGAACGTCGAAGGCGTGCACACCCCGCAGTTTTGCAGGGACTGCTTATATAAGTCAAGGCTGAAATATTCAGTTGTCGAGCCCGCAGGACGACTACACCGAGCCGCCATGTGCGTGGGCTCAAAGGAGCGAGGCGAGCAGAGAAGTGGGCTCGCGTTCAGTGGACACCGTCACGCTGCGCCGGTTGTACGTCTTCTTCGTGGTCGAGGTCGGCACCAGGTTCGTGCACGTGCTCGGCGTGACCGCCCACCCTGATGGCCCGTGGGTTGCCCGGCAAACCCGTAACCTTCTCTCCGACTTGAAGGACCGGACCGGGACGTTCCGATTCCTAATACGGGATCGGGACGAGAAGTTCACCAGCACCTTCGATGAAGTGTTCACGAGCGACGACATCCACGTGTTGAAGATCCCGCCGCGAGCACCCCGCGCGAACGCGTTCGCCGAGCGATGGGTCCGCACGGCACGCACAGAATGCACCGATCGACTGCTGATCTTCGGTGAGCGACACCTTCGTACCGCGTTTGACGAATATACCGATCATTACAATCGCCACCGGCCGCATCGCTCCCTCGGCCTCCGAGCTCCCATCGACGACGGGGGTTCCTCCTGGATGGTGGTCAGCAGGGGGAAGTTCTTGGCCACGATCCGCTGCGTTTCGCCGACGAGGCGCATCCTGCTCGACTCCGTCGAGCAGGATGCGCCGCTTCTCGGCGAGCGCTGACCGACGCCTCAGCCTCCTCGCCGCAGGACGATGACCGCCCCAAGCGCACCGGTCCCCGGCTACTACGCCCGGTCCAGCCGCCCGTGCCGCTGTGGTGAAGGGCCGGGCCCCCGCGTCGCGGGGGTCCGGCCCTCTGTCCCGAGCCGGCGTCAGTAACCTTTCACCCACAGCTCGTGGGTACGCCACTCGCCCGGGCCGGCGACCGTGGTCCAGCAGGTGAAACTGCGCCAGGCCCCGCCGTGCACGCCGTCCCAGCCTGCGGCGTGGCACCTGCCGCAGGAGTCCGTTCCGACGAACGCGCCGGCGTAGACGTATCCCGAGCCGGGCGGAGAGCTGGAGCAGTTGGCCAGCAGGGCCAGGGACGTGCCCGCCTGCGGGGAGCCGGAGATCTCGGTTGGCGCGCTCTGCTTGGCCGTGGCGGGCGCGGCGCCCAGGCTCGCGCCGATCAGCATCAGCAGGCTCAGCGTCAGGATTCTGAGCCCGGTCAGCGTTCTCTTGGTCATGAGAGTCCTCTCATTCACCGGACGTCTTTGCAGGCGAGCCCGACCGACGGGCCCAGCGGGGCGTTCTCCAGATCCCACCCCTCCGCGCAGGCCTTGCCGGCTCCTCGGCCGAGAGTCGTCACGACGGGGTTGGAGCCGATGTCCGAGTAGCGGTTGACGCCGGGTCCCCAGATGTGGACGTGGCCGAAGAATCCGTGCCCGCTGCCTTTGATGGTGTATTTCGTGGCGTTTCCGGTGAGCGTGACACAGGTCTGGTAATTACACCCGTGAGCGTCCATCGCGACGGACATGCCTTCGGGAATGACGCGGATGCACACCTGGCCGCTGCAGGTGTATTCGGTGGACTGCTGCGCCAGCGCGGGGCTCGCGGTCGCGGCCCCTCCCGTGAGCAGCGCGAGAATCAGGCCCAGGACGACAAAGAGCGTCTTGCGCCGTGGCGGGATGAATTGTTTCATGGCACCAATGCCTCCTGGTCTGCGAATGTCCGTCCCTCTCACGGCCAGGCGCCGATCGAATATCTCGTGGGGCTGCCGAGGGCGTAGCTCTCGTCGGGGCCCAGTTCGATCCCGCCGGTGCAGTTGCTTCTGGCCGACAGCTTCTGCGGCCATGAGGTGCGGTTGTACGCCGAGCGATAGCCGGGAAGGATGGCTTTGCAGTCGCCCGGCTGGACGCGCAGAACGCGATACATGAGCCCGTCGAAATTCGGGCCCGTCCAGACGCACATATAGCCGCCTGGGCAGTCATTGAGGTCCTGTCGTCCGGCCGTTTCGGCCTGCGCCGCCGACGGGACCACCGCCGGTAATGCCAGTGCGGTGGCGAGCATGAACATCGCACGGATTTTTCTCATCCGCATACGCCTCCATGGGGTTTTTCCAACTTCTGAAGCCATCCACAAGGCTTACGCACCGGCACACGATCAACCAGGACAATCAACCGTCATATGCCGGACATTTCACGATCCTCGGCCGCTCGTACTGGTAGCGCGAATACGCCTCGACCGTGTCGTGCTCCACCGGGATCGGCCGCGGCATACGGGCAGGTCGGCGAGGCGACCGGGGCCGACATGGGGTCGGACCTGGTGTTCGTCAATCTGTTCCATCCCCGCTGGGCGAGCCGATGAAGTATGCCAAACACCTACGAGTTGTTCTGCCGTCTGGCCAGGCGGGCCGCGTTCGGGCCAGGCCGCACATGATGCGGCATAGCGCGATTACGAGGATGCGGCGGGCCAGGGTCGACCGCCGGGTGGTCCAGGAGATCGCCGGCCATGTCTCGGCCTCGTCACAGGACGTGTATTCCCACGTCACCGACTCCGACAAGCGCCAGGCCGTGGAGATGGTGGCCGCCGAGAGAGGGCAGGCGCGGTCGTGAACGGGCCGGACAGCGTGATCGACGGGATGGCGGGCGGCGTGGCCGGCAAGGTGATCGCTCTGCATCGCCCGGCCGGCGAGGGCGGGGCGGCCCCGAGGGCGTTGACGGCGGTGGAGGCCGCGACTTTCGGCCAGGTCCCGGTGGGGCCGTAGTCGATGATGCTGTTGTCCGCGGGCATCACGTGGTCTCCTTCGATCTTGGTTTGCGCCTTCGAAGGATCACGCGATGGCCGTCACCATTTCCTGGCGCCACGCCTGTGACCAGGTCAAACTCGTACACCACTCCCGTGGACGCAACCGTTGCGTCGAACGCTGCGCAAGCCGCCGCCCGCCGGCCCAATTGCCAAGGGGGCGATCAAGACGGCATGGCCACGCCGCCCGACGGCATGCACGGGGGGGCCGGGAGAGCTTCCATCTAATGCGGATGCCCGGCGTTTCTGGCACTGTCGTCAACCACAGGGCAACTGGAACGGTCAGGAAAGCGCACCTCCCCATCCACCGGAAGGGAAGGACCTTGTCCCCTCGTTCTCGCGGCGTACTGAGGATCGTCTTCACCTCCGAAGACCTCGCGCTCACCCGGCTGGTGACCCGGACCGACCTGCTGTGGGAGATGCTGGGCAGCCTGCACCGGCTGCAGGCCCGCGACGGCGGGCCGACCATGGCCGACTGGCGGCGGCAGGCCCGGGCCCGGCTGACCGAAGCCGGCCTTCTGTCGTCCGTCCGCTCGCTGCTGCTGCCGCTGGCGCCCAGGGGGCCGTACTTTCCCGACTTCCTCACCCCGATCGAAGCCCAGCTGGGCGACGAGCAGGCCCTGCGGGCGCTCGCGGACACGCCCGGCACACGGATACGGGCCGAGATGGAGCTGCTGCGCCGCACCGCCGGCCTGCCCTCCACAGAGCTGGCGGACGTCGCGCGCGGCAATCGGCAGGCCATCAAGCGGATCGAGCGGCTCGTGGCCGGCTACTGCGAAGCGGTGCTCACGCCGCACCGGCCGCAGGCCGAGCTCGCCCTCACCCGCGAGCGCGCCCTGCTGCAACGGCACCTCGTCACGGGCGGCGCCGAACAGATGCTCGCCCTCCTGTCGCCGGCGACGCGCTGGCGCCCTCCGGTGCTGGAGGTCGACTATCCGACCGGCCTGGACCGGGAGATCCCCCTGCGGGGGCGAGGGCTGACGGTGATCCCGTCCTACTTCTGCCGGGGCAACCCGGTGGCGCTGGTGGATCCGGCGCTGCCTCCCGTCCTGGCCTACCCGATCCGCCGCCCGGGCCAGCGCCGCGCTGCCGGGAGCGCTGCCGGGGGTGAGGCGCTGGCGGCGCTGCTGGGGCGCACCCGAGCCGAGATTCTGAGCTGCATCGTCCAGGCGCCTGGCTACAGCACCGGCGAGCTGGCCCACCGGGCGCGGGTCTCGCCGTCCACGGCCAGCGAGCACGTCCATGTGCTCCGCCAGGCCAATCTGATCGCCAGCGTCCGGCAGGTCAACCTGGTGCTGCACTACCCAACCGAACTGGGCGCCGACCTGCTCTCCGGGCGGCCGGTCCGCGGATCAGGGTCTTTCGGTGGACGCCGGGACACCCTCTCCCCCTGACGGCCGAGCGCCGATGGTGGAATCCGCCGGGCGCTTGCATGAGCCACGTAACAGGGCCGTGATGCTCGCGCCAACCTTACTTGGCTCACATGGCTGACTACCAAAGTCACGGGACGTGTTCCAGAGCTGGTTGACCTAACGCGGCACCCGCTGCAGCCTCCACTGCTGGTTGGGCGCTCTGTCGCAAGGGAAGATGGCGATGTCGGTGCCGCTGCTGCCGCCCGAAATTCCCATGCACTTCCCGATAGCGGCAAGATTCTGAAGCGCGAAGAACTCGGTTCCGCCACCGAAGGGCACGGCGCTCCAGTCCTGGGTTCCGCTGCCGGACGGATTGGCCAGGAAGACTCGCGTCCCGCTGGAGGTGCCGTTGTAGACGGTGCCAATGTTCTTCTTGGAGTCGTTGTGCTCGAAGGTGACGTAGCCCCGGTCAGGGACCGTATTGAAGTAGCGATTGCCACCGCCGTTCCCGTAAAGGCGGAGCCACGTTCCATCAGCCCCCAGGTACTTGCCATTGGCATTGATGAGGTAGAACGGCCCGTCCAGGAGCATGCGCTGCGATGACGCAGCATGTGCCGCGGTGGGCGCGACGGCCGCGCCCCCCAGGCCGAGCAGCACGGCAGCGCCGATCGCAGCGGCTCGGGATAGCTTAACTTGGGACGGCTTCATTCTCTGACTTCTCTCTGCAGATCAGGCTTCGCGGTTGCGTCCACAGAAGTGGTGTACGAGTTTGACCTGTTCGCTCTGGCGTGGTGTTGCTTCGGCCGTAAACGTTCATGCGATTCAAGGGCGGTAACGCTGCTGGGTAGCGGCGCGGGGCATGCCTCATCCGTGGATGTGGTGCCCGTTGTGACCCTTGGGAACAGGTGTAGTGGTGGCTTGGATTGTCAGGCACCCCCCGGGGTACGCACTCGCATGCTCGTCGCGGATCCCAGCATCGGCGCACGACCGCCGCACGGTAAGAGTGTTTCGCCGTCCGCCGAAAGACGCAGGTCCCAGGCTTCTTCAGATGGCCAGGCATGAGTGGTGACACCCTGTGGGTGCTCAGATATTGTGTCGCCTCATGCGACCTGGGCGTATTCGTGGAGGAGGCCGCCGCGCCGGTCTCGTCGGGAGACCTCGATGTCGGCGTCGACCGGATCGGGTAGCGCCCGCAGAGGGCTGGCTGCTTCAGGGCTCGGTGGACGGCGCGGTCCGGATGGAAACGGTGAGTAAACAGCGGCTGCCGTAGACCTGTCACGGTACAGCTGCTCGCCAGAACACCTCCGGCGAGCGCACTCCTCAAGGAATGGACAGAATTCTCATGAGGGCGTTGAAGAGCCGTCATATCCCAGCGCTGGTGGCGGCATTCGTGTCCGCCAGTGCGGCGACCTTCCTAATCGCTCCGGCCGCCAGTGCGGGAAGCACCTCGAACGCGACGATCCTGGCAGCTCAGCAGAGCGCCGCCGTCATCTGCCCGTACAAGACCACCAAGAAGACTCCGAAATACAAAGGTGCGGACAGCGACAAGCAAGCCGGAAGCTGGTCCAAGGGCGCCAGTATCAAGATCTATCAAGGGTCAGGAAAGAACGGCCGTCTCAAGACGACGACCTCCTGGCCCGAGGGCAATGGCAAATACTGGGCCGACGCGTCGGACATCACCGCCGATGGATCGTGCATGGGTTAGCACACCAGCAAGGGTGAACCCTTTCCCGCAGGTTTGAGCGACCAGAATTGTCAGCAGGTGGTCGACGGGATGCCGATCGGCCAGCCTGACGAAGCGCCAGTCCCCATCACCACGCTGCCGCATCCCCTGCTCCACCGCCTCGCGCAGCGCCCCGCCCAGCGGCGGCGCCTCCTCCGCCAGCAGGTCCAGCGTGACCAGGCAGCAGATTCGCGAGTCCACCTCGCAGGGATCCGTGAGCTGCGCCGCGATCACCTGCTCCAAGGCCGCGTACCAGACCTCAACGTCAAGCGCCGGCGCGGGTTCGGCCCGAACGGCACGCGAGCCCTCGATCGTGACCAGCCCTGCCGCCACCGCGGTCAGCCAAGCCCGCTGCAGCTCCGGCACATCGCTGAGGCGTCGGACCTTGACCGGACACGCCACACCGAGCGCCAGCGCGGCATCGGGCACCAGCGCCGGTTTGATCGCGATCGACGGCGTGACCGCCCGACCGCCCCCTACCCAGGAGGCCAGGGCGCGAGCGGCTGTGAACACCGGACTCTCGGCGACAGAGGGCATGGCCGCGAGCGTATCGCCTCGCCGATCTCAAGGTGCGAACCCGGGACACCCCGAAGGCGTAAGGTCAACGGGTGGCTGCCGAAAGCGCAGGATGCAGTCGGTGTGGACGCCCGGCCCGCATTTCTCTGAACACCGTGGGCATGCTCTGCGACGCCTGCTGGAACTCCTGGATGTCTGACCGTACGGGGCGTGATCCGCTACCGCCGCCTCCGCCACCGGAGAGGTTCATCGATCCGGACGGACGACCGCATGTCCTGGCCTACCGCCTCACTCACGGCGCCACCGGCATCGACGCCGAGCTCACGGAAGTCGACGTCGAGGAAGGGTATGCCTTCAGGACGCTCGCCGACCCTCACGCCGATCCGCAGCGCGCCCTTGACCACGTACGGGAGACCGCCCGCCGCGAGATCGGCAGACAATGCCTGAGGCGCAGCCCCTTCACCGGCGAGATGACCATCGCCGACCGCGAAGTACGTGGCAGGATCATCTGGCGCAGCCCGGATGAGATGGCCGTGGTCGTCGACGGCCGACAGCTGACCTGGAACGAACTCGGCCAGGCGATCCAGAACGAGGGCTGGAACTTCACGATCACTGTCGACGAGCCGGTCGGCCTGGTAGACGGCTACGACCCCGCGTTGATGTCAGAGAGCGGCTGAACGATAGCGGCCCAGACGGCGATCCCTTGCGCCCATCTCGTGTTCCCCCACGGAGATCAGACCCAACAGGGACCAACCGTATCTCTTCTGACCCGCCAAGACAGCGCCCGTAGTGGAGTCGGGCAGATGGCCGTGGCGGTGCCTCTACGCTCGTACGGGTGACGAGCGACAACCTGGTGAGCCAAGCCGACATCGACAGTCTGGGCATGGGCCGCTTCTCCGGGCCAGAGCGGGATGCGGCAGTGGCCCGAGTGCTGGCAGCCGTCGACGATCCCGCTCTGCGCGGTGAGGACTTCGATCGGCCGTACGCGCTGATGGTGGCCTGCGACTTCCTGGCGATGGACGGCGAGGTCGATCGGGCGACAGAGCTGCTACGCCGAGCGGACACCGAAGACATCCGGCGCGAAGGCATGGAGCCGTTGAGCCGCCTGGCCGCGCTCCTGCACGAACAAGGCCGGACCGAGGAGGCCTCCGCGATCTTCCGCCGCGTGGTCAAGGAGGGGCTGGCGGACTGGACCGACTATGACCTTTACGCTGACGCGCTCGGCGAGAGCGGCGATCAGGTCGGCGCCTTGCGGATCCTGGTCGGCGGCCAGGAGCGGCTGACCAGGCGAGGCAACGCGCTGTCCGCCGCTCAGCTGCAACGCTCGATCGACCGGTTCCGCCGCGATATGGGCTTCCCCGACGCGCCCGCGGCGCCGGACCCGGACGCCCACTGGCACGAAGAAGAGGGCGATCCGCGCACTCTGTTCTGGCCCCGTGAGGACTTCGACCGCCTCTCCCGGCGGTGGCCGCGGATCGCTGAAAAGTACGGAACTGACTGGGACAATCACCGCTCCCGCGTCGAGCTGGCCGGTCTCGAACTCGCCGGCGAGGGCTCCAAGCTGCATCTCCTGTACGCCGACTTCACCGCATTCGCCCAGCTCATGATTCAGCGCCCCGACCTTGCCGACCCGATCGACGAGTACTTCGAGGACCCGGCATTGGACACCACAGACTCGCCATGGCGAACGGAGCGGAACGCCCCATGCTGGTGCCGCTCGGGACGGAAGTACAAGCAGTGCTGCCGACGACTCGGTATGGGGAGCCAGTAACGCGGCGTGGTGCCTGACTCTCTTCCCGGGGATGGCACTACCTCCGGACTCCTCGGTGGTGCCGAGCTCGACCGAGCGTTGCGAAAGCACCCGGACGACCTCGACGCCTCGCTGAACTCCTGGAAGTCGCGGCTGCGCCCGTTCGCCACGAAGCACCAGCGCATCGCCCGGTTGAAAGAGTTGTCGCGGTTCGTATGGTCTGAAGGGGTGATGTGGTGTTAGAGGGTGTGGACGAGGTGCCGTGGGGGCGGCTCGGGTACTGGCCCGGAGGTTCGGTCGCAGTGCCCGGCCTGCTGCGAGAGCTCGCGGCGGCGCCGCCGGGTTCGTCGGAAAGGTCGCCGGTGTGGCGGCTGCGGCACGGACTGTTCCAAGGGATCAACGCGCGCGAGGTCTACGACGCGGCCCCGTACCTGGTGCCGTACCTGCTGGAGGTCGTGAGGATCGCACGGCAGCCCCACCGAGGACTGGTCGTGGACCTGATGACCGACATCGCGTTGGCGCAGCCGCACCGAGACATCTCCTGGGATCCCGCCGCCGGACCCGAGCCCGACCACGCGGCACTCGCGCGGGCGGCCATGACCGCCAACGTCGACCCGATCGCGCGGCTGCTGAACGATGTCTCCCCGACGGTCGTGGCGGGGGTAGCACGCCTGCTCGCTCTCTTGCCCGAGGCCGCGCCGAGCAGTTTGCCCGCGTTGCGCGCGCGGGCCGAGAAAGGGGTGAGGCCGGCGGCCGATGCCGGAGCGGTGGCCTGCGTGCTGACCGTGGCGTGGCTCGCGGCGGCCGATCACGCGGAGTGGTTCGCCAGTCTGCGCGATGCCGCCGCCGCGCACCGTGATCTGCGCGCCATGGCCGTGGTGGGGCTCGCGCTGGCCTCCCCCGCGGCGGAACCGGACAGTGACGCCGCGGTCGCGCTGCTGGCCGACGCGCAAGCCGACCCGGCATCAACGTTCGAGCGCGTCCACCGGCACGGCGACGGCATCATGCCCGTCGGTTCGGCTCTGCGGCGCGCCGAGCACTGGCAGCAGGCGGTAGCCCGCGATCTGCTGGCCCGTCCGCCCGGGTTCCGCAGTTCGTAGTCACACAAAGCGAGCGGGCTAGAAGAATGTGCAGGTAGAGGACGCGCAGAGGGCTGCGGGACACCACAAGGGGACGAGAGTGTAGTAACACGACTTCGAAGATTCCGGGCGCACAAGCTCGGGGTTCGTGGTTCTGTGTAGTCATGTACTTGCGGTTCACCCGGCGAACCAACGCTGACGGCAGCGTCGTCCGCTACGTCGCCCTGGCGCACAACCGGCGCGTGGACGGCAAGATCAAGCCGGATGTGCTGATGAACCTGGGCCGGGTCGACCGTCTGGACGTGAACGGCCTGCTCGGGCTAGCGGCCTCCATCCGCAGGCACTTCGGCGACGGCCCGGACGGTCGCGGCGAAGCCGATGACACCGTTGAGGTCGGGCAACATGCCGGTAGCGCCCCCATCGAAGTGGTCGACTCCCGTCCCATCGGCGGCATCTGGCTGCTGGAGGGCCTGTGGCAGCAGCTCACGGTCGCCTCGGCGATCAAGAAGGCGACCGACGGGCGGCGCTTCACCACGAACATGGAACGCGTGCTGTTCGCGCTGGTCGCCAACCGGGCGATCGCGCCGATGAGCAAGCTGTCGGCCGCCGAATGGGTTACCCAGGACGTGATCATCCCCGGCCTGGCCGTCATGGACGACGACCAGGCCTATCGGGCGATGGACCTGCTCGTGGAGGCCGACACCCAAGGCGAAGTCCAGGAAGCGGTCTTCTTCGCCGTCGCCCACCTGCTCAACCTCGAAGTCGACCTGCTGTTCTTCGACACCACCTCCACCTACTTCGAACGCGACGCCGAAGAGGACGGCGAGCAGGCGTTTCGCACCTACGGCAAGTCCAAGGACCATCGAGACGACCTGCCGCAGATCGTCATCGGACTGGCGGTCACCCGCGAGGGCATCCCGGTGCGGGTGTGGTGCTGGCCCGGCCACACCAGCGACCAGAGCGTGCTGGCCGAGGTCAAAGACGACATGCGCGCCTGGAAGCTCGGCCGCGTGATCACCGTGGTCGACCGCGGTTTCTCCTCCGCCGAGAACCTGGCCTATCTGCGCCGCGCGGGCGGCCACTACATCGCCGGGATGCGCATGCGCGACGGCGGCGCCCTGGTCGAGCAGGCACTGTCGCGCCAAGGCCGCTACCAGCAGGTGCGCGACAACCTGCGCCTCAAGGAAGTCCGCCTCGACGGCGCCGGCGACGTGCGGTTCATCATCTGCCACAACCCCGACCAAGAACAGCGCGACCGGCAGCACCGCGAGCAGGCCATCGCCCGGATCGAGGCCGAACTGGAGCGGATCAAGGCCCAGCGCGAACGGGAGGCCAAGCGGGAGCTAAGCGCCACGGCCCGCGACAGGGCCGAGGCCGCCCACGTCCGGGCCGAGTGCGCGCTGCGCGACCATCCCACCCTCAAGCGGTGGATCCGCCAGCAGAAGAACGGACGGCTGGTGATCGACCGGGCCAAGGTCAAGGCCGAAGAACGACTGGACGGCAAGTACCTGCTGGCCACCAGCGATCCCGACATCAGTACCGAAGACGCCGCACTCGGGTACAAAAACCTCCTCGAAGCGGAGCGAGGCTTCCGGGACATGAAGTCCGAACTCCTGCTGCGCCCGGTCTTCCACCGGCTCGAACACCGCATCCGCGCGCACGTGCTGATCTGCTGGCTCGCGCTGCTGCTGACCCGCGTCGCCGAACGCCGATGTGAGCAAAGATGGCCCCGGATCAACCGCGAACTGTCCCGTCTGTCCCAGGTCACCCTCGCCGGACCGGCCGGAACCGTCGTCCACACCACCCCGCTACGACCAGCACAACGAGCCATCTACCAGGCACTTTCCATCACACCACCGGCACGGGTCTCCGTCTTCGAACCCGCCTGACCGATCAGCAACCAGCCGCAGAGGGCGTAGGCACACGACCCTCCCCGGCCCTACACGCGTTCCCCCAGGCCAACACCCAAATCCGGGCTCACGTGTGACTACCAACTGCGGAACCCGGGGTCCGGGACTGCAGAGAATCGTCCGGCAAGAACACCGGCGCCGGCGGCACCGCGCTGGTCAACACCTACGCGGGCAACCTCAACTGGTCCTACAACGCGCTGTCCAACCCCTCACGCGGGCCGCAGACGTTCGTCCGCACCACCTACAACAGCCTCGACACCGCCTCCAGTTCGATGGGGTACGGCTGGTCCTTGCAGACCTCGACGCTGAACCGGCTCGGAACGGCTCTGTCGTTCGAGCCGCGCCGCGAGACCTGGCCGAACAAGGTACGGCTGACCGACGGCGACGGCACCACGCACGTGTGGACGCTGGACAAGCACGGCAACTCCACGTGCAACCCGCAGGTATGTGACTACGTGCATCCCAAGGGCGTGCACCTATACCTGCAGCGGGTGGCCCATCCGGACAACCCGACCCGGATCTCGACCGATCCGCTGCGCCGGTGGGTGTTCACCAAGCCCGACCGCACCCAGTTCTTCTTCGACGAAGAGGGCTACCAGTCGGCGGTCGTGGACGCCAACGGCAACACCATGACCTTCACCTACGAGCGCCGCAACGAGTGCTTCGGCAAGGTGACAAAGTTCCTGCAGCACATCACCGACGCCACTGGCCGCCGCACCCTGAGCCTGGACTACTACAAGAAGGGCCAGGACTACACCTACATCGACGGCAACGGCCAGGAAGTGTCCGGCCGCAAACTGTCTAACAAGCACCTCATCGACCAGGTCGAATCCGCCACTGACATCTCGGGCCGTAAAGTCAGCTTCACCTACACGTCCAAGGGCCTGATGGCGCGCATGGTCGACGGCGCCGGGGACACGGCCGCCAAGACGTTCAAGTTTGGCTACGACGCCGGCTGGGGCAACCAGAACACCAAGCTCACCGACGTCACCGACCCGCGCGGCAACACCACCACCTTCACCTACCACCGGACCCCGGCGCTGTTCTGGTGCAAGCTGCGCGTGGAAAGCATCAAGGACCGGCTCGGCGGCGTGACCCGCTTCGACTACAACGACGGTCCGTTCACCAAGTACGTCCGCACCACGGTCACCGACCCGCTGAACAACGCCACCAAGTACGTGCTGGATGGCTACGGCAGGCCAGAGCAGATCATCAACGCCAAGACCGAGACCACGGCGCTGCAGTGGGACGACGACCACAACGTGGTCAAGCTCACCGAGCCCAGCAACGCCTACGCGACGTGGAAGTACGACCCCAAAACCGGCTACCCCCTCGAACTGCGCGACGCCGAGGCCAACGCCAACGGCACCCCGGCGACCACCCTCGTCTACCAGACCGGTCTCAACGGCTATGTCGCCGACCTGGTCGAGAAGACCTCACCCGAGGGCCGTAAATGGGCCTTCGGCTACAGCCCCCAGGGCAACCTACTGTCGGTCACCGACCCGCTAGGCGTCGCCTCCACCACGGCGGGCGACTACACCACGAAGTACGCGTACAACGGCCACGGCCAGCTCACCACGAGCACCGACGCCAACGGCAACCCCACCGGCTACGGCGACTACGACCCGTCCGGCTACCCCAAGACCATCACCGACGCCAACGGCAAGGTGACCGCCACCGCCTATGACGTGCGCGGCAACGTGCTGTCAGTCACCGACGCGCTCGGCAAGAAGACCACCCAGACCTACGACCTGTTCAAACGGCCGCTGGAGTCGAAGGTCCCCAAGGACCAGGACGCGGGCGTGTTCATCACCACCCCGGCCTCGATCTATGACGCCAACGACAACATCACCAAGGTGACCGCGCCCAACGGCACCGTCTCGACCGCCGTCTACGACAAGGCCGACCAACTGATCGAGTCGCTGCTGCCTAAGGACACCGCCGACTCGCCCGAGCGCAAGGCCACCAACACCTACGATGCGGCCGGCAACATCAAGACGCAGACCGAGCCAAAGGGCAACCTCACCACCACCATCGGTGACTACACCACGGCCTACGTCTACGACCCGATCTACCAACTGACCGACGTCGTCAACGCCGCCCAGCAGAAGATCACCTACAGCTACGACAACGTCGGCAACGTCACCAAGATCGTCGACCCCCGCAAGAACGCCACTTCGGATGCGGCCGACTACACCGCCTCCTACACCTACGACCGCAACCACCAGGTCAAAACCGTCAAGGACGCGGCCGGCCACCAGTCGGCCACCGACTACGACCGCGACGGCCTGCCCGTCAGCCAGACCGACCAGGAGGGCAACAAGACGATCACCGTCTACGACAAGCGCGGCAGCGCGATCGAGACCAAGGCGCCACACTCGGAAACCGACGGCGTGATCAAGTACGTCACCACCCAGTACGCCTACGACCAGGTCGGCAACCAGACCAAGGCCATCACCCCGCGCGGCGTCGAAACCACCGACGACCGCGGCGACTTCCTCACCGAGACGAAGTACGACAAGTTGAACCGGCCGATCGAGGAGGTCTACCCCTACGACAAGGACGACCCCACCTACAACCAACCCGACTCCGTCAAGTACGTCTACGACGAGTTGTCCAGGCTGAAGGAGATCAGCGCCCCGCCGTCGCACGGCCAGACCGTCCGCAACGTCAGCACGATGACGTACTGGGACACCGGATGGAACAAGACCAGCACCGACGCGTGGGGTATCCAGACCAGCTACGACTACAACACGCTCGGCCTGCAGACCAACCGCACCGTCACCTCGGCAGGCGGCTCCTCACAGCGGGCCATGGACTGGTCCTACTACCCTGACGGGAAACTCAAGACCCACTCCGACAACGGCGTCCCGCTCGACATCGACGTCGTACTCGCCGACAACAGCGACATCGGACAGGGCCAGGCGACCGGCACCTTCACCGCCCGGACACCGGCAACCGCACCAGCCGCTACCGGCCCGAGCACCAAGATCCCCGTTACCGGCTACGACTTTGCTGCCGCCCCCGCGGGCGAGGGCAAGTCCGCCTTCACCTGGACCGTGACGCCCAATACCACCGGCACCTACCAGGTCTGGGCAACCTACCCGGCCGGCGCCACCGCCACCAACGCCACCTACACCATCGACGGCGACGACAAAAAGACGGTGGACCAGACCAAACACGCCGGCGAGTGGGTGAAGCTGGGCAGCCACGCCTTCACCGCCGGCAAGCCCGCCACCATCACCCTGACCGACCAGGCGAACGGCACTGTCGCCGCCGACGCGATCAAACTGGTCCGCGACACCGGAGCCGCCGACGTCGAAAAGAAGGACTTCGGCTACGTCTACGACCCCAACGCCAACCTCACCCAAATCCTCGACAACACCACGACAGCCAAGATCGACGACTGGGCGGTCACTTACACCGGCCTGAACCAGATCGACAAGATCGTCGAGAGATTGGACGGGATCCTCAAGAACACCACCACCTACAGCTATAACGAGAACAGCGCCGTCACCGAGCGCACCCACGACAAGACTCGCGCCACCTACACCTACGACGTGCGCGACCTGATCGACTCCGTCACCAACCGCAAATCCGCCACCGACACCAACCCCAAGACCACCCAGTACACTCACACGCCACGCCGCGAACGGCTGAAGGAAACCAAGGCCAACGGCAACACCGTTGACTACGACTACTTCCTGACCGGCCTGCTCCGCCACTCGATCGAAAAGAAGAGCAACGGCACGATCGTCACCGAGCACACCCTCGGCTACCAGGGCAACCTGCAAAAGGCCAGCGACCACGCCAAAATCCAGAACGCCGACAACAACAGCACCTACCTAGAACACAACTACGGCTACACCTACGACCCCCGCGATCGCATCGCCAAGACCGTCAAAACCCCCACCAGCGGCGGCACCGCGGAAACCGAAACCTACAAGCACGACGCCAACAACAATGTCTACAACCAGACCGTCGACGGCAGGCAAACCGCCTTCACCTACGATCGCAACCGCCTGCTGACCTCCACCGCAGGTGGGGCCACAACCAGCCACGCCTACGACCCCTACGGCCGTCTCCGCACCGTGACCGGTGGCGGGACGACCTTGGAGAAGTACACCTACGACGGCTTCGACCATGTCACCAAACACGAAAGACTCGGGGCCGACGGCATCACCACAGTCACTGCCTACACTTTCGATCCGCTTGATCGCACCACGTCGAAGACCGAAAAGGAAGGAACCGCAAGAGCCAAAACCACCGCATACTCGTATCTGGGCCTGTCTGCCGAGGTTCTGGACGAGGAGGTGGCCGGCAAGCTCACCAAGTCCTTCCAGTACAGCGCATGGGGTGAGCGACTGTCGCAGGCGAAGATCAACCCTGACAGTACGGAGGAGAACTCCTACTACGGGGACAACTCCCACACCGACGTCGAGCAGATCACTAGCGAAACCGGTGACACGAGAGCCACGTATGGCTATACCGCGTACGGCAAGAATGACGACAAGCTCTTCACCGGCGTCGACAAGCCCGACCCCGCCGACCCCACCGCCAAGGAGGAGTACAACCCCTACCGCTTCAACGCCAAGCGCTGGGACAACTCCACCGGCATGTACGACATGGGGTTCCGTGACTACAGCCCCACTCTGAACCGCTTCCTCAACCTCGACAGCTACAAGGGTGCTCTTGCCGACCTCGCGCTGAGCCTCGATCCCTGGACCGCCAACCGCTATGCGTTCGCGGGTGGCAACCCAATCGGTCTGATCGAGATCGACGGTCACGAACCACGCCCTTGGCACAACCCCAAGTACGACGGATCGCAGTGCAAGAACAATTTCGGTAAGGAGTGCGACCCATCGGGAGCGAAGGCGGCGGCCGCAGGCAAGCAAACCCTTGTCGTCGCACCGGTGAAGCCTTTCGCACCGCCTGTCGTCCCACAGGGAAAGACATCTACCGGTGGAGGCCGCTTAGCGGGGCTTCTCGGACTGCTGCTGATGTTGTCGGGCGACACAGCGACCGAGGGGGAACCGATCGACCACGAGAAACTCCTGAAGTCGCTCGAAGACGATGGGCGCAGGTGCGACGAGGGAGGGCAGTACGCGCCCAACGAGATCCAGTACCTCCCGCTGGACACTACTGCTCCGCACACTGGTGGCAGGCCCACGGGCGCCATGGCGTGCCTACGCAGCAAACCGGCGATGCCGGACAACTCGACTCGAGTGACGCCAGCCGGATTCGGGCTCTACACCGGTGTCGACAGAACCCACCTCATCGCCCGGGAATTCGGTGGCAGCAATACCGACTCCAGGAACATGACTATCCTTTATGCCAGAGCCAATCAACAGAAGATGCGTGACGTCGAGCGAGAAGTCGGACGTCGTATTGATGCCAAAGAAGCAGTCTTCTATGCTGTCGTACCGGACTACTTCGGCTCTCGGGGCAACTACTTGCCTGCGCGCATGTGGTTGTACGTGTACAGTCGGAGCGGCGGAGGAAAGGCGTACATAGTTCAAAACCATCCGTAACAGTCTCGCCCGGGTCCGCGCTCCGTATCGCCGGCGGCGCGGACCCGGGCAGCACCCCGCACGTTCAGGCACGCCAGGATCGCAGAAACACTCAAGAGGTGCGAGATGCCTATTTCACCAGCAGACTTTTCGGCGATTTTTAAGGAAGGAGCACGCTACCAGTGGCCTAGCGGGGATATTCTCCGAATCGAACTCCGCGAGGCCGGCAAACTTCAACTTCCGACCGGATACCTGGTGGCACGCGATAATAGCACCAGCGTCATCGAGCCGTCCGACGTAACGCAGGCATTCGTTGATCGGGTGAGCAGCGGGGGCTACCCAGTAGTTCTCGCAATCGCGAACTTCGAGAAGCCAGTATACGGTGCGCGCCCCAGAGTCGCCGCTGCGAAGGTAGTGATATCTCAGGCCGTAACAGTCTCCTGGGAGCCAGCGCTGCGGCCAAGTCAGAAAGTTGCCGATCTTGCTCCAGATTCGTTCTATGGGTTCCCCGTAGATAGTGGCCAAGGATGCTATCTGGACGTGTCCCTCCTTCCGTTTTTGCAAGCTGCCCAGCGCGATGAGACACAACTCGATATAGCCCGTGACGAGGTGATGGAGAACTGTCATGCCGAATTGACCGACCCACAGACCGGCGGAAACGTTCTACTCTTTGACTGCGGCATGGGTGATGGCCTCTACCCCACATGGACCGGTCGGGCAGCAGACGGAAGCATTACATGTTTCGCCACTGACCTCGAGCTTCTGTCGCATAGCTCCGGCTCTCTCCCTTAATCCTGTCCCGCTCGGAAATAGAGTTTCGGGCTGTGAGCTGGGATTTCGCTGCGAGGTCAGGGGGCGACTGCCACCATCGCGATGTGGTGTTGTCGCTTGTTTATCGGTTACTGAGGTGCTTGTTCGGCCTGCTGACGGTGCTGGTGCGCGCTGATCTCTCCAAGGACGCCGAGCTGCTGGTGCTTCGTCAGGAGAACCAAGTGCTCCGCCGTCAGCTCGGTGGCCGGCCGCGCTGGGGGCATGTCGACCGGCTCTGGCTCGCGGCGTTGTCCCGGCTGATCAGCCGCTGCCGATGGCCGGAGGTGTTCCCGGTCCCCCCGGCGACGCTCTTACGCTGGCATCGCACCCTGGTGAGGCGTAAGGCGACCTTCACCGACAGACGACACCCGGGACGCCCTTCCACTCGCCGGCCGGTCAAGACACTGATCGTGCGGATGGCGCAGCAGAACCCGACCTGGGGACACCGGAGAATCCAGGGTGAGTTGGCTCGCCTGGGCTACTCAATAGCGGCCTCCACGCTGTGGGAGATCCTGCATGCGACGGCTATCGATCCGGCGCCTCGCCGGGCCGGGCCGACCTAGCGGCAGTTCCTGACCTGTGCGGTGCCAAAAACTCGTCCATGGCATCTGACCTGGCCTTCTATCCTCAGCACTCGTGTTCCTACGCCTGCTGTATCTGCTGATGGTCCGGTTGTTCGGCTGGTTGACGCTACTCGCGCGAGGCGACACCTCCAAGGACGTGGAGATATTGGTGCTGCGTCATGAGGTCGCCGTCCTGCGTCGTCAGGTTTCCCGGCCTCAACCGGACTGGGCCGACCGGGCGCTGCTGGCCGCATTGGCGCGGCTGCTTCCCGCACGACTTCGCCTCCATCGGATCGTGACGCCGGGCACCTTGCTGTCCTGGCACCGCCGGCTGGTCAGCCAACGCTGGACGTACCCGAACGCGGCCGGGCGTCCACCGATCCCAGACGAGCTGCGTGAGCTGGTGATCCGGCTGTGCGCCTGCCGATAATTACATCCGTCCAGGTCTTGGCTCTGCGAGGGCTTCGCGTGGCGTACGCGAGCTCCGGTCACCCGAGAGACGGAAGCGCGTACGGCAGGATGATCCGCTGTGCTCCTTCGCCTGGCCTACCTGACCGTCACGAACGCCTTCGCCGCGCTGCGACTGCTGCCCATGAGCGATCGGGATAAGGACGTGGAGATTCTCGTCCTGCGTCACCAGATCGCCGTCCTTGAACGCCAACTCGGTGCTGACACCCGAGTGAGATTCGCACCCGAGGACCGAGCCTTTCTCACCGCGCTCCTGGCCTCGCTGCCGCGCGAGGTCCTACGCCGGCTGCGGCTCCTCGTCCGGCCCGACACCGCCCTGCGCTGGCACCGCGATCTGATGCAACGGCGCCATGCCCGCACCTGCCGACCGAAGCGGCCTGGGCGCCCGCCCACCGTCCGCTCTATCCGCGCTCTCATTCTGCGCCTGGTTCGGGAGAACCCCGGCTGGGGTTATCGGCGAGTGCATGGTGAACTCACCACGCTCGGCATCACGGTCGCGCCGTCCACGGTCTGGGAGATCCTCAAACAGCCGGGCCTTGACCCAGCGGCCGAACGGGCCTCCACCACGTGGGCCGACTTCCTGCGCTCCCAAGCCGACGCTCTGCTGGCCTGTGATTTCATCGAGACCGTCATCTTGAACGGGCAACGCCAGTACATCCTGACCGTCATCGAGCACGCCGACAGGCGCGTCCGCATGCTGGGCACCACCACCCACCCGACCGCCGACTGGGTCATCCAGGCGATCAGGAATCTGATGATGGATCTGGAAAATGCGGGCCGCCGGGCACGCTTTCTGATCCGAGACAGGAACGGCAAGTTCCCCGCCCTCATGGACGAGATCCTCGCCCAAGCCGGCATCAAGACCGTGCTCACCGGTATCCGGATGCCGCGAATGAACTCGATCATGGAAAGGTGGGTGCAGTCCTGCCGCCACGAACTCCTGGACCGCTGCCTCATCTGGAACGAACGCCACCTACGGCACGCTCCACGCGAGTACGAACACTTCTACAACCACCACCGAGCCCACCAAGCCCTGAACCAAGCCGCCCCGCTGCGTCCCGTCCCGGACCCGATCGCAGACCCCGAACGAATCATCGACCCGAACATACGCCAACGAGACCGACTCGGCGGAGTCCTCCACGAATACTCACATGCCGCTTGACCTGCATGGATGGAGTTTTCGGCAGGCGCAGTGCGAGCACGCACCGAGCACGGCCGCCGCCCTATTCGGCCGTCGCATCATGGCTTCGCGGAGCGGATCTCGCCTTTCAGCCATGCAGGCACTGCCCATAGAGGTCGCGCGCAGTGCTCGGCATGCGCTCCAACCCGTACACAGCTCCTTTGGACACAGCCAGCCGCATAGGCGATTTTCCGACAGATGGCGATCATGTATGCCGATAGAGCATGGGTCCGCAGGTCAGGGCAGCTCCGAGGCCGATAATCGGCGTGGCACACCAGCGCGTCGCGAAAGGCACCCCCACGTATGCCATTGCCGAAACTCGTTTCCACGTTCGCCGCGGCGACGACCTTCTGCGCAGCCGTCCACGCGCCGCCCACCGCCGCCAGTGACCTGAGCGACCTCGACATCATCAAGAAGGCCGTCAGCACCGGGTTGCTCGACCGGGCCACCGCCGCGCTCTGGGTGAAGGACCCCAAGCTCAGACGGCAGATCCCGGTGCGCGGCCGCACCGAGATCTCCAAAGACCGGCTCGCGGGCTCGCGAACCGTCCAGACCAAGCAGGTCACCCGTTACTTCGAGAACTGGCTCGGCAACCGCATACTGAGCAACACGCTGACCAAGCGCTGGTGCTACGACGGCGTCAAGGTCTGCGGCGACATCTCCTCGTCGGTGTCGAGATGGAAGGCCGGCTGGGCGCTGACCTGGACCTGGCACCGCGTGGACCCCGACGACAAGCAGGACTACTACTACACCTACCAGGACCGCGCGAACGGTGGCCACAAGACCCGGCGAGTGGCCGTCTGGCACGCGTTCGGAACACCGGACGCGGCGTGCGTACAGCTCCACATCTGGTCCCACTACGACGGCACCTCCACGCCCACCGGCAGCAGCTCGAACTGCTGACGCCGGTGACGAACCACGAAAGACGAGATGCGATGAGCATGCAGCGGAAAGTCATCATCGGGGCAGTGATAGCGCTGGCGGTCATCTTCACCGTCCTCGTCCTCCTCGGCCACATAGGCGGTCGCTGGACAACGGGGTGAAGGCCGCCCCGTGAGCACGCGTACCCCGGCTCGATCGTCCGGAGCCAGGGTACGCGTGTCAGCCTTCAGACGAGGCCGACGCGTCCGCCAACATCGAGCCTGCCGATAACCACATCTACCCAGGTCATGACTCTGCGAGGGCATCACGTGGCGTACGCGAGCTCCGGTTTCCGGGAGACGGGAGCGGCGCACGGCAGGATGATCCGCTGCGCTCCTTCGCTTGGCTCACCTGACCGTCACAAACGCATTCGCCCCACTGCGGTTGCTCCCCATGGGCGATCGGGGTAAGGACGTGGAGATACTTGCTCTGCGTCACCAGATCACCGTCCTTGAACGCCAACTCGGCCCCGACACCAGAGTGAGATGCGCGCCCGAGGACCGAGCCTTCCTCGAAATACGTCAGGCAACGGATGAGGAGGGAAACGCCGCCGACCCCTATTCGTGGTCGTTCTCGACCGGGTAAGGGCACCTACGGCCTGTACGCCTCCTCTGAGGTCAACGCCCCTGCAGGCGCTGGCCTGCTGCAAGGCCCGGTGCGGACGATGTCCATTGAAGCCCGCTGCGCACCGTCCCCGATCCGATCATGGATCCAGAACGAATCATCGACCTGAATGTACGCCGAAGCGACCGGCTCGGCGGCGTCCTCCACGAATACTCACAAGCGGCTTGACCTGCATGGATGGAATTTTCGGCAGGCGCACAGCCGGCCACGACCATGCTTATCGCTTATCGCTGTTCGGCTGTACCGAGGCTGAGGTTCTGCTGTCCTGACGTTGTCAGGCGTCGGAACTGCCTTCATTCATCCAGCCAGGTGATGCGCACGATGAGCACAAGGCGTAGGTGATCGGCGACGATGAAGTGGAGGAAACCCCGCCCACCAAACAGATCGAGCGTTCGTAGCCCTCCCCCGTACAGGGGGCCTCGGCCTGCGCCGGCCGCGTCCCGTCCAAGGATCGCGAGTTGTCCAGCGAGCCGCTCCACCTCCGCGATGACCATAATGGGCAGCCCTGCAGCAACGTGCTCGTCGTCCGGGTCGTACTCCCAAGTCCAGGCGTCACTCACCGGCGGCGTCACGGCGCGCTGCGTCGGTCAGTTCTCTGATGTCCGCCATGACCGCTTTCAACGTCTCCCGATCCGTGGCCTCCGCCACCTGCCGCTCTAGCTCTTGCATGCGCGCGGCTCTGGCGGGATGGCGGTGGATCGCGACGAACTCGCCCCATTGAGCCAGGAACCCTTGCAACGGCGCCACGGTGCTTTGCCGCGCGGCCTGCTCGGTTGCCTGGTCGAGATGGTCGACGAACTGGCCAAGGTAGGCGGGCGCTATCTGAGCCACCGCAGCCCGCAGAGCAGCCGTTGTCAGCGGTGGACGAGGAATCAGCGCCTCGCCATCGTAGTGCGGTGTGGACACCGGCGACCTCCAACCTGTTAAGCACCCACGGTATCGCCAGCCGCCCACGCCTTCCACACGACCGACCGAGGAACGCCGTACCACCCTCAACCCAGACTTCAGGGACACCGGCCCGGAACTTGGCCACCACCCGCTTCCTCGCCGAGGCCAGCCACCCGCAAGTGCAGGTCGTCCTCGCGGGATGGCGAGCCGAGTCTCATCGGTCCCTGACCCACGTCGCCCCCACGCGCCCCCACATGCAACTGGCGCTGACGGCGGCGTCCTCCACGAATACTCACATGCCGCTTGACCTGCACGGATGGAATTATCGGCAGGCGCAGACTCGTCGGCGTAGATGCGGGCGAACGGGTCGGCATCCGCGGGATCGGCCGCCGCCTTGCCGTGCCGGAGGTGGTCGCCCAGCACCGGCATGCGCCCGGCGGCGCCGGTGACCATGTGCGTCACGAAACCGCCGATATATTTACGGCTACGCCGGTCGACAAAGGGAACAATCTCGTGGGGAACGGCGTACGCGCCATTCTGGCGCCTTTCCACGAGCCCTGCGGCACATAACAGGATCAGCAGGCGCCGGAGCGTTTCCGCGTCCAGCCCGAGAGATTTCGCGATCTCTTCTGTGGTCGCCGCGCCATCAATCAGCGCGGTGAATATCTCATGCTTGTCCGCCATATGCAGGGCATATGTGGTATGAATTCCGTATACGGCTTGTTCCAGGGCAGACGGAAGCATTCCCACTATCCCTCGGCCGGTAAGAACCGCAGCTGAGCCGGTTCGCCACCGCCCTGTCAGGCGATTATCCCGGCCTCTCTCATATGCAGTTCCAGCCTAACCGAGGACAACCCTTTCGATCAACATGAATGTCAGCTTTTTCACCCCCTAATCTACTATGGACCCCCCTTTTTCGGACATTTGGTCAATCGCTGAGCCCGCGGTACCGCCGAATCGCGAGCGGAACAAAGATCACGACCAGCACGAGCGGCCATACCACGGCCATCAGCGTGGCGTGCTCGGCGATCCAGGAAGTGTCGCCCGCCGCCCCCGGATTGCCGAACAGCTGGCGGGTCGCGCTCACCGTGGACGACAACGGGTTCCACGCGGCGATCGCGCCCAGCCAGTCCGGCAGTTGCTGCGGCGACACGAAGGTGTTGGAGATCATGGTCAGCGGGTAGACCGGCGCCAGGACGACCGCGACCGACTCGGGGCTCGGCAGGATCAGCCCGAGATAGATGCCGACCCAGACCAGCGCGAACCGCAGCAGCAGCAACAGGCCCACCGCCGCGGCCGCGTCGATGAGGCTGCCGTGCCACCGCCAGCCGACCAGCAGCCCGCAAGCGATCAGCACGACCAGGTCGACCACCGAGTTGACCATGTCGGCCAGGCACCGGCCGGTGACCACCGCCGAGCGGGCCATCGGCAGGGAGCGGAACCGGTCGGTGATGCCGCGCGCCGCGTCGGCCGTCACCGCGGTCACGGTCGTCGCGATGCCCATCGCCATGGTCATCACGAACAGGCCGGGCATCAGGAACTCGCGGTAGTCGCCACCGCCCGGCACCACCATCGCGCTGCCGAAGACGTATCCGAACAGCAGCACCATCATCCCGGGGAAGACCAGGCTGGCGACGATCCGCCCTGGCTCGGCGACCCAGTGCGTCAGATAGCGGCGGCCGATGGTGAGGCCGTCGGACAGTTCCCAGCGCAGTCGCTCGGCGGCGTTGCGCGGCCGTGACGGCATGGAGAGGGTCACTCGCTCACCTCGTCGTGTCGGCGGCTGGTCAGCCGCAGGAAGACCTCGTCCAGAGTGGGCCGGCGCAGCGCGATGTCCTCGACCTCGAGGTCGGCGTCGGACAGCGCGCGTACCAGGTCGGTCAGGGCGGCCATCCGCCGCTGCACGGGCGCGCTCACCCGCAGCACCGTCGCGTCGATGTCCGGCTCCGTCCCGGTCACCCGGGCGACCAGCGCGGCCGCCTCGGCCAGCCGTTCCGGGCCCGGCAGCACCACGTCGATCCTGTCGCCGCCGAGCCGGCCCTTCAGCTCGGCGGGTGTGCCCTCGGCGACGACCCGGCCGGAGTCGATCACCGCGATCCGGCCGGCCAGCCGGTCGGCCTCCTCCAGGTACTGGGTGGTCAGCAGCACGGTGGAGCCGCCGTCGGCGAGCTGCCTGATCGCCGCCCACACCTCGTTGCGGTTGCGCGGGTCGAGCCCGGTGGTCGGCTCGTCCAGGAACAGCACCTGCGGCGCGAGGATCAGGCCGGCCGCCAGGTCGAGCCGGCGCTTCATCCCGCCGGAGTACGTCCTGGCCGGTTTGCCCGCCGCCTCGGTGAGGGCGAACTGCTCGAGCAGCTCCCCCGCGCGGCGGCGGGCCGAGGCCGCGTCCAGGTGGAACAGCCGGCCGAACATCTCGAGGTTCTGCCGGCCGGTGAGCGCGTCGTCGATCGCGGCGAACTGGCCGCTCAGGCCGATCCGGTAGCGGACCTCGTCGGAGTGGCGGGTCACGTCGAAGCCGGCCACCTCGGCGTGGCCGCCGTCGGGCCGGGTCAGGGTCGCGAAGATGCGGACCGCGGTGGTCTTGCCGGCGCCGTTCGGGCCGAGCAGGCCGTACACCATGCCGGCCGGCACCTCGAGGTCGAGCCCGTCCAGGGCGGTGGTCTCGCCGAAGGTCTTGCGGAGTTGCTCGGCGCGGATCGCGAGTTCTGCCGGGCTCATGCGCCCCCTCCTGTCGATCGGGGCTCGTCGCCCTCTGTCAGTGCGCGCAGCACCTGGGCCTGCTCGACGTCGGTGCCCTCGGCCCGCATCCGGGCCGCCTCGGCGGCCGTGAAGCCGGCGCCGCTCCACGCCGCGACCTCGTCGATCGGCACCCCGGCGCGCCAGAAGTCCGTCATCAGCGCGATCGCGTCGCCGCCTCCGGCGAGGATCCGGCCGGCCTCCCTGGCGGACAGGCCCAGCGCCTGGAAGACGCGGGCCTGGCCGGGCTCGACGGACCGCTTGGCCCACTCCAGCGCGTCGGCGCCGGCCCAGCCGGCCTCGACGTACCCGCGGGCCCGGTCTGCCGGGATGCCGGCCCGGAGCAGTTCCCGCATGCTGCTGGACCGCTTCTCGTCGGCGAACGCCGCGCCCGGCTGCTCGCCGCGGTGCAGCAGCCGCCACAGCCAGCCGCGCGGGTGCGGGCGCTCGCCGGCGAGATGCCTGTCGGCGGCCTCCCCGGGCGAGTAGCCGAGCTCGCGCCAGCGCACCGCGTCGCGCGGGGTCATGCCGGCCCGCAGCCACAGGTCCACCGTGTACGGGGTGGCGCCCGCGGTGCGCCACGGCCGGGCGTCCGCCGCCGTGTAGACACCTGATTTGCGCCACCGCTTCGCGTCGGCGACGGTGAACCCGTCGTCGATCCACTGCCGCGCCTCTGCCACGGAGAACCCGTGCTGCTGCCACTCGTGCAGCGGCTCGGGGCGCGGCTCGTCGGCGAAGTCAGCCGTCGTCATGACTCTCCTCTCCCCCTCGCCCCCGACAGCGCATCGGCCGGGATGCGCGCCACGGAGGCCCAGTCGGGTGCGTGCCCGCCGTCGCCGATGAGGCAGACCACCACGTGCGCGGGGGGCCGCTGCTCGGGCCACGGGGTCTCGCCGTCGGTCAGCACGATCACCAGGTCGGGCCGGGGCCGCAGCGCCAGCGCGGCGTCCACGCCGGCCCGCATGTCGGTGCCGCCGCCGCCGACCAGTTCGATGTCACTCGCCCGGCGCACCACCTGTACGGGGTGCGGGGCGACGTCGCAGCAGAAGGCCCGCAGCCGGCGGGCGGGCCCGGCGACCCCGTCGATGATGCCGGTCACCTCGGCCAGCAGCCGCCGCAGCAGCTCGTTGGTGACGCTGCCGGAGGTGTCGATGACCAGCACCGTGTCGGGCACCGGCCGCACCATCGACGGAGGGATGATGCCGTCGTAAGCCCCTGCCCGCCGCGACGGCTTGTGGTAGCTGAAGTCGACCTGCCCGGCCACGGTGCTCATGCCGCGCCGGATCAGCGCGCCGAGGCGGGCCCGCCAGTTGACCGAGGGGCGCAGGCGTTCCTCGGCCCAGCGCCGCCACCCGGACGGGACCTCACTGCGGGCGCTGATCCGGTCCTGGATGCCGGCCGCGATGCTGCGTTCGAGGAGTTCCCGGTCGAGCGTGGTGAGGCCGTCGCCGGAGCCGCTGTCCTCGTACGTGCGGTCCACGCCGTCCACCGCGCTGCCGCAGTCGATCGACTCGGCGAGAGCCTTGCCGCCGCGGCCGAGGGCGTCGGCCAGCACGTCCAGCATCGGCAGGTACTCCTCGGCGGTGCGGTTGACCGGCAGGCCCAGCTCGGCCGGTGACACCACCCCGGCGGGTCCGTGCAGTTCCTCGGCCTCCAGGTCGTCGTTGATCTCGGCGTCGGCGGCCTGGTTCCAGCGGTGGGCCGCCTCGTCGCGGATCGTGCCGGCGGCGTGGCTCACCTGCTCGCCGGGTCCTGGCCGTACCGGTGAGCGGCCCGCGTGGCCGCGCACCAGATGGCCGACCTGGTGCAGCATCCACCAGCCGATCTCCTCGATCGGGGTGGCCAGCGCGGTGCCCGGCTCGACGTGCAGGTTCCAGCGGGTGTCCGCCGGGAACGCCCGGAAGTCGGGGTCGGCGACCGGCTCGCCGGCGTCGTCGTCGTCGCCGATCGCCGCCTCGAGGATCACCGGACGCAGCGCGAACACCGCCGAGGCCAGGTACGGCGCCTGGTGCGCCGCCCACAGCCGGGCGGCGGCAACGCGCCGGAGCACCGCCTCGTCGGCAGGCGTCGTGCCGCCCGGCCCGGTGGTGGTCATCGCAGCAGCCCTGCCGCCCGCAGCACCGGGGCGAGTTCCAGCATCGTCTTGGGCAGGGTCGCCCCTTCGGGCCGGGACTTGGCGAGCGAGCGGGCCGCGGTGGCGGCGACGTCGGGTGCGGTCTTCGCGACGCGGGCGACGACCGTCCAGGCCTGTTCCCAGGTGGCTGTGGTGCCGTCCGCCCGTACGTGCGACACCACCGCGCCGAGCAGTGCGTGGAGCCGGTCGAGCCGCTCCGGCAGGCGGGCGTTGGGGTCGGCGAGCAGGGTGGCCGGGTCGGGCAGGTCCAGGTTGCGGCGCCAGGACAGCAGCTCGAACCCGGCGGCCTCGCCGACCGCGCCGAGCACCAGCTCGGCGAGTACCGCTTCCTCGGCGTGTACGTGGTCGCACGCCGCGAGCGCGCGGGCCGCCATCTCCCAGCTGCGCGGGCTGGGCCAGCCGCGACCGGCCCGGTCGGTGCTGTCGGGGACCGCGAGCACGAGCTCGGGCCGTACCCGCAGGAACGCGCCGACCAGCGCGCGGGCTCCGGCGACCGCGGCCGGGCCGGCGGTGTCCTTCAGGTCGAACTCCGGGGTCTCGAAGCCGCTGGCGAAGCCCTCGGCGACGTCCTCGGCGCTGATCTGCCAGTTCAGGTGGATCAGCCGGTTGGCCAGCGGCGCGGACAGGTCCCAGCCGTCGGCGGCCTGGTCGGGCGGGTTGGCGGCGGCGACGATGCGTACCGCCTCCGGCAGCACCAGGTCGCCCACCGCGCGCTCCAGCACCACGCGCAGCATGGCGGCCTGCACGGCCGGCGGGGCGGTGGTCAGCTCGTCGAGGAAGAGCAGGCCGTTGCCCTCGGCGGCGAGCCGTTCCGCCCATCGCGGCGGGGCGAACCAGGTGCCGTTGTCGCGCAGCACCGGCAGCCCGGAGAAGTCGCTGGGTTCCCTGATCGAGCCGACCACCACTTCGACCGGCAGGCCGGCCGCGGCGCCGAGCGCCGCGACCGCGGACGTCTTGCCGGTGCCCGGCGCGCCCCACAATATGACCGGCAGGTTGGCCGTCACCGCGACCGCGAGAGCCTCTCGCGTCACCGATGGCACCGCCATCATCGCCCCCTTCGTCCTGCCGCCCGGGCGTTTCCGGGCGGCAGGCATCGGACGCCGGGCCTGTACGGCCGGCGCCTGGTGTGCACTGAGCTGTCTACTTCTGATTGCGGAACAGGCCGCTGCCGCCGTGTTTCTTGTGCACCGCCTGCTTGGAGATGCCCAGCACCGCGGCGATCTCGGTCCACGTGCGGCCCTGGGTGCGGGCGCGACGCACCAGCACCGCCTCCCGCCGCTCCATCTCGCGGCGCAACTCGGCCAGGGCGGCGAGCGAGGCGACGGGGTCGTCGCCGCTCACGGCCTGTGCCAGTACGGCAATGCGGTCGGCCTCCATATCGTCATCCTATGTTGACGACGCACCGGGCGTCAACCTCAATTGACTTCGGCTGCGCGGCGCGGGGCCAGGGGGAAGCCCGCGCGCCGCGGCCTGCTCAGGATCCGTCGCCCTCCATCGCCTTGATCAGGCTCAGCGGGCGCATGTCGGTCCAGTTCTTCTCGATGTACTCCAGGCACGCCTCCCGGGAGTCCTCCTCGTGCGCCACGGTCCAGCCGTCGGGCACGTCGGCGAAGACGGGCCACAGTGAGTGCTGGTTCTCGTCGTTGACCAGCACGAGGTAGCGGCCGTCGGGGTCCTCGAACGGGTTCGTCATCGCAGGTCGTCCTTTCCAATGAGGGGTTCGCCCCCGGATCGCCGGATCCGTTCCGCGAGGATCGGGCCCAGCTCCCGCAGCGGGCCGGGTTGCATCATCTGGTGATGCATGGCGTCGATCTGATGGGTCTCGATGTGGCCGTCGACGTGGCCGGCCCACATGTCCGGTGAGATCACGTATTCGCCGTTGCCGGTCGCGGTGAACAGCAGCAGGTCGGCGCCGACCCGGCGGTGGGTGTACCGGCCGGCGATCGCCACGTTGTTGCGCAGCAGTTCCATGGTGCGCATCGCCCGGGCCTCGTCCACCCCGGCCAGGGCGGTGTTGCCGGCCTGGCGCAGCAGCCGCATCACCTCGTCGTAGGTGAGCGCCTCGTCGCTCTCCGGGGCGGCCACGTCGAACGCCTCGAGCATGCCCCGGTAGATGTTGTCCAGTTCCAGCGCGGCGAACTGTTCCTCGGCCTCGGCCGGCAGCGGGCGGGCCGGGGCGGAGTCCACGATGACCAGCGTCGCCACCCGTTCGCCCAGCTCCTCCAGCCGGGCCGCGAGGGCGTGCACCGCGATGCCGCCGAACGACCAGCCGAGCAGGTGATAGGGCCCGTCCGGCTGCACGCCGCGGATCTGGGCCAGGTAGTCCTCCACCATCTCCTCGAGCGAGCCGGCCGGCCGCTCACCGCCGGACAGGCCGCGCGCCTGCAGGCCGTAGACCGGGACGTCGGCGTCGAGGTGCCGCAGCAGACCGGCGTACGGCCAGCTGAGCCCGCCCGCCGGGTGGACGCAGAACAGCGGGGCCCTGCTGCCGTGCGGGCGCAGCGGCAGCAGCACCCCGAACGGGTCCTCCCGTACGTCGGTGTCGAGCTGCCGGGCCAGCCCGGCCACGGTCGGTTCCTCGAACAGGGCGCGGATCGGCACCTCCGCGCCGAGCACCGTGCGGATCCGGTCGATCATCCGCGTGGCCAGCAGCGAGTGGCCGCCGAGGTCGAAGAAGTTGTCGTCGACACCGACCCTGGGCACCCGCAGCACCTCGGCGAACAGCTCGCACAGCATCTCCTCGCGGGGGGTGCTGGGACCGCAGCCAGAGCCGGTCAGCTCCGGGTCGGGCAGAGCGCGCCGGTCGACCTTGCCGTGCGCGGTGAGCGGCAGCTCGGGCAGGGTCACCACGGCGGCGGGCACCATGTACTCGGGCAGCCGTCGCGCGGCAAATTCGCGGGCGCCGCCGGCGTCGCCGGTCACGTACGCCACCACCCGGCCGCCGCGGGAGGTCACCACGGCATCGGTGACGCCGGGCAGCTCCCGCAGCGTGGCCTCGATCTCGGCCGGTTCGATGCGGAAGCCGCGCACCTTGATCTGGTCGTCGGCCCTGCCGTGGAACTCCAGCTCGCCGCGGGCGGTCCACCGGGCCAGGTCGCCGGTGCGGTACATCCGGCCGCCGCGGCCGTCAGGGTCGGCCACGAACCGTTCCGCGGTCAGCACCGGGCGGCCGAGGTAACCGCGCGCCACGCCCGCGCCCGCCACGTACAGCTCGCCGATGACGCCGGGCGGCACCTCGCGCAGCCGCTCGTCGCGCACCGACAGGCGCATGTTGTCCATCGGCCGCCCGATCGGCACCACCGCGCCGACCGGCCCCGTCACCGGGTGCCGGGCGGCGAACGTGGTGGTCTCCGTCGGCCCGTAGCCGTTGACGACGCTGATGCCGGGGACGGCGGCGCGCACCCGTTCCACCGCGGCGGGTGAGACCACGTCGCCGCCTGTCCACACGTGCCGCACGCCGGCGAGCGCCGCCGCGTGGTGCTCGGCGACCACGGCGAACAGGCCGGCGGTCAGCCACAGCGCCGTCACCTCCTGCTCCCCGACGGTGCGCAGCAGCGCCTCGACGTCGCGGGAGTCGTCGGGGGCGACCACCACGGCGCCGCCGTGCAGCAGCGGCGCCCACAGCTCGTACGTGGACGCGTCGAACACCTGCGGCGAGTGCAGCAGCACCCGTTCGTGGCCCTGCTTCCAGCACCGGTCGAGGGCGAGCGCCACGACGTCCGCGTGGGTGACCTGCACGCCCTTGGGGACGCCGGTCGAGCCCGAGGTGTACATGACGTACGCGCAGCCGCCGGCGTGGCCGGCCGGCGGGTCGGTGTCCGGCAGCCCGCCGGTGTCCACCACCGCGTCCAGGACCAGCACAGGGGCGGCGTCGGCGAGCATGAACTCGCGGCGCGCGGCCGGGTAGCCGGGATCCACCGGCACGTACGCGGCGCCGGTCTTGAGCACCGCGAGGATCGCCACGACCAGCTCGGCCGAGCGCGGCAGGACCAGCGCCACCCGCTCTTCCGGCCCCGCGCTGCGGGCGATGAGCCAGTGCGCCAGCCGGTTGGCGCGCCGGTTCAGCTCACCGTAGGAGATCCTCTCGCCGCCGGCGATGACCGCGATCGCCTCCGGGTCCTGCCGCCGCACCAGCTCGGGGAGGGTGGCGGCGGGCAGCGGGTGCGCCGTGTCGTTCCACTCCCGCAGCTGCTCGCGCTCGGCCGCGGTCAGCAGGCCGGCGGCACCGATCGGCCGGCGCGGGTGGGTGACCAGCTCTGTGCCTGCCGATAATTACATCCGCCCAGGTCGTGGTCCTGCGAGGGCCTTGTGTGGAGTACGCGAGCTCCGGGTCCCTCGGGAGACGGGAGCGCGTACGGCAGGATGATCGGCTGTGCTCCTTCGCCTGGCCTACCTGACCGTCACGAACACTTTCGCCGCGCTGCGGTTGCTGCCCATGGGCGATCGAGACAAGGACATGGAGATCCTCGCCCTGCGTCACCAGATCACCGTCCTTGAACGCCAACTCAGCGCCGACGCCCAAGTGCGATTCGCACCCGAAGACCGAGCCTTCCTGTCCGCGCTCCTGACCCCGCTGCCCCGCAAGGTCCTGCGCCGGCTGCGGCTGCTCATCCAACCGGATACCGTGCTGCGCTGGCACCGCGATCTGATGAGACGGCGTCATGCCCGTACCTGCCGACCGAAGCGACGGGGGCGCCCGCCCACGGTCCACTCCATCCGCGCTCTTATCCTGCGCCTGGTTCGGGAGAACCCGAGCTGGGGCTATCGGCGGGTGCATGGTGAACTCACCACGCTCGGCATCAAGGTCGCTCCGTCCACAGTGTGGGAGATCCTCAAACAGGAAGGTCTCGATCCGGCGCCCGAACGGGCTTCCACCACCTGGGCCGACTTCCTGCGCTCCCAAGCCGACGCCCTGCTGGCCGCCGATTTCATCGAGACCATCACCCTGAACGGGCAGCGCCAGTACATCCTGACCGTCATCGAGCACGCCACCAGGCGCGTCCGTGTGCTCGGCACCACCGCGCACCCGAGCGCGAGCTGGGTCATCCAAGCGATCAGGAATCTCGTGATGGATCTAAACGATGCGGACTGCCGGGCGCGCTTTCTGATCCGAGATCGGGACGGGAAGTTCCCAGCCCTCATGGACGAGATCCTCGCCGAGGCCGGCATCAAGACCGTGCTCACCGGCACCCGGATGCCGCGAATGAACTCGATCATGGAGCGATGGGTGCAGTCCTGCCGACACGAGCTTCTCGACCGCTGCCTGCTCTGGAACGAACACCACCTGCGGCACGCCCTCCGCGAATACGAAGGCTTGTCGGGTAGCGGGAGAGCATTGCTGCGCTCCCGCCCCCTAAGAACCGTGCTTGCCCGTCGTCCGAGCACACGGCTCAAGCAGCCCGCATGGGCGGTGCTGGCGCCTTCACATGCTGGTCCGGGTCGTGCGCACGTCGTCGTGGTCGCGGCGGGCGCAGTGGGCGTGTACGAGGCGGGTGGTCGTCCGGGTGCTGTCGTGCGGGGTGATGGCCTGGTGGGTCATCGCCTTGCGGAGACCGGCGTACCAGGTTTCCCACTGGCGGGGGGAATCCGGCGGTCGGTCGGTGTGCAACAGCAGTTCCCCGCACAGCGGGCATTGCCCGTTCTGGTAACGCAAAAGGCGTTCCACGGACGGCGCCAACTGCGGGGGGCGGTGTCGACGTCGCCGCCCTGGCCCAGTACTGGGCCAGGGCGGGGTCATCGGGTGAGTTCCTGCCGGTGACCGGGACGTGCCGGACGATTGTTGTCCAGGCGTAGCGGTGGAGCCAGGCGCCGCTGTCGTGGTCGCCGAAGACCCACCGGTCACTCCTGGTGGGGCAGAACGCTCCGAAGTATCGGGCGCTCACCCAGGTTCGACTCTTGCGGGAGTGCCTGCGGCGTGCCCACATGTACAGGCGCCTCCACAGGTGGTGGTCCAAGGCTTTGTAGGCCTTCTTGGACGCACCGGTTCGGTAGTAGTTCGCCTGTCCCTTGATGATCGGATTCATGATCCGGATCACTTCGGCCGGGCTGGCGCCGCGTAAGGTGCGTAACTCTTCGGCGTTTCTCCGCCGTATCCTTTTCATCGCGTCGCGGCTGGGTTTGGTCAGTGTCTTTGTTCCACCATGGACCTGGAACCGGCGGATCGTGAAGGCCAGAAAGTCGAACCCGTCCGCCACACGAGAAATTCGCGTCTTGGCCGGGTTCAGCGACAGCCCTCTGGTCTTCAGCCACGCACCGAGCCGTTGCGCCACGTCCTGCGCCTGTTCGCGGCTGTGACACAGGGCCACGAAATCGTCGGCGTAGGTGATGACGGTCGGGCATCCGGGTTTCACATGGCCGCGGGAATCGTATCTGACCCCGGCGGCTTCTTCCATTCCCTGCAATGCGATATTCAAAAGCAGCGGCGAGAGGACTCCACCTTGCGGGGTTCCCTCATCGGTGGGAGAATACCGGCCCCGATCGACCACTCCTGCTTTCAGCCAGGCCCGGATCTGTTCCCTGGCGGGGAACCCTTCGAGCTGCTTGAGAAGGAAGTTATGGTCGATTCTGTCGAACGCGGATTTCAGGTCGGCGTCGAGAACCCAGTCGCGTTTCGCGTTTGGCGCCGCGATAGCTTTATGGATCATTTCGATCGCATCGTGGCATCCGCGGCCCGGCCGGAACCCATACTGCTTCGGGTCCAGCCGCGCCTCCCATTCGGGTTCCAACGCGTTACGCACCCTGTTCTGCTGGGCGCGATCGGCGATGCACGGGATCCCGAGCGGGCGTTTCCCGTCCTTCTTGGGGATGTACACCCGTCTCACCGGCAGCACCTGATGGGCCTTGGCCCGGTGATGCAGGTGCATCGCCAGGCCGGCCCGGCCGGGGGACGTCAACGCCACCCGCCCGTCGATGCCGGCGGTATGACGTCCGGTGTTGCGCTCGGTCACCTGACGCACGCTGACCAGCGTGTTCGCCCGACTACGCAACATCAGTTTCTGAAGGTTGCGGACCTGTTTGAAGTCCGCTGCCTGCGCCGCCTTGAAGATCCGTTGCCGTAGACGCTGTACCTGCCTCTCCTGATGACGCCAATCTATGGCGTCCCAGTCGAGCAGTTCCTGTGGTCCGTTCACCACGACGGGCCCAGTGAGATCGGCCACCGTAGTGGTCCTCACCTCCCCTGTCGTGGCGCCTAACTTGCCCATACGGTTCCAGCGTTTCCTTGGCTCAGACTCTGCAAAGGGCCACCCGGCTCACGTCAGCTCCCTTTCGGGCCCAGACACTCCTGATCTGGTATGCGGCCAGTTATAGCGGACCTCCGTGTCTGGAGGGCACGGTCATACTCGTCCACGTTTCCTGTCACCTTTCGGCGTACCGCCATTCGCTTCTTGGCCGTCCTGTTCCCGCCACGGATCTCCGCGTCCCTCACGGTTGGCCTACCGGTGGCTGGTCATCTCCACCGGACCTGACGGGGTTCCCATGTTCCGCATTGGTGAGATACGACCGGGCTCGGGCGCCCTCTTATACCCCGGGACCGTGGTGCTCCCATGACCGACTTGTAGACTTCGGCCATCACTGCCGCCATCCCAGACGGCCGGTCCTGTCCTCCGGCGAAACATCCCATCCTCCGAAGTTGTGCCTGACGAGGCTTACGAGAGTTCACTTCATTCGCCCCTCCGGTCTTCCCCTGGCCTGTAACCCGTGGATGGAACACCGGCCCTTGGGCTTTCTCCCGGGCTTCACACCCCACCGTCACCAGTGACGCATGCCAGGAGCGGGGACGGGCGTTGAGCACTCACCCGGAGCTAACCATCGACCATAATCGACCCTCCATATCGGCTACCTCACTCACACAATGCGACATCACGTCGCACCTACAACCAGCACCGCGCCCATCAAGCCCTGAACCAAGCAGCCCCGCTGCGCACCGTCCCCGATCCGATCACGGATCCAGAGCGAATCATCAACCTGAACGTACGCCGACGAGACCGGCTCGGCGGCGTCCTCCACGAGTACTCACATGCGGCTTGAACTGCATGGATGGAATTTTCGGCAGGCGCACCGCCGCGCCTCGCCGGCCTCTCTCCGCAGCGCCTCGTCGGCCAGCAGGACTTCGCGCAGCCGTCGTACGGCGTGCTCGGGGTCGTCCCACAGGCCCGCCAGCACCACGTCGGGATCGGCCCGGCAGGGTACGGCCAGGGCCGTCGCCAGTTCACGCATCGGCTGTTGCGACGGGGTGAGGATGAGGGACGGCCACTGTCGTACGGACTGCATCGACGCGATGAGTCCCGCGCCGAGCCCCGGCAGGAGCCCGGCCCGCAGCAGCGAGGACTTCCCCGCTCCTGAGGCGCCGGTCACGACGATCAGCCCCGGATGCTCCACCCGCGTGGCCACCATCGCCGCGAGCCGCCCCGTCGCCCGTCCCCGCCCGTAGAACACGCCGGCCTGTTCCGCACCGTACGGCACCAGCCCCTGGTACGGGCACTCGCCCGTCCACGGCTCGCGCCCCACGCCGTCGGGGTCCCATTCGAGCGGGGCCACGTGCCTGAGGGCGACCGTCACCGACTCCCGCAACGACATCACCATGGCCATCAGCCGCTCGTCACGATTGCGGTCGTGACGCTGCTCCGCGTCCTGCCGGTAGAGCCGCCGCTCGATCCGCTCGGCGGCGGCCCCCAGCTGCTCCAGCAGCGGCATGAAGGCGCTGAACCGTTCGCCGAGCTGGTCGCCGAGCTCGGCGAAGCCGGCGACCAGCTCCTGCAGCAGCAGCTCGTCGCCCCGCTCCACCGCCTCGGCCACCACCATCCGCACGACGCCGGATTCGTGCATGAGGCCCGACATCGTCGCCGCCAGGTCGCGGGCCCGCTGGTCGCCTGCCTGTAGGGCTTCCTCCAGCAACGGGGCCAGCTCCCGCGACACCGCCGAGTCCGATAGCGGCTCCGCATCGCCCCGCCGGCGCGCCGCCACCAGCGCCTTGCTGATCACCTCGCTCAGCAGGTTGGCGCCCACCGAGCCGGCCGCACCGGCGCCCGCGACCAGCAGCGGCAGCTCCAGGCCCGCCACGGCCACCGGCGCGAGCATGCTCGCGCACAGGCCGACGAGCGCCACGCGCGGCGCCGCCCGTACCGCGGCCCGGCCGGATCGACGCGCGAAACCGGCCACCCAGGCACGGGCTCCACGACGCGCGTGCTCCCGGACCAGCCGCGCCCGCTCCTCGACCTCGACTGCCCCGGCCGCCTCGACGCCCTCGGCCTCCTCGGTGGAACGCGCCCCATCGTCGGGCCCCGTACTCGACCTGCTGTTCTCCTCGGCGTTCTGTTCGCTCGGCACGCTGCTCCACCGGTTGCTCGGCCGTGAACCTCCGCTCTGTCCATCGCGCCGGGCACGTCCCCCGCTACAGAACCGTGAGCGGAACGCGTGGCGCGTGGCCAAGCCGCTCGCCGCGATGGTGGAGCTGACGAAGCTGATCGAGCCGGCCGATCTCGTCGGACCGGATCACGGCTTCGACTGGCTGCCGATGCCGTACGGCTCGGGCCGGCGGCTGCCGCACGCGGCCACCGACCCCGGCCCGACCAGCCACGGTTGGCGATAGCGAGCGACGGGACCTGGTAGCGAGGGATGCTCCACGAAGATGGGGACGGCCGCGTAGACAGCACCCGGGCCCTAGTCTCCGAGCGCGAGCCGGATTCCGAAGGCGGCGATCACGGTCCCGGCGACCCGGTCCAGCAGCCGCCTGGCCCGCTCCTTACGGAGCCATCCGCGCAGTCCGCGGGCGAAGGCGACCAGGGCCGTCGACCAGAGCAGCCCGAGCGCGACGTGCACCGAGGCGAGCAGGATCCCCATCGCCAGATGGCTGGTCTGTGCCGGGATGAACTGCGGCAGCACGGCGACGTAGAAGACGCCCACCTTCGGGTTGAGCAGGTTCGTCGTCAGGCCCTGCCGGAAGCCGCGGAGCATCGTGTCCGTTCCCGAGGTGACCGGGTGGCCGTCCATAGGGGTGGCCGGCTCTCCGTCGGCCGCCTTCCTGCGGAAGGTGCCGGCCAGCATCCGGGCGCCCATCCAGACCAGGTACGCCGCGCCGGCCCAGCGCAGCGCCTCGTACGCGATGTGCGAGGCGGTGAGCAGGGCCGTCACGCCGAGCGAGGTGAGCGCACCCCACATCAGGGTGCCGGTCTGGATCCCCAGGACCACGCCCCACGCGCTGCGGTGGCGTCCGAGGCCGCGGTCCTGAGGATCAGGGTGGTGTCCAGCCCCGGGATGAGGGTGAGAAGCCCGACAATGAGCGCGAATTGCCATATGGAGGTGGTAACTGCCACGGCAGGCACCTTACCCGGGGGCGGCGGTGTCACGCGTACAGCAGAGAGACGTCGATGCTGGAGATGTAGTTGATCGCCATGTAGACGGCCCAGTTGCAACCGGCGGTCCCGGTTCCGGTGGACGACTGGCCCTTGTAGATGCCGTAGGCCCGGTTGGCGTTGAACCAGGGGCCCCCGCTGTCACCCGGGTAGCACTTCAGGTTGGCACCGGACACCCGGATCCAGGTGGCCGCGCAGGTGGGGCCGTCGCAGGCGTTGCGCCAGGTCGGGCGGTAGGAGATGGTGCTGACCCGGCCACAGCTGTAGCCGGTGGACTTCCCCCGGTGACAGACGTAGTCGCCGTTCTGGCCGCTCCGCACCACGCGCCCGGTGACCGGCCGCGTCGCCTCGGTGCTGGCAGCATGGAACCTCGCGTAGGCGACCATGTTGGGACGGGTGTGCCACTGCACGTCGCTGGTGGCGTTGCGTTCCTGCCTCCGGAAGGAGGTCGTCACCCAGGTGCTGGAACCGTAGAGGCGGTACCGCTGCGTGTTGCCGCAGTGCCCGGCGGTGAGGATGCCTTTCTCACCTGCGCCGTTCCTGACGGAGAATCCGCTGGTGCACGTGTCCATCCGCAGTCCGCCCCGCTGGCCGTCGCCGGCGGACTGCGGCGTGAGCCTGATCTCGGCGGAGCGGATCTCCGCGGGCAGGGAGGCGGGCAGCGTCGCCCGCAGCGAGGTGATCACCTCCTCCCGCGAGCGGTCGCCGGTGGCCGCGCCGACCATGTCCAGCACGAATCGCTCGTTGGTCGAGTCGTAGAAGACGCCGTCGACCGCGCCGTGCGTGTCGAGGGTGTTCCCCGTCGAGTCGATGATCTTCTCGGCTTGGGCGAGGCTGTATCGCGCACCCGCTTGGAGGGTGACCCCCGGCACGCCCTTCACGATCTGCGCGGCCTGCTCGGGGACCGTGTCACCGGTGAAACGGACGCGCAGGCCGAAGTCGCCCTCGTGTTCGACCGTCGATCCGGCGAACGTGTCGGGATGGGCCGCTTCGATCTCCTCCACCAGGGCGCCGAAGTCGTTCTGCGCCGTGAGCCTGGCCCGCGCCTGCTCTGTCGTGACCCCGAACTCCTTGGCGTAGGACTCGGCGTCCACGGCGAGACCGTCCTCGGTCCCACCGGCCTCGGGGTCGAGGTCCCCGGGGTCGTCGTCGACCACGGCGACGGACGCCGCCTGCACCGGGACCGGCGCCAGTAGTCCGCCCATGGATAAGAGGAGTACGGCCAGCACTCCCGGCACCCGCTTGCTGATCCCCATCTTCGTCCCTTCCTCGTCCGCCTATAATGGTGATCATCGGCGGACTGGATTAATGATCGTTGCACGCGTCGGCAGCAGCGTGGAATACGTCGGGAATACGCCCGGTCTATCCGGCATCGAGAGATGACTTCGGGCGGAGCCCCTTTGCCGGGGGCGCCTGTCTTTGCAGTGACCCTTTTTCATCCTCAGGCCGCCTGGGCGACGCGGTGATTCTGGAGGACGGCGATGGCCTTGCAGAGGTGGCCGGCCTTGGACAGGCTGCAGCGTAGACGTCTCGGCGTAGGGCTTGGGTGAGCAGGGCGACCGCTCTGCCGCCCGCCGAGGCTCACCGAGAGTCTCACCATTCGAACGCAGGTTGATCATCAGGCAGATCCTCCCTAGGGTCCGGGGCCAGTCAGGCCATCTCTTGCTGGAGGACTGTTGAAGACCCATATTCTGAGCGCCGCGCTGGCCATCGCAACATTGAGTGGACTGCTGGTGGCAAGCCCGGCGCAGGCGAGGGACGGAGTGTCTTCCGGCCGTACGAACCGCCCGAGCGGCGGCGACGGGTACGCCCAGGTAACCGTCGACTTCGTCAGCCGGACGAAGGTCGTCTTTCGGAAACTCAAGGTGCGCGACCTCTGTCCCGGTGACAACCTTCCGGTGAAGGCCCGGATCGTATACAAACACACCACCGGAAGCTGGCGCACACTCCCCTGGAAGAAGGACACCAACGGCTGCGCCGACAAGGGCAGCAACTTCGGAAACGTCACCCTCTCCCGCTCCCAGTCCATATCGGCGGTCACCCTGGAGCTGTGCGTCTACAACAGAAAGTCTGACTTTCACTGCGTCAACACCACGACTCGCTACAACCAGTACGTACACCCGGGCCGCTGACGCTCAGGCAGGTCACAGCATGTTCCCGATCGGCCCGGACATCTCAGGGACGGGCTGATCGAGCAGTTCGTCCACCTCCGCGCGGGTCAGGAGGCGCGCCTCCAGCAGAGTCGTGAAGCGGTCCCGCCAGATCCTGCGCACCTCGGTGGGCCGGCCCAGCTCGTGCAGGGTCTGGCCGTACCACCAGCGATCCTGGCCAGCAGCGTGACGGCATCGCGGTTGCCGAGCCCGGCCGGATGCAGGTGGCGGGCTCGGTCGAGAGTGCTCAGAGCGTCGCGGGAGATGACGAGGGCCCGGCAGTCGGCGCCCGCCGGGATGAGCGGGCGCACCTGGCCGGCGTCGAGCGCGTTGTCGAGGATGACGAGCAGGTTGCTCGCCGCGGTGAGCGACCGGCCGGCCGAGTTGGCCAGCTTCGCAGCAATCGGGCCGCATGGGCGAGAGTGGGGCTTTTCCAACCTGATCGCGCAGGTCAGCAAGGACGGCGCCGGGACCGGTGGACATGAGAAGAGGCTCCCGGTAAGACAGCAGTCGACCAAGATCCGATGCCTCTACCGGAGAGCCTCGTTGCTGTCATACCGTGCCGCGATTCCGCTGTCCAATCACACCCTGATCCGCCTGGCAGCGCTGATCCGCGCCCGGCGCGCCGCGCGCCGCTGCCGATGGCGACGCCTGGACCCATCCTGTGGGGCTCAAGAACTCGAATCACTGCCATCCCTGAGCCCTTCGTCCAGTGAGCGGAAGGGCTCAGGGGCCGCCGAATGGCTGGTCCGGGCCACCTGGGACCATGTTTCGTGATCTTGTCTACGATGTACGCCGTCACCCGGCGTCTGTTGTCTTTGCCTGCGCTGCTGCTACGGCGCGAGGTCTCCAAGGAGGCGGAACTGCTGGTGCTTCGGCATCAGAACGCGGTCCTGCGCCATCAGGTCCCGCGGGTGCGGTACGAGCCGGCCGATCGCCTGTGGTTCGCGGCGCTCTCACACCTGATACCCCGCTCTCGATGGGCGGAAATCTTCCCGATAGCCCCGGCCACGTTGCTGGCCTGGCACCGCACACTCGTGGCCAAGAAGTGGGACTACAGCAACCGTCGCCGCCCCGGACGACCACCCACCGCTGCCGCGGTCAAGACCCTCATCCTGCGCATGGCCGCAGAGAACCCAAGGTGGGGCCACCGGCGCATCCACGGTGAACTGACCCGCATCGGCCACAAGATCGCCGCCTCTACCGTGTGGAACATCCTCAACCGGGCCGGGATCGACCCCGCTCCGCGCCGCAACGGACCGACATGGAAGCAGTTCCTGACAGCCCAGGCCGAGCACATCGTCGCCGTCGACTTCCTCCATGTGGACACCATCAACCTCACACGCCTATACGCCCTGATCATGCTCGAACACAGCAGCCGCCGCGCCCACCTGCTCGGCGTCACCACCAACCCCACCGGCCCATGGACCACCCAGGCCGCCCGCAACTTCCTGATGAACACCGACACCGGCACCGACATGACGAAGCTGAAGTTCCTGATCCGCGACCGCGGCGGCCAGTTCACCGATCCCTTCGACGCGGTCTTCGCCGACGCCGGCCTGCGCGTCCTCAAGAGCCCACCGCAGGCCCCGAAAGCGAACGCACACTGCGAAAGACTCATCGGCACCCCACGCCGCGAACTCCTAGACAGCATGCTCATCCCCAACGAGCAGCATCTGCGCCGAACCCTCATCCGCTACCTGGAGCACTACAACACGGCCCGGCCTCACCGAAGCATGGATCAGTTGGCCCCAGCGCAAGCCGAAACAGGACCGGCAACACCCATCGACCTGGCCGACCACCGAGTACACCGCACAGCCATCCTCGGCGGCCTCATCAACGAGTACCGGATCGCCAGCTAATCCAATGGCCAGCTGACACCACCCGAGAACCGGCAGGTCAAACACCGCACCCTATTTATGAGCCCCACAAGGGCGACCCGATGAACGTGCAGGGCCTGGTGCCAGTGGCCGTGGACGCGGAGGAAGCCGAGCATCGCGGCGGGAATGGCAACCGCGTGTTCAAACCAGCCGTGCGACACGGCATGGTCGACGACGGCATGGAGATTGAGCCGTTCGGTTTCCATCCAGGCGACGGCTCGCTCCCAGGTCGAGAGGTCCGGTAGCCACGCTGGCCAAACGGCGCTCACTTCCGGCACGCCCAACTGACCGAGGAGCTGCGGGCGCGTTCTGCAAATCGCCTGACCGGCGCGAGGGCGACCTGATCGCGGTCTACATCGCTGGGCACGGCGAAGTCCTCGACAGCAGCGGCGAGGCTTCGAGCAGCGACGAGGGGGAGCGGTCGGGTTGGGGCGCCGTCGACTTCAGGTTTCGTCCGGGATGCGGTAGAGAGTGCGGGAGGTGCCGAACCATTCGTGGTCGATGTAGCGGCCGGTGACCAGTCCGATCAGATGGAGGTAGTCGTTGAGTTCGTCCTCCTCGTCGGCGAAGCCGGCCGTAGCGGTCGATTCGAGGTCGTACTCTCCGAGCAACGGCTCCAGCTCTCCGAGGAAGTTGGAGTCGCGCCCGCACTGACCTCTATTCTGGCCGTCACGCCAGTAGGAGAGGCCGTGCACTCCGCCTTCCCCGTTGTCGTATTCCAGGTAGAACAGCCGGCGGCCGCTCCCGCTGATGGGACAGGGGGCGACGGGCCCGCCACTGAGACTGATGATGTGCAACCATCCGGGCGCGTGCGGACCTACCCAGATGATCTCCTCAGGAGAGTACGGGTCGTACCACCGCATGGCGGTCGGAAGATCGCAGACCAGCCGGCTGTCCAGGTCGGCGCCAAGCTGCTGGGCCACGGACTCGGGGTCGTCTCCTTCCACCCAGGTGCCTGCGAAGCGCTCCGAGAAGCCGTGCGAGGATAGGAGGCCCCATTGGTCTTCGGCGGGACGTGGATGAGCTTCGTTCGGCACTTGGTTCCTCTCGTTACGCGACTCGCCGCCGCTCGGTCGAGCAGCGGCGAGTCATTCGTCCGGTTCCGCGCTGGAGATCAGGGATCGATCATGACCCAGAACGGGTCTCCGGGATTCACCACCCGGTATTTCGTGTAGAAGGAGTTCAGGGCCGAGCCCTGTAGTCCGTTGTGCTGTTTGCCGAGCGCTCTGAGTGAATAATCGTAGGATTCGCTATTCGCACCCTGCGCAGTTGAGGCGAAGGGAAACTCATCGCATTGCAGCTCTTGGTATTTCGGGTCGACCAATCTGATATAGCCTGGGTCGTTGTATCGATCCTCATAGTAGTACCTGCAGTAGTTTCTGGTGTACTGCTGGCCGTCCACGGTGAAGGTACTGTGGTTGAAGATGCCGCGATTGTCCGCCTTCTCGTCCTTCGTCGCTCGCGTCAGCGGATTCCCGGCGATGGTGTTGGCTGGCGCGGCCCAGTTCCCGGGAATCTTCTTCGGCTGCTCGGTGCCCGTCCAATCCCGCAGCGGTGGGTCTTCCATGTCGTTCGGTCGCACGGCCGGGTGCGTCCTGGCGTTGGCAGTGGTGTTCAACGCCGTCTCGATGTGGTCGATCACCTGCCGATACCTGGCATCGCGGGACTTGGACATCCGGAATACCTTGTGCCCGCGCGTGTTGACGCAACCTCCCGTGTTGTCGGGGACGACATTTTGCGGATCGTCCTCCTGGCCGCCGGTCAACCAGTCACAGCGGACGTGCGGCGCGTAGAAGTTGTCGGTGGCACGACCGCCTCCCACCCGGATGATGCCCATCTTCTGGCCTTTTTCGGTGAGGTACTCCTGTGACCACAGCCGGCCAGCGCCGTTCAGGGACACGTCGCCGATGCTGATCCACATGGGCTTGATGGTGCAGACCGAGGTCGTCTGGATCCCGCTCTTGTCGGCATCGATGATGAAGGTGGCGTCACGGTTGGCCTGCCACTGCGCGATGGTTCTGTTCTGTGCCTGCCCCGACTGGATCCGGCACGGGGTGGCGGTGCTGGACGCCAGCTCGACATTGAGCCCCACGCGCAGTCCCTCCAGAGCCTCATCCGACCAGGTGAGCCGCCGCCCACGGTCGAACAGGGCCAGGTCCTCCAGCCTGGCGAAGAGCTTGACGTCCTGTGGCTCCAGGCCGCTGCCCGCTCCGCCGACGACACCGTCGCCGACCGCGTTGCCGAGGTAGGAGTGTGTGACCCAGGTGACCCGCATGCGGAACATGAGCTCGGGGCTCAAGTTGTCGAACTCCTCCTGCAGCACTCTCAGCAGTGCGCGATCCTGGTGGTTAATTGTCAGGCTGCCAGGGAGAGTCCGAGGCGGGCGAGGTGGCTTGTTCTGGTGCGGTCGAGTGGGTGGTCGTTCCACCAGGCGTTGAGGCGGATCAGGTTGAGGGCGACGGCGCTGAAGGCGTGGTCGAGGTGGGTTTTGGTGATGCCGCGGTAGCGGGCGCGGCGTAGTCCGGTGACGTCGGTGGCTTGGCGGATGGTGCCTTCCACTCCGGCCCGTAGCGCGTAGTCGGTGTTCCAGTCCTGGGTTTGCTGCTGGGCGCGGGAGGCGCGTAGTGCCTCGGTCATCTCCTGTGGATGTAGGGAGAGCTGCCGGCGGTGGCGGGAGGTGGTGCACTGCTCGCGGACCGGGCAGGGGATGCAGTCGGCGGCGGCGAAGGAGACCACGGTTTTGGGGACGCCTTCTTGCGCGACGGGGTTCCAGGTGACGCTGGTCTTGCCGGCCGGGCAGGTCGCCTGTTCGGCGTTCCAGTCGATGGCGAAGTCGTGGGCGGCGAAGCCCTGCTTGGCCTTGGCCTGGCGGGAGGTGTCCAGCAGGACCGGAGTGATCAAAGCGATGCCGTAGGTCTTCACCGACCCGACGATCAGTTCGGCGCTGGGGTAGCCCGAGTCCAGGTAATGCTCGTGCGGGGTCAGGCCGCGTGCGGCCAGTGCGCGATGGATGCCTTCCAGCGCTTTGCTGTCGGGCAGCGTGGAAGGCGTGGTCGCGACATTGGTGATCAGGTTGGGGCGCTCAGCGCGGTGGCGGTCTGCGGCCGGGCCGGCGGCCTGGCAGGTCTCACTGATGTGGAGCTTGAACCCGTTCCAGAAGGTGTCGCGCTTGGCCGACCAGCGGGCATCGGTGTCGTAAGGGGAGGTCAAGCGCAGATGGCCGGGCGGGAGACCGTCCCCGCCGTCTGACTCCTTCTCCCGCCGTTTGATCACCTCCCGGCCGCTCGCGGTGACCGTCCGGGTGTAGTTCTGCAGCAACACCCGTCGCAGGATCTGCACCGCGGGCACCTCACACAGCCGGGCGGGAGAAGCCGGCGCGTACACCGCTGCAAGGAGCGCGTACCCGTCCCTGGCGTAGTCGAGCGCGAGCCGCCGGTCCTTCTTGGTCTTGGAGGTCGGCAGACGCCAGGTGTCGATCCGCTGGGAGTACCGGCGGCTCCATGACGGCACATCGATGACCTGGGCCACCCAGTCCGGCGCCGTAGCGGACAGCGCTTCCAGCGCCGCGCGCACGGACTCCCCGGCCAACTCCAGGCGATTGAGATCCCGTACCGCGGAGACAATGTGCGTGGAATCGGTGCGCTGCTTGCCCCCGCCCGCCAGCAGGCCCTCCTCGACCAGCGCGGCCAGCAGCAGATCCAGCGCCCGTTCCTCCAAGCGGTGCTCCACCACCCGGGTACGGAACTCCGATAACACCGTGTGGTCAAAGCCGGGATCAGCCAGTTCCAGCCCGAGCGCATACTTCCATGCCAGATTCTCCCGTACCTGGTCGGCGGCTTGGCGATCGGTCAGGTTCTCCACCTTCTGCAGGACCGTCACCAGCGCCAGCCGGCCCGGGGACCAGCCTGGTCTACCGCGCTGCCCGAACGCGACCGCGAACTCGGAGTCGGCAAACAGTTCCCCGAGTTGGTCACGGACCCGCACCGCGAGCGGGACCTCCCGCCCACGCCCGTACATCGCCTTGATCGCGGCAGCAACCTCCGCGGACGGCTCCGGCCAAGGCCGCGGCTGCACCGACACCACGCACTCCCTCCAACCGGCAGACACCATAGGACTGACGCAGCACCATGATCCACAAACAAGCCGACGGGCGCACTCCGACCCTCCGGAATTAACCACCAGGATCGCGCACTCCTCCCGGAGATCTCCGCCGACCTCGACATCACCGATGCCCAAGCCGGCCTGTTCATCACCCTCTTCGCGATAGGAATGATCATCGGGGCGCCTGCGATGGCGATCCTGACCATCCGCCTCCCCCGGCGGCTGACGCTCGTTCTCGCACTCATCGTCTTCGCCGCAGGGCACCTGCTCATCGCGCTCACCTCCGTCTTCACCGTCGCACTGATGGCGCGGCTGATGGCAGCGGTCGCGACCGGCGCGTTCTGGGCGGTGGCTATGGGGGTGGCAACCCAGGCAGCCGGTGTCCAAGCACGCGCCAAAGCTCTCGGCATCGTCGTCGGTGGAGGTACCCTGGCCAACATCGCGGGCGTACCGTTGGGCGCCTTCCTGGGTCAGGTCGGGGGCTGGCGTGGACCGTTCTGGGCACTGACCGTGCTCGCTCTCCTGGCCGCCGTGGTCATCGCCCGTCAGGTTTCCCAGGACGAAGACCGCGCCGGGAGCACCTCGCTGCGTCGCGAGTTCGCGGCACTGCGATCCGGCCGCCTGTGGCTCGCGCTGGCCGCCTCCGCAGGAATCATGGGCGGAGTCCTGGGCGCCTACACCTTCATCACTCCGCTGCAAACCGAGCGCGCCGGCGTGCCGGCGCGCTCATCCCCGTGGTGCTCATCATCTTCGGAGCCGGAGCACTGCTCGGTGTCACCTTCGGTGGACGCTTCGGAGACACCTACCCTACCGCACCGCCGTGGGCGCCGCCACGGTCACCACCCTGGCCCTGGTACTCCTGGTCGTTTTCTCCAGGTACGCCGTGCCCGCTGTGGCGTTCATCAGCATCGCAGCCCTGACCGGGTTCGCCGTCAACCCCGTTGCGATCTCGCTGGCCGTGAAGTTCGCGAAAGACGCACCTACCCTGGCCACCGCCTTCAGCGCTTCCTCCTTCAACGTCGGAATCGCCGTCAGCTCTGCCCTGGCCAGCGTCGCGCTCGACTCCTCACTCGGGCTCCAAGGACCCGCGATCGTGGGGGCGTTCTTCGCAGCGATCACACTGGTCCCGTTGCTCAGCCTGGCCGTCATGCACTTCGAACAAGGGCGGCGAACTCCTTCCGGCATCAGGCAGCCGCGTGCTCACGAGAACTGTTCGTGATCGCTCACCGCTCGCACGCTGGCGCACCCAGCGCAGTACGCACGGGCGGGGCCCCGAGGTATACGCGCGGACCTCGGCGATCGCCCATGATTGCCACTCATGAATCTGAGGGTTCAGGTAACCGGGAATCGACCCACTCGAAACAACCACGCACGAATCTGCAAGGCAGCTCACCGCTTACTTTGTGGCTCGCCATAGCTTCGGGTGCCCTGCGCCTAGAAGGGTTCCCGCCCGCATCCAGCCCCTCCACCAGCCGATCATCGGTCGCCACGATGTCCCATTCGCCCGGGGGGACCACACCCACCACCATCACCACGCGTCATGTAACAGATCGTCCCAGAACGGCACCAGCCATCCGCCGCACCTTCACCCATCGAGACCGGGGCCGACCTCCCACACCATGAACATTTATCACGCCATCCGTCTGTGCGATGGAACAGAATCCGGCAGCAATTACGTCCCAAAGACCGCAACGGCAGGGGCTCACTGACCTGGGAGAACTCCGTTAACGCCGGATTCCGTTCCAAATCTCTCTGACCCCCGCGCCAGGGCCTGACGATCCGCTGCCTGTGAACCCCGGCCGCCGATCAGCCGAGGGTGGCCGGCACCTCGCTGCGCGCCTCGGCCGAGGCGGCGGTCATCCAGAACGGCCTGATCAGCGAGGCCGGCGCGGCCAGCCCGTACCCGCCCATCCCGAGAAAGAAGACCACCACCACGACGATCACGACGCTCTGCACGAGGGCATCTCCGGGTCCGACGGGAATCGAGGCAGCCCAGCCTGCCCGCACCACAGGGTCGGCGCTTCCATCGACCTGCCGCCGCCGGCGCGGGTCGGCGTCGGACTTCGGCCCCTTGACCGCTTCTCTCGAGCAGGCAGAGGGCAAGCGCCTGCAGGAGGTTGTCGAGCAGGTGCAGGAGAATGGTGGCCACCGCACGACTCACCTGTCTCTGGCAGAGTTCCGCCTGTGCGAGGATGAAGATCACGAGGGACGTACGGTGGCGAGTTGGGGGGCGGCGATGAGCTCGGATGCCGTGGACCGGCTGCGGGCCGCAGCCTCACCCGACGACTACACGTCGATGGCCCGGCTGGCACGGGCGCTCTACGAGATCGGGCTCTGCCCACGCGACGTGCTACGGGAATGCTATGGCGTCACATTCCCCGAGGAGCTCTTCGTCATCGCCGATGGCGGCGGGCTGAAACAGCTCGGCCAGACGATCAGCTGCACGTATCAGCCGTGGAAGCTGGCCGTCCCGCCCGACCGGGGAAGTCCGGCGGCCATGCCGAACAGCATGGCCGACATCGAACTGCGGCTCCGGGCCGTGGACCCCGATCTGATGCCACTCGCTGTCATCCCCCCTGCTGTGTTCGGGGCACATCAGTGGTTCGTGTGCTACCGGCTCAGCGCGCTCCGAGCGGGCCGTTCAACGGTCTTCCGCCTCTTCGGAACATCCGATCCTGGTGCGGCTCTCGCCTGCGGGGATTCCCTGCTGGAGCTGTTGCACCGGGAACATGCGAAGGTTGTCCATCAGTTGGAGAAGGAGCTGCGCAAGCCCTATAACTGGGGCGCCGGTTCGGTGGATGACGAGGATGTGGAACGCGCGTACGAGTCTCTGGAACGCATTGAAGAGCTGCAGCGGCAAGCGTCCGAGCGGCAGAATGCACGGCTCAGGGTGACCGTACGGCATGCAGAGGCAGCAGGAGCATGACGCCGAGAAGGCGGCCCAGTCGCGTGAGCGGTCACCCTGAAAACGGCCTCTGTTACCGGGTGGTATAAGAGTCAGTGGCTCTTGTGGCGGATGCTACGCAAGGTGCCCAACGCGTCGCTCCGTACAGAAATGTCGCTTGGTGTTTCGGGGTGCCGTTAGCCGAAGAGCAACCATCGAGCAACCGACGGCGTGATTGCCCGGCGTTGACCATTCCGATTTGATCGGATCTGGGGTATCGAGGCCGCGGCCCAGAACTCCACCGCGATGGGTTCGGGGCGATAACCACGAACCGGTCGGGCATCGGCAGCGGCCCCTGAAGCGCGGCCAGGCGTTCGGTCTCCTTCGGCAGCGCCTCCGGATCGTCCAGGTGGTCGCTCTGCCAGGAGGCGACATGGGGAGCATGTTCGACGCCGCCGAGCAGCACGAGCCCATTCTGCTGGCGGCCGCGTCCTCAATGCTCCTCTTTCCGGCCTTCATCCTGTTCGTCGGCTGGAACGGTGCGCAGTGCCCGGTTCCGGGCGCGGAGCTTCTCCAGTACGAGGCTGATGACGATCGCCAGGCCGAGTCCGATCGCCACGCCCATGATCGGGTTGTCTTGTGCCGCCAGGCCGCCCAGGTAGCCGAGCAGGATACCGATCGGGGCCGAGACGAGGGCGGCGAGCGCCTTGTAGAAGACGAAGGGACGTTGCGGGAAGCCGACGGCGCCGGCGGTCAGGGTGGTGACGTTCCTGAGCCCGGGCAGGAAGCGAGTGAGGATGAGGATGACGCCGCCGCGCCGCTCCAGCGCCTGGGCCGCCCGGTCCATAGCGGCGCGGCGGCGGGTACCGGGTTTCATCCGGCGATACATCCCCGCGCCTATCGTGCGGCCGATCCAGTAGGAAACGTAGTCGCCCGCCAGCGCACCCAGGGCGATGGCCGCGATGGCGGCGATCAGGTGAGGTTCGCCACCCGCGGCATAGGCCCCGACGACTATCACGACGCTTTCGCTGGGAACCAGCGGCAGGACGGCGTCCAGGGCGGTGACCACGAAGAGGATCACGTAGATCCAGGGCGATTGCATGAGGTCACGTACGAGGTCGAGAAGTTCTGTTGCCATCCACACTCCTTGTGAGACTAGTATCAATTTATACACGTCTCATTTGAGTGAGGCGCCGCAAGAAGGGGAAGCACGGATGCCTGAGACTTTGTCGCAGTGGGACGGGCGAGTCAGCCCGGCGCAGTTCGAGGACTACGCCAGGAAGTACGAGGACTTCTTCGCCATGACCCGCAAGGACGGGATCATCGAGCTACGCATGCACACCGACGGTGGGCCGTTCCGGCACAGCTGGGCGGGTCACAACGCATGGGGGCAGGCGTGGCTGGAAGTGGGCAGCGACCCGGAGAACGAGGTGCTCATCATCACCGGGACGGGCGAGCGGTGGCACACCGGAGACCCGGGCGAGCTGTGGCACACGCCGTTCGCACAGTGGTCCGGCGACAGCCAGCTCAAGATGTACTACGACATGGCCAAACTTCTGGAGAATCTGATCTTTTCGGTGGACATACCGACCATCGCGGCGGTCAACGGGCCGGGCACACACTGCGAGTTCGCGACCGCGTGCGACATCACCCTGTGCGTCGAGGACGCCGACTTCTTCGACCCGCACTTCCTCGGCGGCGGCGTGCCAGGGGACGGGATGGGACTCACCCTGCAGCGGACCATCGGCATCAAGCGGGCGTCGTACTACATGTACACCGGAGCCAAGATCGACGGCCGAACGGCACTGGAGCTGGGGCTGGTCAACGAGGTGCTGCCACGAGAGCAGCTACTGCCTCGCGCCTGGGAGATCGCTGAGATGATCATGCAGCGCCCGCGGGCGGCGCGTCGGTTGACGCACGCCATCGCCTCGCGGCCGTGGAAGCAGGCATTTGTCGACGACTTGGGTTTCCACGCCGCCCACCAGCTGTGGGGAATGACCATGGGGCAGGCCGGACGGCTGGATATGCTGCGCCAGATGTCCGGACGATTCCAGGACGCCGGGCCGCAGCCGACCGAAGAGGAACAGACATGAGCACCGGCGGGCCGGAGGCATCCCTGCGTGCCCGGAAGAAGGCCAAGACCAAATCCGCGATCCAGCGGGAGGCTCTGCGCCTGTTCGACGAGCAGGGCTACGAGGCCACCACCGTCGAGGAGATCGTCGACGCGGTCGACGTGTCCCGGGCGACCTTCTTCCGCTATTTCCCGACGAAGGCCGACATCGTCCTGCACGATGTCGGCGACCTCCTGGTCGTCCAGGCCATGAAGAGGCTGCCCGCGAGCGGCCACCCCATCGACTCGCTCAGGCTCTCGATCCAGCGGTTGTTCGATGAGGCGTCGGAGGCGGGGCTGTCGCTCAACCGCCGGCGTGAGGAGTTGCTGCGCCGCGTGCCCGAACTCCGGGCCAGGGTGCCCGGCCACATGGCCCAGGCGATCCCGTTGCTCGCGACCGCTCTGGCGGCCCACTCAGGACGTTCCGCGGACGACGTCGACGTGCTCACCATGTCCGGAGCGATCATCGGCGTGGCGATCGCCATCTGGACCGCCACCGCTGACGACGTCTCCGACGGCTTCGTCCACCGCCACCTGACCTTGCTCGACCTCGGCCTCGCCCGCCTGCGGGGCGAACTCCTCCCGGCACCGGCCCACGATGCCCCAACCGGACGGGCCACAGGCCACCACTGACGGTTGTACGCACGCGGCCAAGCCGAGATGAGCGATGCCGGCGCTTGCTTCGCTCCAGTTGGTCAGGTCAGACCCGCGTCGTGGGCGAGGATCGCGATCTGGGTACGGTTGTCCATGCCGAGCTTGGTGAGGATGCTGGAGACGTGCGCCTTCACGGTCGTGATGCCCATGGCCAGGGCGCCGCCGACGTCGGACGGAAGCGGCATCCGGTCGATGCGTCCGCCCTTGCCCCGAACCGTCAGCTCACCGCCGCGCCAGTCGATGTCTTCCAGGCGCAGCCGTGCGACCTCCACCGCCCGCAGCCCCAGCATGGCCATCAGCAGCAGAATCGCGAAATCCCGCCGCCCGGCCGCCGTCGACTGGTCGCACGACGCCAGCAGTGTGGTGACCGCCTCGTCATCCGCGCCGACCGGAATCCCGCTCAGCTGCCAGCCGGCAACCGACGGCACCACCGGCGACAGATCACGGTCGAGGTCGCCTGCCGCGAACAAGAACCGCAGCAACGAGCGCAGACCCGAGGTCAACGGCTTCATCGAGCCGGTCGCGTAGTGCTGCGACATCTCCAGCACGAACGCCGTCACCGCCTGCGGCCCGATCCGGTCCAGTTCCAGCCGTCCGCCTTCGACCTGCGTGCTCAGGAACTTGACGGCCCAGTCCATGCGCAAACTCACCGTCTGCTCGCCAAGCCGACGCTCACGCTCCAGCCAGCGGCGATATCTCTCCAGCACCGCATCGATCGGGCCCACGGAGTGCGCTTCCCCGGCCGGGACCAGCCCAAGCCCGCGCAGATAGCCCAGCATCGGCTGCAGCGAACGAACCGTCCGCCACCGGCGACAGCCGCCGGCCCGCCGGGCCGCGACAAACGCGGCGATCCGATCGACGCCCAGCTCGGTGGGAACCGCTCCTTCCTGCTCCAGCCAGCGGCTCAGATGCGCCAGCACATACGCGTGCCCGTCAGCGGTCCGCTCCGCGAACCCCCGACGGATCAGCTCCAGCCGAAACTCGTGCACCAGCCCTGCCAACGGTCCCGACACGTTGACCGGGTAGCGGCCGTCCGTCGCAGCCTTGACCATCGTCATCACCTCCATCGACAGCCTCTCGATGAAGGAGACGGTGAACTTCCCGGCGTTATGAGGTCAATTCACCGGTCGCACCACCCACAGCCAGCACTGATCCACCCGGCCCGGCATAACATCCAGCCCCAGATAATTGGCCGCGTCCCGGCCGGTCGTGGTGGCGGGCACTCCGGCCGCGGCGCGCACGCTCTGGGTGTCGAGCACCACCAGGCTCGGGTCAGCTAATCGCCCCTGCTTTTCCCGCACCTGGAAGCGCAGCAGGTCGTGGATAGCCTGGTCGGTGCCGTCCTTACGCCAGGCGGTGTAGTAGTACATGACCGCGCTGCGCGGCGGCAGGTCATGGGGCAGCAAGCTCCACTGGCAGCCGGTCCGGCTCTGGTACAGCAGCGCGTTAACGATCTCGCGCATCTGGTAGTTGCCCTGGTGGCCGCTGACCGAGGGGTGGGCGGCCTTCCACGCCGTGATCACCGGCTCGATCAGGGCCCACCGCTCATCGGATAAGTCCGTCGCGTACGGCTTGCGTTCACTCACCTGGCTATCTCAACACGTCCACGCCCACCAGCTAGGCATAACGCTACAGATTCACTCAATCACACTATGACATCAGGGGCATAAGCCCACAGACCGCCCTCTGAGGGGGCGGCGGCACGGCAACGTGCCGCCGCTACCCGACAGTGCCTGGGCTGGGCTTTGTAGACATGACTGTTTGATCCGGGAACCGCCTTTTCCTGTGCAGACCCGTGAGGCGGTGGTGACGATGAGCTCGTTGCTCGAGGAACCGGCACGGCGCGAAGCCGCTGCCCGCCGGCGGATCGAGGAGATCCGCGCGCAGATCGCCGCGCGCCGCCGGCACAGCCGCCGGTGCTGGATGTGGTGACGGTGGCCAAGAATGGCCGAGGCTGGATCGGCCGCAGGCAGCCGGCCGCACGCCCCCTGGATGTGGAGGCATGGCGCCGGGACGGCTCGCCGACCGAATGGGAGATGAGAAAGGACGGCGGCGTCTACTCGACCTCGCCCGGGGACGGCACGTTCACTCGGCTCAAGGGGGAGCAGAAGCTCTACTGGAGTGCCATGCCCCTGACCCTGAAGGAGATCGAGGCGCTGCCCGCCGACCCAGAAGCGCTGAAGAAACGGGCCGCTGAGGCTATCCGCAGCGATCAGGACTTCGCCGGTTCGGTGGAGGACGGCCTGCCGCCCACCTTGGCATCACTCCTGTACGAGCTGCCCGCCTCCCCACAAGTGCGCAGCGCCGCCGGGCTGGCCAGCCGCGGCGCGAGCCCGCCGGTCACCGCGCCGCCACCGAAGACGGGCTACCGGACCAGAGCCTGCCAGGAGGGCGGCATGTTGCGACTGACCTCGATCCCCGAGAAGACCGACGGCTCCTGCGGCCCCTGCTTCCTGGCCCAGGCGGCCATCTGCGCCAGCCCTTCGGCCAGCGGCACCGAGTCCGCGCCGACCCCCAGGATCTGCCTGGCCTTGTCATGCGCGGAGAAGGCGTGCACCACCTCGTGCCTGGCCTCGAGATGCCGCACTCGCAGTGGTGCGCCCATCGCCACCGCCACCGCCTGGGCCAGCTCGTTCACGGTGTACGGCGTGTCGCCGCCGATGTTGAAGACCTCTCCGTAGGCGCGCGAGTTGGCGATCGAACGGGCGATCGGCAGAGCCACGTCGTCGATGTGGCTGAATGCCCGGGTCTGTTCGCCGTCGCCGAAGACGGTGCACTCCTCGCCTCGGAGGATCTGGTTCATGAAGATCCCGATGACGTTGCGGTAGCGGTCGCCGATGTTCTGCCGTTCGCCGTAGACGTTGTGCGGCCGGAAGATGATGTACGGCAGCCCGAACATCTCGTGGCTGACCTTCAACTCCTGCTCGACGGCGAACTTCGCGATGCCGTACGGGTCCACGGGCGACGGCGTCAGCTCCTCGGTCATGGGCGGGCTGGCGTGGCCGTATACGGCGATGGAGGAGGTGAAGACGAAGCACCGCACGGACCCGGCGTTGACCGAGGCGTTGACCAGGTTCACGCTGCCGATCACGTTGTTGGTGTAGTTGTAGCGCTTGATGAAGTGGCTGAGCCCTTCTGCGGCGTACGCGGCCAGGTGGAAGACGTAGTCGAAGCGGTAGGCGCCGAACAGCCCGTCCACCGTCTCCGGATCGCACACGCTGCCCTCGTGGAAGACGGCGCCGTCGGGCACGTTGGCCGCGTCCCCGCCCGACAGGTCGTCGAGCACGACGACCCGATGCCCGGCACGCAGCAGGTCGGCCGCCACGTGGGAGCCGATGAACCCGGCGCCCCCGGTGACGAGTGAGGTGGAGGTCATGAAAGTCGGTCCTTTCCGCTGGTGGTGATGGCGTGGTGGGGCGTGGGCCCGGAGGCCGCCCCGGCGGGGTGGAAGAGCTTGAGCGCGCGCAGCGCGGGCACGGCCATGACGGTGGTGACCAGCGCCATCACCACGAGCATGGAGAAGGCGCCGTCGCTGATGACGCCGGCGCTCAGACCGGTGCTGAGCACGACGATCTCGGTGACTCCGCGGGCGTTCATGAGCACGCCGAGACCGAGCGCGAGCCGGCCGGGCATGCCTCCGGCGAGCGCGACCACGGAGGCGGTGCCGAGCTTGCCGAGCACGGCGACCACGAGCAGCACCACCCCGCCGATCAGCACGGACGGATGGCCGAGAGCCAGCCGGATGTCGGTCTGCAGCCCGATCGAGGCGAAGAACACCGGCAGCAGCATGGCCCGGTTGAGCGTCCCGAGGCGCTCGGGGACGGTGCCGAGCGCGGCGGTGCCGCGCGGCAGCACGATTCCGGCCAGGAAGGCGCCGAAGATCGCGTGTACGCCGATGGCGTCCGTGGCCGCGGCCAGCGCGAAGATCAGCCCGAGGACGATTGCCAGGCCGGCGGGCATGGGCAGCCCGGTTCGCCCGTGGCGGGCGGCGAGGGCGCGCAGTGCCGGACGCAGGACGAGCAGCAGAACCAGCACGAGCCCGGCGGTCAGCGCGACCGCGGTCATCACCCCGGCCGGGCTGCGCGCCTGGGTGATCGCCAGCACCACGGCCAGCGCGCACCAGGCCAGTACGTCTGCCACACCCGCGCAGACCATGGCGAGCGAGCCCAGCCTGGTGCCGGACAACCCCGACTCCTGCACGATCCTGGCGAGCACGGGGAAGGCGGTCACGCTGAGCGCCGTGCCGATGAACAGCACGTACGCGGTGGTCCCGGCCGACGGCCCGGCCATCGTGGCGGTGAAGGGGATCGCCGCAACGGCGCCGAGCGCGAACGGCACCGCCATCATGGCCAGGCTGGCCGCCCCGATCACGCTCCGCTGACGGCCGAGCACCTGAGGGTCGAACTCCATGCCCACGGTGAACATGAAGATCGCCAAGGAGGCCTGGGCGATCAGGTTCAGGTCGGGCGCGACCCAGGCCGGTATGATCAGTTCCATCGCGCCGGGCGCCAGCGCGCCCAGGGCGGACGGTCCCAGCAGCAGCCCGGCCACCATCTGGCCCACCACGGTCGGCTGGCCGAGCCGGCGGGCCAGCATGCCGCCGAGCGAGGCCAGCCCGCTGATCAGGCCTACCGCGACGAAGAGCCTCAGCGCGAACTCGGCCGGCGTCGCCTGGTTGCTGCCCGCGTGCGCCGCCACCTGCTGGGAGCCGTCCATGCCGCCGCTGAACACGACCAGGGTCAGCGCCGCGGCGGCACCGGTCAGCACGAGGGCGAGGATCAGGCCGCGCGCGGGCGCGGGCAGCAGCCGCTGCTCGGTCTCCCTGAGCGGATCGGTTCCCTTGAGCGGATCGGTTCCCTTGAGTGGATCGGTCTCCCTGAGTGGATCGGCGTTCTCGGACGGGCCGGTTCTGCCGGGCGGGCCGGTTTTCTCACGAGAACTTTCGGCACCCATCTCTACACCCCCATGAGTTGACGGGTTCGCGGTCGCAGCCAGCGCAGGATCGCCCCGGCGTGGATCAGTTCACCGAACGCGATCAGGGCCACCGCCCCGAGCGCCCCCGTCCAGGGCACGACGACCAGGGCCAGCGCCCCGACCACCGCCAGCGCCACGGCCGCTCCGGCGGCGGTGGCGTTGAGTGCCTGGCGGGTGGCGTTCTCCATCAGGTAGTTGGCGCTGCCGACGGCGAAGATGACCGGGACGCAGGCGACGTACAGGATCACCACCCCCACGTCCCCGTACGGCCGCAACATGGCCAGCGTGACCGCCAGCGCGACCAGCACGTACGGCGTGCCGGCCAGCATGAGCAGCCGCAACCAGTGCGACATCCGCTCATAGGCCGTGCTCAGGTCCCGCTGGTGCAGCGCCCTGGACACCTCCGGCTGCAGGATGCGCAGCAGGTAGGAGAAGGCGTTGAGCAGGATCGAGGAGGCGGTGGCCGCCATGTAGAGCCCGGTGCTCTCCGCCTGCGCGCCCGCCACGGACAGCGCCAGGAACATCAGGCTCATCGTCAGCCCGCCCGCCAGGTCGGGCACGGCCATCCGCAGCGACGTGCCGACGGCGACCCTCGTGAGGGTGCCACGGCGCAGCCCACCGAAGTCGGGCCGCATCCCGGCCAGCAGCGCCAGGTTGAGCACGGCCAGTGTGCCGGCGTACAACGCCAGGAACGTCACCGGCGTGATTCCCAGCAGCAGCGCCGCCCCCGTCCAGCAGGCCAGCGCCGCCGACAGCACGAGGTGGTTGGCCACGTCGCGGCCCGGCTTGCCGATGGCCCTGGCCAGGCCGAGCAGCACCTGGTTGAGCCCCAGGCAGATGCTGCTCAGCCCGGCGAGCGTGACCAGCGGCCACGGTCCGCCGCTGCCGAGCGCCAGCATGCCGCCCAGAACGGCGAGCGCCACCACGAGCAGCGCTCCGGCGAGCGTCACGAAGATGCCGACGAGCATGGGCACGGTGTGACGCAGCCGGGGGATCAGCTTGAGCGCGCACTTCTCGATCCCGGTGGCGGCGATCGCGGACAGGACGGCCGCGCTGCCCATGGCCTGCGCGTATCCCGCGTACTCCGGCTGTCCCCAGGCGGCCAGCAGTGCCAGGTTGGCCAGCAGCAGTGTCGCACGGAAGGCCGCCCGCCCGCCGACCAGCGCTGCCAGCCGCTTGACCGTGGCCGCCGAGGGGCGTCTCATGCGGAGGGCCCGACGAGGTCGGAGGTGACGAACCGGCCCTTGCCGCCCTGGGTGATCCGCACCGAGTCCGCCCGTACCACCTCCAGCGGAAACTCCCCGCCCGCGAGCGTGAAAAGCTTCTCGCGCGCGGTCGTGAACACCTGCTCGCTGGCCGTGTCGTCGCTCGGCACGATGTGCAGGCGCACCAGGCCGCCGGCCTCCTGGTGGACGAAGCACTCGCTGATGCCCGGATGGGTGGCGGCCAGGTGCAGGAACGCGTCCGGGTAGAGCCGTTCCCCGGAGGGCAGGGTGACGTAGTCGTTGCTGCGTCCTGCGGTCAGGCGCAGGGTGCGGAAGCGGCGTCCGCAAGGGCATCTGCCCGGCTCGATGCGGCCGATGTCGCCCAGGCTGTAGCGCAGCAGCGGCATGGCCCGCTCCAGGAACGCGGTGACCACCACCTGGCCCTGCTCGCCGTCCGGCACCGGCCGGCCGCGCTCGTCCACGATCTCGCAGTAGACGCGATCCTCGCCGAGGTGGGCGCGGCCGTGGCGGCAGTCGTAGGTCACGTTGAGCACCTCGAACGCCGAGTACTCGTCGAAGACCGGCGCCGCGAACTGACTGGCGAACGTGGTGCGATGTTCGGGCAGCAGCAGCTCCGACTCGGTCATCACGATCCGCAGCGTGCGCCGCAGCCGTGCCAGCTCAGCCGGAGTGAGCTCCCGCAGCAGGGCCCGCAGGTGGACCGGGTAGCCGATCAGCACCTTGGGCCGGTTGGCCAGCAACTCCGCCTTGATCTCCGCCATGGGACGGTGCGAGAGGATCACCTGGCGCCGGAAAAGGCCGAACCGCTCGAACATGCGGGCGGGTGGCGCGAACGGCCGGATGTGGCTGAGCCGGTCGGTGGGCAGATAGCGGCCGGTGGCCAGGAATCTGCGCACGCAGGCCGCCATGTGGTAATCGTGGCTGTCCTGGTCGTGCAGGATTCTGACGCGCCGCCCGGTGCTGCCGCTGGTCTGGAACGACAGGCACTGCTGCGGGTCCACGCCGTCGGCGAGCATGCGTTCCAGCGGCTGCTCGCGCAGCACCTGCTTGTCCAGGACCGGCAGCTCGGCCAGGTCGGCCAGGCCGAGCAGCGGCCCCCGCGCGTAGCGGGGGTCGTCGCGGTAGTACGGCACCCGGGTACAGGCCAGCTCCAGCAGCCGGTTGACCCCGCGAAGCTGGCGGCGGCGCAGCCCGGCCACGCCGCCGTACTGGCGCGCGATGGTGAGCGGCACGTACGCCGCCTCGCGTACCAGCATCGCTACGCGCTCTCCGTCCGCGTCCGCACGAACCGCACCTTGAGCGCGTCCCACCAGCGCTGCGGGCTGAAGAACACCGCCAGCGCGAGCACCACGTGCACCAGGATGAACATGTACGCCTCGATCTTGGTGGGCGGGTGCCCGAGGAACACGGTCATGTGCGAGGCCCAGTCCCACACCTCGGGGATGGTGGCGTAGGCCGGGTCGGTGTGGTCGTTGACGGTGAGGAAGGCCAGATCCTCCAGGCCCGACAACATCAGCAGCAACATCCCGTACGACAGCCTGCGCACCAGCGACGCCGTGCCGCCCCCCAGCCGGTAGGCGACCACCATGGCCAGGATGAGGAACGGCGTCACCGTCAGGACGTGGTAATACAGCCCGTAGAACGCCTCGGCGGTGCCGGACTCCACGCCGCCGAAGAAGAAGATCTTCGGCACGAAGTACAGGAAATACAGCAGGAACGCGGCCGGCACCAGCACCAGCACGACTCTGAGCCGTTTGGCCCACTCCACGTCGAGCCTGGCCACGGCCTCGGTGGCGAAGACGAACGGCAGCAGCTTCACCAGGAAGATGCCCAGCGACTCCACCTCCCGATCATGGGGCAGGCCGAACCAGACGAATGCCGCGGAGGCGACTGCCAGCGCCGCGAATATCAGGAAGCCGAGGGGCTTGGGGGGGAACATGAACTACCTTTCGCATCGGGCTCGATCTCGAATCGGAGAGTGCGCAGGGCCCGGTCGAGCGCCTCTTCCAGCAGGTCCCGCGTGTCGGCGACCAGGACCAGGTAGCCGAGCTTGTGCCCGGCCTGCGTGTAGGCGCGTACGTGGTCGCCCGGCGCCTTGAACACCTGTACGTCCACCACCTCGGGCATGCGCCGCAGCTCGTCGAGCCCTTCGACGGCCGTGAGCACACCGTCGGCCTCGGCGGTCAGGATGCGCAGCGCGGCGGTTCGCCGGAGGGCGACGTCGACGGTCAGCGGTTCGCCCAGGGCCAGCCGGATGGCCGCCTCGACCGTGTTCAGCCCGAAGGCGTGCCGCACCATCAGCGGCATGCCGTTGCCGCCCAACCTGGCGCCCATCTCGATGAAGCACAGGTCGCCGCCGGGGGTGAGCACGAAGTCGAAGTTGACCGGGCCCTGCCGGTGCCCGACCTCGGCGCAGATGGCGGTGACCGCCTCGGTCAGCCGCGCGTACACCGACGGGTCGAGGGCGGCCGGCACGACATGGGCCAGGCTGATCATCGCAGGCCGGCCGGTGATGACGCGGTCGGTGACGGCCATGAACGCCAGCTGCCCGTCGGCGAAGAACGACTCCACCGCGCCGTGGCTGCCCTCGATCAGCTGCTCCAGGATCACCTGGCGGGAGAAGGAGTTCTTGCGGGCGTGCTCGATCGCGCCCGGCAGGTCGGCCGGCCCGTCGAGCACGGTGATGCCCTTGCTTCCCGACGAGTCGGCCGGCTTGACGATCAGGGGGTAGCCCAGATCCGCCGCTGCCCTGGTCAGCTCCTCGACGTCGTCGGCCTGCGCGTACCGGTACGCGGGCAGCCCCAGCCGGTCGATCACCTGCCTGAAGAAGCCCTTGTCGACGGTGCACCGCAGCGCGCCGGGCGCGGTCTGGTGCGGGGTGCGGTAGATCCGGCTCAGCTCGGCCACCGCCTCCTGGGCCGCGTCACTGGCCGGGGAGATGACGGCCGCGACATTGATGGGGCCCAGGGCGCGGGCGATCCCTTCCGGATCCCTGCTGGTCATGCAGAGGAACTGGTCGGCTTCGGCCTTGCCGAGCGCGTCGGGGCGCTGGTCCACGCCGATCACCCGGTAGCCGAGCCTGCGGCCCTCGCGGTAGGCGGGGAGCTGGTCCTCACCTCCGCCGAGCACGATGAGGTTTCTCAACTGACGTTCTCCCAGACCTCGGCGACTACATAGGGGGTTTCATGGCCGTACAGGGCCTCATCCGCCCGGATCGGGATGTTGGCCTCCCGGATCTGGTAACGCGGCACGCCGATCGCTTGCACGCGCATCACCCGTACGAGGTAACGCGCGACCATGGTGAGCAGCATGAGCGTGACCAGGGAGGTGACCAGGGCGGCCAGGCCGACCGCGAGCTGGCTGAGCTGCCCGGCCAGCGCCAGCACGGAGATCACCGCGCCCCCGGCCACAGCGGCGACGGCCAGGCCGATCAGCCAGGCCAGCGGACGGAACGAGAAACCGACGAACAGCTCGATGGCGTGCGGGAACAGCTTGCGCAGATTCCACTTGCCGACGCCGTCCACCCGCGGGTGGTGCTCGGTGGGCAGCGTGGTGTAGCGGGCGCCGATCAGCGGGGCGGTGGCAATGAAGTACGGCGTCGACAGCCGGCTGTCCACCACCTTGCGCGCCACGCTGGTCCGCACGATGCGGAACACCGACGCACCCTGCGGCAGCTCGATGCCGAGCCAGCGCCGGGCGATCGTCTGGTGCGCCCATGTGCCGAGCTTGCGGTACCAGGGGTCCTGGCGGTTCTCGCGCACGGCGAAGACCACGTCGTAGCCCTCCAGCGCCTTGGCCACGAGCCGGTGCATCTCGTGCGGGGGCGACTGCAGGTCCGCGTCGAACTGCACGGTCCACGCCTTGGAGGCGTACTTGAACCCGGCGGAGAAGGCCGCCTCCAGCCCGAAGTTCCTGGCGAAGGAGACGTACTTCACGTGGGGATCGGCGGCGGCGAAGCCTTTGATCGCGTCGAGAGTGCCGTCGGTGCTGCCGTCGTCTATGAACAGCAGCTCGACGTTGTCATAGGCGCAGAGCTCCGTCTGGATCTCCCGGTAGGCGCGCTCGACGCAGTCGATCTCGTTGTAGCACGGGATCATCGCGGTGATGCCGGGGGGCGGCATGCGGGCGTCCTTCGTGCCCGCATGCGCCCCTGTCTTATGGATGAGGTCGGTCATCTGTCAGTCGAACATCGCGTGCATGGTCTCGTGGCTGGCTTCCTTCTTCGCGTCCGACTCGCTGCCCCAGCAGGTGTTGAGGATGATGCGGGTCCTGTCGGCGTTCAGCGGGATCGTGCGGTGCAGGGTGGTGTCGGAGCGCAGGAAATACAGGTCGCCGGTGGCGTGGCCCCAGGTCTTGATCGGGTGGGCCTGGAGGTACTCCTCCACGCGCGGGTCCTGCTTGTTCCAGTCGGTGTGCGGGACGGTCTGGAGCTGGCCGCCGTACTTGGCCTCCGGGGCCTCGATGATCCAGATCACGGTGAAGCTGAAGTCGCCCCAGTGCCAGCCGTGCGTGTCACCCTGCTTGTGCTGGCGGATGGCGATGTACTTCTCCTCGTCCCAGGGGCACGGGACGACCGGCTGCGCCGCCAGCCGGCTCAGGAAGCCCATGAGCGCCTCCGACTCGTAGATCGCCGGGATCAGCTCACTGTCCTTGGCGATCGCCTGCTGGCTGATCGTGCTCATGTAGCGCGGGGAGTTGCCGGTCTCGGCCAGGTGAATGTCGATCCGCTTCTCGTGCAGGTCGAGCAGGCGGTGAACCTCGTCGGATGCCTCGGTGAACAGCGACTGCGGGACCAGGCCGGGCAGCTTCACATAGCCCTCGCGGCGGAAGTGCTGCGAGAGCTTGCGGACGGCGTGATCATCGGTGTAGGTGGTCTTCAGGTGCTCGGTGATGCGCTGGTCGATCGTTTCTTTCAGCGACATGTGACACGTGACCTTTCTGTGGAGCGGACTGATCATCTGCAAGCGCACGATCTTCGAGCACTTTGATGATTTTGATCTTTCCGTTGGCTTCTGGGGTGATCCGGGTGGCCGTCCGCACGATGACGTCCAGGCCCGGCGACCTGTGGCGCAGCGCCCGCGCGACGTCGCCGGCGAGCCCGTCGCGGGCGCCCGTGACGGGCACGATCACCACCTCGACGGCTCCCGGCCGGCGCTGGAGCACCTGCATCCGGGTCACCTCGGGGAAGTCCTGCACGACGTAGGTGAGGAAGTCCCCGTAGTAGCGGCGGCCGTCGTGCCCGGCGATGCGGTCCTGGCTGCGGCCCAGCACCTCGCGCACGATGGGCGTGGCGTCCCGCGTGCAGCGGCAGTCGTCCGGGACGATGTGCACCCGGTCGCCGAGCCGGTAGCGGATGAGGGGCATGGCACGGCCGCGCAGGCGGGTGAGCAGGATCTCACCCAGGCCGTGCTCGACCGAGACCGAGCCGTCCTCGTGCTCGACCTCGACGACCAGGTCGGAGGTGCGCAGGTGCAGGTTGCCGCGCGGGCAGGCGCGGGCGATGGTGAACGCCTCGACGCAGGCGTACACCTCGTGGTGCCGCGCGCCGAAGTAGTCCAGGACGTGCGCGCGGACGGCCGGGGTGAGCCGCTCGCCGCTGAACAGCACCGACCTGACACCGTCGTACGCGATGCCGCGGCGCCGCAGCTCGTCCACCACGCTGGCGATGACGTTGGGGAACCCGATGAGGAATGTGGGCCTGGCCGCCAGGAACGCCGCCACCTGATCGTCCAGCGGCCGGTCGGTGCCGATGTGGAAGTTCCGCAGCACCCCCACACGTTCGAGCGGGTGACGCAGGAAGGGGTTGACCCGGAAATAGGCGATCCTGTCGGTGGGACGCAGCCCGCCGGCCACCAGGTCCTGCAGATAGGTGGCGCGCAGGTAGCCCAGGTCGCGTTCCGAGCTGCGGACGGTGACCGGGACGCCGGAGGAGCCGCTGGTCGTGGCCGCACGAGTGCCGGCTTCCGTGTACCCGGCCGCGAGCAGGCCGGCGCCCGCTCGGTGCAGGTCCGTACGGTCCAGCACCGGAAAACCGGCCAGGTCGCCCGCGTCGCGCAGCCCCTCGACCCGGGCGCGGGCGAACGCGCGCCGGTAGTGAGGGACGTTGGCGTAGGCGTGCCGGACGAGCTCGCGCAGCCGCCGGTCCTGGACCCGCCGCTGCTCGGTGTGGCCGAGCCGTTCTCTGCGGCGGATCCCGGCCAGGTGGTAGGCGACGGGCGCGAGGCTGAAGGTGGACCCGCTCACGAAGCCGTCCGGGACGCGGTCAGCACGGGGGTGCCGTGCTCGCGGCAGAGCTCCACGGCGAGGGGCGCGATGCCGGGCACGCTGATGCCCACCAAGGTCGGCCGGCGCCGCCGCAGCAGGGTGAACAGCGGTCCCTCCGGAGTCTCGCGGACGTGGACGCGCCGCCAGTTCAGGTGGATCCGCCGGCAGCCCCGGTGATGGCCGCCGAGATAACCGAGGAGCCGGTCGTGCAGCACATGACCGTGCGCGTCCAGGCCGGCCAGGGGAATGCGCAGGAACCGGCGGGGCCGGCCCGGATGCTCGGGCGAGTCTGTGAGCTGGCCGGGGTCACCCAGCAGGGCGGGCTCCGGCTCGGCGCGGAAGGCGCGCAGCCCGGCCTCCCGCACCCCGGGATCGGCGACCTCGGCGTCCGCGTCGAGCAACACGTGGTAGCGCGCCCGGCCGAGCCGCCGCCAGTCCAGCAGCGCCCCGCGCACCTCGAACAGCGGCCGCTCGCCCCGGTAGGCACCGGTCAGCCGCAGCGCCTCCAGCAACTCGGCCGGCTCGCCGATCCAGGGGGGCTCCTCCCGGCGGCGATCGTAGGGCGCGCCCAGCGGATGCAGCCGGCCCAGCAGCGCCTCCAGCCGGGTAGCCGGCGTCGGCGCCGGCTCCTGCTTCCGCGCGCCCGCCTCGGCCCACATCTCGCGGTAGTGCGGCACGGTGCCGAACGCCCGCGCCACCGCGGTGCGGTAGCCCCGTTCCCAGGCCCGCTGGGAGAATGCCCGTCCAATCATGTCAGCAGAAGGTGTTCTGGTCGTGGATGAGCAGCCACCGCTCGCCGGCCCGGACGAAGTACAGGGTCAGGTAGTAGACCTTCTGGTACGGCTTGCCCTCCGGGTCCAGGTCGTCGTACACCACCGACAGCAGCGCGAAGGCGCCGTCCCCGGCCGATTCCACCCGCACGGTCTCGGCCCGCAGCGACCAGTCGGGGTCGGAGAACCAGGCGGTGTGGTATTTGGCAATCTCCTCCGTGCCCCGCAGCAGCTTGCCGTTCGGCAGGATGAGTGTGGCGTCCTGGTGGACGGTCGCCAGATACCCCTCCAGGTCACGTGCCTCGATCGCCTTCAGATGCGCGTCGAGCGCAGGTTGGAACTCCATGGTCGTTTGCCTTTCGAAATAGCGGACGGTCACCACGCGGCCGGCACGGCCGTCTGGGGAATCAGCTCGCACCCGAACCGCTGCTTGAGCTCGGCCATCCCCTTGCCGAACTCACAACCCTCGCGGCGGTGCTCGATCATGTAGTCGATCTCGCGTAAATACAGGTCGAAGTAGAGGTTGCGACGTCCGCCGTCGCGTATCTCCAGCGCGCCGGTCACCGTGGTGACCAGCCGCCTTCCGTCGTCGAAGGCCAGATCGAAGGAGATCAGCCGGTCCCCGTCCAGGTGCCCGAAGTACCGCACGCCCTCCTCGCCGCAGAGGACGTGGAAGTAGCGCGCGGGCAGAGGCGCGTCGGAGCTCCCGTGTTTGTGCAGCGTGGCCTCGGCCAGCGCCGCGGCCTGCACCGGGTCGATCTCTCCCGCGCCGGTCAGCGGTCGCGTGCCCTCGGCGGCCTCCTCGTGGATCCGGCGCAGCCGGCGCCGCCGGTCCCGCGGCAGGTCCGCGAAGTACGCCTCCATGTCGGGCCAGCGGTTGCGCAGCAGCGTGTTGGGCGCGGTCCTGACGCGGGGCCGGTGACGGCGCGCCACCACCGGCAGCATGTCGTCGGTGACCTGCCGGTAGACGATGCCCAGGCAACCGCGGCCCAGCCGGCGCCGCAGCGCCTTCTCGAACGCGGCCAGCACGACGGCCCTGTCCCGCTCCGGTAACTCGGCGGCGAACACGAAACCACTGGTGAAGCCGATGAGCATGCGGCAGTTGAACCAGCCGGCCCGCGGCAGCGCGCCAGGCTCGGCGTACCTGCCCCTGCGCGGCGTCAGCCCGATCACCTCGCCGCTGAACACGGCCGCCACCTGGCCGCCATCGCGGACGATCCCCAGCCGGATCGGCCGGGTGGAGCACCAGGCGACCGCGGTGAGCGCGTCCGCCTGCCAAGCCGCGATCAGACCCTCCTGCTTGCGGAAGAGCTCCCAGTCCGCGGGTATCGACTGGGCCGTGGGGTCGATGATCTCAACCTGCATCGCCATCACCCGGCCTGAGCTGGGCCAGCACCCGGTCACGCAGAGGGCGCTCGCCGCGGTCGGCGTGGGCGCGCACGGCGGCGACGAGCTCGTCCCGCCCGAAGACCTCCGTCAGCCGCCGCAGCGGCGGCCCCGACTCGGTGCCGAACAAGGTCAGGTAGAGGGTCCGGTACGTGGCCCGCGTCCACCGCCCCGGCAGGTCACCATCGACGAGCAGGCTCCCGGGCACATCCTCGACCGTCCGGTCGATCCAGCAGTCGTCGTGGCCGCCCAGCCAGGCGCCGGCGTGCCGGACCCGCTCGCCGGCGGCCGGCCCCAGCAGGGCGATGACGCGGTCCGCGTCGTAGCAGTACGACTGGAGCAGCCCGAGCACCCGCCGCATCCCCGGCAACGGGCCGGTTTCGTCGTTCTCGCCGGCGATGAGGTCATGCAGCGCCGCGGCCCGCCGCTCGCCCGACCGCACCCGGGCCAGGAAACGGTCGTAGGCGTCGTAGACGGCGACGAACGGGGCGAAGTCCAAGCCGATCCGGAAGTCGGACAGGCAGTTGGGCCTGCCGTACAGGAAGAGGATCAGCCGCCCCGGCATCACCCGCATGAGGTCCCCGAGCGTCATCCCGCCGCCGCGCGACCCCGACACCTTGCCGGCGTCGGCGGACTGACGGACCAGGCCGTAGGGCACGATCACCGGCTGGTGCGCGCGCAGGTACTCGCGGTAGATGGCGCGGGTGCGGTCCATCGTGCTGCCCGCACTGCAGTGGTCCTGGCCCGCGGGCTCGCAGTCGATGCGCTCGTGCGTGACCCGCAGCGTCCAGTCGAGCGTCCACGCGGGCTTGACGAGTTCGACGCGCTGGGTGGTGGAGAGGGCGCCGCAGGAGTCGCAGGCGTAGCGCACCCCGTCGCGGCGGAGCTTGAGCGTACGCGTGCCGCCCCGGCCGCACTGCTCGCAGTAGACGCTGAACAGGTGCTCGGGCGCCTGCCCGAGGAGCTTGCCGAGCTTGCCGGCGCCGCGCAGGTAGCGGCGCTGCAGCGGTAGGTAGGTGCCGGCGAGGTAGCGTTCGTGCTGGTAGTGGGTCTGCCAGTCGGACTCCGCCGGGGTACGCCCGTCGGCGTCGGCCTCCGGCGGGCAGATGCCCATCCGCTTCAGCTCCGCGACGTAGCGGCGGCAGATCCGCGTGCTGCGCTCGGTGGCGGCGCCCAGCGGGCGTGCGCCGTACCCGGCCAGCTCGGGATCGCGAGCGGCCTGGCTGGGCCGGATGGGGTCGTAGTCGTCGAAGCTGAGCAGGATCAGCGAATCCCGGCCAAGGCGTCGCAGCGCCCGATGGACCAGATATGCGCAGGCGGTGTCTCGGAAGTTGCCGACGTGGAACCATCCGCTGGGCGACATGCTGGTCTGGATCACCACCCGCCGCTGCGGACCGTGCCGTTCGATCAGGCGCTGGGCGTAGTGATAGGCCCAGTGCGGATGAGTACGGTCCTGTTTGAACAGGTCGGCATACCCGACCTCGGCAGTCGTGCTCATGCGTGCTTCGTCCTAGGAGCTCGTGCGTGCCAGGTTGCCCGCCGTCCAGAGCCGTGGATGCTCCTGGAACCAGGCGATGGTGTGCCGCAGCCCGTCCTCGATGGGAATCTTGGGCGTCCAGCCCAGGCGGGCCTGGGCGAGCGTGATGTCGGGACGGCGGATCTTGGGATCGTCCTGCGGTCGCGGCACGAACGCGATCTCCGACTCGGAGCCGGTCAGCTCCTTGATCCACTGGGCCAGCGCGAGCATGGAGATCTCGTGCGGGTTGCCCAGGTTGATCGGTCCGTCGAGGTCCGAGTTGAGCATCCGGAAGATGCCTTCGACCAGGTCGTCCACGTAGCAGATCGACCGGGTCTGCAGTCCGTCGCCGGACACGGTAATCGGCTCGCCGAGCAGGGCCTGCCTGATGAACGTCGGGATCGCGCGGCCGTCGAACGGCCGCATCCTGGGACCGAAGGTGTTGAAGATGCGCAGGATCGCGGTGTCGACGCCGCACGCTCTTCTGAAAGCCGTGGTCATCGCCTCGGCGAAGCGTTTGGCCTCGTCGTAGACGCCGCGCGGGCCGACCGGGTTCACGTTGCCCCAGTACGTCTCCGGCTGCGGGTGCACCAGCGGGTCGCCGTACGTCTCCGAGGTGGACGCGAGGACGAACCGGGCGCCCTTCTCCTTCGCCAGCTCCAGGGCGTTGAAGGTGCCGCTTGAACCGACCCGTAACGTGTCGATGGGAAGGCGCAGGTAGTCGGTGGGAGACGCCGGCGAGGCGAAGTGCAGTACGGCGTCCACGACGTCCGGGAGGACCAAGTGCTGGGACACGTCCGCCCGGATCAGCCGGAAGTGGTCGTTGGCCATCAGGTGCTCGACGTTGGCGACTGCTCCGGTGAGGAAGTTGTCGACACAGTAGATGTTGTAACCCTCGGCCAGAAACCGCTCACAAAGATGGGACCCGAGGAATCCGGCACCGCCGGTAATGGCCACTGCCGGCCATCTCATTGGGCCTTCTCGCATTTGGCCGGTCGTTTTACGGCAGCACAATAAATGGTCACACGTTCCCCCGTTGTGAATCTCAGGAGGGCTCCCCTAAGCGCCCCGAAGATCGCTCGCTTGCATCGGCAGGCTACGATGATCAGATCGCCAGCGTCAATGATGACACTGGGAGATATACGGGAATATATCGGACATAGCATGACTAAAGATGCGTGGTTTAATTGTTGACTGGTTAGCAGACCAAGCGTTATGACCTGGCGTTTTGCCATACGGTCAACACTTAAAGTATCCGGAAAACCACCCATCGTGATGACGTGCCGCTCGATATTGAGTTAGGTGGTCTGAACTGCGGTTAAGCGGCGTGGTGGTATTCGTTGATCGCGCCTGCGACGACGGGTTTTCGGTGGATGGATCGTAGGTCGTTGATGCCTGTCACGTCGCGGGGTAAGCATTCAGAAGTGTGATCACGCTGGTGTGAGCGGCATCCGCTGGATGGGATGATCGTCGGGTGCCGAGAACCCCGGATCGCCCGTAACGCTCCAGAATGGCTGCACAGCTCCTGACCTGGGACGACGCTTCCCCGCACCGATACGACATCATCGGTCCTTGTGCTCGTGCGACTCCTCTACCTGATCGCCACACGGATCTTCGCGTGGCTCGTCCTGCTGTCTCGTTCCTCAGCGGCCAAAGACGTAGAAATATTGATCCTGCGGCACGAGGTAGCGGTGCTGCGCCGACAAGGCACCGCGCCAAGGCCCACCTGGCCGGACCGCGCCCTATTCGCCGCCCTCGCTCGACTACTCCCCCGTGTACTGCGCAGCCACCGGATCGTCTCCCCACGCACCCTCCTTGCCTGGCACCGGCGGCTCGTCCAGAAGAAGTGGGCACAACCGCCGTCCGCAGGACGGCCTCCAGTTCCAGAGGTACTGCGCGACCTGATCACCCGACTCGGCACCGAGAACCCGCGCTGGGGCTTTCGAAGAGTGCATGGCGAACTGCGCCGCCTCGGACACAAAGTCAGCCCGGCCACCGTCGGGCCCTCATGCGCGCCGCCGGCCTGGGTCCCGCTCCGCGACGTCATCCACCGCGGGGCGAGTGGACCAGCTTCCTCAAAGCCCAAGCCGACGGCCTACTCGCCACCGACCTGTTCCACGTCGACACGATCGCACTGCAACGGCTCTACGCCCTGTTCGTGATGGAGGTACGCACCCGCACGGTCCACATCCTCGGCGTCACCGCCCACCCCACCGCAGCCTGTGCCACCCAGCAGGCCCGACAACTGCTCTGGCACCTCGGAGAGCACTCCGCCGACTACACCCACCTCATCCGCGACCGAGACGCGAAGTTCACCGCCGCCTTCGACACCGCCTTCGCCAGTGAAGGCATCACCGTGGTCAAGATCCCCCCGCGTAGCCCCAACTGCAACCCGCACGCCGAGCGCTTCATCCGTTCGGTACGCGAGGAGTGCACGGACCGGATCCTGCTGTTCGGCCGCGGTCACGCCGAAAGGATCCTCCACAGCTACGCCCACCACTTCAACGAGCATCGCCCTCACCAAGGCCGCCAACAGCTTGCGCCGCTAGACGACCCCGAGGTCGTACTGCTGCCAGCAGCCCGGATCAAACGCCGGAAAGCCGTCGCAGGCCTCATCAATGAGTACCGCCGAGCTAGCTGACCAAGCGACAAAACCCCAGCTCACAGCCGGTGAAGCCATTAAGGAGCGGTACGGGTAGCGCCACCGGCACCCTGCGCGCCACCCGACCGACGTCCTCAGTCGCGCCCCGGCGAGTCACGTCGTCTCCATGGCGAGGCCGATTCCGGCCAGTGCACCATGCCTGCTTCTACCCTCGGTGATCGCCTCTACCTGGAAGACGCTGACCGAGGTGGGCGCGTAACCGATCAGCTCGATCGCGCGACTGATCCGCTCGGAGCCTGACATATCCTCCGCCGAGTCCCACAAGTAGACCGCACCCCAGAAGCGACCGTTCAGACTGGAATACCACGTCTTCAGGCGCATTCCCTCAAGGCCGGAGTACGCCTCGACCGCGTAGTCGCGCAGATAGTCGCGGAGTTCCCGCATCATGATCGAAGACCTGGTCAGGTCCCACTCGACAATGGTCAGATACATGATCACCCGCCTGTTTCTCGCGCGTACCGGTGGAGTAAGGGAGGAGCCTGGTAGCGACCGGCCACGGGTTTGTCCAGGAGGCAGGCGTCAAGCAGTGTCTCAATCGCCGGCCCGATCACGGTTGGAGCGAGTTCGGCGGCCTTCGCCAGATCGGCCGCGGTGAAGGGCGTTTCAGGCAGCGCGCCAACCGCCAGGAAGGCACGCCGCGCCGTTCTGCCGAGGCGGCGGACAGACGAGCTGAACACCTCGCTCAGGCTTGGCCCGCCGTACATCGGTGAGGCAGTCAGAAGGTGTTCATGCACCTCGGCGATGGATCCGCCGCGACGCATCCGCTCGGCCGCGATGGCGACGGCCAGCGGTAGCCCTCCGCATGCCGACAGTACGTCATCCGGTTCGAGGCCGGGATCTGTACCCGACCAAGCGCGGAACATGGCACGGGCGTCGTTCGCGGGCAGGGCCTTGAGTTGGACACTGTGATCGGCCGCCAGCGGTAACGGGCGGCGGCTCGTGACGATCACAGCGCTCGGCCCCGATCCAGGGAGCAGCCAACCTGCCTGCCTAGCGGTCGGCACATCATCGAGAATGACCACCGCCTGGCGGGCGGCCATCTCCGCCCGCCACAAAGCGGCCCTCATTTCCATACCCGAGGGGATCTCGTCGACCGGCACGTCCACCGCCTTCAGCAGGACCGCCAGGGCCTCGTACGGCCGAACGCCTCCGGGCGCGTGCCCGCGCAGGTCGACGAAGATCTCACCGTTGGGATAACGATTCGCGACCTGGGCGGCGACCTGCCGGGCCAGGGTCGTCTTGCCGACGCCCGGCATGCCGTAGAGATTTATGACCGTCCCGTCATGGTCCGCTCCCGACAACATCGCGGTCAGAGAGTCGATCTCCGTGCTCCTGAATTTGAGTGGGAGCGGCGCGGCCAGCCGTCCACCCGGAGGGGAAAGCGCCGCGGCCGTGACCACGGGGGTCGGCGATGGATCCTCACTCTCGATCCGCCTGGCCAGTTCACGCAGGTCAGACCCTGGCGGCAAGCCGAGCTCGGCGAGGAAGTGACGATGGACCTCGCGGTAGGTGAGCAACGCCTCAGCCCGTCGCCCGCCGCGGTACAGTGCCAGGATGAGCCGGCTCCAGAGGGTCTCGACGAACGGGAAGCGGCCCACGAGGTCGCGCAGGTGGTGGCTGACCTCGGAGTACCGTCCCAGCTTGAGATCATGAGAGACGAGCCGATCCACGGCCTGGAGCCATTGCTCCTCCAGAACCGGGCAGATCCGTCGCTGGAGCGCTGGGGAGGGGATGTCGACGAGGGGTTCACCCTGCCACAGTGCGATCGCCTGGAGCAGTAGTCCCTGCTCCACGGCGTCGTCTCGATGGGAGGCCGCCTGCGCCAGCAGGTCGTGGAAGAGATGCACGTCCACGGTGCTCCGGTCGACCTGGAGCGTGTACCCGCTTTGCCCCGTCGACAACCGCCTGCCCTCCGGATCGCCCAGAGAGTTCCGCAGCCGCATGACGTAGACGTTCAAGCTCGCTTTGGGGCGTGCCGGCATGCTGCCGCCCCACACGCAGTCGATCAGTTCATCACTGGAGACCTCGCGCGCGGCGGACAGTAGCAGGGTTGCCAGCAAGGCTCGCTGACGTCCCTTCGGCACCGGGCGAGACTCCCCATCCATGATCACCTGCAGGCGTCCGAGCAGGGTGAACCTCTCGAACACAGGTCCGGTCATGTCACGTCACGGCGACGGAACACCGCTAGAGAGACCAGCAGTGGAATCACGATCCAGCAGGCCAGGACGGTTATGGCCACTGCAGGACTGGAGATCGCCGCCACTCCCGGAGCCCCATCCTCCGGTGTCATCGCCGCAGCCAGCGATCCCGCCGAGGGACTGAGCAGCGCGGCGCGCAGCGGGGTGAGCGGCTCGAAGGCGCCGGCCAGCATAGCGAGCACGTTCTCCGCGCCGGGCGTCCAGAGCAGGCCGATGCCGATCGCCGCGGGCAAGCTCCTGGTCACCACGCCCATGCTGTAGCCCAGGGCGGCGAAGGCGGTCATGACCAGCCAGACGGCGGCGAACCCGCGCAGCCAGGCCACCGGACCGGGCCAGTGGGCCGGCTCGCCCGCCATCAGGGAGATCACGAAGCTGCTCGCGGCGGTCACGACGAGCGTCAGGACCGCGTACCCGGCCGTGATCGCAACGAGCGCGGCGAACCTGCCGAGCATGAACCATGTGCGATCGGGGAAGCGGGGCAGCAGCGTGACCAGGCTGCCGGTACGGAAATCCGTACCGGAGGCCAAGGCCCCCAGAATGACGAGGACGGGACCGCCCCAGAGCGGCAGCGATCCCACGATGTAGTCGGCCGACCGCGCGGGCAGCAGGCTCGGCAGCAGGTTCCCCGACTCGGCACCGGCGGTTTGGTACAACACGTACGACAGCAGGTAGGCGAAGCCGACAACCTGCGCCAGCCACACGGCCGCCAGGATCCGCACGGCCGGCCGCCTGCGCAGCGTGAACAACCCGCCGGAAACAGCGGGGACGGCGAGGACCGGGACGCTCACGAGGCCGCCTCCAGTTCCGCCTCGACCGGACGCGTCGAAGTGAGGCCCAAGAACGCCTCTTCCAGTGATCCTCTCACCGTACGCAACTCGCTGACCTCGACCTGATTGCTGACGAGCAGCCGGTTCAGCGTCCTGGGCGGCGCGTCGGCGGAGGTCAGCTCGATCCGGTCGCCCTCCGTACGGAGTATTGTGACGCCGGGCACACTCGACAAGCAGGCGAGCGCAGCCTCGGCCGAGTCCACCTCGATGACCACCCGGCTGCCTCCCACGGAGTTCCGTATGTCCTCAACTGTCCCTTCGGCGACGAGCCGCCCCGTGTGGACGACGGCCACCCGGTCGCAGACCTGCTCCACTTCGCCGAGCAAGTGGCTGGAGAGGACGACCGTGCGACCCGCCGCCCCGAGCGAGCGGATCAACCCCCGAATCCCTGCCATCCCCTCGGGGTCGAGGCCGTTCGTCGGCTCGTCGAGGACCAGCAGTTCCGGATCGCCCAGCAGAGCCGCGGCCACACCGAGTCGCTGCTTCATGCCCAGCGAGTACGTACGGAACCGCGCGTGGGCTTTGCCATCCAATTCCACCCTTTCCAAGGCCACCGTCGCCAGCTTTTCCGACAGATTCGAGTATCTGGCCACCAGCGCGAGATTCTCTCTGCCGCTCAGCCATGGGTAGAAGGCGGGCTGTTCGACCAGCGCGCCGATTCTCCCGGTCAGCGACCGGTGCCCGGGAGGGTGGCCGAGCACGCGTGCCTCACCAGAGCTCGGCCGCGCCAGACCCAGCAACATCCGCATCACCGTGGTTTTTCCCGCGCCATTGAGCCCGAGCAGGCCGTATATCTGCCCGGTACCGATTCTCAGATCCAGGTCGTGTACGGCGCTGACCTCGCCATATGACTTGGAGAGCCTGGTCGTGAGGATTGCTGTCACGTTACCCCCATCAGATGCGGGATCCTGCGTGGCCTACGGACTCGCTGCCACGATTACATATGTTCTCCCCGACAGGGAATGGCCGGCAGGAAGTATCGCGCGCAGTTAGTGCGATGAGATCGTGGTGTAATTCGCAATTCGCAGCCGTGTTAGCACGCCCCGTCATATTGGAGCTCGATGCCCCGCGAATGACGAGGAGTGCTTCATGGCCGACACCGGCATATTCGTCACCCGGCCGCGGATACGCAATGACGTGGTGTTCGCCGAAACCGACGGCGGCGTGCTGTTCCGGCACGCGGACGACGCCTTCGTGCTGTCGGGCAAGACCGCCTATCGCGTGGTCTCGGCCGTGCTGCCGCTGCTGAGCGGCAGGCACACGGTGGATGAGTTATGCGAAGGGCTGGGCGAGCCCCAGCGTGCCATGGTCGCCGGCGTGGTCGAGGCCCTTTTCGCCCGGGGCTTCGCCAGGGACGCCGACCCTGCCGACTGGGACGTCGCGCCGGAGGGATTCGCGACGCAGATCCGCTTCATCGAGCACTACGCCGATCAGGCCGTCGCCAGGTTCGTCCGCTTCCGTGACGCGAAGGTGGCCGTCTACGGCACGAGCGAGATCGCCCGCGCCGCCGCCCGAGGGCTTCTGCACAACGGCCTGAGCGCGCTGGACATGGTGGCGGATGCGGGCAACGCCCAGGAGTACGCCGCGGAGTTGGACGACACGCTGGGCGGGTCGGCGCTTGTGCGGGCCGTGGATCCCATGCAGATGGTGGTCGGCGACTATGACGTGATCATTGTGGACGGTGACGAAGCGGGTGTGGAGACGGTCGTCGAGCTGGGGCTCGCTCTGCCCGCCGGAACCATTGTCATCCCCGTGGTGGCGCTGGGCGACAAGGGCGTGCTCGGCCCAGCTATGCGAGCCGACGGTCAGCCTTGCTGGATGTGTGCGCTGCTCCGGCTCAGCGCCAACCTTGATCCGCTCAGGACGGCCGAATCGTGGCGGCGGCTTGCCCTCGCCCGTGGGCCGCGCCAGGCCCGGGAAATGTCGCCGCCCTTGGCCAGGATGCTCGGTTCCGCGCTGGCGTTCGACGCGTTCCGGCTGCTCACAGATTGTTTCCCGGCCGAGTCGGAGTCCGCGGTCCTCGTGATGGACCTCGGGACAGGAGAAGCACGGCGGGAGCGCCTACGTACACATCCGCTTTGTCCTGAGTGCGTGGACGTCGAGGAGATCACCGCCACGCCGGAATTCTGGGAGGACGCCGGCGACCCGCGGCTGCCGGACAAAGCCCTGTTCGAGCGCTACGAACACCTTGTGGCCGAGCACGCCGGCATCCTGCGGAGTTTCGACGACGACTCACTCTCCCAGGCTCCGGTCAAGTCGGGGCGCGTGGTCCTGGGCCCGGCCAAAGATCTGGGTCGCGGCTCGCGCAAGATCATCGGCTTCGATGCGGCCACCGTCTACGGAGCGCGCAACCGCGCCATCGAGGCCGCCGCCCTGGCCTACGTCGAAGCGGTGGGCAACCGCGGGCTGGCCCACAACGCCACGCCGAGAAGGCTGCGTGAGCGTGGGTGCTTCTTCCTTCCGCCGCATGCGATCACCACCTGGACGGGCGTGCCAGCGGACGAGAACCAGCCGATCGGCTGGCGCTACGCTCGATCGCTGGTCACGGGACGCCTGGTCGAACTGCCCGCCGCGAGCGTCCACCCGTCGGATCAGGCGGGCGCTCTGATCGAGCCGGGCGGCGCAGGCGCGGGCTGCGGTCCCACCTTCTCCATCGCCGTACGGCGCGGCCTGCATTCCGCGCTCGCCCATCTGGCGCTGCGAACGGCGCTCACGGGCGTCCCCGCCTGGGAGCTCGACCCGGGCCGCCACGACGACCCCGAGATCACCATGCTGGCCCGAGCTGCCGGGTATCTCGGCCACGACCTCAGACTGATCGGGCTCCCGGCCCGCGGGCTGAGCGCGGTGACGCTCGCCACCGTCGCCGGGTCGCCCTGGTGGACGGTGGCCTCGTCACTCACCGCGTCGGCCGCGGCCAAAGCCGCGCTCGTCGACCTCATTGGGCTGCTGCGCCTGGACGGTGCGCCGTACGACCTGGGTGACCGGATCATGGGCGACTTCGACCCCCGTTTCCTGCACACCGACCGCTCGGAACCACAGCAGCCGGACCTGCCCGGCACCGACGCCGAGCTCGTGCGGGACCTGCCCCAGGCCGGGCTGGACGCGTTCGTCGTCGACACCACCCCGCCCGACCTGCGTGACGTGCTGAGCACCGTAAAGGTCGTGCTCAGCAGGTGAACAGAGCGGAGAGGAGGTGAACCACATGAAGGCGCTGATCGGTGATCTACGCGAGTTGGAGGGCGAGATCTTCGAGATCCGTGACCTCGCAGAGATCGCGGAGGACCTGGGCGCGGGCAGCACGAGTTGCTGTAGCTGCAGTACCTCGAGCACCTGCGCGTGCAGTTGCAGTTGCGGCAGCTCCAGCAGCACCACGAGTTGCAGCAGCGGAAGCACCAGTAGCTGCGCGTGATCGCTGAGCGGAGGAAGAGCGTCAATGCTCCGCTCCTATGGAGCTATCACCCAGTCGCGAAAGCACTGGGCACGGCTCGAAAGCCGAACAGCACGAGGAGGTTTGACGCGGATGAGGGTGACCGACCTGGCGCGCGAGATCGTAGCGCTGGAAGGCGAGACCTTCGAGATCCACGTCCTGAGCGACCTCGGCGAGGACGCCATGGACGCCACCTCGAGCAGTTGCAGCACCTCAAGCTGCTGCAGTTGCAGCACCTCCGGCACCTGCAGCACCAGTTGCAGTTGCGGAAGCACCAGTGGATAGCCGAACAGGACCGGCCGAACAGCACAAGGAGGTTTTGCGCACATGACAGTAAAAGACCT
>NZ_JBFAKB010000006.1:115351-396741 GCF_040655495.1 Nonomuraea sp. NPDC050404
GTCCTGAGCGACCTCGGCGAGGACGCCATGGACGCCACCTCGAGCAGTTGCAGTTGCTCGAGCTGCTGTAGCTGCAGCACGTCAAGCACCACCAGCACCAGTTGCAGTTGCGGAAGCACCAGTGGATAGCCGAACAGGACCGGCCGAACAGCACAAGGAGGTTTTGCGCACATGACAGTAAAAGACCTGGCGCGCGAGCTCGTGGCGCTCGAAGGCGAGACCTTCGAGATCCACGTCCTGAGCGACCTCGGCGAGGACGCCATGGACGCCACCTCGAGCAGTTGCAGTTGCTCGAGCTGCTGTAGCTGCAGCACGTCAAGCACCACCAGCTCCAGTTGCAGTTGTGGCAGCACGTGCGCCAGCACCAGCGGCTGAGGCTCACGAATCAAGGGAGACACGTGAAAACAACGCTTCTGGCGAACGAGCTCCTCGCTCTGGAGGGGGAGACGTTCGAAATCAGGGACATGGCGGAGGTCGCGGAGGACCTGGGCGCATGGTGCAGCAGCAGTTGCTGCAGTTGCAGCACGTCCAGCACCTGCGCCACCAGCAGCTCGAGCTGTGGCAGCACATGTGCCTGCAGCACCTCGGCTTCGTCGTCGTCCAGCTGATCCTGACCTCCGGTCAGCCGTGACCCGGTGAGGGCCGCGCGTTGGCCCCGCGCCATGCGATGAGCGATCGAAACAAGGGTCTGTGGGTCGATGGACCCGAAGGGCCATCGACCTGCGGCCACCATCAGTACACGTGGAGATGCGGTATGACTGTCGAATCGGTCAGCGATACTCCCCTCGAGGACAGTTGCCTGGAGATCGAACGAATTCTGAGGGCTCGGTCGCCGGCCGACATCCGAGTCCGCCCCTTGGGCGTACGAGACGCGCTCGGCGACGATCTCGGCGAGCCTAAAGCGGCGCAGGCAGAGCTCCCGATCCATCTGGCCGGACGCTGGGCGCTGGTGGGACCGCGCACCGCGGCGAGTGGGCAGCCGTGCGGCCGCTGCCTCGGGCGACGCTGGCAGGCGCTGCGGCCTAATGAAGAGCGCCACATCCTCGAACGCAGGCACGGCCCGATGCGGATGATCGGGCCCCTTCCCTACCTCACGGACTTCGCCGTGGACGTGCTCACCGAGCTGTGCGAGCAGGCCACGAACGACGTCACGCCGATCCGGCCGGGCAGGGGAAAGGTCTATCAGCTCGCGCTCGACACCCTAGAGATCCGGACATACACCCTCATAGCGGATCCAACCTGCCCCGTCTGCTGTACTCCCCGCGCCGACACCGCACCGGGCGCCGTCCCCACACTGGCCACCCAGCCGAAGCCGTCACCCGGCGCGTACCGCCTTCGCTCGCCACTAAACTACGACATCGATATCGACGCCTACGCGAACCCGGTGTGCGGTGCGTTGGGCTTCGGTGCCTTCCCCGCCTACGAGAGCTCTACGACGGCGCCGGTCACCGGCGCGCTGCGCATGCGTGGCCCCTTCGACTTTCATGAGTTCTTCTGGAGCGGTCACGCCAATCGCTTCGACGCGAGCGGTGTACTGGGTGTCATGGAGGGGCTGGAGAGATACGCAGGGCTGTGGCCGCGCGACCTCCGAGATCAGGAGATCGGGACGTATGCCGACTTCAAGGACATGGCGCTGGACCCGCGGGCGTGCGGACTGTACTCCGACGAGTATTACGCCACCTCGACCGTTCATGTGCCTTTCCGTGAAGATGCGATGCTGCGCTGGATCTGGGGTTACTCACTACGCGACGAACGCCCCATCCTGGTGGCCGAGCAGCAGGCCTACTACGGCAGAGGGATCCTCGGGGGCGAGCGCGACTTCGTCATGGAGTGCTCCAACGGCTGCGCGGGCGGCGGCAGCGTGGAGGAGGCGACCCTGCACGGCATGCTGGAGCTGATCGAGCGCGACGCTTTCCTGCTGTGCTGGTACGGCAAGCAGCCCCTGCCCGAGATAGACCCGTACACCTGCGCCGACCCGGAAATAAAGATCATGGTCGATCGCCTGGCGGCGGACGGGTACGAGATGCGTTTCTTCGACAATCGCATCGACCTCCCGATCCCCGTGGTCACAGGAGTGGCCGTGAAGAAGGACGGCGGTCTCGGCACGCTGTGCTACGCGGCGGGAGCCGGTTTGGACCCCGAGGACGCGGTCCGGGCGGCTCTGTGCGAGATCGCGTCGTACGTGCCGGGCTTCGATGAGCGTGTGGAGGACAAACTGGCGGAGGCCAAGGCACTGTCCGCCGACTACCACATGGTCAAGGAGTTGCGTCACCACGCGCTTCTGCACGGCCTGCCGGAGATGGTCCGGCACTCGGACTTCCTGCTCGCTGGCGAGCGGACGAAGCAGTCCATGGACACCGTCTACGGAGACTGGCAGCGCGCCCGTCCGCGCAACCGCGACCTGCTCCAGGACCTCGTCTTCGTCAAGGACATCCTGGTGGACAACGGCTTCGACGTGATCATCGTCGACCAGACCAGCCCCGAGCAACGGGCCGAGAGCCTGCACACGATCTGCGTGATCGCGCCCGGACTGCTGCCCATCGACTTCGGCTGGACCCGCCAGCGGGCGCTGCACCTGCCCAGGACCCGCACCGCCCTGCGGCGTGCCGGCCTGCGGCCACGCGTTCTGGACCGGGCTGACCTGCATGCGGTCCCGCATCCCTTCCCCTGACAGGCCGGCGAGAGGACATCAGAGCGATGAGCGCGGTGGCGCAGGAGTACGTGGAGGCCGTGCTGCGACGCGGCCGCGAGCCCATGGAACCGATCGGCTTCTCACCGGACTGGGAGGACCGGCCGGCCCGCCACAAGTTCTACCCGGGGGTGTGGCGCCTGCCGCTGCCCGAGGAAGGCACGCCGCGAACGGGCATGATGGGCGACCTGCTCGTAGCCGACAGCGGCGAGCAGGGCCTGTTCGACCTCTCGGGATTGTCCACGATGTTGCAACATTCGTACGGGCTGCTCGCCAGGCGCATGCGGCCAAACGGCAACGACGACAGCCACCTGCTGCCCTGGCACGGCTACGCGTCGTGGGGGCGCGGCACCGCCTCGGGCGGCGGACTCTACCCTGTGGAGATCTACCTGGCGGCCGGGTCCAGCGGGCAGATCCAGCCGGGCATCTACCACTACTCGCCGCCGCATCACGCCCTCGACCGCCTGCTCGCAGGGGACATGACGGCCCGGATCAGAGCCGCCGCGCAGCACCATGCTCCGGCCAGGGACGCCGACCAGTTCCTGCTGCTGTCGGTGCAGTTCTGGAAGAACTCCTTCAAGTACAGCTCCTTCTGCTACCACGTGGTCACCATGGACATCGGCACGGTCCTGGGCACGTGGGACCTGTGGTGCCGCTCGCGCGGAATGAGGCTGGAGCCGGCGTTCTGGTTCGACGAAGTCGCGCTGAACGACCTGCTCGGTCTCGACACCATAGGCGAGAGCGTCTTCGCGGTCGTACCGCTGCGTTGGGAGACCGACGGTGCTGGCCCTATCACCACCGGCCTGCTGCCTGGCGGGGTAGGCAAGGCAGAGCGCGAACGCTCCCGCGAGGTCGTGCGGTTCCCGCAGATCGAGGCGGTCCACGCGGCCATCGTGGCGGAAGGCGCCCGGCCGCCGGACTTCTCGCGGCTGACGGGGGACAGAAGGGCCGGTGATGCCTGCCTGCCGCTGCCGACGGCGCCCGCGGAACTGCGGAAGATGCGAGTGAGCGATGCCCTCAGGGCACGCCGGTCAAGCTTCGGATGCTTCAGCGGCAGCCCGCCACTGGACCTGGAGAACCTGGGAGGCGTGCTGTCGCTGACCGCCACGACTCGGCTGATCTCCGAGCTGCCGCATCCCCTCACGAGGCTGGCGCTGTTCGTCAACCACGTCGAAGGGCTGGAGCAGGGCGCCTACGACTACGACCGGAACACGCACACGCTCACCGCCGTGGAGCACGGTCCGGTCGGCCGGTTCCTGCAGTGGAACTACTTCCTGCGCAACTACAACCTGGAGCAGGCCGCTGCCGTCATCGCCGTGCTGGCGAGTCCCCGCGAGGTCATGAGCACGCTCGGCGACCGTGCCTACCGGCTGGTCAACGCTGAGGTGGGGGCGATCACCCAGTCCGTTTACGTCGCCTGCGCCGCGGCGGGGCTCGGCTGCGGAGCGGTTCTCGGCTTCGACAACGTGTCCGTGCGGGAGCGCCTGCGGTCTGCCGAGGGCGAGTGGCCGCTCATCCTCGTCATGCTCGGCCACGAGCGCGCGCAGGCTCCGGATATCGACTACCGCCTGACCATCTGAGCTGGGAGCCGTTGAGCATGTCCACAGACGTAGAATCGCGGCGGCACACAACCACCTGGGTCTCTCCGCCCTTCTTCATGCTCCGTTTCGCGGGGCTGGAGGTCGAGGCCGCGCTCGCACTGCGTAGCAGCCATGCCGTGGCCTGGGCGGAGGAGGTCATCGAGCGGGACCGCCGGCTGCAGCTGGGCAAGGATGCCCTGGCCGATGCGCTGGGCCTGGCCGTCGGCTACGTGGCCGACAACGCCGTCCGGAGGGCGCTCCTGGAACTCCGCAGGGACGTGTTCAACCTCCGCCTACCCCGCGTCGGCCTCGCTGGGACGGCGGCGTCCGTGCTCTCCGCGGAAACCGCCATGGAGCTGGCGGAGTGGCTGGAACTGCGCCGGGCCCAGGAGGAGTTGCTGCCGGTCGGAGAGGAGATCCTGGAGGCCGATCTGGCGGCGGGCCGGGCCCATCTGCGTACGCTGGCGGCGCGGCCCGAGCTCCGGCACGGCATCCTGCTGTCGTCTCCGTCACTCGACACGTACATGGATTCCTACCTCAGCAGGTCCGGCACGCCGGGCAAGCGGGCCAGGAAGGTGGAGCGGTCGCTGCTCGAGTACGTCTATCGGGCCGCGTGCAAGACCAGCCCGTTCAGCACCCTGACCGCCGTGGCGCTCGGACGGTTCCAGGCGTCGGCGACCGGGTTGCTCCAGTTGGACAGGCCCCCGGCCGGGCAGGCCGGCCACACCCGGCTCAACCTCGCCGTGCTGGCACGGGTCGCAGAAGCCGTCTCGGCCGACACCGGCGCGCTCGCTGACCTGCCGGTCCGCCTCACCACCGGGTGGAGCACGGAGCGGGACCGGGTCAGGTACGTGCGCCGTGAGCAGACCCTGGGCGACAACGACGCGCCGGTCACGCTGGACGCCCTGCACGAGAGCCTGTTCTACCTGCCCGACCACGGCATGCTCGCCGACGTACTCGAGTCCCTGAGCCCGGATGCGAGCCTGCGCCTCGGCGAGCTGGCCGACCGGCTGACGGGAGCCGGCAGGCCCAGGGAGGATGTCGAGGCATACCTGACGCGTCTTATGCGGCTCGGCCTGCTGGTGGCACCGGTACTCCACCTGGATATCCACGAGCCGGATCCGGTCGGCGGGTTCGCGGCGCGCCTGCGCACGGTTGACCGTCCCTGGGCCAACGAACTGGCCGGCCGGATCGAAAAGGTCGCCGACGCGACCAGCTGCTACCGCTCCGCGACGCTGGCCGAGCGGCGGGCGCTGCTCTCCTCGATCCGCTCGACGATGGCGGACGGCGATCATCGGATCACCGCTCCCAGAACGCTGCTGTACGAGGACGTCACCCTGGGCGGCACGCAGGCAGAGGCCGATCCCGCAGCGTGGGAGGCGATGCTCGCGCCGGACCTGCAGGGGCTGTCACGCATCCTGCCGGTCTTCGACATGGTGTTGCCCCAACGCCTCATGACCAGGGGTTTCTTCCTTGCGCGACACGGCAGGGGCGGCCGATGCGACGACGTGGTGCAGTTTGTGCACGACTTCCACCGAGACTTCTACGACCAGCACCTGCGCACCTCGATGCGCTGGCGCGAGTTCGACGAGGACAACGAATACCTCGGCCGGCCGAATCCGCTGTACCTCGCCGAGATCGACGCGCTCGACGACGCGCGTAGAGAGGTCATCCGGCAGATGCGCGCCCGCCTCCAAGAGCTGCCGCAGGGGATGACGGAACTGGTTCTTGACGACGACTTCATCGACGCCGTGTCGGACCGGCTGCCGTCCGCGACCGAGCCGCTGGATCCACGGTGCTTCTTCATGCAACTCGGCAGAGGGCCGGGCGGCGGGCACATCGCCGTGCTCAATCGCGTCTACGGCGGGCTGACCCTGCAGTTCTCCCGGTTCGGCCACTGTTTCGACGAAGACCTGCTGGTAGGGCTGCGCGACCACCTGGCCGCGATCTGCCCGGAAGACGCCCTCTTCGCCGAGCTCAAGGGCGGCTACGAGAGCACGAACCTGAACCTGCACGGACGCGTGACACCGTACGAGCTCGTTTGCCCGGGCGACGTCAGCTTCCGCCCGCAGGCCGAACAGGTGCCGCTCGAGGACCTGTTCATCGAGGACGGGGCGGACGGCCGGCTGCGGCTGCGATCCGGCAGGCTCGGCCGGGAGGTCATCCCGGTCTACCTCGGCTTCCTGATGCCGCTGGCTCTGCCGGAGATCCAGCGGCTGCTGCTCAACTTCTCCTACAGCACCCTGGCCAGGATCGACCTGTGGAGCGGAACCGACCAGCCGCTGGAAGACGACGCGATCGGTGGGCATCCCCGTGTCCGTTACGGCAGTCTCGTCATCCAGCGGCGACTGTGGAAGGCCCATCCCAGCCGGCTGCCGCGACCGCTTCCCGGGCAGAGCCGATCCGCCCACTTCCTGGCCTGGAGGCGATGGCGCCGGGAGCACGATCTTCCTTGCCGGGTCTTCGTCACTCCCGACACATCATCCGGGCAGGAGGACGACCAGCCGATCGCGGGTCCCGCCAAACCTCAGTTCATCGACTTCGACAGCCACTTCTCCCTGATGCTGCTGGACGATCTGGTCAAGTCCGCCGACCGGCGTCTGGTCTTCGTGGAAATGCTGCCCGATGTGGGTGACCTCTGGTTGCGGCCGGACGGCCGCGAGTACGTCAGCGAACTGACCGTAGAGATCGACGGCGTACGAGGGAGGACGTCGTGACCGAGACCCTCGACGGGGCCGCCTGGCTCCCCATGCACATCTTCTACGCCAGCAACCCCAACCCCCTGCTCACCGAGTGCCTGGCGCCCCTGACCAAGGATCTGCGGGAGCGGCGACTCATCCAACGTTACTTCTTCATCCGCTATTGGCAGGAGGGCACCCACGTCCGCCTGCGCATGCTGCCGTCCACCCCGGCCGTCGCCACAGAGGTGCGCGCCGTCGCCGAATCGGCCGTCGATGCCTTCTTCGGCCGGCGTCCGGCTCTCTTCCGCCTCGATGCCGGGGAGATGGCCGCCTATCACAAGGACATGTTCATCACCGAGTACGGCGAGCGGCAGTGGGAGGAGCAGTACGGCGAGACGGGCATGCCAATCCGGGAGAACAACAGTTACGCGTACATCCCTTATCAGCCCGAATACGACAGGTACGGCGGCCCGGATGGTGTGCGGCTGGCGGAGTGGCATTTCGAGCGCTCCAGCGATCTGGTCCTGGAACTGCTGGCCGCGGCCAACGTACACGTACGGAGCGTGATGTTCGGGCTGTCGGCGCAGATCGGCCTCATCCTGTGCCACGCCTTCAGACCGACCCCGCCGGCCCTGGTCAGGTTCCTGCACTACTACCAGGAGTACTGGACCGCCACCTACCCGAATCCGCTCGGCGACCAGACGTCGAACTGGGAGAAGGCCTACGACAAGACGGCCGCCACGCTCGTCCCCAGGGTGGCCGAGATCCTGGACGCCCTGCAGCCGGGCCGGCGCAACCAGATGGCCACCTTCCTGCAGGACTGGGCCGACCACGGAGTCGAATTGCGCGAGCGGGTCACCGAGCTGAGTCATGAAGGACGGCTTGTCTTCCAGAGCCGCGGGAACAGCGAGGTCAGGGAGCCCATCACGGAACCGGACCTGGCGATGGGCATTCTGCTCAGCGGTTATCTCCACATGACCAACAACCGGCTCGGCGTGAGTGTTCACGAGGAGGCATACCTCGCCCATCTCCTGGGCCGGGCGGTCCGCGAGGTCACGGGGACAGGACCGGTCTCGTGACCACTGCACCGGCCGTGGCGCCGAGGCTCCGGCCGGACGTGACGGTCGGGCCGCCGCTCCTGCAGGGGCCCCGAGTGGTGCACTTCGTCAAGGACCGTCGCACCGGCTGGTATTTCTCCATGGGGGCCAAGGAGGTGTTCGTGCTGTCCAGACTGGACGGGCAGCACACCTTCGAGGATATCGAGGCCGCCTACGCCGAACGGTTCAAGCGCCGGCTCGGCCCCGACCACTGGACGCACCTCCTCGCTCTGCTCACAGCCCGGCGGCTCCTGGCAGGCACGGATGACGAGCAAGCCATGCGGGAACTGGCCACCCGGGCGCGGGCCGAGTCCCGAGGCAACAACTCACTGCTCCGCGCCCGCCTGCCCCTGTTCGACCCCGACCGCCTGCTCTCCCGGATCGAGCCATCGCTGCGCTGGTGCTTTCGGCCGTGGGTGGTCATTCCCTCGCTGATCGCGGTAGTGGCCCTGGAGGCGTGGCTCGCCTTCCACCTGCCCGTCCTGTACGCGGAAGCAACGCGCGTCTGGACCAACCCGGCCGCGGCGGCGACCGTGGCCGTCCTTGGCTGGGCCATGCTCGCCCTGCACGAGCTGGCCCACGGCCTCACCTGTAAACACTACGGAGGGCAGGTGCCGGAGATCGGCCTGCTCTGGCGCTTTCCCCTGCTGGCTCCATACTGCAAGGCCGACGACGCGGTGCTCTTCCACCGGAGCAGGCACGGGGTGTACACCGCCTTCGCGGGAGTGTTCGCGAGCCTGGTCGTCCTCCTGCCGTTCTGGGCCCTGTACGGCCTGCCGGTCGGAACGCAGGCGCGGGAGGCAGTCGCCGGGGTGCTGCTGTTCGGCAGTATGTCGGCGCTGGTCAACCTGGTGCCGTTCCTCCAGCTCGACGGGTACTACATGCTCACGCACGCGCTCGGTGTGGTGAACCTGCGGGCGGAGAGCGCACGCTATCTGCGCCGGCTGGCCCGGCGGCTGCTTCCCGGCGGCTCAGGCGAGGCATACCCGCGGCGGGCACGGCTCATCTACCTGACATACGGGCTGGTCTCCGCAACCTTCGGTCTCTGTCTGGCGACCCTGCTGATCACCATGTGGTTCACCACGCTGAGCGAGCGATTCGGGCCGCCGGCTGCCGCGATCATTCTCACCGGGGAAGCTGTCGTCCTGTTGCTGGCTGTGAGATATTTCGCCCGACGGCGCAAACGTTCAGCCGAGGGGACCGCGTAATGGCCGCCGAACCGACGAAACCAATCGCCGAACCCACTGTGAGCAGGCTGGACGAGCCGGTGAGGCTCGCCGCCACCGGACTGGGCCCGGGAGCCGAGGCGGTTCTGCGGGTACATACCACAGACGGCGAATGCCGGGCTTGGGAGTCATGGGCGCGTTTCCGGGCCGACGCCCAAGGCGGCGTGGACGCGACGGTCATGGCGCCGTTGGAGGGTACGTACGAAGGGGTCGACCCGGCCGGTCTGTTGTGGTCGATGCGGCCGGTCGAGCCGCCCCAGGAGGCGTTCTTCGCCCGCCGCAAGCCCATCCCGCTGCGCATGTCGCTCGTCGTGGAGAGCGACGGGACCGAACCGGCCGAGACGCAGTTCGAGCGCACCTTCACCGACCCGGACGTGGAAGAGCGGACCGTCTCTTACCACAGCGGCTTATCGGGCACGGTGTACTCGCGGCGCGGCGCGGCGCCGGGAGTGATCGTGGTCGGTGGTTCCGACGGCGGACAGCAGGATCATGCCGCGGCGTTGCTGGCGGCACGCGGGTATACGGTGCTCTCACTGGGCTACTTCGGAGTCGAGGATCGGCCCGCCCACCTGCACCGGATCGACCTCGGCTACTTCCTCAAAGCGATCACTTGGCTCATCGAGCAGCCAGACGTGACCGGGGAGCGCGTGGCGGTCGTCGGGCTGTCCCGCGGTGGAGAACTCGCACTCCAGCTCGGCTCCATGGACGAGCGAGTGGCCGCGGTCGTGGCAGGAGCGCCGAGCAGCGTACGACAGTGCGGCCTCACCACCAACTACACCGACTACACGCAACCGGCCTGGCAGCTGGACGGAGAGGCGTTGCCGTTCGTGCCCGGCAAGATGACCGCGAGCTCCTTCTTCGGATTCATGCGCGGGTGGCTGCTGCGCAGGCCCATCGCGCAGCGCCCGATCTTCGAGCGGGCGCTGCGCGACAGCGCCGTCATGGACAGCGCCGCCATCGAGGTGGAGCGGATCGCGGGGCCGGTGCTACTGCTGTCAGGAACCGACGACCGGCTCTGGCCCTCCGAGCGGTACGGCGAGCTGGTCATGGACCGCCTGGCCCGGCACGACCACCCCTACACCTCGAAGCACCGCGTCTACCCGGGCGCCGGCCACTTCGTCGCCTTCCCCTACGCCCTGCCCTCCCTCCCGCCGTCGCTCCGGCTCTCTCCAGCCGCGAGGATGGTCCTCGACTTCGGCGGCGCACCCGCTCCCGGCGCCGCCGCGGCCGAGCAGAGCTGGCAGGAGATCAACGCTTTCCTGGCCGCGGCTCTGTGAGCGGCCAGCTACCGCGATGCGCCAGGAGATGCCTGTAGCGGCTCAAGGCGGAGGGCAGGAAGTCGCACTCCTTGGCGATGATGTCCAGCTCATCCCCCGGCAGGTCCGTACGGGTACCGGCCAGCAGCATGCGTGCCTCTTCTCCGCTCATGCCCGCAAGCCTGAGACGGCGCGCGCCCGGCAGATCGTGCAGGCTGACGCGGCTAGTGACCAGGACGAGGGCGGAATCTCCCGGAGGGAGGAGCTTTACCACCTGACCGGCGCTCGCACAGTCGTCGAGGAGGATGAGCAGCCGCTTTCCGCGTCCGGCCGTCCGCCAGGCCGAGAGCGGATCGGCTGCGGTTCCGTGCCCGCAGACCCGCAGCAGGTGAGCGGCGGCACGGAACGTGGCGGTTTCCACCGGGACACCCGCGCCGGCGCGCAGGTCCACGAAGTGCTGCCCGTCGGGGTAGTGCTCGCGTGACCGATGGGCGGCATAGATGGCGAGTGTGGTCTTGCCGGCGCCCGTGGGGCCGTGGATGACAGTGACACCCTCCGGCGATCGAGCCAGCCAGTCGAGCTCCACCGAGCGGCCGACGAACCGGGAGATCCGGCGGGGAAGGGTGCACGGGGTCGCCGCCTCTCGTCTCGGACGGGTGAGGAGCGGGTCGGACTGGAGTATCCGGTGGTGCAGCTCGCGCAGGTGCCTGCTCGGCTCGATGCCGGCTCCTTGCTGTTTCAGTTCGTAACGTGTCCGCTGGAACGCGGCCAGTGCGTCACCCCTGCGGCCGCACCTATACAGGGCCACCATCAGCAGTCCGGCAATGCGTTCATGGAGCGGGTAGGACGCCGCGAGCCCGGTCAGGTCCGCGACGACCGCCGCGTGCCGTCCGCAGTCGAGTTCGGCTGTCAGGCAGTCCACCAGCACCTCCGTACGGTACTCCCGCAGGCGCACCTGCTGGAGGGCGATGAAGGGCCCGGGCAGGCCGCTCAACGGGTCGCCGCGCCACAGCGACAGCGCCTGCCGCAGGGTGGCGACGGCCCTTCGCTCGTCTCCAGCCGCATACTCACGGCGGCCGGTCGCCGTCAAGCGGTCGAACTCGGTGAGGTCGAGCGCGTTCTCACCGACCGACAGTTGGTAGGCGCCGGGCACCGACTGAATCAGGGCTGTTCCGGCTTCGCCGGTCATGGCGGTCAGCGCCTTACGCAGTCGGTGCACATAACAGGCGATCACGCGATGGCCCCCTTCCGGAGGTTGCTCGCCCCATACGCATGAGAGCAGGCGTGCGATGCTCACCGCCTGATTGAGATGGAGAAGAAGGATCGCCAGGACGGCCTGCTGCCGTCTGGCGCCCAAAGGAACGGCGCGCTCACCAAGGTATGCCCCGAGCGGCCCGAGCACGGAATATTGAAGCCCGCTCATGCCTGCTCCGCTTCCCGAAAACATCCTGAGGATCATGGCCATCTCAGTCAATAGAGGCATGAACGTCCGTACCAGAGAGATGGAATGCCGCAAGGTGGCACCTTCGCGCCCTATATTTGCGCTACATTGCCAACCGGAACCCCTACATTCCCGCGCCGACCGGCGACCATATCCAACGGTCGGCGGCGACTCAACGCCAATCCATTATTGATTCATATTCCATGTCGGCAACCTAGGATCGGGTCATCCAATAGGCCCGTGCCGACTCCCGCAGGAGAGGTTTCCATGCGTGTCGCAATCGTGGACCCGCTCCCCGCCTATCGGGCGGGGGTCGCATCGTCGCTGCGTAACGCGGGTTACCTGCCGGAAGAGGTCGCAGGCGATCCGGCGGCCTGGGCCCAGCGCGACGACATCCACGGCGCCCTGGTCACGGTGGAGGGACCGTCGGAGGTGGGGCTGGTCCGCGAGGTGCGCGACGCCAACGATGCTTTGATCATCGTGGCGCTGTCGTCACAGCTCGTTTCCGCCCACCTGAACGAGCTCCTCGACCTGGGCTGCCACGCCGTGGTCGACCGCGGCGCTCATCCGGATCTGGCCTCCATCGCCCTGACGGCCGCCGTGCACGGCCATATGGTGGTGCCGTCGCACGTCCCGGTGGCGTTGGCGCGCTGTGTCGTGGAAAAGATGAAGATGGACCTGAGCTCGCAGCATGTGGAGTGGCTCGCCGCGCTGGCGGCGGGTCACACGATCAGCGACCTGGCCCGCCAGGCGGGTTATTCACCCCGGGCGATGCACCGCAAGCTGCAGACGGTCTATCGCGCCCTGGGCACGCGTGATCGCGTTTCGGCGCTGATGGCGGCAGCCCGGCTCGGCGTCATCTGACGGGCGGGCCGATCCCCGGATGGATGGGTCAGATGATCCCGGACCTCGCCGCCAGGGCAATGGCCTCGAACCGGCCGCTGACGCCGAGGGTTCGGTAGAGCTGGCCGAGCAGCCGGTGCATTTCCCTGATGGAATAGCCGGAAGCTTGCGCGATGTCCGAGATCCGCGCCCCTCTCCCGAGCGCTTCGAGCCACGCCACATGTTGCTCGGACAGGTCGATGTCGGATGCCTTGAGCAGCTTCTCGGCAATGGACTCGAAAATCGCCATGGGTACGACGGCGTGCGAGGCCATGGTGAGCTCCACCGTCCGGACGATGACCTGGGGGCGGGTCATCCGGTCCACGACGGAGTGCACTCCCATGCCCCAGAAATGGCGTAGCCCGCTCAACCTCGGGTGGGTCACCAGAACGGTGATCCACAGCTCCGGATCGCTCTTCACCAGACGTTGCAGCAGCTCTTCGTCGCACGGAGGATCCATGGTGATGACGACGGCCGAGCGATCGTGCCGCTCTGTCCAGCGGGGCGGGTCGGTGGGACACTCGGCGGAGAAACCAGCCTCGGCGAAGGCACTCACAAGGCCGACCGCGTAAGCCGGGAGTGGGTCGATGATCGCGACCGGGAATAGATGGGGATCATGGTGATCGCTGATCATAGAGACCTTCCATCCTGGGTGATAGTTTCGCAAGCCCCAGTCGAACATCGACCATCCAGCGCCGACCCTACAGAATTTCTCGGAGGGTCGCCAGTCGTGACCGCACCGAGCGGGACTCCGGGGCAGAAAGCATTTTCCCGGCCATTCCTAAAGTGGCAGGATCCCGGCCGCAGAAACGCCTTCATGTGGAAATGAAATTTCAGCTCAGCGAACCCAACGCCCGTCACGGCGCAGGCGTACCCTGTGGGTGCCGAATATCGTGTCGCCTCATGCGACCTGGGCGTATTCATGGAGGAGACCGCCGAGCCGGTCCCGCCGGGAGACCTCGATGTCGGCGTCGACCGGATCGGGCAGCGCCCGCAGCGGACTGGCCTGCTGCAAGGCCCGGTGCGGACGATGCCCATTGAAGTGGGTCTCGTACTCGGCGAGAACCTTGCACAGGTGGCGTTCGTTCATGATGAGGATCCGGTCGAGTAACTCGCGGCGTACGCTGCCCACCCACCGCTCCATGACCGCGTTCATCCGAGGAGCCTGAGGTGCTGTGAGCACCACGCGGATGCCCTCGGTCGTGAACACCTCATCGAACAGAGCGGTGAACTTACTGTCCCGGTCTCTGATCAGAAATCGGAAGTCGCCGATCCGATCCCCCAGGTCGAGTATCAGGTTGCGGGCTTGCTGGGCGACCCAGCCAGCGGTCGGCCGCGCCGTGACCCCCAGCACGTGCACGCGACGGGTAGCGTGCTCGACCACGGCGAAACAGTACAGACGCGCGAGCATGACCGTCTCCACACTAAAGAAGTCACAAGCAAGAATCCCGGACGCCTGGGCCTTGAGGAACTGAGCCCAGGTCGAATCACCGCGCCGGGGAGCTGGATCAAGGCCGGCCCTCTTCAAGATCGCCCACACCGTGGCCGGGGACACCTTCCGGCCCAGGCCGGCGATCTGACCGGCGATGCGCCGATATCCCCAGCCCGGGTTCTCGGCGGCCAGGCGCAGCACCAGGGCACGAAGGGTGGGTCGGATCGGTGGCCGTCCCGGCCCGTGCCTGGGGTAGGTCCAGCGTCGCTTCACCAGGGCGGCGTGCCAGCGCAGGAGCGTGCGCGGTGTGACGAACAGGTGACATCGGCGTCGTCGGGACAGAAGTCGCGCGAGGGCGGAGAGAATCGCCCGGTCCGCCCACGACGGCCGGGGCACGGCCACCTGGCGGCGGAGAACAGCCAGTTGATGCCGCAACACCAGGATCTCTGCGTCCTTGGACGCCTGTGATCGGGCGAGCAGCGCGATCCAGCCGAATACCCGCAGGACGACCAAGTACAGCAGCCGCAGAGCCATCCTGCGATCCTGCCAGAGCCGAGCCATCGAACACAGCAAAACCCCAGGTCAAACCCTGTGAACCCATATTCGGCACCCACAGGCTGTACTGCGTCGCCGTGGTCGAGCATGCCACCCGGCGGGTCCACGTGCTGGGGGTCACGGCGAACCCAACCGTCGGCTGGGTCGCCCAGCAAGCCCGCAACCTGATGCTCGACCCGAGCGATCGGATCCGGATCCACAGGTCGGAGCTCGCGCAGGCCGCGCGAAGGCCTATATGACCTGAATGAATGTAATTATCGGCAGCCGCATAGCTCGCAGTTAGTTCATGGTGTCCGGAATAAGCCCATCTTGTGGCCGAACCATTGGCAATTGAAAGCCGTGAATACGAAGACGCGCCAGGACTGTCTGCATCCCTTCTCGAAGATATGGGTATACCTCGCGCCAAGCGACGTAATCTCCAAATGCCTTCAGTGACTCCGCATCGTCTGGAACGGCTACTTCGGGGCTGGCTGACCTTGGAACGTATGTGATGACCATGGAAATTGCGAACGTTGCAACGTCCACATCGTCATCGTCTTGTATCGTTCCCGAAAGGTCGAATTTGTAGGAAAGTGATTGTTCCGTTGGTGCCGCAGCAGCGCTTACCCCAAGTTGCAGTTGTGATCCGCTTCCAGGCTTGAGTCGTTCGGCTGAAAATGCGACCGGAGCAATGTCTTGGATGTCAACCAGATCCGTCATTTTGTCTAGCTGACGAAGTACGCTCTGGTTGATCTCGGTGGTGCTCATGTCGTGGTCCATTTCATGCCTCCGAGATGCATATAGCGCTCGGCTGACGGTACGGGTGGAGGTAGCGGATGTACCTCGGCTTCAAGTCGAATCGAATCAGTTGTGCCGATTGGAGTACTTGTCCAGGAAATCAAGACATGCGATTGGTGACCCTCGCCTGTAAGGAATATTCCGGAAGACGTAGCTTGGGGTCGGCGGATTCGCCAGTCCCCGCTGACATACTTTATTGGTCGTTGCTCAAGCGCGGCGCGGCGGGGCTCTCCAGAACGCACCAATCGTATATCGGCTTCGAAGCCCATTGCGTGCAAGTAGTCAGCTAAAGTGTTGATGCGGACGTTCCCGTCTCCGCGGAACACCTGATTGGCTGCGGATCTGCGAACACCTACGGCCTGAGCAACATCGCTCTGAGACATGCCGCAAATTTGAAGGGCCTGATGGAGAGCACCGAGAACCTCATGGCGCAGTCGAGCGGCTGCTAGCGCACGGGCACCTCGAACGGTTGCTGCGAATCGCTCGTAGAGGCTCTTCATGAGGCTGTATCTTCCCTCCTGATCCATAAAGCTTCATTAATATACTTGCGAGGAGTCATCCAAGTTCTCTTGATGAAACCACTTGTAAGGCGGATAGCGTTAGTTGGTGACTTTGGCACGTCGAAGAAGGGGAGTCGAACATCCCCAGCTTTGATCTCGCGAAGACCTTGCTCAAGATCGTTCAACTCGCGCGGCACTGCTAGGGTTCCAGTCATCGCGTACCGCTCGAATCGTACGAGGACATCTGCAAGGCGGTCGGCATCTCTGCGACTGCGAGAGGACTCCAAGCCAGAGATGAACGCATCAGCCCTGCACTCTCCGGAAGCGGTCCTTGCGGCTTCGATCATCTTGGCCGGCCCCCACTCATAGTAGATGCGTCCACAGTCCGGGCATGGTGTCCTATGTACAGTCAAAACTGTACCTCCTGCGATGGCGTGTGTCTCTAGCGGTTTGGCAGAGCGCCCGCAGTCTTCTGTCGACTACTGCGGGAACGCTTGTAATACCGGCGCTATCGGCACTTTCGTTACAACCCGCTCAGCTGCTGTAACTTTTCGCTTGCGTAACAGGTGGCACAGAGCAGGACGGTGGCAAAACGGGTCGTGGCCTTCGTGTTTTGCCAGGTCAAGCCACATATTGGCTTATGGAACACACTCCCGAATTATGTCTGAGCGATAGATGTTGCGAACGAGTTCTGCGCGCTGACCGGCAGAGGAAGTCTCATGAGGGCAATCACCCCCACGCGGGCGGAGGATCGTGTGTCACTTGCTCGTAGAGACGCTGATGTGCGCAGGTCATAGGACGTATGGACGCCTCGGTCAGGATGCTCCGCAGGTCGCAGCAATGCGCATGTGGGTAGCAATTAATCGGGGCAGAGAATTAGGGATCTGTGCTGTCCGGAACGCTTATATGCGGCCTGAGCTGGAGCTTCTTCGCCTGCTAATGCAGGTCGATGATTCGCTCTGGATCCGTGATCGGACGGGGACGGTGCGGATCGGTGCCTGTCCAGTGCCAAAACTCGTCCATGGCATCTGATCTGGCCTTCTATCCTCGGCACTCATGTTTCGCCTGCTGTATCTGATGATGGTCCGGTTGTTCGGCTGGTTGACGCTGTTCGCGCGGGGCAGCACCTCCAAGGACGTGGAGATCTTGGTGCTGCGGCATGAGGTCGCCGTTCTGCGTCGTCAGGTCTCCCGCCGCGACCGAACTGGGCCGATCGGGCGCTGCTGGCCGCACTGGCGCGACTGCTGCCCACGCGGCTTCGCCGCCATCGGATCGTGACACCGGGCACCTTGTTGTCCTGGCACCGCCGACTGGTCAGCCAACGCTGGACTTACCCAAACGCGACCGGACGTCCACCGATACCGGACGAGCTGCGTGATCTGGTGATCCGGCTGGCCAGGGAGAATCCCCGATGGGGGCACCGGCGGATCCAGGGTGAACTGCTCGGCCTCGGCCATCAGATCGGCGAAGGCACCATCCGCCGCATCCCCACCGCGGCCGGCCTCGGCCCAGCGCCACGCCAGACCTCACCTACCTGGCGACAATTCCTCACCTCACAAACCGCCGGCATCCTGGCCTGCGACTTCCTGCACATCGACACCGTCTTCCTCAAACGCCTATACGTCTTCTTCGTCATGGAGATCGAGACACGCCGCGTGCACGTGCTCGGCGTCACCTCCAACCCGACCGGCGCATGGACCACCCAGCAAGCCCGGAATCTGCTGATGAACCTGGGAGAACGCGCCGGCGCCTTCAGATTTCTCATCCGGGACCGTGACCGCAAGTTCTCCCGCTTCTTCGATGAGGTGTTCGCCGCCGCTGGCGTGCGGGTCATCAAGACGCCCGTCCGGTCACCACGGGCGAACGCGTTCGCCGAACGGTTCGTGGGAACGCTACGCCGTGAGTGCCTCGACCACCTACTCATCCATGGCGAGCGGCACCTGCGCAAGGTCCTGACCGAGTACGAACGCCATTTCCACCATCATCGCCCGCATCAGGGCCGTTCCCTCCACCCGCCCTTGCACAACCCCAGCGAAGTGATCGACATGACCTCCCGGATCCACCGCCGAAGGACCGTCACGGGACTGATCAGCGAGTACCGCAGAGCAGCCTGATCACTCTACGAACGCCCAGGTCAGCAACAGTATCCGCGTTTTGGCACCGCACAGGGCAAACTCATCTCGCTGAGGAGCTGAACAGTCGGATTAAGTATCCGGCCCCGCATTCGCCGCCTGCTCGCGGCGAGGCGGGGCCGCTGCTCTTGCCGCAGCAGTCGGAGCTGGCGAATGGATCATGGTGTGTGCGGGATTGGTGCGCGCGAGCGCGTATGGAGCACGCGTACGCTAGAGGAAAATTCTAGAACGCATTCGATCCCGCATAACCGCAGGTCAGACCATGATCAAAGCGCGCCCTGCAGGATTCGAACCTGCGACCGTCGGATTAGAAGTCCGGTGCTCTATCCAGCTGAGCTAAGGGCGCTCCCGCCTTATTGTGCATGATCCGGCGACATGTCACGCACAAGTTTTCCCCGTGTCAGTCTGTCAACCCGATCACACCCCACATGAACACTGTCCCCAGCACGGTGACGGACAATGTCTGTCCGGTGGCCCGTCTCGGCGTGTGGGCCTCAGGGAGGATATCGGAGGTGGCCAGGTAGAGGAGGAAACCGGCGAAAAGGCCCAGGTAGGCGGCTAGGGCGTTGTTTGGGATGGTCAGGAGGGTTGTGGCCGTGGCGCCGGCTATGGGGGCCAGGGCGTCCAGGGTGAGGAGGGTCAGGGCGCGGGGGCGGGCGTTGCCGTACAGGCTGGTGAGTGTGTACGTGTTGAAGCCGTCGGTGAAGTCGTGAGCGATTACGCCTATCGCGACTGCTACGGCCAGGGAGGTGTTCGTCTGGTAGGCGGCGCCTATCGCGGCTCCGTCCAGGAAGCTGTGGGCTACGAGGGCTGAGCCTGCTGTGAGGCCGACGCCGGCTCTGGTGTGGTGGTGGGTGGCGTAGTCGGCCTCGTGCGTGTCGTGGATGGCCATGGAGCGCTCCACGATGTGGATGATGAGGAAGGCCAGGGCCAGGGTGAGCATGGGCAGGGGTACGCCGTGTATCTCGGGCGCGTCGAGGGCCAGGGCCTCCGGGAGGAGGTCGAAGGCGACCAGGCCGAGCATGACGCCGGCCGCGAAGCCCAGGACGAGGTGGCGGCGTGCGCCCACGCGGTCGGCGACCAGTCCGCCGAGCAGCGTCATGAGGAACGCCGCCAGCGACAGCAGGATCGGCATGAGGCCCTAAGTTAGCGGGCCGGACCTCGTGGAGCCGGAGTTGGAAAAGGCCAGGCGGGGGTGGGGCAAATGGGTCTAAGCTGTCTTGGCATGGTCGCGACGCTCCTGCATGAGATTCCCCTGCAGGGCGGGGATGTGACAGACGGGGTGGTGCGTGTCGGGGACACCGTGCGCAGACCGGCCAGTACGTCGACGCCCGCCGTGCACGCCCTGCTCAGGCACCTGGAAGAGGTGGGGTTCGACGGGGCGCCCCGGGTGGTGGGCATGGATGAGCTTGGGCGCGAGATTCTGACCTTTGTTCCGGGTACGACCGGGCTTCGGGTTGAGAGCGTGACTGATGAGGCTTTGGTGGCCCTTGCGGGGTTGTTGCGCCGGTTTCATGATGCGACCGCCGGGTTTCCGCTCACGGAGGAGAGGTGGGTGTGGGGAGGCGGATCGAATGACGACAGGGCTCCGGAAGTGATTGGGCATTGTGATTTAACGCCGGAGAATGTGATATTTGCGCCCGCTCAAGATCCTCACCCCGCTCAAGGTCCTCATCCCGCTCAAGGTCCTCACCCCGCTCAAGATCCTCACCCCGCTCAAGGACTTCATCCCGCTCAGGGACTTCCCTTTCAAAGGTGGCCTTCTCAAGGGCAGAGGCTTCAGGGGCAGGGGGCTTGCCGTGGTGGGGCGCTGCCGTACGCGATGATTGATTTTGATCTGGCGCGGCCGACCACACGGCTCTTCGATGTCGTCACCACGCTCCGCCACTGGGCCCCCATCGCCGACCCCGTCGATCGCGCCCCGCTGCTCCGCAACGTGAGCGTCGGCGCGCGGTTGCGTCTGTTCTGCGATGCCTATGGAGTGCCGTCGCGCGATCGCCGGCGCCTCCTCGAAGTGGCCAGGGTCCGCTTTCACCGCTCCTACGCCGTCATGCGCACCCGTGCCGCGGCAGGCGGTAACTGGGCGAAGATGTGGGCTGGTGGGGCCGGGGAGCGTATCCGGCGGGCGACTGCCTGGCTGGATGTGCACGAAGATGAGCTTCATGCCCATTTGGTATGACCCTCTGGGGCTCGCTCTTGGCGTGGCCCTCGATCGGCTTCTGGCCGACCCGCGCAGTTCCGCCCATCCGGTCGCGTTGTTCGGGCGTGCCGCGGCGGGGCTGGAGAAGTCCCTGTACGCGGATGACCGGCGGAACGGCGTGCTGCACGTCGCCGTGTGCGTCGGCGGTGTGACGGCCCTTGGAGTGCTGGCCGTGCGGGTGACCGGCTCGAACGGTGTCCTGCGTACGGCCACGACGGCCCTGGTCACCTGGGCCGTGCTCGGCGGCACCACGCTGGCCAGGGAGGGCGCCTACATGGCCGAGGCCCTTGAGGACGACGATCTCGAACGCGCCAGGGCCCGCCTCCCCCACCTGTGCGGCCGGGACCCGCGCCACCTGCAGGCTCCCGAGCTGGCGCGGGCCACGGTGGAGTCGCTGGCCGAGAACACCTCGGACGCCGTCGTGGCCCCGCTGTTCTGGGGGGCGGTGGCGGGGGTGCCGGGGATGCTGGCGTACCGGGCGATCAACACGCTGGACGCCATGATCGGGCACCGCTCCCCCCGCTACGAGCGCTTCGGCTGGGCCGCCGCCCGGCTCGACGACGTGGCCAATTTCGTGCCTGCGCGGCTGTGCGGGGTGCTCACGGTCCTGACGGGGCCGGATCCGGGGCGGGCGCGGGCCATGCTGAGGCGGGACGGGCACCGGCATCCCAGCCCGAACGCCGGACGGTGCGAGGCGGCGTTCGCCGGCGCGCTCGGCGTCACGCTCGGCGGCAAGAACGTTTACGAGGGCCGGGTCGAGGAGCGGCCCACGATGGGCGAGGGGCCGGGGCCGGAGGTCAAGGACATCCGGCGGGCCGTGCAACTGACGCAGGCCGTGAGTCTGGCCTGCGCAGGGGTGGCAGTGATTACGGCTTGGGCGCTGCGCCGCTACTGCCGCCGCAGGTGAGCCAGGCCAGGGCCAAGGGGCAAGGGGCGGGCCGTGGTCACGGCATGAGCGTTGTGACGACCACGCCGCCGCAGGTGAACCAGGCCAGGGCCAAGGGGCAAGGGGCGGGCCGTGGTCACGGCATGAGCGTTGTGACGACGACGACGCCGCAGGTGAACCAGGCCAGGGTCTAGGGGCGAACCGTGGTCACGGCTTGGGCGCTGCGCCGCTACTACCGCCGCAGGTGAGCCAGACCGGCCCCGGAGGGGTTGCGGTGATCGCGGCTCAGGTGCCAGCGCCGGGGCAGCCGTGGTGGTGGTCCGGGTGGGGCGCCGAATCGGCCCTGGTCATTAGCGCGGGCTCGGCGTCACCGTCACATGTGGGCCGGGCCGGCGGCAGGGTGGCCCTGTTCGCGGTAGTGGTGCCGCGAACAGGGCCGCGGCGCCGGCCGCCAGCTACATCTGGCGGTTGAGGTTGAGTGCGAGCCAGATCACGAAGATCGCGAGAAGGGTGACGCCGATCATCGACTTCGCGGCGTTGTGAGCGACTTCCTTCCTGGCCAGGACCTGCCTGGCGCTCTGCTTCCACACCTGCCGCATAATGATCATGGACTGGAAGCGGCGGCCGAGGGCGAACACGGCGAGCCCGATCAGGATGAATAAGATGACGCGACCATCTGCAGGTTCCACGGAGCTTCCCCCTCGTGGTCCTTGAGAGTTAATTAACGCCCCCGAAACTTTCGAGAACTCAGGATACTCGGACGACAGCGATTTGTGACTGAATTTACGGTTCCAGGTCCACCACGATCGGCGCATGATCGGACGGGCCCTTCCCCTTGCGGGCCTCCCGATCCACGTACGCCGCCCGCACCCGCCCGGCCACCTCCTCGCTCGCGTACACCAGGTCGATCCGCATGCCCTTGTTCTGGTGGAACATCCCGGCCCGATAGTCCCAGTACGTGAACGGATGCGGCCCCTTCATCGGTGTCGGCACCACGTCGAACAGCCCGAGCGCCCGCAGGTCGGCCAGCGCCTGCCGTTCGGCGGGGGTGACGTGGGTCGCGCCGACGAACAGGGCCGGATCCCACACGTCGGCGTCCGTGGGCGCCACGTTGTAGTCGCCGCTGGCCACCACCGGCCCGGCCGCCACCTCGGCGGCGAGGGCCTGCCTGAGCGCGGCGAACCAGTCGAGCTTGTAGGCGTAGTGGGGGGAGTCCAGTGTGCGGCCGTTGGGCGCGTACAGGGACCAGACCCGCACCCCGCCACAGGTGGCACCGATGGCGCGCGCTTCGGGGAGGGCAGCGCCAGAGGCTGACTCTCCACCGACGGCGCGCGCTTCGGACTGAGCCGTGCCAACGCCCGCCTCTCCCCCGACGGCGCGCGCTTCCGGCGGAGCCGTGCCGAAGCCCGCCTCTCCCCCGACGGCGGGCGCTTCCGGCTGAGCCGTGCTGAAGCCCGGTTCTCCCGGGAAACCGAGTGTCACGTCCTCCAGCCCGACCCTGGACAGCAGCGCCACGCCGTTCCAGCGGCCGTCGCCGTGGGCGGCCGTGAGGTAGCCCAGCTCGCCCACCTCCGCCACGGGGAACGCCCCAGCGGCGCATTTGGTCTCCTGCAGGCACACGACGTCAGGCGAGGTGTCAGCCAGCCATTCGAGCAGGCGGGGCAGCCGTGCCTTGACCGAGTTCACGTTCCAGGTAGCCAGGCGCATCTTCCCAGACTGCCACCGGAGCGGCCGTTTCCGGGACAGGCCCCCCGACCGGAACATCACAAACAGGAACACGGCAACAGGACCACGGCGACAGGACCATCGACACGGCAAAGGGCCGGGCGGCCCAAGTCCACAGGAGGCCGCCCGGCCCGTTCAGGCAGCCGTGGTCAGCGGCTGGTCCACAGGGGCTTGTTGTCGCTGGAGTAGATGATGACCCGGCCGTCGTCGCTGACGGCGAGCCACGCGCCGGGGTTGCCGGCGGTCTTGGTGCTCCACAACGCCTTGTCGTTGCGGTCGACCACGACCCAGTTGCCCTCCTTCTGCATGATGGAGCGAGCCCCGGGGTGCCCGGCCGTCGGCGTGGTGAAGAGGCTGCGCCGGCCGTCGTACAGGACCGCGTTGCCCTCCTCCTGCTGGATCAGCGTGTAGCGCCCGTTGGCCGACTTGATCGTCTGGCCGGGCCGCAGCACGTCACCGGAGGAGAGCTTGCCGATGGCCTCCTTGGTGGACCACAGCGCCCTGTTGTCCTTGGAGTAGATCACCAGGTTGCCGCTGGAGTTGGGCAGGAGCAGGTACGCACCGGGGTTGCCGGAGGTGGGCGTGGACCACAGCGGCTTGTTGCCGAGCCCGTAGATGACCAGGTTGCCCTCCTTCTGCATGGTCGTCCTGGCGCCGGGGTTGCCGGAGGTGGGCGAGGTCCACAGGGCCTTGGTGCCGTCGTAGAACACCAGGTTCCCCTGCGCCTGCTGAACGAGCTTGAACCGGCCGCCGCCCGAGGTCAGCGACTGTCCGGGCAGCAGCCACTCGCCGGGGGTGAGTTTGTTGTCAGCGGCGGTGGCGGACACGGCGACGGCGGCGTTGCCCGGCTGCGCCATGGCGAGGGCGACCGGCCCCGCGAGGAGCGAGCCCGCCAGGGCGGCGATCGCGGCCTTCTTCGTGATCAACGTATGTCTCTTCCTGTATGGGCGAAGATCGTGAGCCAAGACCATGACAGAGCTCGTTGGCGTTCCGTTGGCACCCGAGCGCGGGCGGGTTTCGCCAACACCGGCGCGGGAAGGACTTTTAGCCGCGTTTTAGTGCCGGGGAGCATCCTGTGACAGGTGGATCACTTGGAGTTTCGCCTGCTCGGGTCCATTGACGCCTGTGTAGGGGGACGCCGCCTGGAACTCGGGCCGCGTAAGCGTCGTTACGTACTGGCCGCGCTGCTGCTGGACCTGAACCGTCCGGTCCCGGTGGAGCGGCTGATCGACGCCGTGTGGGAAGGCGACCCCCCTGACAGTGCGCGGATGACCGTGCAGGGACACGTGTACAGGCTGCGCCGCTCCCTGGTGGGCGCGCAGGTGGAGACCGATGCGTCCGGCTATGTGCTGCGGGCGGATCCCGACTGGGTGGACGCTCAGCGCTTCCGGCGGCTGCTCTGCCAGGCCGGCAAGGTGGGTGACGAGGCCGGCGCCGATCTGCTGGAGGAGGCGCTGATGTTGTGGCGCGGGCCCGCGCTGGGGGAGTCGGGCGGTGGCAAGTCGCTGGCCGTGGCGGCGGTGGAGCTGGAGGAGGCGCGGCTGACGGCCGTGGAGGAGCTGGCGCGCCGCCGGCTGCGGCTGGGCCAGCCGGAGCGGGCCGTCGCGCCGCTGCGCGCGATCGTGACGGGCGCGCCGCATCAGGAACGGCTGGTGTCGCTGCTCATGACGGCCTTCTACCGGGTGGGACGGCAGGCCGAGGCCCTGGAGCTGTACGAGCGCACCCGCCGCCTGCTGGCCGACCAGCTCGGCGTGGATCCGGGGCGCGAACTGCGGACCACGTTCGAATCACTGCTCACCGCCCGGGTCTGACACCGGCCAAAATCAAAACAGAGCCGCCCGGGTCTCACACCGCCCGAACAGAGCCGCCCGGGTCTCACACCGCCAGAACAGAGCCGCCCGGGTCTCACACCGGCCAAAGCCAAACAGAGCCGCCCGGTCTGGATCAAAGGTCCAGTACGGCCCGCGCCGCCGCCTCGTCCAGCCGGTGTCCGAACTGCCGATGCAGCTCCAAGGCCCTGCGCGCGTCGTCGATCCGGTCCGGGCAAGCCCTGGCCAGCACGGTAAGTGCCTGGCCTTCGAGCTGCCGCATGCCGTACCGGACGGCCGCGTCCAGGGCCTGGCGGGCGTGGGCGGCGGCCTCTTCCGGCCGTCCGCCCTCCATGAGCACCGCGGCCAGCCACACGCGGGCCCGGGTGTCAAGGTAGGGGTAGGCCTTGCCGTGGTAGGCGGCCAGCACCTCCTCCAGCAGCCGGACCCGCTCGTCGGGGCCGAGCGAGACGTCCACGCGGGCGAGCGCGGCGCCGGCCCTGTCGTACCCGCTGCTCGGTCCCCGGTCATCGCCGGCCGCCCGTACGGCCCGGCGGGCGAGTTCGGCGGCCCGCCCGGCGTCGCCCTTGAGGTGCCAGGCCACGGCCGTGCAGGCCAGCGTGTAGGCGAGCTGGGAGCCGCCGGACCCCGCCGCCGCCAGCCCTCGGTCGAACGCCTCCATGGCGGCGCCGACGTCGCCCAGCGACAGCTGGATCTCGCCGAGGACGGCGTGGGCCCTGGCCTGCCCGCCGGGCGGCTCGGCCAGCGCCCGCCGGACGCTGATCGAGCGGAGCTGCCGTTCCAGCGCGTCGCGGGAGCGCCCGGCCCACAGCAGGATCGTCGCGTAGTTCTCCAGCGCCATGGCCAGCTTCGTCGTCGGCTCGTACGCCTCCCACAACCGGATGAGGCGCTCGTGGTTCGCCAGGCTCTCCTGGAGGTTGCCGAGGCTGGCGGTGGCCATGACCAGGTTGCTCAGTGCCAGCAGCGTGCCGGTCTTCCAGCCGATCTCGTCATAGAGGCGGGCCGCGACGCGGGAGTGGCGGACGGCGGGGCGCGGCTCGTTCATCATGAACCTGGCGTTGGCCAGCGTGTGGCGCATGGCGGCCTGACCGGCGCGGTCGCCGATCTGCTCGGCCTCGGCCAGGGCGCGGTCCGCCAGCGCGATGATCACATCGGGCAGGAAGCCGTCGTACATGAACGCCCGCAGGGTCTCCACCAGCCGCCAGAGCAGCCGGCCGGAGGCGTGGTCGATCACGGCGAGGTAGTTGAGCTCCTCGGCATGGAACCAGGCGGTCGCGGCCTCGGCTCCGGCGAACTCCTCGGCGTCGTCGGGAGGGTCGTCGGGGGTCAGCGGGAGCAGCTCGACGGAGGGCGCGTGCAGCCGTGCCACGGCCCGCAGGGTGTGCAGATAGTACGCGTGCAGCCGCCCCGGATCGTCGTCCCCCTCCGTGCAGTGCTCGCGGGCATACAGGGCGACCAGGTCGTGCAGCCGGTAGCGGCCGGGGGCGTGCTCCTCGATCAGGTGGGCCGAGGCGAGCCCGGCCAGCAGGCGTCTGGTCGTGCCCGGGTCGGCGCCGGCCAGGCGGGAGGCGGAGTCGGCGGTGAAGTCGCAGCCGGGCACCAGGCCCAGGCGCCGGAACAGCACCTGGGCCTGCGCGGGCAGCGCCACGTACGAGCTGGCGAAGGCCGTGGCCACGGTCGCCTGCGCGTCGCCCTCGACTGCCAGCGTGCTCCAGCGGTCGGCGTGCAGTTCCTTGATGTACTCGCGCAGTCCGGCCCGGCCGACGAGGTTCGCGCCGGCGATGGCCAGGGCCAGCGGCAGGTGGCCGCACAACTCGGCCAGCTCGGCGGCGGCCTCCGGGTCGGCCTCGATGGGCTCCCTGCCCACCAGGTCGGCCAGCAGGTCGCCGGACTCGCCGGGGCTGAGCGTGCCCAGGCGCACGCCCTGCGCCCCCTGCAGGGCGAGCCCGCGCAGCGCGTCGCGGCTGGTGACGATCACCGCGCAGGAGGAGGTGCCGGGCAGCAAGGGGCGTACCTGCTCGGCGGAGGCCGCGTTGTCCAGCACGAGCAGCACCCGCCGGGTGGCCAGCGTGGAACGGTACAGGTCGAGCTGCTCGGCGGCGCTGCCGGGCGCGGGCACGCCGAGCGCGCCGAGCAGGCGCGGCACCACCCGCTCCGGCGGCACCGGCTCGCCCTGGCCGTATCCGCCCAGGTCGACGTGGAGCTGGCCGTCGGGGTAGTCGGCGGCGAGCCGATAGGCGACGTGCACGGCCAGCGCGGACTTGCCGATGCCGGCCGCCCCCGCCACCACGGCGACGCGCCCGTCGCGCAGCAGGCGCCGCAGCCGCTCGGCCTCCGCCTGCCTGCCGACGAACCTGGCCACGTCCCTGGGGAGCTGGCGCGGCACCAGGGGCCGATGTCCCTGGACGATGCGCTGGTGCAGGTCGCGCAGGCGGGGGCCGGGATCGACGCCCAGCTCCCTGCTCAGCAGCCGCTGCACGTCGTGGAAGATCTTCAGCGCCTCGGCCGGCCGGCCGTCGTGCCATAGCGCCGTCATGGCCAGCGCGTGCGGGGTCTCCCTGAGCGGCTCCTCGTGCCTGACGCCCTGCAGCAGCGTGGGCACCTCGCGGTGGCGGCCCAGCTCGATGAGGGCGGTGGCGTGTTCCTCCAGCAGGTCCCACAACTCGCGCAGCAGCGGCATGCGGACGCGCTGGCGTACCCAGTCGGTGCCGATGCCCTGCAGCGGCTGGCCGCGCCACTGCTCCAGGGCCTGTTCCCAGGCGGCCACGGCCGGCTCGGGGCGGCTCGCCGCGCGCCCGTCGGCGGCCAGGCGGCGGAAGCGTACGAGGTCCACGTCGTCCGGGGGCACGGCCAGCGAGTAGCCGGCGGTCGTGCTGGCGATGCGCTCGCCGAACGTCTTACGCAGCTGGGAGACCTTGAGCTGGACGATGGTCTTCGCGGTCTTGGGCGGGTCGTCCTCCCAAAGGGCGTCGATGAGCCGCTCCACCGGCACGTACGTCCCGTGGTAGGCCGCGAGCAGCCCCAGCACGCACTGCTGCTGCGCCCCCTCGACCGGGACCGGGGCGCCGCCTTCGCACACCTCGACCGGGCCGAGCACGCGGATGTCCATCGCGTGCGAGCATAACCGGTCAAACAGCCTGCATCAGCGCACGGTCACCCACGCTCATCGTGCCGTACGCTCCACGCCCACCGTGATCTCGTTGCCCAGGCGGCGGTCCAGGAGCAGTTCCAGGTCGTCGCCGCTCCAGAACCGGCCGGGGTCGTACCAGTTGGGGCGCCGGCCGGGGGCCAGCAGGCCCATCTCCTCGTAGGTGACGGCCACGACCTCGGCGCAGTAAGCGCTCTCCAGCGTCTGGTCCTTGCGCATCCTGCGCGGGATGCGGCCCTTGGCCCAGCGCGCGGCCATCCTGGCGGTGGAGGGGAACGGGGTGCCGTCGAGCCTGGCCACCGTGCGCAGGGCGGCGTCCTCCATCTCCGGCGTGGCCTCGGGTTCGAGCTGGCGCAACCAGGGGCGCTGGCCGTACTTGTCGGCCCAGACGGTCACCGCGGCGCGCAGGTCGTGCAGTTGCACGCCGCGCTGGTGGGTGCCCGACCACAGGTCGAGCAGCGATCTGCCCAGTTCGGCGTGCCACATCATGGGCGGCAGGTCCTCGATCACGATCGCCATGCCGACGTGGTTGACCGGGCTGTTGGTCATGGTCTGGATGGCGCGGTCGGCCCGGGAACGCCCGCGGAAGATCCACAGGTCGCCGGTCCTCGTCACCTTGACGGCTTCGTCGAGAGTCAGCACAGGGCTAGCCTAGGCAACATGCGCTGGTGGAAGATGCTTGGTCTGGCGGGAATCATGGGTGTCGCGGCCACGGGGGTGGTGATCGCGCGCGCCGAACGCCGCCGCCGCGCCTACACCCCCGAGGAGATCAGGACGCGGCTGCGGGAAAGAGTGAACGATCAGCCCGAGGGCCTCAAGTCGTAGACGAAGACCACGTCGGGATAGGCGGGGTTGTCCACGTAGCCCTGGATGCCGCCGACGAAGGCGCGCCGTGACCTGACCGTCCAGGGCAGCGCGGCCGCCGCCCGCTGGTCGAGGACCCTGGTCGTGGCCTGCTCGTACGCGCGCTGCGCCGACGGCTTGTCGGTCACCGTCAGCTCCGGGATCGTGCCGATCAGCGCGTCGAGGGTCTGGTCGTTCAGGTAGGACAGGTTCATCACCGGCGGGGTCGCGCTGTGGAAGACGCGGCCGAACCAGGAGTAGCCGTCGGCGTAGTCGGGCCACCAGTACATGACGTAGATGTCCTGGCCGCGCTTCTTGCCCTGCTCCCACTGCGCGTTCCAGTGCATGCCCTCGGCTTCGAGGGTGATGTTGAGCTGCCGCAGCGTCGCCCTCAGCCGCTTGACGAGCACCTGCTCGTCGGCCTCGCCCGCGCCGTAGGTGAGCCGCAGCCGCAGCGGCCGGCCGCCCGGCCCGTATCCGGCCTGCTGCAGCAGGCGGGTGGCGGTGGCCAGGTCCTGCTTCGGTACGCGGTCGGGCACGTGGCCGAGCAGCCCCTCGGGGATGACGCCGCTGGCCGGCATCACCGAGCCCTTGAGCGCCCTGACCAGGCCCCGGTAGTCGAGGGCCTTCTGCACAGCCTTGCGTACCCGGATGTCCTTCATGGGGCCTTCGGCCGTGTTGAACAACATCATCGCCGTGGTGAACGAGGGCCGGTCGGAGGTGCGCAGGCCCGGCGCGGCCGAGGCCTGGGCGTACAGTCGCGGGTCGAGCCGGTCGACGAAGCTCGCCTCGCCGTTCTGCAACATCCGGTACGCCCGTTCGGCGCTGGGCACGGCCTTGTAGTCGATCGTGTTGTAGTGCGGGCGCCGCCACCCGCCCCAGTACCCGTCGTACGCCTTGAGCTGGAGCTCATCCTCCTTGCCCTTGTTCCACCTGGCCACCGTGTACGGCCCGGAGCCGGCGTCCTTGCCCTGCCGGAACCACGCGTTCAGGTCGGGCGCGGCCTTGGTGTCGTAGATGTAGGCCGCGTACCCGGCGGAGGCCACCAGGTCCAGCGGGACGGGGTACTTCAGCGAGAACGTCACCGTGAGCGGCCCCTCGACCCTGATGGAGGCGACCGCGTCCCAGATGTAGGAGGCGCCGGTCTTGGCCTTCATGGTGCGCTCGATGGACGCCTTGACCGCCTCGCCGTCCAGCGGCCTGCCGGTGTGGAAGGTCACGCCGGAGCGCAGGCTGAAGGTCCAGGTCCGGCCGTCGGCCGACGAGCGCCAGGAGGTGGCCAGGCGCGGGGCCGACTTCTTGGTGATGGGGTTCCAGTAGGTGAGCGTCTCGTAGACGTTCTGGAAGGCGATGATCTCGTTGGAGTAGGAGCGGCTGGGGTCCCACTCGGTGACGATGTCGGTGTTCTTGACGTAGACGAACGGCGACTCCCCCACCGGCGCCCGCTGCGGCTCCGGCGGCGTCGCGCAGCCCGCGAGGAGGACCATCGCGGCAGCCGCCACTACGACTCGACGGCGCAACGCAGCTCCCTCTGTGACCGACGTGATTCCCGGGAAACCTACTCCACGATCAACACTAGAGGGACTCGTGTGTCCAAAAGTCCCGAAAAATTGGGCATTCTGGTGATCGGATTGCTATTCTCGGGGCTTGTCCCGTCCGGGGTTGCCAGCTTGGGACCGACCGGAGTGAGGTGCCATGGGTCGCAGCCGAACGATCCGCATGAAGATCATCGGACTCCTACTGGTGCCGCTGACCTCCATGGTGGTGTTGTGGGGAGTCATCACCGCCGTCACCGCGAGTGAGAGCTTGGAGCTGCGTCAGTACAAGACAGTCTGGACGAACCTTCGTCTTCCCGCGTACAAACTGATCAGCGAGATCCAGCGCGAGCGCCTCATCTCGGCCCAGCGCCTGCGCAACGTCGCGGACGAGTCCGCGGTCGCCACGCAGCGCACCCGCACCGACGCCGCCCGGGACTCGTTCCAGCAGCTCTCCACACACTCCAAGGACAGATCGGAAGAGATCAGCACGCAGGTGGACGCGGTGTACACACAAATCGACAGGCTCGATTCGGTCCGAGGTGAGATCGACGCGGGTCTGTCCGACCGTCTGCACACCGTGGAGTCGTACGACGCGATCATCGACACCCTGTTCGGCCTGCACCGGCGGGTCGCGCTGATCGACGACATCCCGATCTACGAGCAGTCGCGCGTGGTCATCGAGATGAGCTACGCCAGGGAACTGCTGAGCAGGGAGCAGGCCATCGGCCTCGGCTCGGTGACGGACTCCGAGCGCAGGTCGTTCACCCAGATCGTGGGCAACAGGCGCTTCCTCATCGACCAGAACCTGGCCGAGCTCGACGCGGAGCTGCGCGACCCCCAGGTCGCCCTCATCTCCTCCCCCGCCTACCAGCGGATGCGGATGATGGAGGACCAGATCATCGCGGGCGTCGCGCCGCAGGGCTGGCTCAGCACCACCGAGGCGCTGAACAAGTCGTTCAACGAGGCCCAGATGCGGGCCAGCACGGTGCTGAACGAGCGTGCCGAGCCGGTGGCCGACCAGGTGTTGTCGCGGGCGTTCCTGCTGGCGGGCACGGCGCTGGCGCTGGTGATCGTGTCGATCGGGTTCTCGCTGCGGATGGGCAACCGGCTCTCCAAGGAGCTTGGCGCGCTGCGACTGGCCGCGCTGGAGGTCTCCCAGGAACGGCTGCCGCACGTGGTCGCCAAGCTGCGCAGGGGCGAGAAGGTCGAGATGCCGGAGTTGTCGGTGGCCAGCACTACGGTCGAGATCGACGACGTGGGCCAGGCGTTCTCCACCGTGCAGCAGACGGCGGTGGAGGCCGCGGTCGGGCAGGCGCAGCTCAGCGAGGGCGTCGGCCATGTCTTCCGCAACCTGGCCAGGCGCAGCCAGACCCTGCTGCACCGCCAGCGCATCCAGCTCGCGGACATGCAGCACCGGGCGACCGACCCCGCGGCGCTGGAGGACCTGTTCAAGCTCGACCACCTCACGACGCGCATGCGCCGCCACGCCGAGGGCCTGATCATCCTGTCGGGCGCCACGCCGGGGCGGGGCTGGAGCCGTCCGGTGCCGCTGCTCGACGTGGCCCGCGGCGCGTCGGCCGAGGTGGAGGACTACCAGCGGGTCGTCGTCGAGCCGATGTCCGGCCAGCGCCTGGCAGGGCCCGTGGTCGGTGACGTGATCCACCTCATCGCCGAACTGATCGAGAACGCCACCGTCTACTCCCCCGCGCACACCTCGGTCATCGTGCGCGGCGAGGCGGCGGCCCGGGGCTTCGCCTTCGAGGTCGAGGACCGCGGGTTCGGGATGGAAGAAGAGGAGCTGGCCGACTACAACGAGCGGCTGGCCAGCCCGCCGGAGTTCGACCTGGCCGACAGCGACCGGCTCGGCCTGTTCGTCGTCTCCCGCCTGGCCGCCAGGCACGACATCCGCGTGACGTTGCGCGGTTCACCATATGGAGGGACCACCGCGATCGTGTTGATCCCGGAAGAGCACGTGGCCGAGCCGGAGCCCGAGGCCCAGAAGACGGCTCCCAAGAACGATTCCGCGTCCGCGCGTCCCATGCGGGTGGTGCGAAGTGACTGAAGAGCGCTGGCTGGATGAGGACGCCGGTCCGATCGTCCCCGCCTATCTGCTCACCCGGGGCCGTACGGTGCCCGCGAGCGAGGCCATCGACCTCATCGCGGTCATCATCACCGCCGGCGGCCTCGCGCCACCTCGCGGTCTCGACCCCGAGCACCTGATCATCATGCAGAAGTGCACCCAGCCCACCCGGCTGGTGGACGTGGCGGCCGAGCTGAACCTGCCCATCGGCGTGGTCCGGGTGCTGGTCGGCGACCTGCACGCGCAACAACTCGTGCAGGTCGAACTGCCGCCGCCCGCCCCGGACGCCAAGGTGCTGCTAGAGGTGATCAGTGGGCTGAAGGCGCTGTGACCCGGTTGAGGTATCCGTACCCGGCCGCGAACAGCGCCGCCACGACGCCCGCCACGGCGGCTGCCCCGAAGACCACCGGGTAGCCGCCGCCCGCGGCCAGGATGGCGGCGATCGCGGCGCCCGCCACACTGCCGCCCAGGATGCGCACCAGGGCGTTCACGCCCGCCGCCACGGCCGTCTTGTCGGCGGCCACGTGCTCGACGGCCATGGTGCCCAGCGCCGCGTAGCCGACGCCGAGCCCGATCCCCATCGCAGAGGACGCCACGTACAGGTGTACGGGGGCGTCGTTCGCGATCACCAGCCACAACGCGGACAGCCCGGTGATCAGCGACCCGGCCGCCACCATGGACGAGGCCGGAAGCCTGCGCATGATCCGGCCCGCGAACAACGAGATCACCAGCATGAACAGGGTGCTGGGCAGCAGGTAGATCCCGACCTGGAGGGTGGAGGCGCCGAATCCGCCGGCCGCCTCCGGCGCCTGGGCGAAGCCGGACATGCCGGTCAGCAGGGTGAAGAAGGAGAAGCCGAGCAGCAGCGAGGAGACCGTCGCGCCGATCGTGCCCCTGTGCACCAGCATCGCCATCTCCACCAGCGGCTCGGCCACCCTGCGCTCGACCAGCACCCAGACGGCCGCGAGCACGGCGGCGGCGGCGAAGAGGCCGAGCACGCCCGGCGAGGTCCAGCCCCACGAGCCGCCCTCGCTGACCGCCAGCAGGAGCGCGATCACCCACGCGGCCAGTAGCGCGGCCCCCAGGAGGTCGGGGCGGCCCTTGACCGGCGGGGCGGCGTCACGTACCAGGAAGGCGACCACGACCAGGGCCGCCAGCGCGATCACGGCCATGATCCAGAAGGCCAGGTGCCAGTCGCCGGAGGCGAGCCCGGCCAGGATCATGCCGCCGCCGCTGCCGAAGCCCATCGTCGCGCTCAGCACCCCGATGCCGGTCGCGAGCTGGTTGCGGGGCACACTGTCGCGTACGACCCCGATCGACAGCGGCACCAGCGCGGACACGAAGCCTTGCAGCACCCGGGCCACGATCAGCCAGGTCAGCGAGGTCGCCAGCGCGGCGATGACCGAGCCGATCACCAGCAGGACCAGGGCGCCGAGGATCATGCGGCGCCTGCCGTACATGTCGCCGAAGCGCGACAGCAGCGGCGTGGCCACCGCGCCCACCAGCAGGCTCAGGGTGAGTGTCCAGCTCACGGCGCTCAACGAGGTGTTCAGCTCCCGTTGCAGCACGGGCAGCAGCGGGACCACGGCGGTGTTCTGCAGCGCGGCGATGGAGGCCGCGAAGGACAACGAGATCACCGCGGGCCAGGGGTTCCCCCGCGAGGTCCGGCGCGGCGCGGGAGCGACGACTGTCGCCATTTCGGCTCTCCTTTAGATAACTTGGGTAAGTAACCGAGAACCGATAATACATACCTAAGTTAGGTAAGCAAGCGGATGGACGAGAATCTGCACCGGACGGTGGCCGCCTATCGCAGGATGGCGACCTCGCTCAACCGTGCCAAGACGCATGAACGGCTGACCGAGGCCGCGGGTGTCCGGCTGGACCGGCCGGACGTCCAGATCCTCGTCGATCTGCTGGACGCGGGCGAACCCCGCAGGGTCGGCGTGATCGCCGCGAGCCTGCAGGTGGAGAGCCCGCACGTGACCCGGCACGTGGCCGCGCTGGAGCAGCGCGGCCTGGTCGAGCGGGTACGCGACCCCGACGACGGCCGGGCCTGGCGCATCGCGCTCACCGAGATGGGGGCCGAGGCGGCCGCCAAGTGCCGCAAGGCCACCTCCGAGTGGTTCGAGGCCGCCATGGCCGGCTGGCAGGAGGCGGACAGGGCGGACCTGGCCAGGCTGCTGGGCAAGCTGTCGGACGACCTGTGCGCACACCTCAAGGCTCAGGCGGACAGTACGTCCTCCGCGCGGTGACAGGCCACCTGGCGGCCCCGCAGGTCCCGTAGTTCGGGGGCGCGCTCGCAGTCCGGCACCGCCAGCGGGCAGCGCAGCCGGAACGGGCAGCCGGTCGCGGCGGGCACGGCCTCGGTCCTGACGCCCGCCTCCGGCGGCGGGCCGCCGAGCCTGGGCACGGCGTCCCGCAGCGCCCCGGTGTAGGGGTGGGCCGGGTTCGCCAGGAGTTCGGAGGTCGGGCCCGACTCGACGACGCGGCCGGCGAAGAGCACGTACGAGGTACGGCAGAGCCGTTCCACCACGGCCAGGTTGTGCGTGATGAGCAGGCGCTCGGCCGTCAGCGACTCCAGCAGGTCCAGGATCCTGGCCTGGACGGTGACGTCGAGCGCGCTGGTGGGCTCGTCCAGGATGAGCAGGCGCGGGCCGACGGCCAGGGCACGGGCGATCACCACGCGCTGGCGCTGGCCGCCCGAGAGCTGGTGGGGGCGGCGGGCCGCCAGTTCGGGGTCGAGGCCGACCTGTTCCAGCAGGTCGGGCACGCGGGAGCGGGCCGCGCGCGGCAGCGCCTCGGCGATGGAGCCGCCGATGCGCATCCTGGGGTCGAGGGCCTCGGCCTGGAAGACGGGCTGGACGTCCTTCCGGAACTTCCGCAGGTCCGCTTTTTTCAGGGTTTGATCGCCGTAGAGGATATTTCCGGACATGGGGCTCAGGAGGCCCAGGAACGCGCGTGCCAGCGTCGTCTTGCCCGAGCCGCTCTCCCCGATCAGGCCCACGCCGCCCCCGGTGATGTCGAGGCTCACGTCGTGCACGACGGCGTGGCGGCCGTACCCGAGTGTCACCCGATCGGCCCTGAGCAGGGTCATGGCAGGGCCTCCAGCAGCTCGCGGGTGTAGGGATGGGACGGCTCGGCCAGCACCTCGGCGGCGCGCCCCGACTCCACCACCGCGCCGTCCTTCATGACCAGCACCCGGTCGGCGATCGTGGAGACCAGGGCCAGGTCGTGGGAGACCAGCAGGAGCGCCAGGTCCCGCTCGGCGCGCAGGCCGCGCAGCACGCCGGCCACCTCGGCCTGTACGGTCACGTCCAGCGCGCTGGTGGGCTCGTCGGCCAGGATCACCTCCGCGCCGAGCGCGATGGCCAGCGCGATGGCGAAGCGCTGGGCCTGGCCGCCGGAGACCTCGTGGGGGTAGCGGCGCAGGATCCCGGGGTCGAGCAGGACCGCCTCCAGGGCCTTGGCCTGATCCACCTTTTCGCGGCCGTGCAGCTTCAGTGCTCGGCTCATCAGGGTGCCCAGGCGGGTGGCGGGGGCGAGCGCGGCCTGCGGGGACTGCATCACCAGGGCCGCCCGCGCGCCCCTGATCTCGCGCAGGGCGCGCGGGGAGGCCGTGAGCACGTCCACGCCGCACACCCGTACATGTCCCGAAATTTCGGCATCTGGGGTGAGGCCGAGGAGCGTGAGCAGCGTCGTGGACTTGCCCGAACCGCTCTCCCCCACGATCGCCACGCACTCCCCCGCGCCGACGTCGAGTTGCGGCACGTCAGCCACCAGCCGCCCGCCGTAGCGCACCTGGAGATCGCGTACCTCGATCATTTGACCGCCCTTCGCGGGTCCAGCGCGTTGCGCAGCCCCTCACCCAGCACGTTGAACGCGAACGCCGTCAGCAGGATCGCCAGGCCGGGGAAGGTGACCACCCACCAGTTTGTGGTGAAAAGCGTCTGTCCCTGCTGGACCATCAGCCCCCACTCCGCCGTCGGCTCCTGCGCGCCCAGCCCCAGGTACGACAGCGCCGCCGAGGTCAGGATCACCCCGCCCGCGTCCAGCGAGAGCTGCACCAGGACGGGGGTGAGCGAGTTGGGCAGCACGTGCCGCAGGATGATCAGCGGGGCCGGCACGCCGAGGCAGCGGGCGGCGTCCACGTACGGGCGGGTGGCGATCGAGGCGGCGACGGAGGCGGACAGCCGCGCGTACCAGGGCCACCAGGTCACCGCGATGGCCAGGATCACGGTGTTCACGCTCGGCTGCAACACGACCGCCAGGGCCAGGGACAGCAGCAGCGCGGGGAAGGCCAGGAACACGTCCGTGATCCGCATGATCAGGTCTCTGAGCAGGCCGCCCGCGTAGCCGGCGACCACGCCGAGCGCGACCCCGAACACCGCCGAGACGCCCAGCACGGCCCCGGCGATGAGCAGCGAGGTGCGCCCGCCGTACAGGATCCTCGTGAGCACGTCCCTGCCGACCTGGTCGGTGCCGAACCAGTGGGCGGCGTCGGGCGGCTGCAGGCGCTCCAGCGGGCGCGGCTCGTCCAGCGGGTACGGCGCCAGCCAGGGGGCCAGCAGCGCCGCCAGCACGATGAGCACGATCAGCAGGGCGCCGAACGCGGCGAACCGGTCCGGGATCCTGGGCAGCGTGCGGCGCAGCGGTTGCACGTCCGTCATCGGGACCTCGTCCTCGGATCGACGACGCCCTGGAGGAGATCGACGACCAGGTTCGCCAGCACGTACACCAGCGCGACCAGCAGCGTGACGCCCGCGATGGCCGGGGTGTCCAGCGAGCGGATCGACTCGGCGGCGTAGCGGCCCAGGCCCGGCCAGTTGAAGACGGCCTCGACGAGGAAGCCGTTGACGATCGCGTACGCGAAGACCAGCGCGATCAGCGACAACACCGGGTTGAGCGCGGGGCGCAGGGCGAACTTCGTCAGGATGGAGGTCTCGCCGAACCCCAGCGCGCGTTCCATCCTGGCGTGGTCCTGGCCGGACTCCTCGATGAGGGCGGCCCTGGTCATCTGGGCGATCACGCCCGTGGGGTAGGCGGCCACGACCAGGGCGGGCAGCACCAGGTGTCGCAGGGTGCTGGTGAAGATGGGCCAGTTTCCGGTGATGAGGGCGTCGACGATGGTGATGTTCGTCCAGAGGGTGAGCGGGCTGGTGGTGTCGAGGGCGGAGTCGTACTCGCCGGCGACCGGGAACCAGCCGAGGTTGCTGGCGAAGATCGTCTGGAGCGCCAGGGCCAGCCAGAAGACGGGTACGGAGACGGCCAGCATGCCGCCGAGCCGTACCCCAAAGTCCGGAAATTTCGTCTTATGGCGGGCGGCGAGCACGCCGAGCGGGATGCCGGCGGCGACCGCGATGACCAGCGCCGCGCCGACCAGCTCCAGCGAGGCAGGGAAGGCGAGGTAGAGGTCGTCGCGCACCGGCTGCCTGGTGCGCAGGCTGATCCCCCAGTCGCCGGTGACCAGGTCGCGCACATAGTTCCAGAGCTGCACGGGCAGCGGGTCGTCCAGCCCGAACCTGGCCCTGGCCGCGGCGAGCTGCTCGGGCGTGGCCCTCGGCCCGGCGAAGGCCACCGCCGGATCGCCGGGCACCAGCCGCATGATCGCGAACGTGAGCACGACCACGCCGGCCACGACCAGGAGTGCCTGGCCGAGCCGGCGGGCCAGATAGCGCGGCATGGTCAGCTTGCGCGCGAGAGGTCGTGGACGAAGACGACGTTCGGATAGGCGGGGTTCTCCACGAAGCCCTGGACGTCGGCCGACAGGACCCGCTGGTAGCTCTGCACGTACGGCACGGCCACCGCCGCCTGCTCCTGCACGATCTGCTGCTGCAGCTTCTGGAACTCCCGGTCGGCGGCGAGCTGGTCGGTGGCCGTCAGCTCGGGCAGCTTCTCGATGGCCGCGTCGATCTCGTCGTCGTCCAGGTAGGACAGGTTCATCTGCGGCTTGTCAGAGCTCTTGAAGACGTTGTTGAACCACGAGTAGGCGTCCGGATAGTCCGGGTACCAGTACATGACGAAGATGTCCTGGCCCTGCTTCTTGCCCAGGTCCCACTGCGCGTTCCAGTTCATGGCCTTGGCGTCCAGCGTGATGTTGAGGTTCTTCAGCGTCGAGCTGAGCAGGGTGACCAGTAGTTTCTGGTCCTCGTCGCCGGCGCCGTAGGTCATGCTGAGCTTGAGCTCCTCGTGGTCGGGGCCGTAGCCGGCCTCGGCGAGCAGCGCGGCCGCCTTGGTCAGGTCCTGCTTGGGCTCCATGCCGGCGACGTGGCCGAGCAGGCCCTTCGGCACCAGGCCGCTGGCCTTCTCCCCCGCGCCCTCCAGCGCCGCCGCGAGGCCGTCGTAGTCGATCGCGTGTTGCAGCGCCTGCCGTACCCTGACGTCCTTGGTCGGGCCCTCGGCCGTGTTGAACAACACCAGCAGGTTCTGGAACGACGGCGACTTCGTGGTCTGCACGCTCTGCGTTTCCGCGGCCTGCTTGAACAACTGCGGGTTCAGCCGCCGGACGAAGTTGACCTCGCCCTGCTGCAGCAACTGCCAGGCAGTGGTGATCTCGGGCGTGACGCGGAAGCTCACCTTCTTGTACTGCTCCGGCTTCCAGCCGCCCCAGTAGCCCTCGTACGCCTTCAGCGTGAGCTCGTTCTCCTTGCCCTTCTGCCAGGTGTCGATCGTGTACGGGCCGGTGCCGGCGCTCTTCTTGCCGTCCGGGTCCACGGCGTCCACGTCGTAGATCCAGGCGGCGTAGCCGGAGGAGGTGGCCAGGTCGAGCGGGGCGGCGTACTTGAGGGTGAACTTGAGCGTGCTCGCGTCCACGGCCTCGATCTTGTCGACCGGGTCCCAGATGTAGGCCGCGCCGCCCTTCTTCTCGATCGTCCGCTCGATGGCCTTCTTGGCGGCCTCGGCGTCCAGGGCGGCGCCGGAGTGGAACTTCACGCCCTGCCGCAGCTTGAACGTCCACTCCTTGCCTTCACCGGCGGACTTCCACTCGGTGGCCAGCAGCGGCACGACCTCCCCGTTCTTGGAGTCGTACCTGGTCAGGCCCTCGTAGATGTTCGCCATGGCGACGATCTCGTTGGAGTAGGAGGTGGCCGGGTCCCAGTCGGTGACCACATCGTGGTTGGGCGCGTAGACGAACGTGGCGTCGTTGGCCTGCGCGCCGGGGCTGCCGCTGCCCTGCTGGGGCTGTGGCGTCCCGCCGGCGCCGCGCACCTGGCCGCCCGCGCACGCGGATGCGGTCAGGGCCAGGACACCGGCTAGCCCGGCGACGAGCAGACGCTTGTGCCAGCGCATGGTGGGGGGATCCTTTCGAAGTGTGTCACCGGGCGAGGGGTCCGGCGGCTTTGACGTGCACCCGCACGGCGGGCTCGGAGAGATAGCTGAGCGGCACCTCTAGGAGATCCACGATCTCGACTCCGGAGGGGTCGGCGCCCGCCGCCACGGCCCGTGCCCGTGCCTCCTCCTTGGCGCTCTCGATCGCCGCCGACCTGCCGTCTCCCGCTGGCAAGATCGTATCCACTCTGCCGCTCGCGAGTGCGATGGCCGCCCCTACGGCGTTGGCGACCTCGGCGTGTTCCGGGCGGATCACCTGGCTTGCTCCGGGGATGTGGTCGGGCAGCAGGAACGCGCCGCCCCCCACCGCCACCAGGGGTCGGTCGGTTCTGCCGAGTGACATCCGGTCCACCGCGTCGGTGATCATCTCGTCGGCTCGGGTAACCGCGCTTTCCAGAATGTCTGCGATTTCTTTCGACATGTCGGGAGTGTCGCTTTCGGGGGCTTCGAGCGCGCTGTTCGAGGCTTCTCTGGTGCTGCCGGGGGCTTCTCGGATGCTTCCGGGGCCTTCTCTGGTGCTGTCGGGGCCTTCTCTGGTGCTGTCGGGGACTTCGAGCGCCAGGATGGACTCCTTGAGGCGCTCACGCCACCCCTCGGCCTCGGCCGTGGGCGGGACCCGGCCCGCCGCCACGGCCGCGTCCGTCATCGTGGCCGTCGCCCCGCCGAACACCAGCGCTTCCCGCCCGATCCGGTAGCCGACCGAGTCGGGCCCGACGCCCGTGCCACGCACCAAGGTGCCGCCGCCCAGCGCGATGGCCAGGATGTCGGGCATGCGGAAGTTGGTCAGCACCCCGCCGATCTCGACCGCCGCCGCCGACTCCCTGGGGAAGCCGCCGGCCAGCACGCCGAGGTCCGTGGACGTGCCGCCCACGTCCACCACGATCGCGTCCGCCACGCCCGACAGGTACGCCGCGCCGCGCAACGAGTTCGCCGGTCCCGAGCCGATCGTGGAGACCGGCAGGCGCGCGGCCTGCTCCAGCGTCATGAGCGTGCCGTCGTTCTGCGCCAGGTACGGGCGCGCCCCGAGTCCCCGTTCGGCCAGCGCCGTCACCAGGGCCTCTGTCACGTGGGCGGCGACGCCGTACAGGGCGGCGTTCAGCACGGTCGCGTTCTCGCGTTCCAGCAGGCCGAGTGAGCCGATCTCGTGGCTGAGCGACACCGGCAGGCCGTACTCGGTCCGTACGAGCTCCTCGACCCGCCGCTCGTGCCCGCCGTCCGCAGGGCTGAACACGCTGGTGACGGCCACGGCGTCGGCCGTCACCCCCCGCATGAAGCGGCGGACGGCGTCCAGGTCGAGCGGGCTGATCTCGCGGCCGTCCACGTAGTGGCCGCCGGGCACGATGGCCTCGCCCGCCGAGACGGCCTCGCGCAGGTCGTCCGGCCAGTCGGAGAGCGGCGGCACGGAGGTGGTGGCGGGCGCGCCGAGCCGCAGCACGGCCACGCGGCCGAGACCGCGCCGCTCCAGGATCGCGTTGGTGGCGTGCGTGGTGCCCAGCATGACCCGCGTGACCTCGCCCGTTCCCGCCGGCAACTGGGCGAGCACGGCGTCCAGCGCGGCCCGCAGGCCGTCGGTGACCCCGGGCGTGGTCGGGCGCTTGGCCTTGGCGATCACCCGGCCGTCCGCGTCGAGCACGACCGCGTCGGTGTTCGTGCCGCCGACGTCGATCCCGATGGTCAGGTCAGCCATGCGCCGTCAGCTCCTCGACGGGTACGTAGTCCAGGTCGTATCCGAACGCCCGTGGCCCGGCCGTCTCCAGGCCCTTCTGGGTGCGCCAGAGCGGGTCGCATGGCCAGGCGAGCACCGTGACACGCTGGCCGTAGCGCAGGCCCTCGGTCTGTACGGCGGCGGCGGTCTCGGTGTCCACGACGGTGATGAGGTCGGGCACCATCGCGCGTGCCCGGCCGTCCTCGATCGCGACCAGGTTCTCGTTCTGCAGTTCCAGGGTCAGGCGGCGGCCCTTGTCCGCGCCGGTGCCCTCGATCGTGGCGGTACCGCGTACGAACCCGCCTGTGGTGCGCCGCTCCACATCGGTCAGCTTGCCGGTGATCAGCCTGGCGGCGCCCAGAGTCTTCCGGAGCGCGCCCAGCGGATCGGCCGCGCTCCGCGTGGCCCGGCCGATCTCCAGGGCGCGCGTGACCGTGCCCTCGATGACCGCGCCCCTGGCCCGTTTGGCGGTCAGTACATAGTCGGACATGATCGCGTGTGAACCGGCGGCCACACAGACGGCCCGCGCGATGCGCTCGGACCAGAGGCCGTCAACGGGGCGGATGGTGACCACGTTGCCCGCGACGTCGGACATGACCACGAGGTCGGCCGGGATCCCGGCCACGTACATCGAGATCATCTGGACCTCGGGAAAGGCCCGTCCCATACCGTCGGCGTCGAGCAGCGGCAGCCCGAGCTGGGCGGCCCAGGCGACCGGCGCCACCCCGTTGGCGCCCCCGATCTCGGAGGACATGATCGCGCTCGGCGGCCGGCCGAAGATGCGCTCGACCTCCTCGGCGACGCGTCTGGGCTCGTCCTCGCCGTGGATCATCTCGTGGCTGACGGTCGGCGCCCCGATGCCCGACAGCGGCATGATCAGCGCGTCGCCCGGCAGGTCGCCCAGCGCGACCAGGGGCACGGGACCGTGCTCCCTGACGGCCCTGACCGCGGCCAGCGATCCGGTACGCACATCGCCCCCGCCACCTGTGCCCAGCACGGCGCACCCTCGGGCAAGGGCCGGAATATCGTTAACGTCAATACTCATATGGCGCCACAACCAAGCACATACCGGCCCAATACGCCAGTCTCACACTCTGGCAGCGGCGATCTCGGATGTGATCGAGATGGCTTCAGACCCGACCGAGAGCGTCAGATCTGGTCGAGGCGGGCCTCAAGTGCGATCGAGGCGGGCCTCAGCTCTGGCCTAGGTGGGGCTTCCGCTCCGGCCAAGGTAAGCGTCAGATCTGGTCGAGGTGGGCGATGTTGGCCAGGTCGGCGGAGTCGACGCTCGGCCGGCCCTCCAGCCAGGCGTCCAGGATCTCCTCCAGCACCACGTCCGAAGTGAGGCGGAGGCTGAGGGCCAGCACGTTGGCGTCGTTCCACCTGCGGGCGCCGTCGGCGGTGTAGGCGTCCACGCACAGCGCCGCCCGCACGCCGGGCACCTTGTTCGCCGCGATCGACGCGCCCGTCCCGGTCCAGCAGCAGACGACACCCTGGTCGGCCCGCCCCTCACCCACGTCTTTGGCGGCCAGTTCGCAGGCCCACGCCCAGTCGTCGCGCTCGTCCTCGTTCAGCGCGCCGTGAGTCACGACCTCGTGGCCCCGCCTGCGCAACTCCGACACGACCCGCTCGGCCACCCCGTCCTTGCTGTCGGCGGCCACCGAAATCCGCATGCGCCCTCCCGGTTGCTCACCCCACATCTACCACCACCGCCGCCGCCCCACCCGCCCGGGAGCCACGCTGACAGCGGACATGCCACCCGGACCCCGGCCTCCAGCGGACTTCGCCACCCCGGACCCCGGCCTCCAGCGAACGTCGCCACCCCGAATCCCGCTTCCAGATGACATTCCCACCCCGGAACCGGGCCCGCAGCGGACATTCCACCGACATTCCACTCCCGAGCCGGACATTCAGAACCGTCCCATCGGAGTCAGCGAAATCGTCGGTCCCGCCCTTTAGGGTGCTGGACATGACCGACGTGCTGCTCCGTGGCGGGCTCCCGTGGGGTCTTGGCGCGCCCGCCGACATCCTGGTCCGCGACGGCCGCATCGCCCGGGTCATCCCACGCGGCCGACCACCCGGCCCGGCCGCTCCGGCCGCCGAGACACCCAGGACACCCGAGGCATTCGGGGCACCTGGGGCCATGGTCTTCGACGTCGAGGGGCAGCTCATCCTGCCCGGCCTCGTCGAGGCGCACTGCCACCTGGACAAGACCCTCTACGGCGGGCCATGGGTGCCCCACTCGGCCGACGACACGCTCGCCGACCGCATCGCGACCGACCTCGGCCGGCGCGCGGAGCTGGGCGTCCCGAGCGTGGCCAGGATCGGCGCGCTGCTCCGGCAGATGAGCGAGGCGGGCACCACCCACGTCCGTACCCACACCGACATCGACCCCGCGGCGGGACTGCGCGGCGTGGAGGCGGTGCGCGAGGCCGCCGCCGGCTGCCACGTGGACGTGCGCCAGGTCGCCTTCCCCCAGCACGGCCTGCTCACCAACCCGGGCACGGCCGAACTGCTGGAGGAGGCGCTCAAGAGCGGGGTGGAGGCGGTGGGCGGGCTCGACCCCGCGGGCATCGACCGCGACCCGGTGCGCCACCTCGACCTGATCTTCGGCCTGGCGGGCCGCTACGGCACCCATCTGGACCTCCACCTGCACGACGGCGGTTCGCTGGGCGGCTGGGAGCTGGAGCTGATCATCGAAAGGACGAAGGCGCTCGGGCTCGGCGGCAAGGTGGCGGTCAGCCACGCCTACGCGCTGGGCCAGCTCGACGAGGCATACCAGGACCGGCTCGTACAGGGCCTGGCCGAGGCGGATGTCGCGGTGGTGACCGCGGCCGTCTACAACTTCCCCGTACCCCCGATCAAGAAGCTGAGGGCCGCGGGCGTCACGGTCGCCGTCGGGCACGACGGCATCCGCGACCTCTGGGGCCCCTACGGCAGCGGCGACATGCTGGAGCGGGCGATGCACGTCGCCTACCGCAGCACGTTCCGCAGGGATGACGACATCGAGCTGGCGCTGGAGGCGGCCACCGTGGGCGGCGCGCGGGCGCTCGGGCTCGACGACTACGGCCTGGCTCCGGGCGACCGGGCAGACCTGGTCGTGGTGCCCGCCGGGAGTCCGGCGGAGGCTGTGGTCGTTCACCCTGGGCGCACTCTGGTCATGAAAGACGGCGTCGTCCTGCACAATTGACCGGCGGGACCATCGAAAGGCAGGCAAGTGCTCTCTATTCACCAGCGGATCGCGGCAGAGCTCGACGTACGCGACGGGCAGGTGCAGGCGGCCGTCGATCTGCTCGACGGCGGCGCGACCGTGCCGTTCATCGCGCGATACCGCAAGGAGGTCACCGGCGCCCTCGACGACGCGCAACTGCGCACGCTGGAGGAGCGGCTGCGCTATCTGCGCGAGCTGGAGGAGCGCAGGGCGGCGATCCTGGAATCCATCGAGTCCCAGGGCAAGCTCGACGACGAGCTGCGCGAGCAGATCATGGCGGCCGAGACCAAGGCCAGGCTCGAAGACATCTACCTGCCCTACAAGCCCAAGCGGCGCACCAAGGCGCAGATCGCCCGTGAGCTGGGTTTGGAGCCGCTGGCCGACCAGCTGCTCGCCGACCCCACGCTCGACCCGGCGGCGACGGCCGAGGGCTTCGTCACCGAGGGCGTGGCCGACTCGGGCGCGGCGCTCGAAGGGGCCAGGGCGATCCTGATCGAGCGTTTCGCCGAGGACGCCGACCTCATCGGCGGCCTGCGCGAGCAGTTCTGGAGCCGCGGGCAGCTGGTGTCGAAGGTGCGCGAGGGCAAGGAGGAGGCGGGGGCCAAGTTCTCCGACTACTTCGAGTTCGGCGAGCCGTTCACGAAGCTGCCCTCGCACCGGATCCTGGCCATGTTCAGGGGCGAGAAGGAGGAGATCCTCTCCGTCACCCTGGAGCCCGACGAGAGCCCCGACTACGAGATGCGCGTCGCCTCCCGGTTCGGCGTCTCCGACCAGGGCCGCCCGGCCGACAAGTGGCTCGGCGAGACCGTGCGCTGGGCCTGGCGCACCCGCATCCTCGTACACCTGGGCATCGACCTGCGCATGCGGCTGTGGCAGGCCGCCGAGGACGAGGCGGTGCGGGTGTTCGCGGCCAACCTGCGCGACCTGCTGCTCGCCGCCCCCGCCGGCGCCCGTCCCACGATGGGTCTCGACCCCGGTCTGCGTACGGGCGTGAAGGTCGCCGTGGTGGACACCACGGGCAAGGTCGTCGAGACCGCCACCATCTACCCGCACGAGCCCAAGCGGCAGTGGGACCAGTCGCTCGCGGTGCTGGGCGCGCTCGCGCAGAAGCACGGGGTCGAGCTGATCGCCATCGGCAACGGCACGGCCTCGCGCGAGACCGACAAGCTGGCCGGCGAGCTGGTCCAGCACATGCCGGGGCTCACCAAGATCGTGGTCTCGGAGGCTGGCGCCTCGGTCTACTCGGCCTCCGCCTACGCCTCGGCAGAGCTGCCCGAGCTCGACGTCTCGCTGCGCGGCGCGGTCTCCATCGCCCGGCGGCTGCAGGACCCGCTGGCCGAGCTGGTCAAGATCGACCCGAAGTCGATCGGCGTCGGCCAGTACCAGCACGACCTGGCCGAGTCCAAGCTCTCCCGCTCGCTCGACGCGATCGTGGAAGACTGCGTCAACGCCGTCGGGGTGGACGTCAACACGGCCTCTGCGCCGCTGCTCACCCGCGTGTCGGGCATCGGCTCCACGCTGGCCGAGAGCATCGTCAGGCACCGTGACGACAACGGCGCCTTCCGTACGCGCGCCGCGCTGAAGAGCGTGCCCCGGCTCGGGCCCAAGGCGTTCGAGCAGTGCGCCGGGTTCCTGCGGATCGCGGGCGGCGACGACCCGCTCGACATGTCGAGCGTGCACCCGGAGGCCTACCCGGTGGTGCGGCGCATCCTCACCTCCGCGGGCTCCGACCTCAAGACGCTGATCGGCAACACGGCGGCGCTGCGCTCGCTCAAGCCGCAGGAGTTCACCGACGACACCTTCGGCCTGCCGACCGTCACCGACATCCTGCGCGAGCTGGAGAAGCCCGGCCGCGACCCGCGCCCCGCCTTCAAGACCGCGGCCTTCAAGGAAGGCGTGGAGAAGATCTCCGACCTGACGGCCGGCATGATCCTGGAGGGCGTGGTCACCAACGTGGCCGGCTTCGGCGCGTTCGTCGACGTCGGCGTGCACCAGGACGGGCTCGTGCACGTCTCGGCCATGTCGCGCAACTACGTCGAGGACCCGCGTGACGTGGTCAAGCCCGGCGACATCGTCCGCGTCAAGGTCCTCAACGTCGACATCCCCCGCAAGCGCATCTCCCTGACCCTGCGCCTGGACGACGAGACCACGGCGGACCAGGGCGGCGACGCCCCCCGGAGGGGCACCGGCCGCCAGGGCCGCCCCGACGGCAACCGGGGCGACGGCGGTCGCGACGGTGCCGGTCGTGACGGCTCTGGTGGTGGCCGCGGCGATGGTGGCCGTGGCCAGGGCGCCCGCGGTGACGGCGGCCGACGCGAAGGCGGCCGGGGCGACGGAAACCGGGGCGACGGCCAGCGCGGCAACGGCGGCCGGGGCGACGGTGGCGGTCGTGGTGACGGTCAGCGCGGCAGCGGCGGAGGTCAGCGCGGTCGTGGTGACGGCCAGCGAGATGGTCAGCGCGGCGGACAGCGCCGCCAGGACCGTCCCGCTCCGACGGGCGCCATGGCAGAGGCCCTCAGGAAGGCGGGCCTGGGCGACGACAACCGCTAACCGCTTTTCCGCACATCATCACCTCTGAGCTGCGACGACGCGGCACACGAGGAAACGGGCCGGCACTGGTCCACACGAGAGGCGCCGGGCAGCCAGTTCAAGGCTTGCCCGGCGCCCACTCGGGACACCACCAAGCCGAGCCGTCCTGCCGACGACCCACGCACGGCGCGCCTTGTTCATCTCCGCGGCCTGTCACGGCCGCCCGCCGGAATCACCGGCTGACGGGGTATGCCTCCAGCTTGAGCAGCCAGTTCTGGAAGCCGAAGTTGCTTCCCGCGGCCAGCTTGAAGATGACCTGGAGACTGGAGTCACGCACAAGGGCGGCGTCGAAGGGGAAGTGCATGGTGCGGATGGTGGTGACGCTTCCCCATTCCTCAGCGCTCATGGCGGTGGCATAGCGATGATTGTCGCTCTGCGGGTGAGGTTGCTGCCCACCGAAGGTGATGTCGAGCAACCCCGCGGCGTTGCCGCCGCTCACCGGTCGACTGATCAGAACCTCGGCGGTGAAGGTGGCCACGATCAGGCCGCCTTGCAGCGAGTAGCCGGGGCCGAGATGCCAATCGAGCTTCGCCCCGGGAAGCTCCTGCCACTTGTCTATGACGCTGGATTCATGGCGTTCCGAACTCCATGCCACCCCGGCCTGCGTTGGGAGCACGTTGCCGAAAGCGAACGCCTGGCCGACATCAGGCATGATGTGTAGCCCTTCTGCTGGTCCGACTGGGGACGATGCTGGCCGGTGTGCTTCACCTCCCGCATCGGCCAGGCGATGGCGTCGTTGTTCGCTGACCAGAGCTTCATCCTCGGCAGGTGAACGGGCCAGATCCGGGCTCTGACCAATACCGGACAATTCCGCGCGGTCCGGAGTCAACCGGCTCGTTGACGAGAGGCCGGGGTGCGTGGAACGGCCCACGCCCTGGCGATCGATCCTTCCGTACGCTCTGCCGGTGCGCCCTGGCGATACGGTTCAAGGGTGAGCAAGACTGCGTTCGACACGGCGATCACTCAGGCCCGCGACCTGCTCAGATGGCGCTCTCCGCTGCGTACGGAGCTCTGGGCGGCCCGGCTCGGCGCCGATCTGGAGGCGTCCGGGCAGATCAAGGCGTTCTTGAGGTGGGCGGAAGAGGATGGCGGTCAGGAGGCGCGCCTCGCCTTGGCGGCCCTCGCGGCGGTCAATCGTCCCACCGGTGCGCGGGCTGAACAGGCCGACGAACGCAGGGGCTCCGACGACACGGACTGGGACGGCTTTCCGGCAAACGACGTGCTGGCAGACGACGCGGCTCATGCATATGCGATGGCCGGGGACGGAGTGGTTGAGAGCCTGCCCGGGTGGGTGCGGCGGATGGGCCAGGTCAGGTGCGACGGGGCCTGGGCCGGTAAGGGCGATCCTTATGGCGAGCAGGTTCTGGCGGCGCTCTCCTTCCGTTATGAGAACGGGAAGGAACCTCACGTCCTGGTCGTCGGCATTGATCAGCCGAGCGGCGGCCTGGCCGTGGACGCGCTCGTCGAGGAGGCGAAGTTCCTCGATGGGCTGGATCTTCGGCCGGACGATCCCGTGACGGTCGCGCATCGCATCCTGGACGCCGTTGAGCTGACCGACCGGGTGATGGGCGCGCAGGTGGCCGACACGCTGCCCGCCGTGCGGGCGTTCGCGATCACCCGCGCCCGCTCCACGTCCGGTCAGGAGCCTGCCGACGCCCGCTCCGTGTCCGGTCAAGAGCCCGCCGGTGCTTCCCACACCGGGCCCGCAAGCATTTCGTTGGCCGAGGTCGGCGAGTTGCCCGATCTTCCCGGGGCGAAGGAGGCGTTCGGGAAGCTGGCAGAGTTCGTGGGTGACCGGCCACTGTGGTGGAGCCCGGCCAGGGTCTCGCAGTTCCTGACCCAGTGGCTGCCGAGGGAGGCGATCCTCTCGGACGAGGCGATCGCGGCCATGCCCGAGGTCGCCCGCGCCTGGACCCGCCACCAGGGCGCTCACCCAGTCGTGCTCCGCCAGATCGACGCGGACGCCCCTGGTCTCCCGCTGCTCATGGCCGACGACTCCCTTGCCTCACTCAACAAACGCCTGGCCCGCAACCGTTAGAAGGCGTACCGGATTCGGCAGTAAGGGAGGCGATCGGCGATCAGGTCGGTCAGAGCCGCCACGTAGCGGCCCTTGCGGCCGTTGCGGTAGCGGACGTTCCAGCCGCCCGTCTCCGATCGCTTGGCCTGCTGCAGCTCCGGCCGCCACAACACCTCTTCCGCCTTCGGATGCCACCCCAGGTTGACCTCGTGCAGCCGGTCGTTGTGGGTCAGGAAGATCACCTCGGCGGCGAGTTGCCGGCGCGCCTCGGGGCTCAGGGCGTCGTCGAGGTGGCCGAGCAGTTCGGCCCAGTCCTCAAGCCACCCATCGCGTACGACCACAGGGCTGAAGTTGACGTGCACCTCGTACCCGGCGGCCACGAAGTCGTTGATGGCCTCCAGCCTGGCTGCGATCGGCGAGGTGCGGATGTCGAGGAGTTTGGAGTCGGCCACCGGCATGAGGCTGAAGCGCACCCGGGTGCGGCCCTTGGGCTCCCAGGCGAGCAGGTCGCGGTTGACGTACTTGGTGGCGAAGCTGGCCTTGGCGTTGGGCAACCGGCCGAACAACTCCACCAGGTCCCGCACGTTGTCCGACACGGTGGCGTCGAGCGAGCAGTCGGAGTTCTCCCCGATGTCGTAGACCCAGGCGTGCGGGTCGATCTGGTCGGGCTCCGGCTTCACGCCCTGCCGGCCCGCGTGGCGCTCGACGTACCCGAGGATCTTGTCGATGTTGGCGAAGACCGTGATCGGGTTGCCGTAGCCCTTGCGGCGCGGCACGTAGCAGTAGGCGCAGGCCATCGCGCAGCCATTGGCCGTGGAGGGCGCGATGAAGTCGGCCGAGCGGCCGTTGGGCCGGGCGGTCAGCGACTTCTTGACCCCGAGCACGAGGGCCTCGGTCTTGATGCGCACCCAGCGGGCCACGTTGGCCTCGTCGCCGTACAGCTCGGAGATGCGATGGTGGCTCTCGACCTCGACGAGCTCAGCTCCGGGGAAGCGGGCCAGGATCTCCCGGCCGCGCGGCAACTCGGCGGCGGCGGGCTCCACGTAGATGCGGCGGATGTCCAGCAGAGGATTACTGATCGTGGTTGCCATGTCACTGTCCAGGCTACCCGGGCTGGTCAAGTGGGCAGGCGTACGCCGTTCTGGAGGCCAGCTGCCAGGTCCGTACGGCCGCGCCGCAGCGGCGGCAGCGCTCGCGCTTGTAGACCCAGCGTTCGTCGGGCGCGGCCGGGTCGCTGACCACCTGCCCGGCGTCGCGCCCCAAGGCCATGTACGTGCCCGCCGCCTCCCACAACCGCCCGGCCACCGAGGCGTCCACGTCACGGGCCCCGGGATGCAGGCCGACCAGGAACAGCAGCTCGGCACGCCAGGCGTTGCCGATGCCCGCCCACACCTTCTGGTCGAGCACGGCGGCGCCCACGGCCCCGCGAAAGGCCGTCAGCCGCCGTACCGCATCATGGGCGGAGGCGTCGGAGCGCAGCGGGTCGGGACCCAGTGAGGCGCGCAGCGCGGCGACGTCCGGCGCGGAGAGCCCCTCGCACCGGATGGGGGCGATGAGGTCGTAGGCCGCCTCGTCCGTGGCCAGCCGCAGCCGGGTCCCGCCCCGGGGCGGCGTGTCCGGGTCGTCGTGGCGCAGGAAGATCCCCCGCATGCCCAGGTGCACGTGGACGGCGGGAGCGTCGTCGAAGTGGTAGAGCAGGTGTTTGCCCACCGCCTCGACCGAGCGCAGCAGCCGTCCGTCGTAGGGCCGGGCGTCGAAACGCCCCTGCGGGCCGGCGGCGCGCAGGACGTGACCGGCCAGGGCGGCGTGCTGCTCGCGGGCGTGGCGGTGAATCAAATGACCTTCTGGCACACATGAGGGCCTACCCCGCGCCAAGGGCCGCCGCGCCGAAGGACGGCAGGCCGGGCTACCCCGTGAGCTGGGCCGCCGCGCTGGAGAGCAGCATGTCCAGGGCGGTCGGGTACGCGCTGTCGTTCATCCTGGCCACCAGCAGCGGCGCGGTGGCGGCGATGTTGGGATGGGTGCCGGCCGGCAGCCGGGCGTAGGTCTCGCGCCACACCTCCTCATCGGCCTCCCGCGCCGCCTTCGGCAGGGCCAGCGTGGCGGCGTCGAGGATGGCGAAGGCCAGGCTCTGATCGATGAAGGCGTGGTAGATCCGTACCGCGTCCACGTCGGCGAACCCGGCCCCGCGCAACACGCCGAGGATCGTCTCGTCGCCCGCCACCTCGTTCGGCCGGCCGGTGACCCGGCTGGCGGTCAGCACGGCGGCCTGCGGGTGCGCCAGGTAGGCGTGGTGGATGCGCAGGCCGAGCTCGCGCAGGTCGGCCCGCCAGTCGCCGGTGGGCAGGAAGGAGGCCATCGCGTGGCCGAACAACTCGTCGGCGATGGCCAGGATCAGGTCGTCCATGCCGCTGAAGTAGCGGTAGACGGTGCTGGCGTCGGCACCCAGCGCGAGGCCGAGACGGCGGGCGGACAACCCGGCGGCCCCGTGCTCGTGCAACATGCGCAGCGCGGTCTCGACGATCAGCGCGTGCGTCAGCACCTGCCCCCGCTTGGTCGGACGCCGCCGCCGGCGCGCCGACTCCGGCACCACGCGCTTGGCCACCGCCGCACTCCTTATGCCAACGCCATTGACGTTGACCAGCATACGGACGTTGGATGGCCGAAAGCCGCCAAAGGGGATTGATCGTCATGCGAGTTCTTCTTGTGGGAGCAGGCGGCGTGGGAACCGCCATCACCCGCATCGCCGCCCGCCGCCCGTTCCTCGACCACATGGTGGTCGCCGACTGCGACCTGCCCCGCGCCGAGTCGGCCGTCGCCACCCTGGACGACCGGTTCACCCCGGCCATGATCGACGCCGCCGACAGCGGGGCGGTCACCGGCCTGCTGGCCGAGCACCGCTGTGACGTGCTGCTCAACGCCACCGACCCGCGTTTCGTGCTGCCGCTGTTCAACGCCGCCCTGGAGGCCGGCGTCGACTATCTCGACATGGCCATGTCGATGTCCAGGCCACACCCGGAGCGCCCGTACGAGGAGGTCGGGGTCAAACTGGGCGACGAGCAGTTCGCCGAGGACGGGACGTGGGCCGCGCGGGGCAGGCTGGCGCTGGTCGGCATGGGCGTCGAGCCCGGCCTGGCCGACGTCTTCGCCCGTTATGCCGCCGACGAGCTCTTCGACGAGATCGAGGAGATCGGCATCAGGGACGGCGGCAACCTCACCGTGGACGGCTACGACTTCGCGCCCTCCTTCTCCATCTGGACCACGATCGAGGAGTGCCTCAACCCGCCGCTCATCTACGAGAGGGAGCGCGGCTGGTACACCACCGAGCCGTTCAGCGAGCCGGAGGTCTTCGACTTCCCCGACGGGATCGGCCCCGTGGAGTGCGTGAACGTCGAGCACGAGGAGGTCGTGCTGGTGCCCAGGTGGATCAGGGCGCGGCGGGTGACGTTCAAGTACGGCCTGGGCGAGGAGTTCATCGGCACCCTCAAGACCCTGCACGCGCTCGGCGTGGACCGCACCGAACCGGTCTCGGTCAGGACCGACCGGGGCACCGCCCGCGTCTCCCCGCGCGACGTGGTCGCCGCCGTGCTGCCCGACCCGGCCGGGCTGGGTGACCGCATGCACGGCAAGACCTGCGCCGGCACGTGGGTGAAGGGCGTCAAGGACGGGCGGGCGCGCGAGGTGTACCTCTACCACGTGGTGGACAACCAGTGGTCGATGCGTGAGTACGGCTCCCAGGCCGTCGTCTGGCAGACCGCCGTCAACCCGGTGATCGCCCTGGAACTGCTGGCCGGCGGGGTGTGGAAGGGCACGGGCGTGCTTGGGCCCGAGGCGTTCGAGCCGCGGCCGTTCCTGGACCTGCTGGTCGAGTACGGCTCGCCGTGGGGCCTGCGCGACCAGTGAGGGGGCCGGGGAGCACCTGCCGGACCGGGCACAGGATCATTGAGGTGCCGAAACCCGTACATCGGAGGTATTTCCTTGAGCATCGCCGACGATCCCGACCGCGCACCGGCCCGGAGCCACCTGTACGCCATGGGCATGTCGGAGGAGGAGATGCGCCGCCCCGTGGTCGGCATAGCCTCCACCTGGACCGGCACCATGCCCTGCAACCTGAACCACCGCGAGCTGGCCGCCCAGGTCGCCGAGGGGGTACGGGCCGCGGGCGGACTGCCGATGGAGTTCAACACCATCGCGGTCTCCGACAACCTCACCATGCACACGCCCGGCATGCGCACCTCGCTGGTCAGCCGGGAGGTGATCGCCGACTCCATCGAGCTCATGGGCCGCGCGCACGAGTTCGACGCGCTGGTGGCGATCGTGGGCTGCGACAAGACCGTGCCGGCCGGGATCATGGCGCTGGCCAGGCTGGACGTGCCGTCGGTGGTCCTGTACAGCGGCAGCATGATGCCGGGCCGCTGGCGCGGGCGGGACGTGACGATCCAGGACATGTGGGAGGCGCTCGGCGAGCGCGCGGTCGGCCGGATGGACCAGGACGATCTGGACGACCTGGCCAGGCACGCCTGCCCCGGCGCCGGCACCTGCGCCGCCCAGTACACCGCCAACACCATGGGCGCCGTCGCCGAATTCCTCGGCCTGGCGCCGTTCGGCATCGGCGACATCCCGGCCGTGGCGCAGGAGAAGAACGCCGCGGCCCGGCGGATCGGCGAGATCGCGATGGAGGCGCTGGCCCGCGACGCCCGCCCCTCGCGCGTGCTCACCGAGGACGCCCTGCACAACGCGATCGTGTCGGTGGCGGCCATGGGCGGCTCGACCAACGCCGTGCTGCACCTGCTGGCCATCGCCCGCGAGGCCGGGCTGCCGCTGGAGATCGACCGGATCGGCGAGGTCTGCCGCCAGGTCCCGATCATCACGGGGCTCAAGCCGAGCGGCGGCGACGCCACGGCGCTGGACCTGTGGCGGGCCGGCGGCACCTCGCTGGTGGTGCGCCGCCTGCTGGAGGCGGGGCTGCTGCGGGAGAACGCCACGCTGGTGGACGGACGTTCGCTGGCCGAGGTGGCCGGGCAGGCGCGGGAGACGCCGGACCAGCAGGTCGTGGCGAGCGCGGAGCGGCCGTTCAAGCGGCGCGGCGCGCTGGCCATCCTGCGCGGCTCGCTCGCGCCCGGCGGCTGCGTGCTGAAGCTGGGCGGCAAGGACGACTTCCGCCACGAGGGCCCCGCCAGGGTGTTCGACTCCGAGAACGACTGCTACGTGGCCATCCAGGAGGGCCGGATCGTGGCCGGGGACGTCATCGTGGTCCGGTACGAGGGCCCGGCGGGCGGTCCCGGCATGCGCGAGATGCTCTCGATCACCGGCCCCCTGGTCGGCCGGGGGCTCGGCAACTCCGTGGCGCTGGTCACCGACGGCCGGTTCAGCGGGGTCTCGCACGGGCTGGTGATCGGGCACGTGGCGCCGGAGGCGTACCACGGCGGGCCGATCGCGCTGGTCCGCGACGGCGACACGGTGGTGATCGACAGCGCGGCCGGCACCCTCGACCTGCTGGTGCCCGAGGAGGAGCTGGCCGGGCGGCTGGCCGCGTGGCGGCGGCCGGAGCTTCCGGTCGAGCGCGGGGTGCTGGCCAAGTACCGGGCCACGGTCGGCTCCGCCTCCGACGGCGCGATCACCGTCTGAGGGCTCGGGATCGAGTTGTCGGCGTGGGCGGCTATGCTGCGCATTGACCTTTGCCGCGCCCGCAACAGAAGGAGACCTACGCGATGTACAAGGAGTTCGCCGTCGAGGCCGTGATGTGGATCGTCCCGGTCGTGGTGCTGATCGGAGTGGCGCTCCTCGTCACCGCGTGAGCCCCCGGGGGCCGAGCCGTCACCGGCCGGCCCCTGTCACGTACGTCTTCGCCCCCGTGGCGGACGGCCGGCCTGGTCCCTCTGACACAAGACCGCCCGGCCTCGCTGCGCGCGTCCCCATGACCGGCCGTCCTGGAGACCATGCAACAGGGCGCCGGGTTTCCGCGGCGTTTCCTCCGGATCAGGATGCCCAGGCCAGGAGCGGCCCTCCTTTCCTGAGCCGGCGCAGCGCCTGCCGCTCCAGTTGCCTGATGCGCTCCCTGGTGAGCCCGAGGTGCGCCGCGATCTCGGTGTAGGTCTGGACCTCCTCGCCGGTCAACCCGTACCGCAGCCTGATCACGAACGCCTCCCGCGGCGGCAGCATGGTGACCACCTGACGCACCTCGGCGCTCATCGCGCGGCGCTCGGTGAACTCCTGCACCTGCAGTCCGTCGTCATCGGCGATCATGTCGCCCATCTTGCCCTCGCCGTGCTCCCCGACCGGCACGTCCAAACTGACCATGTCCTGCCCGAGCCGGCGCAACGCCGCGACCTGCCCGAGCGACCGCTCGGCCATCTCGCCCAGCTCGGCGTCCGACGGCGCCCTGCCCAGCTCGGCGGCGAGCTGCCGCTCGACCCTGATCAGCCGCGACAGCTCCTCCGCGACATGGATCGGCAGCCGGACGGTACGGCTCTTGTCGTGGATCCCGCGCTCGATGGACTGGCGGATCCACCACATCCCATAGGTGGAGAACTTGTATCCGCGCCTGTAGTCGAACTTCTCCACCGCCCTGATCAGTCCGAGGTTGCCCTCCTGGATGATGTCCAGCAGCGGCAGCCCCCGGAAGGAGTAGCGCCTGGCGGCGGAGACGACGAGCCGGAGGTTGGACCTGATCAGCAGGTCCTTGGCGCGCTTGCCATCGAGCGCGACGAGTTGAAGTTCTGGCGTGCCCTCACCACGCTCGATCAGATGGCCTGCGTACAGGCCTGCCTCGATCCGCCGGGCTAAGTCCACTTCGTCCCCGGCGGAGAGCAAGGGGGTCTTTCCGATCTGTTCCAGGTACGTGCCGAGCAGATCGGGCTCTTCGGCCGACATGCACGGGGACTACCCGGTAAACGGCGGCGAACTCCCCGCTTCGTTGAGTTCTGCGATGGCGAGCTCGGCCGTGCTGCGGATGTCGAAGAACTTGTCCAGCGCGGTGATCGCGAAAAGGTGCTTGCATCGGCCGTTGAGCCCCGACAGCAGCAGCCGCCCGCCGGAGGCGGTCACGGCCTTGTGCAGGTAGACGAGCACCGACAGGCCGGAGGAGTCGCACACGGCCACGGCCTGCATGTCGATGACGAGCATCGGGGGCTGAGTCAGGTCCAGGGCCTTGGTTACGCGGTCGCGGACCTCAGCCGCGGAGCCGAAATCGAAGTCCCCCGTCAGCCGCGCGATGACGCAGGGTCCCTGGAGCCCGAGGCTTATCGACAAGGCCTGCTCCGAAGTCACCCAGCTCCACCTACCCGCGTTGCTCTCCCGATCCACCCCACTTTACGAGAAGTAGCGCTTCGGGTTGAACACCAGCATCTGCTCAATCTGGTCATCGGTCACACCCGAGTCCAGCAGTGCGGCCAAGACGTCGTCGTGAATGTGATCGTAGCGCCAGTTCGGCGCGAGCGTACGGCGGGTCTCATCCCAGTCGCCGCCGAAATAGTCCATAAAGCAGGCGGCGTCGTGGCTGAGCACCATGCGATCGGCATATCCGCGCTGGCAGAGGGCCGCAATCGTGGCCACGCGCTGGGCGGTCGAGTTGTAGGCGTCGAGACCGAATCGATCCATGCCGAGTATCGCGCCGGTGTCGGCCAGCCGCATGAGGTAGTCGAGGTCGTTACTGTCTCCCGCGTGCCCGATGACCACCTTCGCGAGATCGGCCCCCTCCTTGGCGAACAGGTCCAGCGCCATCAGTCCGCTCTGCGTGAACGCGTTCGTGTGCACGGTGATCGGCGCGCCCGTACGCACATGCGCCTGCGCGACGGATCGGCAGATGCGCTCGACGCCGGGCGTGAGGCCCTTGGCCTCCACCGCGCACTTGAGGAAGGCCGCCTTCACCCCGGTGTCGGCGATGCCCACAGTGAGATCGCGCACAAAATCGTCGATCATCGGGTCGGGGCCGTCGAGGATCAGCCCCGGGCCGCGGAAGTTGTAGGTGTGCGGCATCTCCTCGAAGGCGTAGATGCCGGTGGCGGCGATGATGTTCAGGCCGGGCACCTGCTCGGCGATCCGCTGGATGCGGGGGATGTAACGGCCCAGCCCCCACACCGTCGGGTCGGCGATCGTCCGCACGCCCTTCGCCGCGGCCGCGTTCAGCTTGACCACCGCGTCCGCCACCCGGTGCTCCTCGTCCCACCACGCGCCCCTGCCGTAGTTGTCCAGGTGCTCGGTGGCGACCACGAAGATGTGCTCGTGCATCAGCGTCTGCCCGAGGTCTCCGACGTCCACAGGGCCGCGAATGGTCTCGACTGTGGGCATGCCCGCCTCCATACCGGCTGGTCGGTTTGGCCGCCAACCTAGGCTCTCCCACGACCCCCGTCAACAGGCACACCGCACCCACCCTGCCCGCCCAGCCCCTCCACCCACTGCCCAGCCCCTCCACCCACTGCCCAGCGCCTCCACCCACAGCCCAGCGCCTTTACTGACAGCCAGGCAGCGGGCTGGGCCCACGGCTCCCCGGCCTGAGCAATTCGCTCAGCGCCGGACGACCCGCCGCGGAAACAACGGCTCGGGCCTGGGCAGCCGGTCGCCGGACACCGCCGCCGCCACCCGCGCCGCCGCCGTCGGCAGAAACGGCTCCAGTTGTACGGCCAGCGTCCGGCACGCGTGCACCAGCGTGCCCAGCGACGCCTCCTGCTCGCGCCGTGCCTGCTGCCAGGGCCGGGTGCGCTCGACGTGCTTGTTGGCGTCCTCGACGATCGTCCACACCGCCTGCGCCGCCCGCCGGAAGTCGTACTCCGCCAGCGCCTCGTGCACCGCCCGCGACACCTCGGCCGGCGGCTCCCCCGGCGGTGGCACGTGGCCGTCCAGAAAGCGATGGACCATGGTCACGACCCGGTTGACCAGGTTCCCCAGGCCGTTGGCGAGGTCCTCGTCTGCCCTGGCGACCAGCCGGGCCTCGGTGAAGTCGGCGTCGCCCACACGAGGCACCTCCCGCAGCAGCCACCACCGCACGGCATCGACCCCGTACGCGTCCACCAGCGCCACCGGATCGGCGGTGTTCCCGGACGACTTGCTGATCTTGCGACCATCGGCCGTCAGGTAGTCGTGCACGAAGATCGCCGTAGGCAGCGGCAGCCCGGCGGACAACAACATCGCCGGCCAGTACACCGCATGAAACCGGATCACCCCCTTCCCCATGAGATGCACCTTGGCCGACTCCCGAACCCACCAGCGCTCATAGTCGCCACCGCCAAAGCCATCACCACCGGAGCCATCACCACCGGAGCCATCACCACCGAAGCCCACACCGCCGAAGCCGTCACCACCAGAGGTGCCGCCCGAAAGGCCGCCTGCACCGACGCCGACGCCGACGCCGCCGTCGCCGTCGAGCGCGGTGATGTAGTTGGCCAGCGCGTCCCACCAGACGTAGACCACCTGCCCGGGATCGCCGGGCACCGGAATCCCCCACCCCCGCGCCCGGGTGGCGGAGCGGGAGACGCTGATGTCGTCGAGTCCCGCCTCGATGAACGCCAGCACCTCGTTGCGCCGCACGGCGGGCTCAATTCTGAGCCGCCCGCCCCTGATCAGGTCGGCCAGCGTGTCCTGGTAGTGGGAGAGCCGGAAGAACCAGTTCCGCTCCGACACCCGCTGCAGCGGCGCCTCATGCCCGTCGGGACAGGGCCCCTGCGGATAGAACTGCTCGCAGCCCACGCAGTAGAGCCCTTCGTAGTGCCGCTGGTAGAGGTCGGGCGCGATGGCCCGCCAGATCCGCTCCACCCCGGCGCGGTGCCCCGGATGGGCGCTGGTCCTGATGAAGGAGTCGAACGACAGATCCAGCGTCCCGCGCAGCCCCTCGAACGCGGCCGCGTTCCTGTCCACCAGTTCCCGCACCGGCACGCCCTCCGCCTCGGCGGCCAGCACATTCTTCAGCGAGTTGTCGTCGGTGCCCGTCTGGAACCGCACAGGCTCACCCCTGCGCCGATGGTGCCTGGCCAGCACGTCGGCCTGGACGAGCTCCAGGGCGAAACCGAGGTGGGGCCTGGCGTTGACGTAGGGGATGGTCGTCGTGATGTACATCGGTGCCTCCCGAGGGGCCCCTGACACGACGAGAGGCCCCGGCTAGCAGGGCCTCAGCATGAACGTGCCGGCGAACCCCCTAGGGGGCCATCATCACCAGGAACGTCGTCATGCACCCATGCTACGCCCGACCGCCGCACCAGATCATCGCAATTTTCCGGCACGTCACCAATCCGCCCGCCTTGGGCGTTTGCCCGCACGTCATTGATCCGGCCACCTTGGGCGTTTACCCGCGTATCACCGATCCGCGCATATGCAGCGCTTGCCCACACGTCACCGATCCGCGCATCTTGGGCGTCTGCCCACACATCGCCGATGCACGCGTCTCGGCGTCTGCCCGCACGTCAGCGACCGGCGCGCCTTCGGCATTTGCCCGCGTGTCACCGATCCGCGCGTCTTCGGCGTACCGCGTAAATGGTCAGGCCGATCGCGAACACCGCCAGACCGGCCACCACCGACGTCACCGGCAGCGTTGCGGCCAGGACCACGCACAGTGCCAGCCCGGTCACCGGGACGGCGCGCGGCGGTGCACCCTCGTCGCGGTGGAGTCTGAGTGCGGCGGCGTTGGCGATGGCGTAGTAGGCCAGCACGCCGAAGGAGGAGAACCCGATCGCCTCCCGCAGGTCCGCCACGAGCAGCAGCACGATCACCGCGCCGCCGACCGCCAGCTCGGCCCGCCTGGGCGTCTGCCGTACCGGGTCCACGGCGGCCAGCGCGCCCGGCAGGTCGCGCTCGCGAGCCATGGCCAGCACCGTGCGCGAGACGCCGAGCAGCAGCGCCAGCAGCGCGCCCAGCGTCGCCACCGCCGCCCCGGCCACCACCACGGGCGCCAGCCACCCGAACCCCGCCTCCCTGACCAGCTCGGACAGTGGCGCCGGCCGGGTGGCCAGTAACACGGGCCCCAGCGTGCGCAGGGCGGCCACCGCGACCAGCAGGTACACCACCAGCGTGATGCCCAGCGCGATGCGGATGGCCCTGGGGATGGTGCGGGCGGGGTCGCGCACCTCCTCGCCGAGGGTGGCGATCCTGGCGTAACCGGCGAAGGCGAAGAACAGCAGCCCACCGGCCTGCAGAATGCCCCAGATGTCCGGGGCGTACGGATCGTAGGGCAGGGGCGAGTAGCTGAACCAGCCGAACGTGACGCTGTCGTCGCCGACCAGGCCCGCCACGATCACGGCGAGGAGCACGGCCAGCACGAAGACCACGATGATCCGGGCCACGCCGGCTGAGCGCTGGACGCCGAACAGGTTGAGCAGGGTCAGCGCGGCCACCGCGCCGACGGCCAGTGGACGTTCGAGGCCCGGCAGGACGTAGGCGCCGAACGTGAGCGCCATGGCCGCGCAGGAGGCCGTCTTGCCGACCGTGAAGCCCCAGCCCGCCAGGTAGCCCCAGAGCGGGCCGAGCCTGCGCCTGCCGTACACGTAGGCGCCGCCCGACTCCGGGTGCACGGCCGCCAGGCGGGCCGAGGAGGTGGCGTTGCAGTAGGCGACGGCAGCGGCCAGCGCGAGGGAGACGAGCAGCCAGTCGCCCGCGACCGCGGCGGCGGGCGCGAACACGGCGAACACCCCCGCGCCGATCATCGCACTCAGCCCGACGACCACCGCGTCGGTGGTGCCGAGCCGCCGCGCCAGCCCTTCGGGCAACGCCCCCGCCTCCCCTCCAGCCTCAGGAGGCTCCCACTCTGCCCGACCCCACCGACAATCCGCACCAACGCCCAGATGAACCTCTCCCGTCGCTCAAAGGCCCGGGCGCCTCGTCCCCGTGGGCGGGTGGGTCAGGTGCTCTTTGGGCCCGGGACCACCAGCACCGGGCGGTGGGCGTGGTGCAGGACTCGGTCCGATGTGCTGCCGAGCAGGAGCGAGCGCACCCCGCCCAGCCCCCGGGTGCCGGTCACGATGAGCTGGACGTCCAGTTCGTCGGCCACGTCCACGATCGTCGACCAGACGGCCACGGAGTCCACGTCGCAGCGCGGGGTCGCGTCCAGTCCCGCCTGGCGGGCCAGTTCCGCCCCGCGCTGGGCCAGTTCGCTCATCGCCTGCCCGATCGCCTCGTCCTCGACGCCGGACTGGTCGAGCGCCACCATGAGCCCGGCCGAGGTCCTGGCCGAGGTCATCGCCAGCCGCTCCCACACCGTCAGCACGACCGCGTGCTCGCCACGGAAGGTCCTGCCCGCGAACTCGATGGCGGCCTTGGAATCGTCGGACCCGTCATAAGCGATCAGAATCGTCATGTCCACCACTCCCATAGCAAGAGATCGAGGACTCTCCCCTTACCAGAGCAGCGGATTTCACTCCTGAAAGCGGTCATTCCATGATCGGGGAAGTGGTCAGGCCAGGACCGGGAAGTGGTCAGGCCAGGACTGGGGTAGTGGTCAGGCCAGGGCCGGGGCCACGCCGCGCCGCACGGAGTGCGCCAGCATCGACATGCCGGCCAGGGCCAGCACCGCCAGTTCGGTGACGACCACGACCCGCTGGGTCAGCCCCGCGGGGATGTCCTCGTTGCTCATCGGGATGCCGAACATGCGCACCACGTACGGGATCACGACCAGCAGCAACGCGCCCAGGGCGACCGTGCTGAGCACCCGCACCGCCTTGGCGTACCGGATGTTCGCCTTGGCCAGCAGCAGCCCCGCCACCGGCATCATCACGAAAGCCGCGAAGGCGGCGTAGCGGTGGATGCCGCCGGACAGCGACAGCGGGACGCCGGGCCGGTCGGTCGGGAAGGCGCCGATCAGGAACATGCTCGCCCCCCACGCCAGCAGCAGCAGGACGATCCAGCGGCTCATCCCGGCCCGGCGCATCGCCTCGGCGATCAGCGCGGAACCCACGGCGAACAAGGTCAGCGAGGCGGGCAGCAGCCAGCCGGCCGCCTGCCAGGCGTACTCGCTGATGACAGCGTGCCACGGGTCGAGGTCGGATCCCGCGTGCAGCGTGAGCATCGCACCGCTTCCGGCGCCGATGGCCGTGAACCCACTGACAAGCAATCCCTTCATGCCTCTAAGCTCGGGCAATACGGCCTTTGCGCACATCGGAGAAAAACCCGAACCGGCCCTGAAGGATCCCCTAATACCTTGGTCTGATCTTCCCTGAGGGATGACCGATGACCTGCGGGTACGTGACCCTTGGTAGGGCCAGCCCTCTCAGGGTGGGTGTAGGGAACTCCACCCCCATTTGACTTAGAGCGCACTCCAAGGGCGACCCTGGACATATGACGATCCAGGAGGCCGCGCAGCGGTCCGGCCTGAGCGCTCACACGCTGCGCTACTACGAGCGTATCGGGCTCATCCACTCGGTCGGCCGCAACAGCAGCGGGCATCGCGAGTACGCCGAGCAGGACCTCCAGTGGCTGGAGTTCCTCACCAGGCTGCGCATGACCGGCATGCCGATCGCCGAGATGTGCCGGTACGCGGAGTTGCGGCGCATGGGCGAGCACACCGCCGACGAGCGCAGGGAACTGCTGGAGCGGCACCGGGAACATGTCCGGTCCAGGATCGCCCAGCTCAGCCAGGACCTGGCGGTGCTGGATTACAAGATCGAAAGTTACAGGGAGCAGGGATGCAGTCCCAGAACGCTGCTATGAACCGGCGCACGCTCGGCGGCAAGGACGGCCTGGAGGTCTCCGCGCTCGGCCTCGGCTGCATGGGCATGTCGGAGTTCTACGGCCAGGGCGACGAGAAAGAGTCCATAACCGTCATTCACCGCGCTCTAGACCTTGGCATGAATTTTCTGGACACAGCCGACATGTACGGCAGCGGCGCCAACGAGGAGCTGGTCGGCCGGGCACTCAAGGGCAGGCGTGAGGAGGCGGTGCTGGCCACCAAGTTCGGCATCAGGCGCGACGGCGGCACCCGCACGGTCGAGAACAGCCCGGAGTACATCAGGGCCGCCTGCGACGCCTCGCTCAAGCGCCTCGGCGTCGACCACATCGACCTGTACTACATGCACCGCCGCAACCCCGACGTCCCCGTCGAGGAGTCGGTCGGGGCCATGGCCGAGCTGGTACGGCAGGGCAAGGTACGCCACCTCGGCCTGTCGGAGGTGAGCGCGGACACGCTGCGCAAGGCGGCCTCGGTGCATGCGATCGCGGCCCTGCAGAGCGAGTACTCGCTGTTCACCAGGGACCTGGAGGCGGAGATCCTGCCCGCGGCCAGGGAGCTGGAGGTGGGGCTGGTGGCGTACTCGCCGATCAGCCGCGGCCTGCTCTCGGCCGCGCTGCCCGACGCCGACGAGCTGGCCGCCGACGACTTCCGCCGGCACATGCCGCGCAGCAGCGGCGAGAACGCCGTGCACAACAGGGCTCTGGCGGAGCAGGTCAGGAAGATCGCCGATGAGGCCGGGATGACGGCCGCCCAGATGTCCCTGGCCTGGCTGCTGGCCCAGGGCGAGGACATCGTGCCGATCCCGGGCACCAAGCGGCTGAAGTACCTGGAGGAGAACGCCGCCGCCGCGAGCCTCACGCTGACGCCCGGCCAGCTGGAGGCGCTGGTGCAGGCCGTACCGGCGGACGCGGTGCGGGGCCCCCGCTATCCCAGCATGCGCGAAATCGGGAATTAGCGCAGCTCGAAGTAGACGCGGATCGCGGTCGCGCCGTCGCGGGTGTGGACGCGTACGAGATCGCTGAGGAGGTTGACGATGAGCAGGCCGCGCGAGCCCGCCTCACGCGGATCGACCGGCCTGCGCCCCACCAGCGGATCGGTGATGTGCCCCGCGTCGCTCACCTCGCACACCAGCCGGTCGCCCTCGGTCCACACCCGCAGCGTGCCGGAGCCGCCGCCGTGGTCGAGGCTGTTGGCCCCGAGCTCGGCCACCGCCAGCCGGATGTCGTCGATCCGGTCGCCGTCGAACCCCAGGGCCGTGGCCTGCTTGGCGGCCATGCCGCGCACGGCCGACAGGTTGGAACGGTCGAAGAGCAGCGAGGAGAACGCGACCGGCTCGTCGAGCGGCCGGTTGTGCCCGTCCACGACCCCGTGGGGCGCGTAGTCGGCGCTGGGCCACTCCCCCGTCGCGTCGCGCAGCACGGGATGGGTGCGGGCCGCCTCGGCGGTCAGCCTCACGACGTCGTACGGGCACAGGATCGTCACCCTGCGGCCGGTGAACGCCAGGTTGATCAGCGCCTCGTGCTGGGCGCAGGCCGGATATTCCGTCGCGGTGCGCCCCGCCCAGATCGGCTCACCGATGATCCGCACGTGCCGGTCGGGGTGCCGGTCGGCGAAGTCACGTAGCACACCGGGAATGATCCGGCCAGGATTGCGCCCGGCCTCCTGCATGTCGAGCAGGAGCACCCGGCCGGCGGCCGTGCCCAGGGCGGCTTCGATCAGCGCGAGATTCGCGGCCGGCACGGCGATCGCGACGGGGTCGCCGGCGGCCAGGCCTTCGCGGACGAAAGCCGTGGTGGCAGCCACGTATTCCCCGTCGCCCCGGTAGAAGAGCGCCGGATGCACGAACGGTTCGGTCCACATCAGACTTCACGCTACCCAACGTTGATGAGTTCATAGCAATCTGTTGGGTACCTACTACGGTGTGAAGAGAGTCCAGCTCGTGCGCCGCCCCCGTCCGGCCAGCCGCCTGTCTCCCGTCGACCTACGCACCCCTTCTGGCAGACGTCTCCCGTTCTGACCGCCCTGAACTTATGCTCGGTACATGTCGGAATTGCAGATGAGGGTCTCCGACGAGGACCGGGAGCGCACCGCACAGCAGTTGCAGCTCGCGTTCTCCGAGGGCCGCCTGACCCAGATTGAGCTCGAAGACCGCCTTGAGCTGGCGCTGAGCGCGAAGACCTACGGAGATCTGCTGGGCCTGATCACCGATCTACCGGCCCAGCAGCAGTCGCAGGTCAGCGACCTGGTGGAGCTGGAGACGAAGAGCGGCGGGCTCAAGCGCTCCGGCGACTGGGCGGTGCCACGCCGCCTGCGGGTCTCCTCCAAGTACGGCAGCGTCGAGCTGGACCTGTCCGAGGCCGTGATCACCCATCCGGAGGTGGAGATCGACCTGGACCTCACCTACGGTTCCGCGAAGATCATCCTGCCGGACGGCGCGGTGGCCAACGTGGACGACTTCCGCAGCGACTGGGGGAACGCCTCGACCTCCAACGTGCCGAGCCGGCCCCGCCCGGGGGTGCTGCACGTGGTGATCACGGGCAGGGCCAAATACGGCGGCCTGACCGTACGCTATGCGCGCAAGCGCTGGTTCACCCACTGATGGAACAGGGAGATGTGGTGCTCGCTCGGCACGAGCACCCCACCCTCGCGGTACGCGCGTGACGACATGCCCGGCTGCGTCCGCTCACAGGCGTCGAAGTCCTGCACGTTGACCCGGTGGAACAGCTCGACCGACAGCGAAACGTCGGCGCCCGAGGCGATCACGTCGGGGTGGTAGAGCCAGTCGCACTCCACCACGGTCCTGTCGGCGGCCAGCGGGAACATGCGGTGCAGGATCACGTGGTCCGGCACCAGGTTGACGAACACCTGGGGCTTGATGGTGATCGCGTAGTAGCGGCGGTCCTGCTCCTGCGACACGTCGGGCAGCCTGCCGAACCCGGCGCTGCCGTCCACGGTGAAGCCCTCGGCCCGCGCGGCGAACTCGGCGCCGTGCCCGACGTAGTACTGCGCCGCGAAGCCGCCGGCGAACTCGGGCAGCACCGCGGTCAGCTCGGGGTGGATGGTGGCGCAGTGGTAGCACTCCATGAAGTTCTCGACGATGAGCTTCCAGTTCGCCTTGACGTCGTAGACGACGCGGCGGCCGAGTGCCAGCTCCTCCACGTGGTAACGGTCGATGGCGGCCGGGTCGCCGAGGCGTTCGGTGGCCGCGTACGTCACGTGCTCCTCGAACGAGGGCGGCTCGGCGGCCAGGCACACCCACGCGTAGCCGAGCCATTCGCGCAGGTGAACGGGGACCAGGCCGTACTCGACGCGGTCGATGTCGGGCATCTTGGCCAGGTTGGGCGCGGCGGCCAGCCGGCCGTCGAGGTCGTAGGACCAGGCGTGGTAGGCGCACCGGATCGTCCTCTTGACCTCGCCCGCCTCCTCCAGGCATAAGCGGGCGCCGCGGTGCCTGCAGACGTTGAGGAAGGCGCGTAAGCAGTCGTCGCGCCCGCGTACCACGATCACGTTCTCGCGTCCGACCTGCACGGTCCTGAACGCGCCCGGCTTGGGCAGGTCCCCCGCCCTGACCGCGCAGAACCAGAGGTTCTCGAAGATCTGGGCCTGTTCCGCCGCGAACACCTCAGGGTCGGTGTAAGCCCGACCGGAAAGGGTGGAGATCAAGCTCGACGTCGTAGTCAAATCGGCACCCCTTGTTGCGTATTACGCACCGAGTTGCTCTATATGCGACATCGTGGGGCGGCCTCAGGGGGCTGTCAAGAGGTTGTTGCGTAGCCGCGCGGCATCGAGATTCACACCCTCGTCGCGAGCTTGGGCTCCCGGATCTTTCCGGGCCGGAACAAGAGGAGATCGTGCAGGTCCCGCCGCATGGCTTTACGCCCGCTTGATACGTGTGGTGTTAGTGGGGTGCAAGCGACGGTCAAGCGGGCCCCCATAATGTTCCTTTCGTTCGCTAAACCTACGAAGGGCATGAAATGACTCCCCCTCGTCGTCGCCTCGCCGTTGCGGCCGCGACGCTGACTCTCGCCGTCCTCACCACCGCCTGTGGCGCGGTCGGCCAGGCCGTTGATTGCTCTACAGCCACCACGGAGATCACCAAGATCACCAACGAGTTCAGCACCTCGCTCTCCAGCGCCAGCACCGACGTCAAGGCGATCGAGACCGCGAGCCAGGAGACGGCCGGCAAGCTCAAGACCCTCGCGGGCAAGTACGACGGAGACCTCGCGAGCGCCATCAACGACATGGCGACCCTCTTCGAGGGCATCAAGGCCGACGACCCGTCCGGTGCTCAGACCGCTATGACGAAGCTTCCCGAGATCCAGGCCAAGGCCGTCGCGGCCTGCGGCTGACCGGCCCGCGGCCGTCGCACCCTCCTGTGGGGGACAGTAGGGAGGCGGCGGTCGCGGCATATGCGAGACGGGATTCGTCCTAGTCTTGCTGTCCGTGACGGATGAGAAGGTGACGGCGCCAGCGGGGGCGAGCGCCACATCGCCGGCTCCCCGTCGAAGGACACCGGGCCACCGCGTGCGAGTGGGCGCCATCGCGCTGCTCGCCGCGGTGGCCTACGCCATTCTCGGCCTGGTCAGGCTGGGGACCTACCAGGCCACCTCGTTCGACCTGGTGATCGTGGACCAGGCCGTGCGCGGCTACGCCGGCTTCGGCCCTCCCCACGTGCCCGTTTTGGGCGTCTTCCACGGGCGGGGCATGGACTACCTCCAGCTCGCCGACCACTTCTCGCCCATCTACGCGCTGCTGGCGCCGCTGTACTGGATCCACGACGGTCCCGCGACGCTGATCGTCGCGCAGGCGCTGCTGTTCGCCGCGGCGATCCCGTTCCTGTGGCGGTTCACCGGGCGCGTGCTGGGAGTCGTGCCCGCCTACCTCGTCTCCATGGCGTACGCGCTGTCGTGGCCGATCGCGCAGGCGGCGGCGTTCGACGCGCACGAGGTCATGTTCGTCCCGCTGCTCACCGCCATCGCCATCGAGCGTTACTACGCCAGGCGCCTCCTGCCCGCGGGCCTCGCGCTGTTCGCGCTCCTGCTGGTCAAGGAGGACATGGGGCTGATGGTGATCGGGGCCGGGCTGTTCCTGCTCGTGCTCGGCGACCGGCTGCGCGGGGTGCTGACCATGGTGTACGGCCTGGCGGGCGTGGTGCTCGTACGCGGCCTGCTGATCCCCGCACTCGGCGGCGAGGCGAAGGACTTCTGGGCCTACGGGCACCTCGGCCCCGACGCGCCCTCGGCGATCCTGGCCATGCTGCGCGACCCGATCGCCGCCGTGCTGCTGCCGTTCGGCGCGGAGGCCAAGATCGACACGCTGTTCCTGCTGGCCTGGCCCACGCTGCTGCTGTGCCTGCTCTCGCCGCTGTCGCTGATGGCGCTGCCGCACGTGCTGGTACGCATGCTGGCCGACCGCGAGCAGTGGTGGCAGGCCGACTTCCACTACAGCGCGTTCACCGTGGTGATCCTCTTCTGCGCGGGCGTGGACGGGCTGGCCAGGCTGCTGCGCCGGCTCAGGCGCAGGGACGACGCCGCGCTCAAGCTGACCTGGTCGGTCGCGGTGCTCGCGGTCGCGATCACGCTGGTGCCCAGGTTCGCGCTGGACCGGCTGTCCCAGCCCGATTTCTACCGGCAGGACAGGGCCGCCGCCGCGGCCGAGGCCGTCGCCCGGGTGCCCGCCGGGGTGACCGTCGAGGCCGCCAACTCGCTCGGGCCCGCGCTCACCTCGAAGGCCACCGTTCTGCTGTGGCAGCGCGAGTCGCGCGGCGCGCCGTGGGTGGTGGCCGACACCTCACGCTGGGAGTTCCCGTTCGGGTCCGCCGAGGAGCAGGTCGCCAGGGTGACGGAGCTGCGGGGGCAGGGCTACGCCCAGGTCTTCTCCCGCGACGGCTACGTGGTCCTGCACCGCCCCTGAGAGACGCCCTACGTGGTCCTGCACCGCCCCTGAGAGACGCCCTACGTGGTCCTGCACCGCCCCTGAGAGACGCCCTATGTGGTCCTGCACCGCCCCTGAAGACGGATGGCCTGCTCGTACGCCCCCTCGAACCCCTCAAGGACGGTGGGCCACGAACCGGCGGCCGGCAGTGTGGCGCGGTTGTGCGCGGCGATCGACTCGCGCAACCCGGCGTCCACGCACAGGCGCGCCACCGCCCTGGCCAGGTCGCCGAGCGTGCGCCCGAGCAGCCCCTCGGTGCCGTCCTTGACGAAGTCGGCGACCCCGCTCTGCGCCCTGGCCACCACCGGCAGCCCGGCCGCCCGCGCCTCAAGCGCCGCGATGCCGAACGACTCGCGCGGCGCGGGCGCCACGAACACGTCGGCCGAGGCCAGCACCTTGGCGATCTCCTCGCGCGTGTGACGGCCGGGCAGGGAGACCCAGCCGGCCATGCCGTTCCGGTGCAGGAAGCGTTCCATCTGGCCCCGAGCGGGCCCGTCGCCGACGATCGTGGCCCGTACGGGGATCCCGGCGGGCACGCGGGCACGGGCCGCCTGGAGCAGCTTCAGCAGGCGCACGGGGTGCTTGCGCGGGGCCAGCCTGCCCACCGCCACGATGTGCACCTCATCGCGCCGCGGACGGACCCGCTCCCGCGGCGGCGGGGCCCAGCCCGACAGGTCGAGGCCGTTGGAGACCACCCGCACCGGCACGCCGGGCCCGGCCACGGCCCTGATCGGGGCCGCGGCGGCGTTGCTGACCGTGGTGGCCACCAGCCGCCACCGCTGCCAGCCGAACGCCAGCCGCAACAGCCGGTACATCCCCCGGGTGAGCGGATCCCACATGCTGTGCACGGTCACCACGCACGGGACCCCCGCGCGGAAGGCGGCCCGCACGCCCATCCAGGCGAACGGCGAAACCGCCCCGGCGTGAACGTGCACGACGTCGGGCCGCACCGAGGTGATCCCGCGTGTGAGATGCCCCACCCCGAACGGGTGCACAGGCAGGTCGAACGGCATCTTCGCGACGATCCTGTGCACCCCGGGCAGCGGCTCTCCCCTGGTCGCCGTGGCCACGGACACCTCGTGGCCGGCCTCTCGCTGCGTCCGGACGAGGTCGGCGACCTGAACCTCGATCCCTCCGAGTCGCGGCAGGTAACAGTCACTCACGTGAAAGATCCGCACGCCTCCCACACTAATCTGGGCTTGTGCCTCCACGTACCGCTGTCTTCTTCCACGCCCACCCCGACGACGAGGCCCTGCTGACGGCCGGCACCATGGCGATGCTCGCGGCCGAGGGGCACCGCGTGGTGCTCGTGGTGGCCACCGCGGGCGAGCGCGGCCTGGCCGAGATGGCGCCGGGCGAGGCGCTGGGCGAGACCCGGCTCAAGGAGTTGTACGAGTCGGCCGCGCTGCTCGGCTGCGCCCGCGTCGAGTGCCTCGGCTATGGCGACTCGGGGCTGAGCCCCAAGGGCGGCATCGCCGACGAGCGGCCCGACAACGCCTTCATCGACGCCGACAGCGAGGAGGCGGCCCAGGCGCTGGCCGCGATCCTGCTGGAGGAGAAGGCCGACCTGCTGGCGATCTACGATCCGGCGGGCGGTTACGGTCATCCCGATCACGTACAGGTGCACCGGGTGGGCAAACGGGCGGCGAAGATCGCCGGAACGGAGATCGTCCTGGAGGCGACGGTCAACCGTGATCCGCTGGTGCGGCTGCTGAAGGTGGCGGGCAGGTTCTACAAGTTCCCACCGGAGTTCGACGTACGGACGTTCGAGAGCGCGTACTCGCCGGGCGACGCGATCACCCACCGGGTCAATGTCCGGAAATATACGAAACAGAAGCGGGCCTCCATGGCCGCGCACGTCTCCCAGGCCAGCGGCGGCGACAGCGACCGCACGCTCGCCGTCATGCTGAAGGTCCCCAGCCCCATCTACCGCTTCGTCTTCGGCACCGAGTGGTACGTCCGCCGCGACCTGCCGCCCGGCGCCCGTCTCACCCATCCCTTCGACCGGTGGCCCAACTAAATCCCCGAACACCCGGCAGACTGGACCCCGATGAAGAACAAGTGGCTCCAGATCACCCTTTCCGTGCTGTCGCTCGGACTGGCCGTGCTGCTCGTGGTCTACCTGCCGCAACTCGTGCAGGCGCTCACCGGCAAACCGGTCTCCTGGCGCGAGATCGGCGCGATCTTCGGCTCGCTCGGCGCGGGCGAGATCGCCGCCATGACCGCGTTGTGGCTGCTGAGCCTGCTGGCGTACACGTTCGTGCTGACCAGCTCCCTGCCCGGCCTGAACAACCTGCAGGGCCTGACGCTCAACGCGGCGGGCAGCGCGGTCAGCAACCTGCTGCCGTTCGGCGGCGCCGTGGGCGTGGCGCTGTCATGGGCGATGACCAAGGGCTGGGGCTTCACCAACCGGGCCTTCGTGGTCATGACGCTGGTCAGCGGCATCTGGAACACCTTGTTCAGATTCATCCTGCCCGCCGTCGGGATCATCGCGCTGCTCATGGCCGGGCAGGCGCCCAACACGACCGTGGCCAACGCGGGCTGGACCGGCGCGATCTCGATCCTCGTGCTCTGCGTGGTCGTGGCCGTCGCGCTCTACTGGGACCGCGCGGCCGGCTGGCTCGGCAAGGGCATCGACGCGGTCGCCAAGGTGCTGCGGCTGAAGTTTCACGCCTCCGAGGCCTTCCACCGGCTGCGCGCGGACACGGCCGGCGTGGTGCGGACCCGGTGGGCCGGGCTGTCGCTCGGCATGGTGTTCTTCCTCGGCTTCCAGTGGGCGATCATGGCGGTCTGCCTCCAGGCCACCGGCGCCTGGCCGGGGCTGGCCCAGTCGATCGCCGTCTTCGCCCTGTCACGCGTGCTCACCAGCGCCCTCATCACGCCCAGCGGGGCGGGGATCATGGAGGGCGGAGTGGTGGTCCTGCTCACCACCGCGTTCGGCGTGGCCGCCGCGCCCGCGACCGCCGCCGCACTGCTTTTCGGCTTCTGGACTTACACTATCGAGATCCCGTTCGGCGGCCTGGCTCTGGGCGCATGGGCGCTTCTGCGCAGGCGCAACGGCCGGAACGCCGCCGCGGAGCCCCCGTCCGCGATTTCGAAGGCCGCCCAGTGACAATCCCAAACCCATCGCGTGCTAATCAACCACGGGCCTTGTGCGTGATTCGTAGGCCCGCATAGCGTGGCGGCTGACATGGTGGCGTTCCGAGTTCTGGGGCCAGTCGAGGCGTACGAACACGACGACGAACTCGACCTCGGCGGGTTGCGGCAGCGGGCCGTGCTCGCCCGGCTTCTCGTGGCCAGAGGTCAGGTCGTGCCCGTTGACACGCTTCTCTACGACCTGTGGGACGACGACGCGGCGAAAGGCGCGCAGTCGGGTCTGCAGGTCTACATCTCGCGCCTGCGCAGGGTGCTGGAGCCCGGCCGCCCGCGCGGCGGGCCCAACCGGCTGCTGGTGACGGTCGCGAGCGGTTACGCCCTGCGCGTGGCCTCCGACCAGGTGGACGCGCTCAGGTTCGAGCAGCTCGTACGCGCCGCCGGCGAGCATCTGGAGGAGAGCGACCCGCAGTCCGCCCGTGGCCGCCTGGAGAAGGCGCTGGGGTTGTGGCGCGGCACGCCCTACTCCGACTTCGCCGACCAGCCGTGGGCCGAGGCCGAGGTCAACCGGCTGACCGAGCTGCGCCTGGTCGCCCGCGAGCGGCACGCCGACACGGGACTGCGGCTCGGCCTGCACGCCGAGACCGTGCCCGACCTGGAGGCGCTGACCACCGAGCATCCGCTGCGCGAGGAGGGCTGGCGGCTGCTGGCGCTCGGCCTCTACCGCTGCGGCCGCCAGGGCGACGCGCTGGCCGCGCTGCGCAGGGCCAGGAACATCCTGGCCGACGAGCTGGGCATCGACCCCGGGCCGGCGTTGCGCAAGCTGGAGTCCGACATCCTGGCCCAGTCGCCCGAGCTGGAGCTGGCCGCTCCCCCGCGTGCCCAGCGGCCGGCCGCTCCCGCGTCCGACACCTGGCCGCCGCGGCCCGCCGCGCCGGTCGAGCCGCCGCCGCTGGAGCCCGAGCCGTTCGTCGGCCGCGACACCGAGCTGGCCAGGCTGACCACGGCCGCCTCGCGTACCGGCCGCTTCCAGGTCGCGATCGTGACCGGGGTGGCCGGCGCGGGCAAGACCACGCTGCTGCGCCAGCTGGAGAGCAGGCTGGGCGCCGACGGCTGGACCACCACCTCCGGCGCCTGCCCCGACTCGCAGGCCACCCCGCCCGGCTGGGCCTGGGTGGAGATCCTGCGCACGCTCATCGGCATGACGGGCGCGGGCGAGTACGCGCAACTGCTCGCGCCACTGATCGACGACGCCGCGCCCGACCCCGACGAGGACGAGGCGTCGGGCGGGTTCCGGCTGCACCGCGCGGTCGGCGGCTATCTGGCCGGGGTGGCGCGGCGCGGTCCCGTGCTGCTGACCCTGGAGGACCTGCACTGGGCCGACGACCAGACGCTCGCCCTGCTGCGCGCGCTGCCGAGCCTGCTGGCCACCAGCCGAGTGCTGCTCGTGGTGACCTGCAGGGAGAGCGAGCTCGACGACCGCCAGTCCGACGTGCTGGCCGCGCTGGCCAGGCTGAGCCCGGTGCGGGTGGGGTTGTCGGGGCTGGACCCGAAGGCGGTGGCCGAGCTGGTCAAGGCCACCTGCGTACGCGAGATCGACGAGGACGCGGTCGAGTCGATCGTCGAGCGCACCGGCGGCAACCCGTTCTTCGTCCGCGAGACCGTGCGCCTGCTCGACGCCGAGGGCGCGGCCCACCGCGCCAGCGCCACCGAGGTGCTCTCGCGGGTGCCGTCGGGCGTGCGCGACGTGTTGCGGCGGCGCATCTCCCAGTTGCCCGCGGGGGCGCAGCAGATCCTGCTGCAGGCCGCGGTGATCGGCCGCGACGTCGACCTCGACGTGCTGGTCGCGGTGGCGGTGGACGAGGAGTCGGTGATCGAGGCCGTCGAGGCGGCGCTGCTGGCCGGGCTGGTCACCGAGCCGGGCCCCGGGCTGCTGCGCTTCGACCACGACCTGGTGCGCGACACCATCTACTCCGACGCCTCCCGGCTGCGCCGCACCAGGCTGCACGCGGCCGTGGCGGCGGTCATCGAGCAGCGCACGCCGTCCGACGTGGCCGCGCTGGCCCACCACTACTCCCTGGCCGACGCCGCGGGCAAGGCGGTGCACTACGCGGGGCTGGCGGCCGAGCAGGCCGAGCGGCGCTTCGCCCACCGCGAGGCGGCCACGCTGTGGGAGCAGGCCATCGCCGCGTTCGACCGCTCGCGCGGCGACGACCAGAGCGGCGAGCAGCGGCCCGAGCGCGCCAAGGAGCGGCTGCGGCTGATGTTGCGCCAGATCAGGGCGCTGGCGTTGTGTGGCGACATGACGGCGGCCCGTGGGCTGCGCCGCCAGGCCATGGACGCCGCGCTGCCGCTGGGCGACCTGGAGATCACCGCGAAGGTGGCGGCGTCGCTGGCCGTGCCGCACAAGGGCATGGCGCGCGACTTCACCCGCACGGCGTGGGAGATCGTGGACGTCACCGAGAAGGCGCTCATGGAGCTGCCCGAGGGCGAGCAGCGGCTGCGGGCGAGCCTGCTGACCACGCTGGCCCTGGAGCTGGAGGGCTCCTCCTCGCCGGAGCGGGGGCGGCAGGCGTCGCTGGAGGCGCTGGAGCTGGCCAGGCAGAGCGGCGACCCCGCGCTGATCGCGGCGGCGCTGAGCGGGCGGCTGCGGCAGTCCTACGACATCCCCGCCGTGGACACCCGCGAGGGCATCGGCAGGGAGCTGCTGGAGGTCGCTCAGCGCTCTGGGCAGATGGCCACGCAGGCGCTGGCCCACCTCGTGCTGCTGGAGTGCTCGGCGGCCAGGGGCGAGTTCACCGCGGCCGACCAGCACGCGGCGTCGGCCGACACCCTGGCCAAGCAGTACGACCTGTCGGCGCCCGCCGCGGTGGTCGTCTGGTATTCCGGCCAGCGGCTCATGATCGCCGGCGACTACGAGGGCGCCGAGCGCGCCTATCGTGAGGCGGCCAGGGTGTCCGCGCGGGCGGGCATGCTGGAGGGCCGCCAGGATCTGCCGCGGATCGCGACGTTCTGCCTGCACCTGGTGGCCGGCCGGGCGGCGGAGATGGTGGACATGCTGGCCGAGGCCCACCTGCGCGGCGCCAAGTGGACGCTCGACGCCTACGCGCTGGCCCTTGCCTCGGCCGGGCATCTCAACGACGCCAAGGCCGTGGCCGCGACCAGGCCGCCGGTGCGCCCCGACTTCCTGTACGAGCTGGCGATGACCTGGCGGGCGCTGGCCGGGATGTTGCTCGACGACCGCGATCGGATGGTCGACTGCTACGACAAGCTCAAGCCGTTCGCCGACCGGGTGGCGGGCGCGGGCACCGGCGTGGTGGCGCTGTGGCCGGTGGCGCTGACGCTCGGCGACCTGGCCATCCGCCTCGGGCAGCCGGACGCGGCGCGCGAGCACTACGAGAAGGCGCTGGAGGTGGCCGAGCGGGTGGGCGTGCCGCGCTGGGTGGAGGCGGCGCGGCAGTCGGTCAGCAGCTCACCTGGAAACGGTCGCTCCTGATGGTCTTGGCGCCCTCGACGGTCAGCTCCACGCGGTACCAGCCGGGGTTGCCCGAGATGTGGGGGCGCCACTCGACGGTCTGCTCGGGGGCGGCGAAGCCGGCGGAGTCGGACAGGTACGGCCGCCACGCCTTGGCGGCCGGGCTCCAGCGGGCGAGCTTCCAGTCGTAGGAGAGCGGCTGGTCGGGGTCGGGGTTGACCACCAGGCTGCGGGCCGCGTACGACTTGGCGCAGCCCGCGCCGCCCGTCAGGACGCTCATGGTGATCTCGCCGGTCCTGGCGGGGACGGTGTGGCCGCCGGCTGGGGCGGTGACGGGCAGCTCGCGGGCCGCCAGGGTGACGGTCCGGGCGGGCCCGGTCGCGGTGCCGGCGTTACTGTAGGCGGTGAGGCCGACGTACGCGCTGGTGAACGCGAGGGCCGCCACGAACAGCTTGGCGGCGTTGGCGGTTCCACTGGCCAGGACGGCTGCGCTTCTCGTCGGCATCTTCAACACCCCTTTTGGCTCACCCATAGAGTGAGACTGGGTGGTTGAGTGCCGGTTGTCGGCTGGTTGCACCATTTGCAGGGAGGCTTGCAAGCGGGTGTAGCACTAACTTGCACCTTGAACTAAGGTAAGCCTGGCCTAAAGATATGTGAGGGGTGGTGGCATGCGGCCTGCGGTGATCGCCGTCCCCGCTCCGACCGATCCGTTCCTTCTCGGGCTGCCGTACTGGCTGGTCGGCGCCTTCCTGATCCTGGCCCTGTTCGGGGCGTTCCAGGTGTACTACTGGGTCGGCCGCAAGCTGGGCGAGAAGTTGTACGACTCGCGCATCGGCGTCAAGGTGGGCCGCGAGCGGATCGAGAAGGTCGAGCGGGTCGTCGAACGCTGGGGCGCGCTGGCCGTCTACGGCTGCTTCTGGGTGCCCATGCTGCGCCACACGCTGCCCTGGGTGGCGGGCGCGCTGCGGGTCTCCTATCCCTGGTACGTCGTCGCCAGCGCGCTGGGCTGCCTGACCTGGGCGCCGCTGTGGTGGTTCGGCGGCATGGCGGCGCTGTGGGGCTGGCTGCAACTGGCCCAGCGCTCGCCCATCACGGCGGCGGCGGTGGCCGTGCTCTTCGTCGCGCTGGTGGTCTGGCTGTTCATCCGGCGCAGGCAGAAGCGCCGGCGCGCCACCGACGACCACAAGGCGATGGCCTCCTAGACAGGGCTTTCCAGACCCGCGGCGGTTCAGGGCCGCTACGCCTGCGGCGGCTCAGACCTCCTGATCTTCCGGGGCGCTCTGATCGTCGATGGTGGCCTCCGGAGCGTTCCTGCGCACGGTCTCGATGCCGTTCACGCAGGCCACCTTGTTCGGATAGCCCTCGCCCACCGCGAGCGTCTGCCCGTTGTTCGCAACGAGCGCAAACCGGTAGCCGCCCCGCCCGTCCTCACTGATCACAAACCTTCCTGCCATGGCCGCCGCCCCCTGCCATATCGGATCTATCAATGATTTACCCCCATCTGACTAGGGCCCATGGCCGAGTTGTGCAAACGAAGCCTTGATCTCCTGTCACGATGTGGGCATGCGAATTGGTCGTTTGATGGGCTGTGTCGTGGTCGCCCTGGTCGCGGGGTTCTCCTCCCCCGCCATGGCCGCCGCGAAGGAGCCGACCGTCAGTGCCAAGGTGGCATACCTCATCGATTCCACCGGAACGGTCCACCTCGGCAAGAGGGAGACGAAGCGGGTGCCGGTGGCCAGCCTGGTCAAGATCATGACGGCGTACGTCGTGCTCAAGGAGGCCCGGCTGAGCGACACGATCACGATCACCGCGGCCGACGTCAAGTACGCCGCCCGCGGGGGCGCCGCCACGGCCGGGCTCAGGAAGGGCGAGCGCTTCACGGTCAGGGACCTGCTCTACGCCCTCATGCTGCCCTCGGGCGCCGACGCGGCCAACGCCCTGGCCAGGCACTACGGCCCCGGCAAGACGGCCTTCGTGGCGAAGATGAACCGCACCGCCCGTTCCCTCGGCCTCGCCGACACCCGCTACACCAACGCCGACGGCATGCCCACTCCGGCGGGCGGCGGCCACTCCACGGCTTCCGACCAGGCCAAGCTGGCGCAGCAGGCCCTGCGGAGCGACGTCTTCACGACCGTGGTGGGGAGCACTTCGTACAAGGTGGCCAAGACCGCCGTGCACGGCAGGCACACCTGGCGCAACACCAACAAGCTGCTCACGCGGGCGGACGGGGTGCTGGGGGTGAAGACCGGCTACACGAACGCGGCCGGGCACTGCCTGCTGTTCGCGGGCGAGCGGGACGGCGTGCAGATCGTCGGCGTGCTGCTGGACGACGAGAACGAGCGCCGCTTCTCCACCGCCGAGAGGCTGCTGGACTACGCGGCCGAGCAGGTCGCCCTGACCTGGCCACCCACCCCATGAACAGCCACCTCACCTGACCGCCTGTCGCCGCGACCAGCCTGACCGCCGGCCCCGGCCCGCCACCTTCGGCCTCACCGCCCGCCTTTGGCTTGGCCGCCTGTGCCGCGTTCAGCCGAAGGTCATGCGGCCGCTGCCCGGGAGGGTGGCCATGCCCCGGGTCGCGCAACCCAGGATGGCGCCGGGCGGCGTGATGCCGCCCTCGACGCGCCTCCCCTTCAGCCATCCCGCCGTGACGGTCCCGGTGAGCAGCGTGTCCGCGGGCTGCTGGGCCACGAGCCGGTCGGCCTTGACGCGCATCTTCGAGGTGCCGACGGGACGGCCGGCCGCGTCGAACCACGTGATCACGGCGTGCCCGCGCACCTGGCGGGCGCTGGCGCAGGACGTCTGCGCCGAAGCCTTGACACTCACCCACCCGGAACGCAGCAACCCCGCCGTGCCGCCGGGCGAGGCGCACCCGGTGAGCTCCAGGTGGCCACGCGCCTCGACCCGCCTGGGCGCCAGGCCGACCTTGGGCGTGAAGACCAGCGGCCGACCGGCCGGGGTGGCGACGGAACAGCTCAGCGCGACCGTGTGAGGCTGCACCGGCCCCAGGGGCCCCCATACGGTGGCGACCGCCATGACCCAGGCCACGTTCATGCAACCCCTCCGCGCCTACCCGCAGTTCTGTAATCGATCGCTCACATTCTGCATCATCAGGCGGCCCTGCAGGCGGGATCCAGCCGGTCGGCGGTCCATCTGAGCGAGTGCGCCAGCCGGTGACGGACCCTTCCCGCCGGCCGGCCCGCCTCGTACGCCCGGCGCGGCGCCCCCGGCAGCGCCTCCTCCAGGGACCCCCGGTACCCCATCGCGGTCTGATGGGCGAGCACTTGCATGGCATCCATACGAACCCTCCTTAATCAATTAAGAGCTTAATCAATTAAGAACGGTGGTACAAGGCTTTTCGATACGGTTGAGCCATGGCCAAGGTCACGCTCCAGACGATCGCCGACCGCCTCGGCGTGTCCCGGGCCACCGTGTCCTACGCCTTCTCCCGCCCCGACCAGCTCAGCGACGGGCTCAGGCAGCGGATACTCGAGGTGGCCGACGAACTCGGCTACGCCGGGCCCAATCCCACCGCGCGTTCGCTCAGGCTCGGCCGGGCGGGCGCGCTCGGCCTGCTGTTCAGCGAGACGCTGGCGTACGCGTTCGCGGACCCGTACGCGATCGGCTTCTTCCAGGGGCTGGCCACCGCGGCCGAGGACGCGGGCGTGGGCCTGCTCATCCTGCCGCTACCGCACGGCGACCAGCGCAGTGACACGGTCAGGGACGCGGTGGTGGACGCCTTCTGCGTGATGTCGCTGCCGGACGGGCATCCGGCGCTGGCGGAGGTGCTGGCCAGGAAGCTGCCCGTCGTGGTGGTGGACGAGCCGTACGTGCCGGGACATCCCTTTCTCGGCATCGACGAGCCCGCGGCGGGCGCGGCGGCGGCGCGGCACGTGCTGGAGCTCGGGCACCGGCGCCTGGGGGTCGCCATGGTCGGGCTGCACGAGGACGGCCACACCGGCTGGGCCGATCAGGAGCGGCAGCGGGGCGCGGCGTTCGAGGCCATGCGGGCGCGGCGCGGCGGCTACCAGACGGCCTGCGAGCAGGCCGGTCTCGACTGGTCCTCGGTGCCGTTCTACGAGGTGGCGCGCAACTCACGCGAGGCGGGACGGCGGGCGGGGCACGCGCTGCTCGGCCGGGAGCCGCGGCCGACCGCGATACTCACCAACACCGACGTGCTGGCGCTCGGCATCCTTGACGCCGCCGCCGACCTGGGGCTGGAGGTGCCCGGACAACTGTCGGTGGTGGGGTTCTCCGACAGCGCGGCCGAGGAGGCGGGGCTCACCACGATCCGGCAGGCCAAGCGGGAGATCGGGGAGACCGCGGGCCGGCTGCTGCTGTCGGGTGGCGCGGCCACGCCGGAGCGGCGGCTGTTCCCGTACGAGCTGATCGTCCGCTCCTCCACCGCCCCGCCACCCCGCTGACCGGGCCGGCGGCGAGCCCGCGGGGGCCACTTTCAGGGGAATCCCCGCGAAATCGGACCCCTTGTTCGTTTCGGTGGGTACGGTGATGCTCTGACCACCTCGACCAAGGACACCTGATGGCGGAATTCTTCGAGGTCCGCACGACGATCGAGGGCCATGAGAAGGCGGCCTCGCTCGCGCACGGCATCCTCCTGGCCGGCCTGGCCACGTCGATCGACATCGCCGAAGTCCCGCACCCGGCTCCCCACTGCGACGGGACCGCCTGGCAGCTCACGCTCATCACGACGGAGCGGCAGGTATCCGAACTGGAGCGGCACATCAGACAGACCGACGCGACCATGCCCATCGACAAGGAGCCGGTCATGCAGGGCTTCGACAGCTACCCCGAGTGGCTCGCGGACGACCAGGCCTGACCAGGACCGGCCAACTCAGGACCCGGGCCGACCAGATCAGGACCCGGCCCGGCCAGATCAGAACCCCGGCCGTAGATCAGAACCCGGGCCGGCCGGATCAGGACCCGCGCCGGAAGGTCTGCGCACCCGCCCGCTGCACCGCCGCCCTGGCGAGGCCGAACACCGCCCCCTGCACGGCCGCGGCCACCAGCACCTCGGCCCAGCCCCGCTCCAGATCCTCGGGGTCCGGCGCCTCGTCCTGATCCGCGACCACCTTCCACACCTGCTTGAACAGCGCGGCCGCCAGAGCACCACTCAGCAGGCTCACCCCGAGCGAGGTGGCCTTCTCCATGGGTTGCATGCCATCTCCTTACACTGACGTGGTGTCTGCCAGTGCCCCGCACCACGCACTTAAACCCCGGATCGCCCTCACCCCCCGAACGCGGCGTGGCCACGACGTCGGGGAAGCCGGCACCCACGCGCCTGCGGTCCCCTCGGTCAATAATGAGCAAGCCCCGGAACTGCCGGAAACCCCGTGTCTGTCGGGGATGACGGGCATGATGGTCAGCTATGCCAGCGCGTCGCTCGCCCAACACCCGGCCGTCATGTGACGAACTTCCGGATGATGCCGTTCTGACCCAATTCGGCAACACACTCAACCCCGGGTTCTGCATCTTCCCCTTCCGAAGTCAGCTTCGGATCGGCGAGAAAGGTCTGTCCCTCACCATCGGTGAGCGAAGCGTCAAAGAGATGGTTGACCTGATGTATCGCGGCCGACGGAGCGCGAGCATGCACGACGGGGTCCGATACACGACGGCCGGCAAACTGCGAGCAGCGGGCTTCCTGATTTGTCCCGGATGGGGGCAAAAGAAACCCCGACCATGTGTCTGTCTGCCTGGACGGAGATACTGATTGGACCGACGATGAGAGTGCGCGCTTAGTGAGTGCTTTGGCCAACCGGTTTGGGGGGAGGACGGCGATGCCTGAGCTGGCACATCTCCAGTTCGGCGCGAAGCCCTGGGAGCCCTCCGAGACCTCCAGGGTCATCGCGGTGTACGACAAGCACGACCGGCCGACATGTGGGCTTATCGAGCAGCAGGGGCACAAGTTCCTCTTCGACTGCATCGAGGGCCACGCTTGGGACATCAACGTCTGGGCTTATATCGAGGTCACCGAAGATCAAATCGCAGAGCTGACGGCAGCCGAAGGGGCAGAGTTCGCCACGACCGTCGACCGGTTCCTCAAGGGCAAGCCGCTGGTAGCGGCCCTCGCCGTGGGCGACCAGTTGGAGATGGCTCACGTCTTGGGACCCGAGGAAACAGGGTCGAACATATACACGAGCATCATGGAAGCAGTGCTCGCGAAGATCGAGCGCGGCACGAACGCGGCCGAAAAGCTGCGCAAAGTCCAGCTTGTCGGCTGATTCCACCCGCCAACACGAAAGGGCCCTCGCCCGGTGCCGAACCGGGCGGGGGCTCTTTCGTCATGCGTGCGACCCGGCTTGGACCTGCGCCGTCAACCACGACCTCGTGACAAGTCCGTCGTGCGCATCAGGCCGTGGCAGGCGATCGCCGCGGCGGCCACGACGTTGAGTGAGTCCACGCCGGCGGACATGGCCTCGGCGCTCATCGGGATGCACACCCGCTGGTCGGCCTCCGTCAGCCAGTGGGAGGACAGGCCGTCGCCCTCAGAGCCGAGCAGCAGCGCCACCCGGTCGCCCGCCTCGACGGTGTCGATGGGGGTGGCGTTCTGGTCGGGGGTCAGGGCGAGGCTGTGGAAGCCGTGCTCCCGCAGCTGCGCCAGGCCCTGGAACCAGTCGTCGAAGCGGGCGTACGGGATGGAGAAGACCGCGCCCATGGAGACCTTGACCGACCGCCGGTAGAGGGGGTCGGCGCAGCGGGGGGACAGGATGATGCCGTCGACGCCGAGTGCGGCGGCGGAGCGGAAGATCGCGCCGACGTTGGAGTGGTCCACGAGGTCTTCCAGGACCAGCAGGCGCCGGGCGCCGTCCCGGTGAACACCGTCCTTCATGAGGGTCTGCGCGGATGGCAGTGGCAGGCGTTCCATCGAGGCCAGTGCGCCCCGGTGGACCGGGAAGCCCGCGATGCCGGAGATGATCTCGTCGCTCACCACGTAGACCGTCGCGCCCGCGAGCACGTCCTCCAGCGCGGTCAGCCAGCGCCGGGTGGTCAGGACCGAGCGGATCGGGTAGCCGGCGCCGATGGCCCGCCTGATCACCTTCTCCCCCTCGGCCAGGAACAGGCCGCGCTCGGCCTCCAGGCTCTTGCGCAGTTCGACGTCCCGCAGCCGGGTGTAGTCGGAAAGGCGCGGGTCGTCCACGTCGGTTACGTACTCAAGCACGACCCGATACTGCCACGCGCCGCCTGACCTGCCAGACCACCGCGTAGCAGAGCAGGACCACGGCCAGGCCGATCACCGTGCCCGCGCCCATCTTGGTGATCACGGCGGCGATGCCGAACTTGGGGTTCGGCTCGCTGATGAAGGGATAGAACAGGGCGCCGAACACCAGGCCGGCGCAGGAGGCCGCCACGACGGTCCTGCGGGTGCGGGCGGAGACGCGCAGCCGCTCGGGTACGGGCGCCGGCTCCATCCCGGACAACCCCCGCCACGCCCACCACACCACCACGGCCAGCCCGACAGCGGAGGAGACGTACTGCAGGAGGCGGAAGAGCTTGATCACCCCGAAGACCGAGATCGACAACCAGGCGCCCCACTCCGCCGGCCCCGTGGAGTGCGTGAAGGAGTCCCACAGGACGTGCGTGGCGGCGCCGAGCACCCCGCCCACGATCATCGGCACCAGGCGCAGCCGGTCGGGCGCGAGGAGGGCGGCGCGGCCCGCGAGCGAGGGCGGCAGCAGGGCGATCAGCGGATCGCGCAGGACGAGGTGGAAGAGCGGCAGCAGGATCAGCACCGCGAGCGGGTCGATCGTGACGACGCCCAGCCAGGAGTGCCAGTCAGTGTAGTCAGGCAGGAACGGCACGGCCGTCAGGAAAACCGGAATATCCGGCACCATGGCGCCCAGCGCCAGCGCCCACGGGTCGACGAATCTGCGAATCCGGTGCGAAGCCGCGATCATCGGAATAACCGCGGCGATATGGCTGGGCGTGAACGGCACGCTATCTCCCCCTTTGTAACGTCCCCTGGCGATCATTATGCGACCGAAGCTTGACCCGACTTTGCCGCCGCACTCTAAGATCACGGACAGTAGCGGGTACCGTACATATCGCTGTCGACGGCCGGATAGCCGGGAGTTCGGGGGTTCATGGTGCCTGATCAGCGGATTCATGAGCATCCGGCCGCGTCGGCAGCATGGTTGCGCGACGCCCGCGCCGCGCGTTCGCTCTCCGTGGCCACGCTGGCCTGGCTGGGCGTGGAAAGCACGCTCGGCCTGGCCGCGGGGCTGGCCGCGCACTCGGTCGCGCTCATCGGCTGGGGGCTGGCGGCGCTCGTGGAGGCGGCGGCCAGCCTGATCGTGGTGTGGCGCTTCACCGGCGCCCGGACCCTGTCACCCAGTGCCGAGATCACCGCGCGGCGGGCGGTCGCGCTGAGCTTCTGGTTGCTGGCCCCCTACCTCGTCATCCACGTCGCGCACGATCTCGACCACGGGCATCGGGCCGTGCCGAGCGTGCTGGGGATCGTGGTGACGTCGTTCAGCCTGGTCAGCATGCCGGTGCTGGGCCTGGTCAAGCGGCGGCTCGGGGCGCGGCTGGCCTCGGCGGCCACCTCGGGCGAAGGCACGCAGAACCTCATCTGCGCGATCATGGCGGCGGGCGTGCTGGCCGGTCTGTGGCTCAACACCCTGGGGTGGTGGTGGGTGGATCCGGCCGTCGCGGTGGCGCTCGCGGCAGTGGCCGTACGCGAGGGAAAGCGGGCCTGGCATGGTGACAATTGTTGCCATTGACCGCAACACTGGGTAATCGTCGCATCAAAAGGGCTGTTTTGCCACACAGACCGCACCGAGTATCGTTCCCGGAGTATTGCGGAGTATCTCCCTCTAGGGTCTCCGGAAATCCTCAAGAACACCAAAGAGGGCATCGTGGGACGACACCGCACAGACGATCTCGACGGCGGATACCGGGCCAACGAACCTTTACCGCGCCGCCGGGCCAGGAACAGTCGTGGCCGGGTGCTCGTACCGCTGGCCGGCGCCGTCGCCCTGGCCGTGCTCCTCGGTGTCGCCGCGTTCGTGGTCTTCAACCGTGACCATGACTGCTCCGGTGGCAAGCTGCCGCTGCGCGTGGTGGCCACCCCCGACATCCAGCCGGCGCTGAACAGGATCGCCGGCAACTACAACAAGGCCATGCACTCGATCGACAACAAGTGCGTCGAGGTGACGGTGGCCAAGGAGGCCGCCGCCAGGACCGCGAACGCGCTGGCGGCGGGCAAGGCCAGTGCCGACTTCTGGGTGGCCGACTCCAGCCTGCTCATGGAGAGCATGCGCGCGGGTCAGGCGGGCCAGACGCTGCCGCAGGTGGGCGGCTCGATCGCGACCTCGCCCGTGGTGCTGGCGGCGGCCAAGTCTTCGGCCTCGAAGCTGGGCGACGCGCTCCAGCCGAGCTGGTCCGCGATGGTCTCGGCGGCGAACGTGGCCAACGTGGACGGCCCCGGCAGGAAGGTGCGGGTGCTCGCCCTCGACCCGCAGAAGAACTCCGCGGGCCTGGCGGCGCTGCTGGCCGCGGCCGGCACGGCCAGGGAGGCGGGCCAGGACAAGGAGCTGGTGGGCGCGCTCAAGGAGCTGTCGGGCCAGCTCGCGACCGACTCCACGGCGCTGCTGGCCAGCCTCACGGTCAAGTCGGGCAGCAGGGTGCCGGTGGGCGTCACCTCCGAGCAGGCCATCTACGCCCACAACACCAAGAAGCCCGAGTCGCCGGTGGTCGCCCTCTATCCCAAAGAGGGCACGCTCAGCCTGGACTACCCCGTCACGGTCCTGACCAAGGACCCGCAGACGCTGAAGGCCGTCGCGGACTTCCAGCAGGACCTGACCAGCGAGTCGGCCACGAAGACGCTGCGTGACGCCGGCTTCCGCGGCACGGACGGCAAGGCCGGCGACGCGCTGTCGGAGGACAAGGGCTTCACCCCCGAGACGCCCGCCGCGCTGGACCCGCCCGACGGCGCGACCGTGACGCGGATGGTACAGACCTGGACCAGGCTGAACCTGGGCACCCGCCTGCTCACCCTGCTCGACGTCTCCGGCACGATGGCGCTGCCCGTGCCCGGCACGGGCATGACCCGCATGCAGGCCATCAACAAGATCGCCACCGAGGGCCTCGCGCTCTTCCCGCCCGGCTCCGACATGGGCCTGTGGTCGTTCTCCACGCACCTGGACGGCGAGGGCAAGGACTGGCGGGAGCTCGTCTCCGTCGGGCCGCTCAGCGAGTCGATCGACGGCGCGCTGCGCAAGGAGGTGCTGGTCAAGACGTTCGCCCAGCTCCAGGCCAAGTCCACGGGCGACACCGGGCTGAACGACACGGTCAAGGCGGCCTACACCGAGCTGACCAAGACCTTCCAGGACGACAAGGTCAACACCCTGCTGATCCTCACCGATGGCGCGGGCAACGACGATCCCGACGGCGGGATGTCCAACGCCGAGCTGCTGCGGTTCCTGAAGAAGACCTACAACCCGAAGCGGCCGCTCACCATCCTGCTCATCGCGTTCGGGCCCGACGCCAAGAAGGGCAAGCAGCAGATGGAGGCCATGGCCAAGGCCACCGGCGGCGAGGCGTACATCGCCGAGAACATCCTTCAGGTCCGCGACTTCTTCCTGCAGGGCATGGAACGCCGCCTCTGCACACCCAACTGCGACGGCTGATATCCACCCAACCCCCATGCCGATTGGGCATGGGGGGCGAACCTGGACAATCGAGGACGCGTCCTCTCCGCGTGGGGCCTTTCGAGTGCCGTCAACCTGCGGGGAGGTAATCCGTGCCTGGATGGCCGACCGTCGATCGCGCCGCCGACCGGGAGCTGGCCGAGGCTCTGCGACGGGCGGACAGCGCCGCCCCCGCCGCGCTCTGCGACTCCTACGTCGAGCGGCTGCACGACTACGCCTACTCGTTGTCCCGCGCGTCCGACCTGGCCGCCGACGCCGTGCACGACGCGCTGGTCACCGCGCGGGGGTGCGCGGCCAGGCTCAGGGACCCGGCCCGGTTACGACCCTGGCTGTACGCGCTGACCAGGTTCCAGGTACGCGCCAGGCTGGCCCGCCGATCCGCCCACTCCGACGAGGCCCACGCCCCAGCGCGCACCCTGCCGCTGCCCGAGCTGGGCGACCACGACGACGTGGAGCTGGCCGCCCTGGTCAGGGACGTGCTGGGCGAGCTGAGCGGCAGCCGGCGCGAGGTGCTGGAGCTGTCGCTGCGCCACGGCCTGACCCCGTCGGAGGTCGGCGCGGTGCTCGGGCTGACCTCCCGGCAGTCGGCCACCAGGCTGAGACTGGCCCGCGACCACCTGGAGAACGCCGCCGCGGCCGTCATCCTGGCCAGGACCGGCCGGGCGCACTGCCCCGGCCTGTCGGCCCTGCTGGACTCCTGGGAAGGGCCGCTGACCCCGCCGCTGCGGCAGCGGCTGTCGGGGCACATCGGCGGCTGCGAGGTGTGCACGGAAGGCAGGCACCGGCGGGTCTCGGCCAGGCGGCTGCTGGACATGGTGCCGATCGCGTACCCGCCCGGCTCGTTGCGCCGCCGGGTGATCGACACGTGTCTCCGGCCCGACCTGGACCAGACCCGCGTGATGATCACCGACCGGGGTGACGACCTCGACCGGTCGGGGTTCCCCGTCCCGGTCGATCAGCATCGGCGCCGGTCGCGGCGGCTGGCGCCGCTCTTACTGGCGGGCGCGTGCCTGATGGCGGCGACGGGCGCGATGGTGGTGATCAACGATGTCGGCGCCTCCGACACCACCACGCTGCGGCCGGTCCCGTCCGCCCAGCGAACGCAGGAGCCGGACCCCATCATCGAAGAGGAGGAGCCGGAGCCGTCCAGGACGCCGAGCCCGAGCCGCACCCCTTCGGCCACGGGCACGCCGGCCGCGCCGCCGGCCGCCGCCCCCCGCAGGAGCCGCAGGCCCGCCGCCGTGCCCGCGCCCACCCGCCGCAGGCCCGTGACCGGCGCCCGGCTGCGGGTCACGTGCCCGCGGGCCGTCATGGACGTGGCGCAGATCGGGCTGAGCGCGCGCAACGCCGCGGTCTCCTGGACGGCGTCGGCCTCGGAGGGGCTGGAGGTCCACCCGGCGAGCGGGTCGATCAGGGCCGGCGGCGCCAGGACCGTCCAGGTGATGGTTCTCGATCCGGACGTCCCCGGCAGCGGCCGGGTCGCTCTCACCTCCAACGGCGGCGCGGCGACCTGCTCGCTGTCCTGGCCGGGAGACGACCTTCCCGAGCCGCCGACCGACGGCCCGGCACCGAGCGAGGAGCCCTCCGGGTCGCCCACCACCGGCGTGGGTCCCTCCATCGGCACGCCGCCGGAGGAGTGGTCGGGCAAAGCGAACGCCAACGCACAGTAGATCCATAAAATATGGCGACATACGGGTATAAATCTCCCCCTGAGTCGAAGATCCACGGTGACATAGGGCATCCTGGTGTGCTTGGGGACCGAATCGGGGCCGGCGACCACTTGACCGTGTGTTGAAGCTCACACAAGAACTTCCGCTTGCTGGTAAACCGGAGGGCGTCGCCAAGCGTCGGCATTGACGTGTCCAGGCGCGGATTGGTCCCATGAACTGCGATCAAACGCGCTTTCAACCAGTAGGAGCAGGAGAAGACAGGAGATGCTCAAGCAGCACCGCAGAGCGATCGCCGCCTGGCTGGTGGGGCTCGCCTGCATCGCCGGGGCGGTCGTCGCGTTGTTCGATATCGACACACCGCTGCGCCCGTTCCTGATCTTCCTGTTCCTTCTGGTGGTTCCAGGGGCGGCAGTGGTGGGACTGTTGCGCGATCGTGACCCCCTTGCCGCACTATCAGTAGGAGCCGCCGCAAGTCTCGTACTGAACGTGCTCCTGGCCGAGGCCATGTTGCTGTTCAACGCGTGGTCGCCCAGAGCAGGTGTCGCGACGGTCGCCGTGCTCGGAGGGTTCATGTACGTGCTGCGACTGCTGTACCGGGGGAAGAACATGCAGACCGAACAGGGGGCCAGGGCAAGGTGAACATCCAGGTAGTTCGGCCGAGAGACCTCGGGGACTCGGAGCGCGCCCGATGGCGGGAGTTGCAGAAGGCCGACCCGAGTCTGGACAACCCGTTCCTGTCGGTCGAGTTCGCCGTGGCGATGGACCGTTTGCGCGACTACGTGAGGGTGGCGGTCATATCGGATGGAAGCGGCATAGCGGGATTCTTCCCGTACGAGCGGCACAGCTTCGGCATCGGCAAACCACTCGGCGGCTTCCTCACCACATGTCACGGTCTGATCTCGGTTCCTGATCTGAAGCTCGACGCGAAGGCTCTGCTGCGTGCCTGCAAGCTCAGCGTCTTCGACTTCGATCACCTCGTGGCGGGGCAGCCGACGTTCGCCCAGTACGAGGCCGACGTCCGGCCCGCGCCCGTGATGGATTTCACCGCCGGCTTCGAGGCGTGGGTCGAGCAGGTCAAGGCCAACTCGCCCAAGAACCTCAAGACCGTGCGCTACAAGGAGCGCAAGCTCGGCAGGGAACACGGCGACCTGCGCCTGGAGTGGTCCTCGCCGGACCCCGAGGTGCTGCGCACGCTGCTCGCCTGGAAGTCCGACCAGTACCAGAGAACTGGCCGGGTGGACAGGTTCGCGCAGCCGTGGATCGTCGAATTGACGGACATGATGCATGCCGAGAACTCATCGGACTTCGCGGGCGTCCTGACCATGCTTTATGCCGGGGACGTGCCGGTGGCGGGGCATTTCGGGCTCCGTACGGCGACCACGCTTGTAGGGTGGTTCCCCGCCTACGACACCGAGTACGCCCGCTATTCGCCGGGTATCGTCCACCATCTCCAGATGGCCGAGGCCGCGGCGAACGCGGGTCTGCACATGGTGGACATGGGCAAGGGCGGCAAGGAGTACAAGGACTGGCTCAAGAGCGGATCCCTGTACGTCGCCGAGGGTCGCGTCTCGCGTCCGTCGGCGTCGGCGGCCGTTCACTGGATGGGCCGAACTCCTTTCAACAAAGCCCGAACAATTGTGATGGATCGACCGTCTCTCTATAAGGCGGCCGACCGTGTCCTGAAGGGCTTCGGTCGGGTGCGCACCTCGATGCAACGTCAGGAGTCACCCAACTCAGTCACTCAGGAACCAACAGGAGCGCGCTGAGCGTTCACCACATACCCCCCGGCATGCACAACACCCTCACTTTTCACACAGGACCCTTCAATGCACGCTTCACCGGCTTCGCCATTCCCGCAGCACCCGGGAACGGCATCCGTCCGGTCCGCAGCGCGGGGTCCCGGAAGGATTTCCCTCGCCATGAGTCCCGAGATCACCAAGCACAACGGCAAGGTTCACTCCGCGCCCCTCCGCTCGATGCCGCCGCCCTCGAGCTTCACCCCGGTGACCCCGCACCTGGCCATCTCACCGACGGTCAGCGTGGTCGTGCCGGCGATGAACGAGGCGGAGAACCTGCCGCACGTCTTTGCCACCATCCCGCAGTGGGTTGACGAGATCGTGCTCGTCGACGGCAACTCCGTCGATGACACGGTGGCCGTGGCCAGGAGGCTGCGACCGAACGTCAAGGTGGTGACGCAGACGGGCAAGGGCAAGGGTGACGCCCTGTCCGCCGGCTTCGCCGCCTGCACGAGTGACATCATCGTGATGATCGACGCCGACGGCTCGACCGACGGCCACGAGATCATCAACTTTGTGGGCGCACTGGTGACCGGTGCCGACTTCGTCAAGGGCTCGCGTTACGCCGCCGGGGGCGGAAGCGACGACCTGACGATCAACAGGCGTCTTGGCAACAAGGTCCTGACCGGCATCGTGAACGTGATGTACCGCACCCAGTACACCGACCTGTGCTATGGCTACAACGCCTTCTGGGCGCGCCACCTTGATGTGCTCGACCTCGACTGCGACGGCTTCGAGGTGGAGACGCTGATGAACGTGCGCGCGGCCAAGGCGGGGTTGAAGGTGCACGAGGTGCCCAGCCACGAGCGCAACCGCATCCACGGCGAAAGCAACCTGCACGTCGTACGGGACGGCTTCCGCGTGCTCAAGACCATCCTGAAGGAGTGGCGTCGCCAGCCCACTCCGCCTCAGCCTGAGCCCGCCGCCACTCCCGCCGCTGACCGAGGCGTCGCGTAAGAAGGAACTTAGTGAACACGTCTGTTGTCATCTGCGTCTACACCGACGAACGGTGGGAGGACATCAGGCAGGCAGTCGAGTCGGTCGAGAACCAGACACGCCCGGCACACGAGCTGATCCTGGTGGTCGACTACAACCCCGACCTGCATCTCAAGCTCAAGCGCGAGTATCCACAGGCCATCGTGGTGGAGAACACGCACGAGCAGGGGTTGTCCGGCGGCAAGAACACCGGCGTGGCCACGGCCAACGGTGAGATCGTCGCCTTTCTCGACGACGACGCGGTCGCCGATCCCGGGTGGCTGGAGGCTTTGGAGGAGGGCTTCCAGGAATCCGGTGTCGTCGGCGTGGGCGGCCGGACCGACCCCCTGTGGGCGTCGGGCCGGCGGCCGAAGTGGTTCCCGTACGAGTTCGACTGGACGGTCGGCTGCTCCTACCGCGGCATGCCCGCGGTACGCGCGCCGATCCGTAACGTCATGGGCGGCAACGCCGCCTTCCTGCGGGACGTCGTGTCCGAGGTGGGGGGATTCCACAGCGGCATCGGGCGCAGCGTGCAGGGCCGCAAGTCGCGTCCGCTGGGATGCGAGGAGACCGAGTTCTGCATCAGGCTGAGCCAGCGCAAGCCCGGCTCGGTCATGTTGTTCGAGCCGGGCGCGGTGATCGGGCACAAGGTGTCGAGACAGCGCGAGCGGTTCGCCTACTTCAGATCCAGGTGCTACGCGGAGGGCCTGTCGAAGGCCCTGGTCACGCGGGAGGTCGGCACCCAGGACGGGCTGTCCAGCGAGCGCGCGCACGCGATGAAGACGCTGCCGCTGGGCGCGCTGCGCGGGCTCGGCGAGGCCGTCCGGGGCGACCTGGGCGGTCTCGGCAGGGCCGGCGCGATCGTGGTCGGGCTGGCCTGGACGACCTGGGGTTACGTCGTGGGTTCCGTACGGCTGAAGGCGGCACGGTCATGATCCGCGTACCGATCCTGATGTACCACTCGGTCACCGACCGGCCGACCGAGGAGACCAAGCCGCACGCGGTACGGCCCTCGGACCTGGAGGAGCAGCTCGCCTACCTGTCGGAGAGCGGTTTCACGCCGCTCACCCTCGGCGACCTGGTGGCCAGGTTCAACAAGAACAACGGGCTGTCACTGCCGGACAAGCCGATCGTGGTGACCTTCGACGACGGCTACGCCGACTTCCACAGCCACGCCCTGCCGCTGCTCGAACGGCACAACTTCCCGGCCACGGTCTTCCTGACCAGCGGCTGGGTCTCCGACGCGGGCAAGGACGCCGCGGGCCGGCCCCTGGACGACATGTTGTCGTGGAGCCAGGCCCGCGAGGCCGCGCAGACCGGCATCGAGATCGGCGGCCACAGCCACAGCCATCCCCAGCTCGACCAGCTCCGCACCGAGGACATGCGGCAGGAGCTGCGCAGGAACAAGGGCCTGCTGGAGGAGAAGATCGGCACGCCGGTCGCCACCATGGCCTACCCGTACGGGTACTCCAGCGCCCGCGTACGCCGTGAGGTGCGCAAGGCCGGCTATTTCGCCGCCTGCGCCGTGAGCAACACGATCGCCGCCGACCGGCACGACATGCTCGCCATCCCCCGGTTGACGGTCGGCAAGAACACGACCATCAACATGTTCAAGCGCGCCGTAGAAGGCAACGCCGTCCCTCTCATCTACATGCGCGAGCGCATCCTCACCAAGGGGTACGCGGTCGTGCGGCGGACGAGGTACGGGTTGCAGCGGGTGCGCGGAAATGTCTAACCTCTGGGCCAAAGTCCTGCGTGACCTGCGTAACCCTCTGTTCCTTCAGGGTTACGCGCTCATGGCGAACACCGTCATCACCGGCGTGCTCGGCATGGGCTACTGGCTGCTGGCCGCGCACTTCTACTCCCCCGAGGAGTTCGGCCGCGGGCAGGCCGTGATCACGGCGATGCGGCTGTTCGCGTCGCTGACCGCGCTGAGCTTCGTCGGCGCGCTGGCCCGCTACCTGCCGATCGGTGGCCGCCGCACGCCCGAGCTCATCCTGCGCGGCTACGGCCTGGCCGCCGCCACGGGCGGGGTCGCGGCGCTCGGCTTCCTGCTGACGCTGCCGCTATGGGGCAAGACCTACTCGGTGCTGGCCGGATTCGGTCCCGGGCTGTTCTTCCTGTTCTCCGTGCTGGTGTGGGCCGTGTTCACGCTGCAGGACGTGGTGCTGACCGGGCTGCGCCGGGCCACGTTCGTACCGCTGAACAACCTGATCTTCGGCCTGGTCAAGATGGGCATGCTGGTGGCGGTGGCGGGGGCGCTGCCGTCGGGCGGCATCTTCGTCTCGTGGGTGATCCCGACCGCGCTGGCGCTCATTCCGATCAACTGGCTGATCTTCGGCGTGATCGTGCCCCGGCACGTCAGGCAGGCCGACCCCACCCAGGAGCCGCCTCGTCTGCGCGAAATTGGAAGGTTCCTTTCTGGGGACTTCCCGGGGACGCTGTCGATGCTGGCGATCGTCTACCTGGTGCCCGTGGTGGTCGCCACGCAGGTGGGCGAGGCCACGTTCGGGCGGTTCTCGATGGCGCACACGCTGGCCAGCATGATCGAACTGCTGGCCATGAACATGGCGGTGTCGCTGACCGTCGAGGGCTCCTTCGACCGCAACGCGCTGGCCATGAACTGCCGCCGGGCGCTGCGCAGAGCCTTCATGATCGTCGTACCGATCGTCACGGTGGCGATACTCGGGGCGCCGCTGATCCTGCGCATCTTCGGCGACGCCTTCGCGGAGGAGGGCACCACACTGCTGCGCCTGATGGCGCTGGCGGTGCTGCCCCGGGTGCTGATCGAGGTGTACCTGAGCGCGCTGCGGGCGACGAGCCAGGCGCGGCTGCTGGCGCTGGTCCAGATCGGGCTCGCGGTGGCGGTGCTGGCGTCGACTCTGACGCTCTTCCCGATCTTCGGGGTGAACGCCGTGGGGTACGGAGTGCTCTTCAGCCAGCTGCTCGTCGCACTTTTGATCTTTGGAAATCTACGTAAAATTCTCAAAATCGGCCAAACTGGTCGGTCGGTTGTCACCCAGGGGTCGTCCGGGGCCGCATGATGGTCAACGTGAGGCAACGGGACGGCGATGGCAGGCCAACGGGGAACACCGGCTCCTCGGGTGTGCATGGGGACAAGGAGGAGTCAAACGTGCCCTTCGATCCGGAAGCTACGGGGGTCATCCCCAAGCTGACGTTCAACTCTCCGCCTTCGGGCGAGGAGTCGTCGAAGCCGGCCGAGGACTCTCCGAAGAGCGCTGCCGGGCCGGACGCCAAACCGTCCGACCCGGAGAGGACCTCTGCCATCCGGCTGCCCGTGTCCGGGCAGCCGCCGGCGGCCGACGAGGCTGCCCAGGCATCGCCCGGCACGGCTCCCGCCAAATCCGGGCCCCGCACCCAGTCACCCAGCGGCCCCCAGGCCCAACCGCCCAGCGGGCCTCAGGCGCAGCCGGCCAGCGGACCGCAGACCCCGCCGCCCGGCGGACCCAAGTCTCAGCCGGGACCGCGAGCCCAGCCGCCCAGTGGGCCCCAGCCCGCGCCCGGCACGAGCCCCGGCCCCGCGTCCGGCACCGGCGCCAAGTCCGGCGCGTCCGGTCGCGTGGACCCCTACGGTCGCGGACCGGCCGCCACCGGACCCGCCGCCGGCACGCAGCCCATGGGCACGCAGCCCACCGCCGCACCTGACACCGGTGGCCCCGGCACAGCGGGCCCCTCCACGGGCGGCCGGTCCGCAGGCGGCCCGTCCACGGGCGGTCCCTCTACGAGCGGGCCCTCCGCAGGCGGGCCGTCCTCGGGTGGGCCGTCGGCTGGGACTCCGGGGCCTGGAGGGCGGCCGGTGGCTGGGTCTCAGGCGCTGGCGAACCTCGTACAGCCGCCGCCCAACCAGCCCGCGGCGCCTTCAGGGCCGCCGGGGCAGGGGCCCGTCGGGTTGCAGGGGGCGCCGCCGCACGTCGCGCCCGAGCAGGGCGGGCCACGGCAGGCCGTGCACCAGCAGGCGCCGCCCACGCAGGCGCCGCCGCGTGGCGCGCCGGGCAGGGCGCCCGCCGGGCCCCGCACGATGCGGGACAGGGCCCGCGCGCTCATCGCCAGCGCACCGAAGTGGCTGCCGCTGCTGCTGGTCCTAGAGGGCCTGGCCATGTACATCCTCGCCCTCAAGGTCCCCCCGGGCCCGTTCTGGGGTGTGGACCCGGCCGACATCGACGGCCTGGGGCTGATCTCGGCGCTGCCGCCCACGGCGTTCATCGCCATCGTGATCATGATCGTGTCGTTCTTCATCACGGTCACCCAGAGCACCGACCGCAAGTTCCTGCTGCTGTTCCAGATCGCCGCGATCACCTTCGCGCTGCACGGCGCGGGCGCGCTGGTGGCGGAGGAGCCGCGTTTCCCGACCGCGTACATCCATGCCGGTTTCGTGGACTTCATCGGCAGGACCGGCGAGACGGCGATCAACATCGACGCCCGCATGGGCTGGCCGGGCTTCTTCGCGCTGTTCGCGTTCGTGACGAAGGCCGCCGGCATCACCGACATGACGACGATCCTGCAGTGGACGCCGCTCCTGTCGAACCTGCTCTACCTGCTGCCGTTCGTGCTGATCCTGCGCCAGGTCGTGGCCACCACGCGGGCGCGGTGGTTCGCGGCGCTGCTGTTCGTGCTGGTGCAGTGGATCGGCCAGGACTACTTCTCGCCCCAGGGCTTCACCTTCGCCCTGTATCTGGCGTTCGTGGCGATCCTGTTGCGCTGGTTCGGGCGGGTGGAGCCGCGCACCAAGCCCGTGCCGACCAAGGGCCTGCGCAAGCTGATCGGCAGGCTGGACGCGATGACGCCCGGCGAGCTGGCCAACACCGGCACGTTCAGGGCCGACAAGCTGCTCATGCTGATGATGCTGGTGCTGCTGTTCGCGGCGTCGGTGGCCTCGCACCAGATCACGCCGTTCATGATGCTCGGCGTGCTGACGGCGTTCCTGATCTTCAAGCGGACCACGCTGACCTGGGGGCTGCCGTTCTTCCTCGGGCTGATCGTGCTGGCCTGGATCAGCTACATGACGGTGGGCTTCTGGGCCAGCCAGATCGACACGATCTTCGGCGGCCTGGGCAACATCCTGGCCAACCTGCGCAGCAACACCGGCGACCGCATCGAGGGCAGCGACCCCGCGCACGCGCTGGTGCTGCAGGGCCGCCTGGGCATCCTCGCGGTGATCCTGGGCTGCGCGGCGGCGGGGATCTTCCGCCGGCTGCGGCGCGGGGTGTTCGACCGCTCGGCGCTGATCCTGCTGTGCGTGCCGGTGCTGGCGCTGGGGCTGCAGAGCTACGGCGGCGAGATCGGGCTGCGGATCTACATGTTCGCGCTGCCCGGCGCCTGCCTGCTGGCCGCGTACGCGTTCTTCCCGAACCTGCCGTCCGACAGCGCGGACGTGCGCGAGGAGACCGTGCCGCTGCGCAAGCGGAACGTGCGCTTCAACCCCGAGCTGACCAAGAAGATCTCGCTGGTGCTCGCGGCGTGCTTCGCGGTCATGTTCGCCTTCACGTTCCTGCTGGCCAGGTACGGCAACGAGAAGTTCGAGCGGGTCTCCACCGGTGAGGTGGCAGCCCTGCACTACGTCTACGAGCACGACAAGCCCAGCGCGCGGGTGGTCTACCTGGTGCCGAAGGTGGGCGAGGAGGTCACTCCGACGCTGCCGTGGGGCGAGCAGGACATCGAGCGGGTGAGCTTCAACACGCAGGCGCTCGTGCACAAGGACCCCTCGAAGATCGCCGATGTCGTGAACACCATGAAGGGGCAGTCGCGTAACTCGTACCTGATCGTGAGCCGTGGCCAGGTGAGTTATCTGCAGCTCAACCAGGGCTTCCCGGCGGACTGGGGCGAGAAGTTCCGTGCCGCGCTGGACAAGGCGCCCCAGCTGAAGCGGGTCTACTCCAACGACGACGCGGCGCTCTACACCTGGAAGACGTTCGTCAGAGGCACCGAGATCCCGGAACCGAACGAGTACAAGGGACGCGGCGACCCCACCTCCCCGTGGACGCCGGTGGGACTGGGCGCGCTGGGTGTGACATGGGCCGCACTTTTCGGCTACGAAATCATCCGGCTGAACGGTCCGAACCGGGCTCCGAGGGCGCGCAAACGCCTGATGTGGCTGGCGATCCCGGCGTTCGTGGTGGCACTAGCGGTGATCATCGAGCGGTTTATCCATATCGCGCAAAATAACTGAATTCACAGGAAACTCACAGCTTGTGCGGGATGATGTCCTCCGATGAGGACACAGGAGACACATCCCGCCAGGCCGGACACACGCCTCGCTCCCGCGAGGATCGCCTCCGTGGATGCCCTGCGAGGTTTCTCGCTGCTCGGCATCCTCGTCGTCAACATCGCCTTCCTGGCCTCCGGTTACCGGATGGCCGGGATGGCGGAGCCGGCGTTCGACTCGCCCCTGGACTGGGGCGTGCGGTGGGTCGTGACCCTGTTCGCGGAGAACAAGTTCTACCTGCTGTTCTCGTTCCTGTTCGGCTACAGCTTCACGCTGATGGTCGAGTCCGCCAGGCGGCAGGGGCGGCCGTTCGTGCCGATGTTCCTGCGCCGCCTGGCGGGGCTGCTGCTGCTCGGGCTGGCGCACGCCGTGCTGCTGTTCCCCGGGGACATCCTGACCACGTACGCGGCCGTCGGGGTGGCCCTGCTGATCTTCCGGGCGATCCGGCCGAAGACGGCGGTAATGCTGGCCGTGGCGCTGACGCTGCTGCTGGCGCTGGGGTTCGTGCTGCTCGCGGTGCTGGCCATGGCCGGGCTGGACACCTCGCACACGGTGGCGGACGGCTCGGCGGAGGCCGCCGCGTCGAACTCGGCACTCGGCGGGGACATCTTCCAGATCGTCTCCGAGCACCTCAGGAAGTTGTCCCTGATCATCGTGCTGCGGGTGCTCTTCCAGGGGCCGGCCGTGCTGGCCGCGTGCCTGATCGGGCTGGCGGTCGGCAAGCTGGGCGCCATGCGCGACCTGACCTCGTACACGGTGGTGCTGCGCAGGTTGCAGCAGGTCGGGTTCACGGCCGGGCCGGCGGGCGCGCTGGTCTACACGATGTCGGCGTGGAACGGCGTACCGCACAAGTTCTGGGGCGAGGCGGTGGACCTGGTGACGGCTCCGCTGCTGGCGGCGGCGTACGCGGCCACGTTCCTGCGGGTGCTGCCGCACCTGCCACGGCTGGGGCGGGCGCTGGCGGCGCCCGGCCGGATGGCGCTGTCCAACTACCTGGCGCAGTCGCTGATCTGCGCGCTGATCTTCACCGGGTACGGGCTGGCCCTCGTGGACCGGGTCAGCCCGCCGCTGGAGGTGCTGATCGCGCTCGGCATCTTCGCCTTCCAGGTGTTCTACAGCCGGTGGTGGCTCAGGAGGCATCGGTACGGGCCGGTGGAGTGGTTGCTGCGCTTCCTGACGTACTGGCGCAAACCCGCCCGGCGCGGCGGACGGCACACGGCCTCCGCCTAAATGACGTGACCCTGGCGTGACCGGCGGGAACAATGGGCTGGCATGCGCCACTGGCCCGTTTTCGACCTCCGCCTGACCACGCCCCGCCTCGAACTGCGGATCCCCTCCTACGACGACCTCGACGAGCTGGCCGAACGCGCCCTGGAAGGGGTGCACGAGCCCGAGCGGACGCCGTTCGGCGTGCCGTGGACCGACGCGCCCGCCGCCGAGCTGCCGGGCAACGTCGTGCGCTACCACCTCGGGGTCATCGCGGGCTGGCGGGCCGAGGAGTGGTGCTGCAACTTCGCCGTCGTCCACGAGGGCCGGGTGATCGGCATCCAGGACGTCAAGGGAGTCGACTTCGCGATCACCCGCGAGGTGCACACGGGCTCCTGGCTGGGCCGCGCCCACCAGGGCAGGGGGCTGGGCACGGAGATGCGCGCCGCCGTGCTGCACCTGGCCTTCGCGGGGCTGGGGGCGCTGACGGCGGTCTCCAGCGCGTTCCTGGACAACCCGGCCTCGCTGGGCGTCTCGCGCAAGCTCGGCTACCGGCAGAACGGGTTGTCGGTCCACTCGATCCGCGGGCAGCGGGCGCAGCAGCAACAGCTCCGGCTCGACGCGGCGGACTTCACCGCTCCCGTGCCGGTCGAGATCCACGGCCTGAAACCGTGTCTGCCGCACTTCGGGCTGGGCTGAGGGTGATCGGTCGCCTACGGGCCGCTGATGGGCTCACGGGCGTCCACAGGCCCTTGGAGGACGGCCTCGGGTGACCGGCGTAGTACTTCAGAGCTACGTCGCGGATCCACTCCCGGGCGTGACGCCGACGACGGGGTGTGATCCATAAGTTCGGCGCATGCTCTCCCTCCTGCGCCGAAGTCTGCTCGCGGGGCTCGTCTCCGCGTCGGTGGCCGTGCCGCTGTCGGGCTCCGAGGTCCCGGCCCCCGCGCCGGTCCCGCCGCCCGAGGGCCTGACCGAGGCTCGGTACGCCGCCGTCCGCCGGGACATACTCGCGGCCGGGCGGATGGCCGCCGGGCACGGCCAGACGGGCAGGGCCGGCGCGCTGCTGGCGATGGCGGACCCGGCGCGGCGGTTCCTGTCCTTCGACGGCCGTGACGGGGGCCGCAGCGCGGAGGTCTTCGGCGACCTGGCCACGGCCGGGCGGGTGGCCGTGCTGGTGCCCGGCGCCGACACCGGCTTCGAGCGCTACCGGCGGCTCCGCGCCGACGCGCTCGCCCTGCGGCACGAGCTGGGCGAGCGGGTGGCCGTCGTCGCCTGGCTCGGCTACAAGACGCCCCGCACGTTCGAGGCCGCCGTCCTGACCACGGCCCGCGCCGACGGGGCCGTCCCCGGCCTCCAGGCGCTCGTACGCGAGCTTGGGCCCGCCAGGGTGTCCCTCCTGTGCCACTCCTACGGGGCCGTCGTCTGCGGGCGGGCCGCGCCGGGGCTGGGCGGCGTGGCCGGCATCGTCCTGTACGGCGGCGCGGGCACCGGCACGACAGGACCGCTGCGTACGTCCGCCCCGGTCTGGGCCGCCCGTGGCAGTGGCGACTGGATCGCGGCCGTCCCGCACGTGCGGTTCCGGCTCCCCTTCGGCGATCTGGGCCTGGGCCAGGACCCGGTCTCCCCCGGGTCGGGCGCCAGGGTCTTCGCGGCGGGCGACGGCGGGCACAGCGACTACCTGCGACCGGGCTCGCTGTCACTGCGCAACATCGCGGCGATCGTGTCGGGGGCGACGCCCGTGAGCGCGCCGGTGCCGACGCCCGAGAGGGCGGCGGTGTCGGCGCCCGAGGGCGTGCCGGCAGCGGGGTCGCCGCCCTCAGCACGGCGAACATCGGCGCCCGAGGGGGCGGCGCGGCGTGCGTGAGCTGCTCGGACGGATCGACGCGGCCACCCCTCGGACGCGTGACCGGGGCGTGGACGGGCTGCGGGCGCTGGCCATCCTCGGCGTGGTGCTCGGCCACTGGCTGGTGACGGGCCTGGTGGTGGACAGCGGCACGGTGCGCGGCGCCAGCCCGTTGCGGGAGCTCCCCCAGCTCGCCCCGGCGTCCTGGCTGTTCCAGACGCTGGCGGTGTTCTTCCTGGTGGGCGGGATGGTGGCGGCCCGTGCCCCGGGCTCATCGGGGTACTGGGCGTGGCTCGGCGGGCGGATGGCGCGGTTGTTCCGGCCCGTCGCCGTTGTGCTGCTTGTGTGGGCGGTGATCGCGGTGGCGACGCTGGGCGGCGGGGTCGGGGTGGAGAGCGTGCGGACGCTGGGCGGGCTGGTGTGGTCGCCGCTGTGGTTCCTGCTGGTCTTCGCCGTGCTGACGGCGGCGACCCCGCTGGTCGTCAGGCTGCGTCCGGTCTGGCCGGTGGCCGCCGTGGCGCTGGTGGACCTCCTGCGGTACGGCCTGGGCGGGCCCGCCTGGCTCGGCTGGGTGAACGTCCTGGCCGGTTGGCTGGTGCCGTACTGCCTGGGCGTCGCCTGGGGCCGAGCCCGCCGGACGCCCGCCCCGCGTACTGGATGGGCGTTGCTGGTCGGTGGCGGGGCCGCCACCGCCGGGCTGGTGCTCTGGGGTGGTTATCCGGTGGCCATGGTGGGGGTGCCGGGTGCCGCGATCTCCAACCTCGACCCGCCCACGCTCGCCGCCGTCACCTTCGGACTGGCCCAGTGCGGGGCGGCCGTGCTGCTGCTCGGCCCGTTGCGCCGGGTGCTGCGGCGGCCCCTGGCCTGGGCCGCCACGGCCCTGGTCAACCTGCTGGCGATCACGATCTTCCTCTGGCACCAGACCGCCATGATCGCCGTCACCGCCCTCGGCCTGCTCAGCGGCCAGGCCCTGCACGGCCTGCACACCGCGCCGGACACGGCCGGCTGGGTGATGGCCCGGCTGGCCTGGCTGCCGGTGTTCGGGCTGGCGCTGGCGGCGTGTTGCGCGGCCTTCGGCGGCCATGAGCGACGCCGGGTCAGGCGGCCACGAGCGGCGGGCGAAGAGCACCCGCCGCCGGATCAAGCACCCCTGCCGGGTCAAGCACAGCCGCCGGATCAAGCACCCCTGCCGGATCAAGCAACGCCGCCGGATCAAGCACCTCCGCCGGCGCCCCCGCGTCCGGACCACTTGATCTCGTAGGGCTTCAGTGCGACCTCGCGCCCGTCAACGGTGGCCGAGACGTCCTGGTCCGAGGTGTTCACCATGACGACCTGGCTCGCCTGCCCGATCGCCTTCACCTTCGGGTCGGAAGTCCGCACCTCCTGCACCTCGACCCCGGTGGGGAACCACTTGGTGAAGCCGCTGAGCAACCCGGCCATCGGCAGTTCCTCACCGACCTTGGGGGCCCAGAGGCAGCCGTTGCACTCGCCCGGCTCCTTGAGCTGCGGGTTCCAGTAGAGGGCGGTGGTGACCCCGCTCTTGGCGAACTCCATGAGCGCGGTCGCCTGCACGGCGGTGCGCTTGTCCTCGCTCCACCCGGCGTTCTCCGGCTCGACGTACCATTCCGCCCACCACACCGGCAGGTCGCCGCTCTCCTTGCGCAACCAGTTGGTGATCGCGGCGAACTTGGCCTGGGCGGTGAAATCGTTGGGAACGTTCCCCTTGTCCTTGGTCATCGACGCCCCGTCCACGACGATGAAGTCGGCGCCCTTCTTGTTCTCGATCCAGTGCTGGACGGCCTCCAGCGTGCGCGGGTCGATCGTGCCCCACGGGCCGCTCAGCTCCGAGGGCGCGCCGCGCGTGTAGCTGTCGATCGGAATGTACGGCCCGCCGACCTGAATGTCCTTGTTGACCTTCTTCAGTGCCGTATAGACCTTGTTGTACATCTCGGTGTAGCCCTTGGCGTCCCACTGGTTGGTGTCCGGGTTCCAGAAGCCCTTGAACTCGTTCCACACCATGTAGTGCTTGACCGTCGGGTACTGCTTGGCCACCCGCGTGGCCAGCTTGGCGAAGTCGTCGAAGTGCTCCCGCTCGGGGGCGACCGTGTGGTTCTTGTTCCAGTCCGTACGCCCGGCCCGCCCGCCCTTCATCCAGTCGGGCGCGCAGCAGAGCGTGATGACCGGCACCCCGCGCGACGACGTCATCAGCGTCAGCCGCCGGTCCAGGTCACGGAAGTTGTACTCGCCGGGGCTGGGCTCCGGGTTGCCCACGCCCCAGCCCATGATGTGCTGGTTCTGCAGCATGGGGACGCGGCCGAGCATGCCCCTGGCCTTCTCGATGACGTCCTGGGGTTCGTTGTCGGCGCTGAACTGGGTGTGGGTGATGCCCCATCGCGGCCAGTTGTCCAGCGCGGGCGGCTGGCTGAGCTGCGGCGCGGGCTCGCTGGGCACCTTGGTGGCCACGTCGCTGCCGCTGAAACCGCTGCGCTGCTCGGCCCTCATCGCGGCGTACACCATGATGCCCACCACCAGTACGACCGCGAGAACACCTGCTCCAAGTGCGATCGGCCATGGCGATCGTCGGCGCGCGTGTCGGCCGTCGGTCGGAATCACTGAACGCTCCTCTATCCTCGCGAGACGTTAGGGGGGATCACGAACCTACAAGGTTCGCGACGTACAAAGGGCCGGGCAGCCCGCCCGGCCCTATTTACGCTAATCGTCCCGCTTGCAAGCCGCTTGCCGTCAATCTTCGCTCGGCGGCCTCTGACCTCCGGCAGGGCCGGGAACCCCTGCGTACCGGTACGGCACCGGCTGCCGGCCCGGTTGCACGATGAGGAGCGTGCCCGGAGTCTCCGAGTAGAAGGCGGACTCCACGGCGGCGGCCACGTCCTCGGCCGTGAGCAGCGGGAAGCCCGCGTTGACGAACATCTCCCGCGCCTGGGCGACAAGGGGCGTGTCGGTGAAGCCGGGGCAGACCGCGCCGATGCGCACGTTCTGCGCGGCCAGTGGTTCGGCCAGCGCCCTGACCAGGCCCACGACGGCGTGCTTGGTCATCGTGTAGATGGGGTCGCCGGCGTATCCGACGAGCCCGGCCAGCGACGAGGTGACCACGATCGCGCCGCCGCCGGATCGTACGAGCAGCGGCATGCCGGCGCGTACGCCGAAGACGACGCCGTCCATGTTGACCCCGACCACCTGGCGGTAGCGGGTCAGGTCGAAGTCGGCCAGGTTCACTCCCCCGCCGATGCCGGCGTTGAGGTGCATCAGGTCGAGCCGGCCGTACCGCCGCTCGGCCAGCGCGACCGCCTCCAGCGAAGCCTCCTCGGTGCTGACGTCGGCGGCCAGCCACGCCCCGTCCACCTCCTTGGCCAGCCGCTCGACGCCCTCCGCGTCGAGGTCGACGAGGACGCATTTCACGCCACCCGCCGACAGGCGCCGTGCCACGGCGGCCCCGATGCCGCTCGCCGCTCCGGTGATCAGTGCAACAGTGCTCATGGCGCTCCTTGCAGGGGGGTATGGGGGCATTCAGGGCTGGTCGAGCATGCGGTGTGCGCGGGCGATCAGGCTGGGGACGGCCGCGCCGATTCCGTCGAATCCCTCCCCAACGGTCTTGCCTTGGCGGAAGCGGGCGTGGATCCCCTCCAGGATGACCGCCAGCTTGAAGTTTCCGAAAGCCACATAGAAGCCAAGGTCTGAAATATCGCGACCTGACGTCTTGCTGTAGTGGGCGGCGAACTCGCGCACGTTCATGAATCCGGGCGCCGCCGTCACGTCCCCGGACACCGGGAGCTCCTGCCCCTCCTCGCGATCACGCCAGTACGTCAGCGTGAGCCCCAGGTCGGCCAGCGGATCCCCGAGCGTGGACATCTCCCAGTCCACCACGGCCACGATCTCCTGGTCGCCGGGCCGCAGCAGCGTGTTGTCCAGCCGGTAGTCCCCGTGCACCAGCGTGCCCGCCACCTCGGCGGGCAGCCGTTCACGTAGCCGCGCCACCAGCCGGTCGTACTCCGGCAGGTCGGCCGTCTTCGAGCGCTCCCACTGCTGGCACCACCGGTCGAGCTGCCTGGCCAGGTAACCCTCCGGCCGCCCGAAGTCGCCCAGGCCCACCTCGCGGTAGTCCACCGAGTGGATGGCGGCCAGGATCTCGGCCAGCCGCTCCGACAACCGCCGCGTGTGCTCGGGAGCCGGATCGCCGAGTTGCTCCAGGTTCCGTACGGCGACGCCCTCGACGTACCCCATGAGGTAGAACGGCGCGCCGATCACGTCCTCGTCGCCGCAGAAGGCGATCGGCTCGGGCACCGGCACGGGCGTGGGCGCCAGCGCCGAGATGACCCGCCACTCGCGCCGCATGTCGTGGGCGGTGGGCAGCACGTGGCCCAGCGGCGGCCGGCGCAGCACCAGGCGGCCCTCCCCGGCCTCGACCAGGTAGGTCAGGTTCGACCTGCCGCCTGAGATCAGCGAGACGGACGAGGGCTCGCCGGCGTCGGGCACGTTCCTGCCCATCCAGGCGGCCAGACGGGGGTGATCGATGCCAGGTACGGTCATGAACACACACTAGAACGTCACTCGGTCCTGAAGACAGGCTGGGAGTTACGTAACGTTCCGGACCTGCGGCGATGTCACCCCGCGAGATCCAATAACCTGGCGGTACACCCCTGCCCGCCATGCTGGTCGATCTCTGCGTGCCGACGGTTGGAGACAATGCGCATCACTCTCGTCACACCCCGTGAGCTGGGCGAATCGGAGATCAGCCGGTGGCGCGCCCTCCAGGAGGCCGACCAGGCCTTCGACAATCCCTTTTTGTCGCCCGAATTCACCCTGACGGTGGGCGAACTCAGAGATGTCGTACGCGTGGCCGTCCTCTACGACGGCCCGGACATCGTGGGATTCTTTCCCTTCGAGCGATACCCAATGGGCATAGGAAAACCGGTGGCCTCCGGGCTGACGGACGCGCAGGGGCTGGTTCACGCCAAGGGCCTGGACATCGACCCGCTGCGGCTGCTCAAGGACTGCGGGCTGGCGGTGTACGAGTTCGACCATCTGGTCTCCGGCCAGCCGCTGCTGAAGGGCCGTCACGAGAGACACCCCTCCCCCATCATCGACCTACGCCAGGGTTGGGAACGTTACACAGAGACATTGAGGCATAACTCTGGCAAGACGTACAAATCCACCCTGGCCAAGTCGCGCAAGCTCCAGCGCGACTCGGGTTCGATCCGCCACGACTACGCGACCACCGGCCTCGCGCCCCTGCGCACGCTGCTGAGCTGGAAGACCGACCAGTACCGCAGGACCGGCCGCACCGACAGGTTCGCGCACAAGTGGATCGTGGAGCTGGTCGAGCGGCTGCTGGCCACCCAGTCCGACAGCTTCGCCGGGGTGCTGGACATGGTCTACGCCGGTGACCGGCCGATGGCCGGGCATTTCGGGCTGCGCACGCGTACGACGCTGGCCGGCTGGTTCCCCGCCTACGACACCTCCTTCGCCAAGTACTCCCCCGGCCTCATCCACCACCTGGCGATGGCCGAGCGCGCCGCCGAGTCCGGCATCGAGATCATCGACATGGGGCGGGGCCAGAAGGAGTACAAGGACAAGCTCAAGACCGCCGAACTGGAGGTCGCCGAGGGTCGCGTGGCCAGGATCGGCCCGGCGGCGGGCCTGCACTGGGTGATGCGGGTGCCGGTACGCAAGACTCGCGCCACGGTTATGGCCAGTCCGTTGTTGCTCAAAACGGCCGACAAGACCTTGAAAACCTACGGAAGACTGCGTACCGTCCTACAACGGTGAAGTACATCGCAGAGCGCACGGGCCGTCACTGCCTGTCGCTGCCGTCCAATCGGCTGGGCCTCTATCTGGCCTTACGCCATTGGTGCCTGCCCGGCCAGCGCCTGCTGATGTCGCCCATCTCCGCCGACGAGATCCTCTTCCTCGTGCTGGCGGCCGGCCTGCGCCCGGTGATCGCGCCGCTGTCGCCGCGCGACGGCAACATCGACGTCTCCCGGGTGGACCTCGACGCGGTGGACGCCGTACTGACGACCAACCTGTACGGCCTGCCCGACGACGCCCCCGCCTTCGCGGGCAAGATCCTGATCGAGGACGTGGCGCACGCGCTGGAGAGCGACCTCGGCGGGCGCCCGCTGGGGACGTTCGGCCAGGCCGGGGTCTTCAGCCTGTCCAAACATCCGGGGGCGGGCTCGGGCGGCGTGCTGGCCGTCGAGCGCGAGTCCGATCTCCGGGCGCTGGCCTACGCCCGCGACGCCCTGCTGACGCGCGGCTCCATGCTTGCCGACCTGTGGAGCGTGGTCACCCCCATGGCCCGCCGGACGGCGCTCGGGCTCAACCGGGTACGCCCCGCCCTCGTCCTGTCCCGCCTGCTCGGCCTGCAGGAGGAGCGCCAGGGCTTCCGCATCGCGCTGCGCGAGCGGGAGTTGCGGCGCGCGCTCAAGCGGGTGCCCGCGCTGCCGCCCCTGGATCCCTGGGTCCGTGCCGACCTGCACGACTACCGCGCCCGGCGGGGCCCAGTGGTCCGCTGGTACCAGGCCAGGCGGCTGGCCGAGGTGCCGCGCGAGCGGGCGCGCAGGGTCGCGGGCGTGCGGCTGCTGGCCGGGTTGCCCACGGTCGCGCCCGCCGTGCGCGACGACCTCGACCGGCCGCTGTTCCGGGTGCCGCTGCTGGTGCGCGACAGGGACGCGGCCGTCGCCGAGTTGGAGCGGCACGGGGTGTCCACCGGCTACCTGTACGACCCGCCGTACGACGACTACGCCCCGGCCTTCACCGAGCGCTCCCCCCATCCCGGGCCCGCGCGCTGGTGGGCCCGGCACGTGCTGCCGGTGGATCCGATGTACGCCGAACGTTCCCTGCCGGTCCTGCACCGCCTGGAGCGCCCGGCCGACAGCCCTTGACCCCGGAGCTCCCGGCCGACAGCCCTTAGGAGCGGCATTCGCGGATGAGGCCGGCCAGGACGCGGCAGCCGCGCCGGACGTCGGCGAGCGAGGCGGAGCCGTACCCGATCACCAGGCCGTGCAGGCGCGGGCCGCCGTGGTGGTGGCGATGGGTGGAGTCGAGCAGGACGCCGCGCTCGGCGGCGCGCCCGACCACGCCCGGCACCACGGCCTCGGGCAGCTCGGCCAGCACGTGCAACCCGGCCGTGTCACCGTGCAGGCGGCAGACGGGGCCGAGGAGCTCGACGATGGCGGCGCGGCGGCGCGCGTACTCCAGGCGCATCCTGCGCAGGTGCCGGTCGAGGTCGCCGCACTCCAGCATGGTGGCCACGGCCTGCTGCACGGGCCCGCTGGTACGGTCGGCCACCTCGTCGCGCAGCCCGGCGATCCTGGCCAGCAGCTCGGGCGCGCCGACCAGCCAGCCCACGCCCACGTCGGGGGCCAGGATCTTGGACAGCGTGCCGAGCAGCACCACCCGGGAGGGGTCGAGGCCGTAGAGCGCGGGCAGCGGGGCCACGTCGTAGCGGAACTCCGCGTCGTAGTCGTCCTCGACGATCGTCGCGCCCGTGCTCCGCGCCCAGGCCAGCAGCCGCTCCCTGCGCGGGATCGGCAACCGTCCGCCGAGCGGGAACTGGTGGGCCGGCGTGGTGTAGAGCAGGCGCAGGTCGCCGGGGAGCCCGTCCACGATCACGCCGTCCTCGTCCACCGGGCAGGGCACCACCTCCGCGCCCCGCGCCGCGAAGACGTTGCGGGCCACGCGGTATCCCGGGTCCTCCACGCCCGCCCTGTCGCCGGGCGCGAGCAGGGCCAGCGCGCACAGGTCGATCCCGTTGCCGGTGCCCCTGGTGACCAGGACGTTCTCCGGGCCGACGGCCATGCCCCTGGCGCGGCGGAGATGCTCGGCGAGCTGCTCGCGCAGGCGCGGCAGCCCGTACGGGTCGGGCGAGTCGCCGGGCTCCAGGTCGGCGGCCCTGCGCCAGGCCCGCTTCCAGGCGGCCCTGTCGTAGTCGCGCACCCAGGGCCTGCCGGAGGTGAGGTCCACGGAGTCGGCCGGGGGCGGCGGCGGTGCGGGCACGTACGTGCTCCTGCCCGGCGGCCTGGGCGCCTGCTCCATGTCGGCCACGAACGTGCCGGAGCCGTGCCGCCCGTCCAGCCAGCCCTCCGCGTAGAGCTGCTGGTACGCCTCCGTCACCACGGTCCTGCTCACCGCGAGCTGGGCGGCCAGGGCCCGCGTGGAGGGCAGCCGCTCCCCGGGGGCCAGCGTGCCGTCCAGCATGGCGCGGCGCAGCCAGCCGGCGAGTTGCGCGGTGAGCGGGTCGGCCGAGTCTCGTGATAGGGATACCGGCAGGTCAACGTGGGTGCGCACGAAAGTGGTCTCTGTGAAGGGCTCGATAGTGGCCCTACAGGATAGGTCCACTTCGCCAGTACGGTCGAATCATGCTCTCCACCACACCGCGTACGACGCTGGGCCGCTCCAAGGAGCGCGGCAGCACCGACAGGAACGATCTGCACGAGGTGCTCGACAACGGCCTGATCTGCCACCTGGGCGTGGTCGTGAACGGCTGTCCCATGGTCGTGCCCACCGGTTACGGACGCATCGGCGAGACCCTCTACCTGCACGGCTCCACCGGCGCCCGGTCGTTGCGCGCGGGCGAGGACACGGAGGTCTGCGTCACGGTCACGCACCTGGACGGCATCGTGCTGGCCAGGTCGGTCTTCCACCACTCGGTCAACTACCGCTCGGCGATCATCTACGGCCGAGCCCGCCTGGTGACGGACCGGGACGAGCGCCTGGCGGGGCTGCGGGCCCTGACCGAGCAGCTCGCGCCCGGCCAGTGGGACTACGCCCGGCAGCCCTCGCGCAAGGAGCTGGCCGCCACGTCCGTGCTGGCGCTCTCGCTGGAGGAGGCGTCGGTCAAGATCCGGCGCGGGGGGCCCAAGGACGACGACGAGGATTACGAGATGCCGGTGTGGGCCGGGGTGCTTCCCCTGGTCACGACGTGGGGCGAACCCGAGCCCGATTCGGTGCTCCCAGAAGGTATCGAAACACCGGTTCACATCCTCCGTCGGGAGTAGTTCCATAAATCCGGAACCACCTGGCAAACCAGTCTCCTTGATCGCACGTCTCATCAGGTGGACCGGCTCCTGATGGGAGAGGGCAGATGGAGTGGAGCGCTCCCGGTTATACGGAAATAAGGCAGCTCGGGGCGGGTGCGAGCGGGCGCGTCGCACTCGCGGTGCACGACGAGACCGGACTCAAAGTCGCGATCAAATACCTGTCCGAGGAGTTGTTACGCGACCCCTCCTCGCTGGCCAGGTTCCAGTCGGAGGCGCGGCTGCTGACCACGCTGCGCGATCCGAACATCGCCACGATCTGGGAGTACGTCCAGGACGTGAGCGGCGCGGCCATCGTGATGGAGCTGGTCAACGGCGTCTCGCTGCGCGCGCTGCTGCGTGAGAACGGGGCCACCGAGCCCGAGGCGGCGCTGGTCGTGCTGAAGGGCTCGTTGCTCGGCCTGGCCAGGGCGCACGCCCTGGGGCTGGTGCACCGGGACTACAAGCCGGAGAACGTGATCGTACGGGACGACGGGATCAGCAAGCTCGTCGACTTCGGCATCGCGGTACGGCAGGGCACCGCCGCCCGCCCCGAGGGCACGCCCGCCTACATGGCGCCCGAGTTGTGGGAGGGGCGGCCGACCTCGCCCGCGACCGACGTGTACGCGGCCACGGCCGTCTTCTTCGAATGCCTGACCGGGCATCGGCCCTACCGTTCCACCGAGCCGAGCGTCCTGGGCTACCAGCACGTGCACGCGCCCGTGCCGTTCCTGGACGCGCCGGAGCCGCTGCGCGAGCTGGTGCGGCGCGGGCTGCACAAGGACGCGGAGCGGCGGCCGGCCGGGGCTCTGGAGTTCGTCGCGGAGCTGGAGGCCACGGCCAGGGCGGCGTACGGGGAGGACTGGGAGGAGCGGGGCAGGCGGCGGCTGGCCGCGCTCATCCTGCTGTTCGGCCTGCTGCTGCCGACGCCGCCGGCGGCGACCCCCGAGGCGGGCACGTCGCTGGCCAGGACCGTCTTCCGCGACGTGGGCGGCGGCATGCGGCGCGCCCGCCACGGCGTGCGGCGGGCTCTGAGCACGAACGCCCGGCGCCTGGCGCTGGGCGGCGCGGTGAGCGCGGCGGCGGCCGTGGCGGTGGTGGTCGTGCTGGCCGGCAGGCAGCCGCCCGAGCAGCCGGTCGGCGCGGCGGCGGTAGTGCCGCCGAGTTCGATCGCCACGGCGCCGGTCGCCGGTCCCGCGACCACCGAGGAGACTGAGTTACCCGTCTCGGAGGACGAACCGGACACGGACACCGCGCCGGACCCGGACTCGGAGGCGGGGCCCGAGATCCCGCAGGTCGTGCCGCAACCACCGCCGGAGGCGGACCCGCAGGGGAACGACGACCCCCAGGACAATGACGGCCCTCAGGGTAACGACGATCCGCAGGACAACGACGGCCCTCAGGGTAACGACGACCCGCAGGAGGGTGACGACCCGGCGGAAGGCGACGACCCGCAGGACGAGGAGCCCGCACCGGCCACCAGCACCGCGACCACCCGGCCGCCCGGCACTCCGCCGACGCGGCCGGACCCGGAGGAGCCGCCGGCCACCTCCGTGCTCGGGGTGAGCGTGGGCAGCATCTCGATCAACGACGACGGGGTCGCCAGCAGCACGATCACCCTGCGTACCAGCGGCATCGGCGCCGTCACCGCCACCGCGGCCTGGAGCGCCACCGGCGAGGACGGCAGGACCCAGCGCGTGAGCCTGAGCGGCGCCCGCTCCTACACCCGCACGCTGAGCTGGTCCATGGGCGAGCGCCCGTGCGGCAGGACGGTCACGCTGACCGTCACCACCTCCCCGGCGGCCACCGGCGGCGCGAGGTCCGCCTCGCTGGCCGTGCCGGCCTGCCCGACCAGGGTGAACTCGCTGAACGTCAGCCTCTCCATGCCGGCCGCGCCCGCCAGGACCGCCAGCGCCGGGCTGCGGCTGGCCGCCAGCGGCACCGGGGACATCCCGGTCCAGGTGCGGTTCGCGGTCAACGGCGACACGGTCGCCACCCGTACCGCGACCCTGTCGGGACGCACCTCCTACTCGCGGGCCTTCACCCACGCCTTCAGGTCCCGCCCCTGCGGCTCGACGCTGTCGGTGCACGTGACCGCGGGCGGCAGGACCGACTCCGCGCGTACGTCCGTGCCCTGCCCGCCGCGCGTGTTGCGGGTGTCGATCGGCGCGGTCGGCACGCAGGGCGGGCTCAGCGCGCCGGTCAGCGTGCGGACGGGCAGCACCCAGGCGGTGGAGCTGACCGTCAGGCTCTCGGCGGGCGAGGCGGGGACCACGCGGACGGTCACCCTGTCCGGCAGCACCTCCTACAGCAGGACCTTCTCGCTGGAGACGAAGCTGCCCTGTGGCACGAAGTGGTCCGTGACGGCCTCCACCTCTCCGGCGGCGGCCGGCGGCAGCGCCTCACGCAGCGGCTCGACGCGCGCGTGCCCGACCGATCCGCCCAAGGAGACGGACCCTCCCAAGGAGACCGACCCTCCCAAGGAGACCGACCCTCCCAAGGAGCCGACCAGGGAGCCGAGCAAGGAGCCGCCCAGGGAGACCGAGCCCTCCGCTCCATCTGACACTATTGAGTGACATTTTCCGACATGTCTGCGTATTGGTAGCGAAGAAGCGGTTACTTCTGGTTAAGCTACCGTCCTGTTTAGTGAGGGCGGGCCTGTTGAGTGAGGGCGGGGGCCCAAGCAACTCCAGAGGAGACCGTTTATGTACGGTGATGGGCCGTGGGGGGTCCCCGGCTACACCGAGGTCCGCCAACTGGGCTCGGGCGCGGCCGGCCGGGTGGTCCTGGCCATGCGTCAGTACGACGGCGCCGAGGTGGCCATCAAGTATCTCAGTGACGAGCTGAGAGCCGACGTCGGGTTCGTGGCCAGGTTCCGGCATGAGGCCCGGCTGCTGGCCACGCTGCAGAGCGCGTACCACGCCCGGTTGTTCGACTACGTCGAGACCGGGCAGGGCGCGGCCGTCATCATGGAGCTGGTCAACGGCGTGCCGTTGCGCCAGCTCCTGCACGCCGAGGGGCCCACGGGCCCCGAGGCGGCGCTGGTCGTGCTCAAGGGCTCGCTGCTCGGCCTGGCCTCGGCGCACGCGATCGGCGTCGTGCACCGCGACTTCAAGCCCGAGAACGTCATGGTGCGCGGCGACGGCACCAGCAAGCTGGTGGACTTCGGCATCGCGGTCCGGGTCGGGGATGACGCCGCCGTCGCCGGCACGCCGCCGTACATGGCGCCCGAGCAGTGGGCGGGCGCGCCGGCCGGTCCCGCGACCGACGTCTACGCGGCGGCGGTCGTGTTCTTCGAGTGCCTGGCGGGCATGCGCCCCTATCGCGCCCCCAACCTCGCGGCGCTGGCCCGGCAGCACCAGAGCATGCCCCCGCCGGTCGAAGAGGTGCCCGAGCAGCTGCGCGGCCTGGTCGAGCGCGGCCTGGCCAAGGACCCGGGCGCGCGCCCGCCGTCGGCGCAGGCGTTCCTGACCGAGCTGGAGGCGGTCGCGGCCCAGGAGTACGGCCCCGAGTGGGAGCAGCGCGGTCGCCACCGCCTGGCCGCGCTGGCGGGCAAGTTCGTGGTGCTCGCGCCGCCACCGCCCGACGAGCCGGCCGAGGCGCAGACCGTGGTCACCGAGACCGGCCTGCGCCCGCCCGGCCGCGCCGTGCGGCTCGGCACCAAGGTCACCGCCGCTGCCGTCGGCGTCCTCGCGCTGGTCGCCGCGGTGGTGGTCATCCTCAGCTCGGGCGCCACGCAGCAGGTGCTGCAGGCGGAGACCACCGAGGTCACGCCCACGCCCCCCACGACCTCCGCCGCGCCCGTACCGGAGGAGACGATCGAGGAGCCGCTGCCCACCCTGGAGGAGGAGCCCACTCAGGAGCCCACCCCGACGGAGACGACCACCTCCGCGCCGCCTCCCGCCGCGCCGACGACCGCGCGTCCGACCAGGAGGGCCACACCCACCCCGACACGCGCGCCGCTTCGGACCAGGCAGCCGGTCCCGACCAGGACCGCCACGCCGACGGAGTCCGAAGACGACGATTCGGGGCTGGGCGGCGACACGGACGATCCGATCGGGCAGGAGCCCGACGCGCCGCCCTCGTCTCCGACCGAGGTCCCGACGCGTACGGAAGTCCCCACCGATCCGCCCACCGAGCCGTCCAACCCCCCGTCCACCGGGTCCTCCCCGACCGGGGGCGGAGAGACGGGGCCGACCGTACCGCCCCAGGACCCCCCGGGGAGCGGGACGCCGTCGCACTGATCGCCCTCTAACTGGTGACGACAGGCGCTCCACCGGTCACACTTGTGGTGAAGCGCCGAATGGCGGGGCGCCACAGAAGGAAGCGCTAACCACGCCGGGGGGCAACGGCGATGACCAACCCTTCACCAGACATCGCCGGGTTCCGGCTCACCGAGCACACCTGGATGACCGAACTCGGCAACTGGATCGATGCCATCTCGCCGGATGGCCGCAGGGCGGGCGCGCTGCTGTTCGATCCCGGGCTCATCGGCCTGCCCGGCGTGCGCGAGCGTGTCGTCCAGGCCGTCATGACCGACCAGCGGCTGGTGCTGGCCGGGCTGACCGGCCTGATCCCGGTGGCGGACGTGGTCGCGGCCGGTGAGCAGGTGTGGCTGCTCACCGCGCAGGCGGTCAGCCCCACGCTGGCGGGCGTGCTCGGCGGCGGGCCCATCGATCCGGGCGGGGCGGCGTCCGTGCTGGTGGAGACCGCTCAGACGTTGCTCGCGCTGCACGCGGCGGGGGTCACGCACGGCTCGGTGCATCCGGGCACGGTGGTGGTCACCGCCGAGGGCGTCTCGCTGCTGTCGGAACGCGGGTTATCCGACGCCATCCGCGGCGAGATCTCCCCGCGCGAGCGGGACGCGGCGGGCTGGGCCGCACTGGCGCGCGGCCTGGCCGCCTCATGCGGGAGTGGCTCCCCCCAGGCGGTGGAGTTGTTCGGGCGGGCCGCGGCCACCGCCGGCACGCTCGGCCTGGGCACCGCGCGCGACCTGCTGGTCAACGAGCGGCGGCTGCTGCCGGGCGGCAGGATCAGCAGGGACGGGCTGGCCCTGGCGGCGCGCGGGAGGTCGGCGTTCGCGCAGTCCTCGCCGTTCGGGCGCGGCCCGGCCGTGACGCCGCCACGGGACGAGGGCGACATCGTCACCCTCCTGCGCGTGCCCGCCCGCTCGGCGGGGCCGCTGCACTTCGGGCCCGGGGTCGGCACGCAGGAGCCCGGCCCGCAGGAGCAGTCCGCGACGCCGGCCGAGCGGATCTGGCGGGCCGGGCGCGACGGCTCCTCCACCACGCACCGGCCCGGAAAACGGCCCGGCAGGGCGGTACGGGCCAGGCGGCGGCGTACGGTGCTGGCCGGCGTCGTCTTCGCGGTGATCATGGCGGGGGCGATCCTGGCCTGGTTCAGGCTGGGCAGCGAGCCGGCGCTGGCGATCGAGTCGGTCAACGTGGTGGCGCCGAAGAAGACCCAGGGCTGCGGCAGCGCGGTCCAGGTCACCGCGACCGTCGTCACCAACGGGTCGGCCGGCGAGATCGCCTACGAGTGGCGCAAGAACACCGACAAGGAAGTCGTCAGGGGGACGCTGCGCACGAAGTCCGACCAGACCTCGTACACGGTGCCGCTGCGCTGGACGCTGCAGGGCAGGAGCAACGTCAAGGCCACCGCCACGCTGCGGATCACCGCGCCGGCGCCGGCGATCACCGACAAGGCGAGCTTCACCTACAAGTGCTGATCCAACTGTTGATCACCTTCCGGCAATGCATCTCCAGGCCGTTCTTACTAATCTTGCGAACATGACCACGCAGACCCCCGCGGGCTGGTACCCAGACCCCTACGGAGAGCCCCAGCTCCGCTGGTGGGACGGCGACCAGTGGACAGACGCCACGCACGTCCATGAGCAAGGGCCGGACCAGCCCCGGCCCGGGCAACCGTCCTCCGGGCCCCAGCCGCAGTCCCCGACCCCGACTCTGACCCAGCCGCAGCCGCCGTCCGGACCTGACTGGTCGGCCACGCCGGCGAACCCCACGCTCCAGTTCGGCCAGCCCACCTCCGGGCAGGGCGCCTACGGCGCGCCCACCGGGCCGCCGCCGCAGCCGCAGTGGAGCGGCTCGCGGTTGCCGCCGGGCCCCGGCTACGGGCCGCCGCCCAAGCAGAGCAACCCGATGCCCTGGGTGTTCGGCGGGCTCGCGGCGCTGGTCGTGGTCGCGCTGATCGTGGTGGCCGGGATGGTCTTCATCAACCGCGACAGCACGGAAAGCGCCTCGCCGCCGATCCCGACGGACACGTTCGAGCCCCGGCTGCCGCCCACGGAGCAGCCGCCGTCGCTGAGCCCGCCCTCCCAGGAACCGCCGCCCAACCAGGGTGGCGCCGAGTTCCCCCAGCCGTCGGGCGACCGCGTCACCGACTCCAGGGCGGGCGTCTCCTTCGAGGTGCCGGACGAGTGGACGGTGCCCGAGCCCAACACCGTCAACAACGGCAGCCCGGCCGAGCAGCAGTGGTCGGCCGCGGTGAAGGGCATGTCGCACGAGAACTACGAGGGCGAGTCCGACTGGATCGGCAATGTCTTCACGGGCGAGCTCAACGAGCTCTACCCCTACAGCGGGGCCGCGGGCATGGAGGAGACGGCCAAGGCCATGTTCCTGCAGTTCTCCACCAACTACTACGCGCCCGCGCACGAGAGCAAGATCGTCGAAGACAAGACCATGAAGATCGGCGACCGGGACGCGTACCTGCTGCAGTTCGAGCTCGACTTCACCAAGATCTCGGACGAGAAGGGCTACAAGTGGAAGAAGGAGAACGGGGCGATCGTGCTCATGGATCGCGGCGATGGGCAGCGTCCGGCGGTCGTATACGTCTCCGTTCCCGACAATCTGGGCACCGACGTGGTCAGTAAGGTTCTCGGCTCTCTCAAGCCCGCCTGACCGGTGGCACTAGGCTGGGAGGGTAACAAGCGGGCGGATTGCTCCGAGCCGCTGGGCGAGGAGATCGTATGAGTGACTTGCTGGTATGGATCGACTGCGAGATGACCGGGCTCGACCTGAGCCGCGACGCGCTCGTTGAGGTGGCGTGCGTGATCACCGACAGCGAGCTCAAGCAACTGGACGAGGGCGTCGATGTGGTCATCAAGCCGCCGCCGGAGTCGCTGGAGCAGATGTCGCAGGTCGTACGCGAGATGCACACGGCCTCCGGGCTGCTGCCGGAGCTGGCTGGCGGCGTGACGCTGTCGGAGGCGGAGTCGCTGGTGCTCGACTACATCCGCCGCCACGTGCCCGAACCCAAGAAGGCGCCGCTGTGCGGCAACTCGATCGGCACGGACCGCACGTTCATCGCGCGCGACATGCCCGGAGTCGACTCCCATCTGCACTACCGGATGGTCGACGTCTCCTCGATCAAGGAGCTGGCCCGCCGCTGGTATCCGCGGGTCTACTTCGCCGCGCCCGAGAAGCAGGGCGGGCACCGGGCCCTGGCCGACATCACGGAGAGCATCAGGGAGTTGCGTTACTACCGCGCCGCCATCTTCGTCGGCCAGCCGGGACCCGACTCGACCACGGCCAGAGCCCTGGCGGAACGCGTCAGCGGTTAATCGGGTGGCGTAAAGACTCCCGAACCCCGCTACACTTTTCCTGTGCCGCCACGACAGCGGTGGCCGTGGTGGGTGTAGCTCAGTTGGCAGAGCGCCAGGTTGTGGTCCTGGATGTCGAGGGTTCAAGTCCCTTCACTCACCCCAAGAGGCGCGCGGCCGGTCCCACGGGACCGGCCGTCGCCGTTTCTTCCCGGGTTCTCTGGGGCTGCCGTGCTCTGGGCTGCCGTTTCCTCCCGGGCTGTCGTTTTCTCCCGGGCAACGCCCCAAAACATGACAATGCGGGTTATGCTCGCTGTCTAACGCTAACGCCGGCAGCACGGGGGCCATCGGCGATCTGACCGTCTGCGCGCCCCCGGAGGCCGGATGAGAGTCGACGACGCAGCTTTCGAGAGCGTGTTCACGTCCTTGAGCAAGCGCGAGGCCGAAGTGATGGACCTGATCGCCACGGGCGAGTCCAACGGCCAGATCGCGCAACGGCTGTTTCTCAGTGAGAAGACCGTCAAGAACCACGTCAACCGCATCTACGCCAAGCTCGGCGTGGACTCCAGGGTCACGGCCATCGGGCTGTGGCAGTCACGCCGCGATCGGTGAGGGCTCTTACAGTCCCTCGCTGACCGGGGTTTCCGGGTCGCGAGGCGGGTCGATGCTGCGCGCCCGCGGGACTCCCGGGTTCGCGGGGTTCGTCCACCACGTCGCCGGTCCACTTGGGCTCGCGTTACGGCGGGCCACCGCTGAAGGGTCAGAGGCCGTTTCCTGGAGGGCCGCCGGCCGTAGTGCGGCGGTTGGGAAGCCACGGCAGCGCGTAACGGATGGGGCCTTGATGGGTTGAGAGGTGCCGTCCGCAAAGGGATCTGGCCGCGTAACGGATGGGCCTTGATGGGTTTAAGAGGTGCTGCGCGGAAAGGGACCTGACATGGTGCAGAGAGCGCGGGTCATCGTCGTCGGGGCCGGGTTCGCGGGGCTGGCCGCCACGCGGGAGCTGGCCAGGAGCGGCGCGCTGGTGACGCTCGTGGACCGCAACCCGTACGCCACCTTCCAGCCCCTCCTCTACCAGGTGGCCACCGCCGGGATGGGCACATCTGACGTGTCCTACCCGATCAGGACCTTCGCCGCGAAATGGCCCAACGTGCGCGCGCGCCGCGCCGCGATCACCAAGGTGGTGCCGGACAAGCGGCGGGTGGAGTTCGACGACGGCGGCTCGCTCGCCTACGACTACCTGGTGCTGGCCACCGGCGTCACCACCAACTGGCTGCACGTGGCAGGCTCGCGGGAGAACGCGCTGCCGATCTACTCCCTCGGCGACGCCGCCACGCTGCGCCGCCGCCTGCAGCACTACCTGGAGGACACGGCGGCGGGCCGGCGCGAGAGCACCCACGTCGTGGTGGTCGGCGCCGGCGCGACCGGCGTCGAGATGGCCGGCACGCTCGCCGAGCTGCGCCGTCACACGATCCCGCTGACCCACCCCGAGGTCCGGCCCGACCAGACGAGCGTGACGCTGGTCGAGCGGTTCGACTACGTGCTGGCCCCCTACAAGCCGCGGCTGCGCGACTCGGCGGCCGACGCGCTGCGCAAGCGCGGCGTGGACCTGCGGCTGGGCTCCACCGTGGCCTCCGTCGAGCCGGACGCCGTGGTCCTGGAGGACGGCACGCGGCTGCCGAGCGACGTGACCGTGTGGGCGCTGGGCGTCACCGCGCCGCCCGAGGTGGGCTCGTGGGGCCTGGAGCAGGGCAAGGGCGGCCGGATCGCGGTCACGGACGCGCTGAACGTGCCGGGACATCCCGAGGTCTTCGTGATCGGCGACCTGGCCGGGCCGCCGGACGCGCCGCCACAACTCGCGCAGCCGGCCATCCAGATGGGCAAGCACGTAGGCAAGCAGATCGCGGCGGTGGTGAAGGGAGGCCCGCTGCGGCCGTTCACCTATCGCGATCCGGGGATCATGGCGACCGTGGGCAAGGCCGAGGCGGTGCTGCAACTGGAGAACGGGCTGACGGTGCGCGGGTTGCCCGCCTGGCTGGTGTGGATCTTCATCCACGTGGCGTACCTGCTGGGCGGGCGCAACCGCGTCAGTGTGCTGCTCAACTTCTTCTGGCGCTACGCCGGCCCCCATCGCAGCAGGGCCAGCGTCACGCAGTAGGAGCTACGCGGGGTCCCGGAGCGCGGCCGACAGGGCGGCCAGGCCGTGGTCGATGTCGGATTCGGGGATGTTCAGTGCCGGGCGCAGGCGTACGGACCTGGGCCCGCAGGGCAACACCAGCACGCCGTGCTCCTCCCTGAGCCGGGTCACCAGCGCGTCGCGGGCGGCCTGGTCGGGCAGGTCGAAGGCGCACATCATGCCGCGCCCGCGCACGTTGGCCATCGCCCGGGGATGCTCGGCCTCCAGCTTGGACAGGCGTTCGAGCAGCACGTTGCCCACGGTGGCCGCGCGCGCGATCAGGCCGTCGCGCTCGATGATCTCCAGGATGCCCCGGCTGCGCACCATGTCCACCAGGCCGCCGCCCCACGTGGAGTTGATCCGCCCGCTCTGCCGGAACACGTTGTCGGGCACCTGGTCCACCCTGCGACCGGCCATGATGCCGCCCACCTGGACCTTCTTGGCGAAGGCCACCACGTCGGGCTGCAGGCCCAGCTGCTGGTAGGCCCACGGCGTGCCGGTCGTGCCGCCGCCGGTCTGCACCTCGTCCAGGATGAACAGGGCGTCGTACTGGTGGCACAGGTGCTGCATGGCCTGCAGGAACTGGGGCCGCATGTGGTTGTCGCCGCCCTCACCCTGGATGGGCTCGGCGATGAAGCAGGCGATGTCGTACGGATCGCGCTCGAACGCCTCCCGCGCCTGGGCCAGCGCCCGCTCCTCGGCGGCCTCGACGTCGCCGAGGTGCACGGCCGGCACGTCGATCCGCGGCCAGTCGAACTTGGGGAAGCGGTCGGTCTTGCCCGGCTCGGTGTTGGTCAGGCTCAGCGTGTAGCCGCTTCGGCCGTGGAAGGCCCTGGTCAGGTGCATGACCTTGGTGCCCAGGTCGCGGGAGCGGCCCGCGGCCTCGTTGAACCGGCTCTTCCAGTCGAAGGCGGTCTTGAGCGCGTTCTCCACGGCCAGGGCGCCGCCCTCGACGAAGAACAGGTGGGGCAGTTCAGGGTCGCCGAGCACGCGGGCGAAGGTGTCCACGAAGTCGGCCAGATGCTCGGTGTAGATGTCGGGGTTGGCCGGTTTGTTGCGGGCCACCTGGCCGAGCAGCCGGGTGAAGTCGTTGTCGAAGGGCGGGTTCACACCCAGCGGGGCCGAGGCGAAGAAGGTGTAGAAGTCCAGGTAGCGGCGGCCGTTCCGGGCGTCCACGAGCCAGGAGCCATGGCTGAGCTCCAGGTCGAGCACGAGGCGGTAGCCGTCTACGAGCAGGTGGCGGGCAAGGCGGGCGTGTACGTCCATGGCGCCTCCACAGAGAGTCTCGCTTGACGTTCCTCTTGCAGAACGCCGTTATATATACAAAATTTACGGCATTCCTGCCCCTGTAGTGAAGTTCTTCACGCGTAGCGACAAGGCCACCATGGCGATGCCGTACAGCACGGCGAAGCCCCCGATCAGCCAGACGAGGCTGAGCATGCCCGCACCGGGCCAGAGGAGCAGCAGCACGCCGAAGATCACCGACAGGATGCCGCCGACGATGAACATCCACTCGTTCTCGATGTCCTTGCGCAGCTGGATGCCGGCCACGATCTCTGCCACGCCGGTGAAGATGGCCCAGAAGGCCACGAGGTAGAGCAGAGCGAGGGAGGTGATGCCCGGCCAGACGACCGTCACGATTCCCGCCAGAATCCCGATGATTCCGGAGACGATGAGCCAGGTCCTCGATCGCGCCCCGTGCCGGAACCCGGCGAACAGCGCGAACAGCCCGCTCACGAAAGCGTAGGCACCGAAGAAGAACACCAGTGCGAGCAGCGTGATCCCCGGCCAGATAAGAGCCAGGACGCCGAAGACGATGGCCAGCAGGCCGCGCACGAGCAGCAGCCACCAGGATCGAGAGATTTCCCCCATGCTGGTCTGCTTTCCTACCTCCGCCCGAAAACAGACCAGCGCCGGGTCAAAAGTCGTTCAGCCGTGTGAGTAGACCACGATCGAGACCGCGATGTACTGCACCAGGTACGCGGCGACGGTGAAGGCGTGGAAGACCTCGTGGAAGCCGAACCACTGGGGGGAGGGGTCGGGGCGGCGCAGGCCGTACACGACGGCTCCGGCCGAGTAGAAGACGCCGCCGACGGCCACCAGTACGACGGCGGCCACGCCCGCGCCCTCCAGGAGCTGCGGCATGACGAAGATCGCGGTCCAGCCCAGCGCCAGGTAGAGGACCGTGTACAACCAGCGCGGCGCGCCCATCCAGAACACCCGGAACAACACCCCGGTCAGAGCGCCGCCCCAGATGACCGACAACACCGCGATCTGGGCCGCCCCCTCCATCGCCAGCAGGGCGAACGGGGTGTAGGTCCCGGCGATGATCAGGTAGATGTTCGCATGATCGACCCTGCGCAGGAACTCCGCCAGCCTGGGGCCGAGCTCGCTGCGATGGTAGGTCGCGGAGATGCCGAACAACAACGCCGAGGTGACGGCGTAGACAGCGGAGGCCAGACGGGCCTGCAGAGTCGGGCCGAGCGCCACGAGAGCGAACCCCGCGACCAGCGTGAGGGGCAGTGCTCCGGTGTGCAACCAGCCTCGCAGCCGCGGCTTAACGGTGATGGTCGTCATGAAACCTACGGTACCGTAGGTTACGTTCGATACTCACCCGCACCTGCGCTTAGGCGGTCATAGACCGTTGAAGAAGCGGGCCGCGATCGGGACCGCCGCACCACTTCCGGACCCGCCGTTCCGTACGAAGACGCAGAAGGCCAGGTCATCCCGGTACCCGATGAACCAGGCGTGCGAGGGCTCACCATCCAACTCGGCCGTGCCGGTCTTGCCGGAGACGTCATCGGGCAGTCCGGCGCCGCTGGCCGTACCGTAGTCCACCACCGCCGCCATCATGTCCCTGAGCGGCGTCACGATCGTCTCGTCCATCGGAACGTCATCGCTCGCCGGGCCGTCGATGCGCTCCACCTGCTCCCTGTCCAGCAGCCGGGGCGAGCGCCAGGTGCCGTTCTGGACGGCGGCGGCGAGCGCCGCCATGCACAGCGGGCTGGTGACGACCTCGCCCTGGCCGATCGCGTCGAGGGCGAACATGTCCACGTTGGTGGTGGCGGGAACGCTGCCGCAGGTCCCGCCGATGCCGGTCGCGACGGCCCGGCCGAACCCCCATTCGTCCGCCGTCTCGCGCAGATCGTCGATCGTCAGCCTGGTGGTGGCCTGCTCGACGAAGGTGGTGTTGCAGGAGTGGGCGAACGCGTCGGTGAAACTGACCGAGCCGCGATCCACCTCACCGTCATTGCCGATGGGGGCGTGGAACGGGATCTGGTACGTGCCGGGGCACGGGACCTGGGAGACCACGCTGAGCCCGCTCTTGAGCAGGGCCGCCGCGGTGATCGTCTTGAAGATGGAGCCGGGGGCGAACACGTCCCGCACGGCGCTGTAGTTCTCGCCGAGCCGGTCGGCCAGCCCGAGGATCTCCCCGGTGCTCGGCCGGATCACGATGATCGTGGAGTCCTCGGTCCCGTCCAGCGACCGGGCGGCGGCCGCCTGTACGGGCCTGGACAGGGTGGTGCGCTCGACGTTCGCCTCGGGCTCACGCGCCAGCACCTGCTTGTCGGGCTGCCCCGGTTTCTTCGACAGCAGGCTCCAGCCCTGCTTGACCTGCTCGAACTCGGGCTTGATGGGGTTGAGGTAGGCGTCGGCGTAACTGTCGTTCGGGATCTTGTCGCCCTCGCGGGTGACGAACTCGACCTCCGACGACTCACTCTCCCCCAGTTCCAGCGTCCCGCCGTCCTTCAGCAGCGGGTGCAGGGTCTCGGGGCTCCATAAGACCTGCCACGAACGTTCGCGTACGGCCAGCTTCAGCGTGCCCTCGAACGGCCACTTTCCCAGCTCCGCCAGCTCGCGCACCCCGGAGAAGGCGACCTCGGCGGCCCCCTCCCCCGTGCTCTTGACCTGCCCAGGGGTGAGCTGGAGCGACTCGACGTGCAGTTCGTCGCTCAGCTCGCGGTGCCGCGCGATGAAGTCGGCCGGAGGCTCGTACGCCAGCCGCGTCATCGTCATCAGGTCACCCTTGCGCCAGGCGGCGAAGTACGCGGTGGCCGTCTGGGCGGCGCTGCCCTTGACCCGGTTGGAGGCGGCTACGGCGAAAGCACCGGCCCCGACTATCGCGGCAACTGCGATAACGAGCACAATCAGCCTTCTCCGTCGCATACGGTTTCTCCCAGGAGGGGATCAGGCGTGGCACGTGGACAGCGGGAACCGATGCCCGGCCAGTACCAGGTGACGTTCGGCGAGGTCGAACTTCTCCGGGACATGGACAGGCAGGACGGCTGGATGCTGTCCAAGGATGGCGTACCTCAGTCGTATGTAGATCTTCAAGACCCGACATTTCTGGAATTCGAGTATGTACGACTCATGGCGGATGTGATCGACCTTTTGCCAGACGGACCGCTGAGCTGCGTCCACGTGGGCGGCGGAGCCTGCACCATCCCCCGCTACGTCACCGCCACCCGCCCCGGCTCCAGGCACATCGTCATCGAACCCGACGGCCTGCTGGTCAACCTCGTACGCGAGCAACTGGACCTGCGCTCGGTACCCAAACTGAAGGTCATCGTCACCGGAGGCCGCGAAGGCACGGCCAAGGTATGGGACGAGACCGCCGACCTCGTGGTACTGGACGCGTTCACCGGGGCGACGATGCCGGTGGAACTGGCCACGGCCGAGTACATGGGCGACATCACCCGCATCCTCCACCCCAACGGAACCTTGCTGATCAACATGGCCGACGGCAAGGGCCTGGCCTTCGCCAGACGCCTGCTGGCCACGGTGACCGGCACGTTCAAACACGTGACCCTGCTCGCCGAGCCGGGCGTCATGCGCGGCCGCCGCTTCGGCAACCTGATCGTCGCCGCCTCCCGCACCGCCCTCCCCCTGGACCTGTTGACCCGCCGAGCAGCCGGCGGCCTGACCCAGGCCCGCTGCGTCCACGGCCCCGCCCTGACCAATTTCATAGCCGGCGCCGCCCCCATCAAAGACGGCGACCCCATCATGGCCCCCGTCCCCCCACCAGCCGTCTTCGGCTGAACAAACCCCACCCCAAAGCAATGCCTTCCCATGGGGCGCTTCGCGCTATGGGGCTCAGCCGTTTCTCCAGTCGAGCCGAGCCTCGACCCCTGCACGCCTTCGCTTCGCTCAGACGCCCTTACTACAGGCGCAGGCTCCGCCTGCGCAGATCTTGCGTTGGCGAATGCCGGACGGTGGTGGCCATGCGCGGCGATGGCGGGGAGGGTCGTATGGGCTCACATAACCACTTTTCGACACTCGCCAAGAGAGCGGATTCCGGGGCCTTTCGCGTTTCCCTCACTACTACCCGGGGAGATTCCAGGTCGCCCCGCCAGGATCCCCGAGCCACACCCATTGACCGCCAGGCGTGACGGTGAGGCCGAAGTCGGAGCGGCGAGGCTCGCCGGCCTCCTGCCAGGTGATTATGGCCTTCTCGATCTCGTCCCATAGCCGGAGCGGGCCGTGCTGGCGTACCGCCCGACCGCCTGCGGCATCGGATGTCGCTTCCGCTCGGGACCCTGTGCTGGGGTCCACCAGGTACGTGGCGCTCTCACCCCATGCGATCAGCGCCTGAGGCACGGCGAGTTGGGCGACCCAAACGGCTGTCCTGTCCTGGAGTATCTCCGGATCGATCCTGCTCTTTCGTGCATCGGCGCTGACTTTCACAAGCCGAGGCCGCGCCGGAGGCACGTGAGACCGCGCGGTCATGAAGCAAAGATCGTCTTTGAGGAAACGACCGACCGCTGTGCCGTCACCGGCCGCGGTGAGGTGAGCGAACGCCGTCTCGCCCATCCAGCCGCACAGCGGGGCCGTGATGGTCCCGCCGGCACGCATCTGTTGCGGCCATGCCTCGGGAATCGTCCGCACGGAGCAGGTTGCTACGAGCCGGTCGTATCTGCCGCCCTGTGGATACCCCCTCAGCCCGTCTCCCTCCACCAGCGTGGGGGCGTAGCCGGCACCGACGATGGCGTTGCGGGCGCGGGCGGCTACCGCTGGGTCGTACTCAATCGAGACGACAGCGTTGTTTCCGATCCGCTGGCACATCAGCGCCGTCGAATAGCCCGTACCTGTGCCGATCTCCAAGACCTTGTCGCCTTCTTCGATCTCGGCGGCTTCGAGCATCCGTACGACCAGACTCGGGAGCGTGGATGACGACGACGGATTTCCACGCACGGGTTTTGTCGTGTCTTCGGCCATGGTCCCGGCAACCTGCGTCACCCATGTCTCGTCGGCATAAGCCAGGGCCAACCATGCACCCTCGGGCATGTCGGCACGCCGAACAGGTGTCCACAGATCGAACTGGGTTTCGTCGGGGCGGTATACGGCATCGCCGAGGAACCGTTCGCGAGGCACCATTTCAAGTGCCTTTCGCCAACCGACGGTTTCTATGCGGTCCGCGAGTTCGAGGCGGAGCATCTCAGCCGTGTCGCTCATGTCCACCACCCATTCAGTAGCACGTCGGCAAAGGCGTGTGCCATCTCCTCAAAATCTGGCAACCATGCCCACTGCCCGTTCGGATTACATTCGATGAACGTCCACTTCACGCCTTTTATACTCTCTTCGAGAGCGAAGTCGAAGCAGCCGAATTCGAGCGCGAAGAAGTCGAGGTAGGCGAAGAGAGATGACACGATCGTGCCGGGAACCTCGATGCGGCCATAGTCCAGCTTGCTCCAGTCGCCACTCCTCGGCCTCTGGCTTGGCCTGCGTTCCTCGGAGCTTGAGGCTTCGCCACGGGCCCAGGGGCGAGAGAGCTTTCCAGCCCTTTGCGCTCCGCCAGCACCCTTCCTTGATAATTGTTGTTCTGCCCTACGGCGGATCAGATGTGTGCTCGTGTCCCTCGGTAAGGATGTCCCACGCCCGCATCACGTCGGCGTGGCATCCCCGGGCGGCCTCCTCATGTCCTTCGCGCGTGTGGCGGAGGAGCAGGTACTTGCCGCCCTCCGCGCCCATCTCGTACTCACCGCAACACGAGGTCTTCACGATGCGCGTTCTGGCCGTGTGAGGGTGGTGCGGTTGCCACTGAAGCACGATGAATCGCTCTCCTTTCGGATCGGTCACGCGCCTCTGCGAAACAGGAGTGCGCCGGTGCGCTCGTCCCGGTGGACCGTGAGCAGCACTGGGCCGTGCACGTAGGAAGGCACCCGGGCGCTCTTGTCGAGTGCCACCCGCTCCACGAAGCCCCCTGCTCCGGGCGCCAGTCGGCTGAGCGCTCCGACGAGGCGGGCCGCCGCCAGGTTTCCGGAGAATGCGACACCGCCCGCGCCCCGGTGGCGGCTCTCGGTCGCCTTCCAGAAATAGAGCATTTCACCTCGGGGATGGGCATTATCCATCGGGCTGGACAGGTCCGGCCATTTGGCTTGCGGCACGGATAGCACCTCCAGATAGCGAAATATCACTTGAGGGATTGATTTTGGTATCGGGTGGCATGTTGTTGCCGATACGGATGGGCTTCTGGCCTCCCAGTAGTAGCGTGGCCAGCGCAAAGGATCAGGTCTAGACAAGGCCGGTCCGGTCGGCGTCCGGAGGCGGTTCGGGCAGGCCGTCCGGACGTGTGCCGGACGGGGCGGGAACCGTGGGCGAGGAGACGTTCGGGCAGGTGCTGCGGCGTCTGCGACAGCAGAGCGGGCTGTCGATACGAGACCTCGGAAGCCTCGCCAAAGTCGGCAAGAGCTATATTTGCGAGCTGGAAAACGACATCTATATCCCCTCCGCGGAAGTTGCAGCTGCGTTGGACCAGGCCCTGAATGCCGAGGGCGAGGTGATCAAAGCTTGCAAAACAGCCACGATGCAGGCACAGATTGCCAGAATGCAAGAAACGGCCGCAGCAAGAGGCAGTTCTCGACATGTGGGTATAAATTCAGCCCGGAACGCCGAAACCGAGGAGGACGCCACGAACCGCAGACGGCTCCTGCAGGCGGCCGCCGGGTTGGGGTTCGCCTCACTGGCCCCAACCGAGGCACTGCGCCAACTGATCGACCTCCACACTCCGGTGACCCAGTCGATCGAAGATTGGGAACTGGCATGCGCAGACCATTTGCAGGCACTGCGCACCCTCCCGCCCGCCGAGATGCAGCACTTCCTCCACCTCGATCTGATGGCCGTGCTGAGGCAGGTCGAAAGAGCGACGGACCGCGTCGGCGCCGATCACATCCACACGCGTGGCCTTTACCGAGCTCTATCCGCGTTGTCCACGCTCAACGGCAACGTGCTGAGCCGGTTGGGTCGGCACGAGGAAGCGCTGCGATGGTGGCGCACGGCCCGGCATACGGCCGACGCCTCCAGGGATCTGAACCTCAGCCTTGGAGTGCGCGCCACAGAGGCGGGACACGCCATCGCCACCAATCAGCGAGACCCGGCGACCACCCTGGCCTTGATCGACAGTGCCGATGCGCTCATGGCGCGAGCACCCGACTCCCATGGCGCCGCACTCATGCGAGTCACGCGCGCCAGAACGCTCAGCCTGCTCGGACGCCACGCTGAGGCGATGAGCACGTTGGAAAGCACTCGCGACGTGCTGGAGACCAGCTCTTCTGCGGTGAGCATCATGCCGAAGTACTGGCGCAATCAGCAACTGGTCTTCTCGGAGCTCCTGGTGTACAGCGCGGCGGGCAAGGAGACACCGGCGATGCAGGCTCGGGAACAAGTGATCACGGCCAACCCGGACTACCAGTACCCCACCATTGCCCGCCTCGTCACGGCGATGTGCGTCGTGGTGCGCGGCGGTGTCAAGGAAGGCGCGCTGCAAGCGTCCGCCGCGTTGAACGAGTTGGCTGCCGCATACCGGACCGACCTGATCACGCACGCCGGCCGCCAGGTCGTCGCGGCTGTACCGCACGATCAGCGCAATCGTCCGGACGTGCGTGACTTGCAGGCGACCCTGGCAATCGAGGCTTGATTCGAGGCCTGGAATACGGCGGACCACCCGCGTGGATCGCTGAGGGTGAGCTGGTCTGGCTTGATTCACCTGAGCGGGTGATCGGAACAGAGCGATGGTCAGGTGCTGGTAACCAGTCGCAAGTGGCACGTCGCAGGTTCCGTGGCGCGCCTCGCCAACGCCTTGGAGGCCGCCCGTCCGGCCGGCGGACCGTGTCTGAGCGTTGGGACCGACATCGACGTGGTGCTGTGGCGGGTTCCCAAATTCACCTTCCGGCGTCCCGATGTGGTGGTCTACAAGTGTCCGGACGATCCCGGCCGAAAGCCGGACGCGTCACAGACTCTCGCCGTCGTCGAGGTCTCCCCACCGGGAACCGTGCGCGAGGACCTGACCGACAAACGCACCCAGTATGCCGCCGCCGCGATCCCGCTCTGTCTCCTCCTCCTGCTCGACGAGAAGTACGAGATCATCGAGGTGAAGGAGTTTCATCTCGATGCCGTGGCCTCCGAGTACCGGCTTCATCGCATACATCAGTCGGACCTCGAACTGGAACTCCCCATCAGGTTGAGCATCCCGTTCCTCGTACTGACCGCTCCCTAGGACTTGCCTTCTCCTGCTGAGGCGAGGCGGGGGCGCAGGAGGAAGGCGGTGCCCTGGTCTTCGGGGGTTACCACCTCCAGGCCCGTCGTGGTCAGTTCCTGCGCGATGGCCGAAGGGTCGCCCGCCCACTGCAACGCCAGTTCCGCCACCAGGTCCCCGCGCGCGTCGAACGACGACGTGTGCTGCTGGGTGGTCCAGAAGACGGCCCTGACCGGCTCGCCCGCTTCGGTCGCGTCATAAGCCTCCTGCCAGCCCCCGGAAGCCGTGGGCCACAGGTCGGGTTCGGCGACGTAACCGTGCAGGGCGGAGAGGCGGTCGAAGGCGCGTACGATGCGGCACAGGTCGGAAGGGTGGTCGGTGGCCAGGCAGGTCACGGTGCCTTCCGGGGGCAGGCCGGGGTTGTGGACGGCGGCGTAGAGGCGTTCCATCGCCTCGTCGGCGCGGCGTTTGAGCTCCTCGGCGTCCAGTCCAAGCAGTTCGTCGTAGTCGTCGTCCTGGTCGGCCGCCTGACCGGGGACGGAGATGACCAGGCCCTCCCGCGCGAACACCGACTGCAGGCGTGAGGGGAGGCCGCCGCGCCAGGCCAGGGTGACGTCCTTGACGAGGGTGCCGTCGGGGGTGAAGTAGGCGTCGAGGTCGGCGGGGTGGTGCAGGAGGCCGCTGGTCGCGGTGTCGGAGTTGAAACGGTGGGCGTCGGCGAGGTGCCAGCCGTCCTCCTCCAGGCGGGCCAGGGCCTGGTCGAAGCCGGCCCGCTGCGTCTGGGCGGCGGGTACGGGCGGCTCCGCGCCGGCGGGTGGTGAGCCGGCCGTCTCCGCGCGGCGTTGCTGGAGGAACGCGCGGGTCTCGGCGATGAGGTCGCGGTCCATCAGGTTGTCCAGGACCATCGACCACCAGGACTCGGCGTTGCCGAACGCCGCCGGGTCCAGGTCGCGCAGCGACCGCCACAACTCCTCGGTGTGGCGGCGGGCGCTCTCCTCGGATTCGCCGTTCAGTGCCTGCTGGCGCAGCCTGAGGCGGTAGAGGAACTCGACGAACAGGGCCAGGGAGCCGTTGACGCGTTCCGCCTGCGGTTCGCCGTCGAGCGAGAGCAGGCCGACGACGCCGCCGCGGATGTCGAGGAAGTAGCGCATGCCGGCGCCGCCCGCCGTACCGCCGAGCACGAGGACGTCCACGTCCCCGCTGCCGGTCTTGAACACGACCTGCGAGCCCGTCCCCGGCTCCCCCGCGACCGCGGTGGTGAACGCCTGGTCGGCGCGGACGGGCAGGCCGATCTCGCAGAGGAGGCGCGTGTCCTGCTCCGACAGGCCCAGATCGCGGCACCGCCGGGCGTCCATCGGGCGCAGGGCCTCCTCACCGAAGGCGGCGGCCAACTCCTCGCGCGAGATCACAGTGCGATGTCCCATCGTCCGAACGAACCGAAGGTCGAGATCTTACCGGCGGGAAGCCGGGCGAATAACGCCTTTCCAAACCTCCGGAAAAGTGATATCACTTTGCTAGCAAGGTGAAGTCACAAGAGGAAGGGGACGGACGATGGCGGACTCATCGAGTGGACTCGCGATCGAAGGCACGGTCGTGGACATGCCCGCGCCGCACACGCACGAGCGCCCGGTCAGGGCGGCCAACGGGTTCGCGATGCTGAGCGTGTCCACGCTGGTGACGCTGGCCGGCATCGCGGGGATCATCTTCGGGATCGCGGTGCTCGCCGGCGGCGGCGGGCAGGCGGGCGCGTGGCTGCTCATCGCGGGCATCCTGGTGACCCTGACCGGGTTCACCATGTTCTTCGGCCTCACGGCGGTGGCCCCTGGCGAGGCCAGGGTGGTGCAGCTGCTCGGCCGGTACGTCGGCACCCTGCGCACCCCCGGCTTCCAGTGGGTCAATCCGATCACCGTGCGGCGGCGGGTCTCCACCAGGATCCGCAACCACGAGACGGACGTGACGAAGGTCAACGACGCGGACGGCAACCCGATCCAGATCGCGACCGTGGTGGTGTGGCAGGTTCAGGACACCGCGCAGGCGGTGTTCGAGGTGGACGACTTCCTGGAGTTCGTGGCCATCCAGGCCGAGACGGCCGTGCGGCACATCGCCGGCGCCTACCCCTACGACTCCCACGGCGAGCCGAGGCTGTCGCTGCGCGACAACGCCGACGAGATCAACGACCAGCTCTCGGCCGAGATCGGCGTCCGGGTGGCCTCCGCGGGCGTGAAGGTCATCGAGTCGCGCATCATCCACCTGGCGTACGCGCCCGAGATCGCCCACGCGATGCTCCGCCGCCAGCAGGCCGGCGCGGTGGTGGCGGCCCGGCAGCGGATCGTCGAGGGCGCGGTCGGCATGGTGGAGATGGCCCTGGACAAGCTCGCCGAGCACGACGTGGTCGAGCTGGACGAGGAGCGCAAGGCCGCCATGGTGAGCAACCTGCTCGTGGTGCTGGTGGGCGACCGTGACACGCAGCCCGTGGTCAACACCGGCTCGCTCTACCAGTAATCACCGTGGAACGGAAGAAGATCCTTCTGCGGCTCGACCCGGTGGTCCACGACGCGCTGGCCAGGTGGGCGTCCGACGAGCTGCGCAGTACGAACTCCCAGATCGAGTTCCTGCTGCGCAGGGCGCTCACCGAGGCTGGCCGCCTGCCCGACGGGGTGGGGCGGATGCGCCCGCGTGGACGGCCGAGGAAGACCCCCGACGAAGACCAGGACGAGGAAGAACGGGAGCGGGCGGATGGAGACGCGAGTGAAACAGGCTGAGACTCTGACGCGGTCGGCCTTCCTGCTGGCCTTCGACCCACGCAAGGAGCGGCTGGTCAACAGGGGCTCGCTGGGCTACCTGCTGCGCGCGGCGGCCCTGGCCGAGCTGCTGCTGGCGGGCAACCTCGCCGACGAGGCGGGCAAGGCGCGGACGCTGACCGCCCCGTCGCACGCCAGGCCAGGCTCGCTGCGGGCCGTCATCTGGAAGCAGATCGCCGACTCGCCGCCGCGCTCCTGGCGGCGGTGGGTGGGCAAGGACCATACGAAAGCGGTCGGCGTCGTACGGGACGAACTGGTCGCCGACCGGCTGATCCGGGTGGAGCGGCACCGGGTGCTGCTGGTGTTCCCGGTCGAGCGGATCCTGCCGCGCAGAGCGTACATGTCGCGCAGGCTCACCGAGCACGTCGTCCGGGCTGTCCGCGGGGGCCAGCCGGTCGGGCGACTGGACCAGGACATCCGCGTGCTGGCGGCGCTGGCCGTCGCCGCCGACCTCCGGGGGATGCCGGCCGCGCGCGAGGTGCACCGGCACAAGGAACGAATCGAGCAACTGTCGGCACCCGTCGAACCGGTCGCCACCGCGTTGCGCAAGAGCGTGCAGGCGGCCAAGAGCAATTACGCGGCCTCCGGCTGACCTGACGGCTCCTTGGGGAGGAGAACACATGACCACGTCTATCGAGGCGACGGCGCGATCGCGCGTCGCCCCCGCCACCGCTACTGCGCCCCCCGCCGGGCGGGCGCTGGCTCCGGACCTGGCCAGGGGTGCGATGTTGCTGGCCATCGCGTTCGCGCACGCGCCGCTGTTCGTGACCGACGTCGATCGCGGGCCCGCGCTGCTGAACACGATCACCGACTTCTTCCACATGCTCTTCGTCAACAACCACGCGCGGCCGATGTTCGCCTTCCTGTTCGGGTACGCGCTGGTGCAGCTCATGAACAAGCAGCTCGACCGCCCCGGCGCCGACTGGGTGAGCGTGCGCAAGCTGCTGCGCAGGCGCGGGTGGTGGCTGGTGGCCATCGGGTTCGCGCACACGGCGCTGCTGGTGCCGATCGACATCCTCTCCGTGTACGGGCTCGCCGCCGTCCTGCTGGCCGGCCTGCTGCGGCGCGGCGACCGGGCCCTGCTGTGGACGGCCGGGCTCACCCTGGTGCCGGGCACCGCCATGATCGGGGCCGGAATGTGGTTCCCGCTGTCGAGTGGCAACTCGACCTGGGAGGCGGCCGGCATGGCCGCGGGCGGGCAGGACATCGGAGTGATGTTCCTCGATCGGCTCATCGCCTGGCCCATCGGGCTGGTCGTGGCGCTGGTCGGGGTCGTGCCCGGCGTGCTGCTGGGCGTGTGGGCGGCGCGGCGGCGCTACCTGGAGGAGCCCGTACGGCACCGCGGCCTGCTGGTCCGCACCGCCGTGATCACCACCGTCGTGTCCGTGGCCGGTTCCGTGCCCGCCGCGTTCCTCCAGGCCGGGCTGTGGACCGAGCCGCCGGCCGGGGCCGTGTGGGCGGCGGCGCTGATCCAGCCCTTCGCCGGCTTCGCGGGCGGCATCGGCCTGGCGGCCCTGGTCGCCCTGGTCGCGATCCGGGCCGGGCGGCGGCGCAACCGGCTGACGACGATGGTCGAGGCGCTCGGCCAGCGTTCGATGAGCCTGTACCTCTTCCAGTCCATCGTGTTCGTGTTGCTCTTCTACCCCTACGGGCTGGGCCTGCAGGACCACCTGGGCCTGGCGGGCGCCACGCTGGTGGCCGCGGCGACCTGGCTGCTCTCGTTGTCCATCGCCGACCTGATGCGGCGCGTCGGCCACCGCGGCCCGGCCGAGATCCTGCTGCGGCGCCTGGCCTACCGCACCCGCTGATCGGTCAGGACGGGTCGGGGCCCAGGTAGGCCAGAACGGCGGCGACCCGCCGGTGCACGTCGCCGCTGTTCTCCAGGCCGAGCTTGGTGAAGATGGAGTTCACGTTCTTCTCCACCGAGGAGACCGACAGGTGCAGGGCGCGGGCTATGGCGGAGTTCGTCCGGCCGTGGGCCATCTCGCGCAGCACGTCCCGCTCCCTGGTGGTCAGGTCCTCCCGCTGGCCGCGCACGTCGCGCCTGGCCAGCAGGCCCTCGACCACCTTCGGGTCGATGACGGAACCGCCCGAGGCCACCGCCCTGATCGCCCCGAGCAGCTCGTCCAGGTCGCCCACGCGGTCCTTGAGCAGGTACGCGAACCCCTCGGTGCCGTGCTTGAACAGCTCGAAGGCGAACAACGCGTCCGAGAACTGCGACAACACCACCACCCCGACCTCCGGATGCGCGGAGCGGATGCGATGGGAGGCGTCGATGCCCTCGAAGCCCTGCCGCCACTCCCCTCCCGGCATCCGGATGTCGGTGATCACGACGTCGGGGCCGAGCCTGCGCACGGCGTCCAGGAGCTCGTCGGCGCTGCCCACCGTGCTCACGACCGTCACCTCTCCGGACATCTCCAGCAACTGCCTGGTGCCCTCGCGTACCAGGTAGTGGTCGTCGGCCACCACCGTACGGATCAGCTCACCCATCGACCGGCACCCACGCGTTCACCTGCGTTCCCCTTCCCGGCTCGCTGTCCACGCCGAGGCCGCCGCCGAGCGCGTCGAGCCGGTCGGCGAGCGTGGCCAGACCTCTGCGGCCCGTCGTGTGCGGGTCGAAACCCTTGCCGTCGTCGGCCACCGTGGCGCGCAGGCGGCCGTCCTCCTGCGTCAGGCGCACCTCGATGGTGGTGGCGCCGGCGTGTTTGAGCGCGTTGGCCACGGCCTCGCTCACCGTGAAGTACATCGCGCCCTCGATCTCGTCGGAGAAGCGGCGCGAGCGCAGCGGCGGCGGCGCGGTGACGGTCGTGCGTACGGGCAGGCGGGAGCAGCGTTCCTCCACGGCCTCCACCAGGCCGCCCTGCGTGAGCGAGGACGGGTGGATGCCGGCGGCCAGCTCGCGCAGGTCCTCCAATGTCTGGCGGGCCTGTTCGCGCAGGTGGGTGAGCATGTCGGGGCCCGCGCCCGTGGCCCTGGCCAGCTCCAGGCCGGCGATCAGGGCGACGACCTGCTGCTGTACGCCGTCGTGGATGTTGCGCTCGATGCGGCGGCGTTCGGCCTCCTGGGCGTTGACCAGGCGGGTGACCAGGCCGGCGCTCTGGATGGCCAGCCCGGCGGGCACGGCCAATGCCTGCAGCAGACGCCGGTCCACCTTGGTCAGGCGGCCGCTCTCCCTGGGGCCGCACTCGATGCGTCCGAGGCCGCCGCGTACCGGCAACTCCAGCACCGCCCGGCCCTCCTGCCTGCCCGAGACGACGCGGGTGCCGTCCGCGAGCGTCACGGCCGCCCACCGCAGCTCCAGCCCGGTACGCACCGCCGCGGCCAGCCGGCTGACCTGCTCCACCGGCTCGGAGGTGCCCTCCAGCACCGTGCCGAGGTCGGACAGCACCTCGTCCGCCGTGGGGCGCAGGTCGAACACCAGGTGCAGGCGCGATCCCCTGATGCCGACCCGCAGGTCGAGCAGCCGGTGCCGGACGATCGCCGCGGCGATCGCGGCGGGCAGCCCCCCGGCCACGGCCACGATTCCGACCAGCCCGATGACGGGAGAGCGCAAGCCGCCCAGGTTGAACGCCATCATCAGCACCGCGCCCACCGCGGTCGCCGCCGCGCCGCCGACCATCCAGGCGTACTGGCCGCGCTCTTCCCGGCTGCTGCGGCGCCAGCGGACGAGCAGCCCGGCGAAGACGATCACCGCCATGATCCACGTGACGAACTGCGCGGCGGCCGAGACGAGCATCGCGACCTGGCCCGGGCCCGACAACACGGCGGTGGGCCGGTGCAGGGTGAAACCGCTCAGCAGGATGCCCGCCCCGTGCACCACGACCGCGACGCCCGAGATCCACGCCACGGCCCGCCACCGGCGCGAGGGCAGCCGCCCGTCGGGGAACAGCAGGGGTATGAAGATCCAGCTCAGGCCGTAGAAGCCGGCGAACAGGGCGCTGAGCCGGGAGCCGATGCCGATGAAGCCGTGCAGCGACAACCCCGTGCCGAGCGTGCCGAGCCCGAAGCAGAGCCCGGCGGCCAGGAGCAGCCAGCCGTAGCGGAGCTCGGGGCGCCTGACGGCCAGCAGCCAGCCCAGCGCGGGCAGGGGCAGGGAGGCGACGATGTACACCCAGTGCGTCGCGGGGACGGGTAGCCCGGTCTCCAAGATCGCGCCGGTCACGCTGCCGACGATGGCGATCAACGCCAGCGGGCCTGCCACCAGCCTGGAACTCATAGCGCCCTATCGTGATGAGCGTGCGGATCTGCGTCTATGAGGTTATCCGCACATTTCATATGGCCACCCCCACCACGGGAAACGGCGGCCCGCTTGGTGGCGGCGATCCACCTGGCAGGCTTGGCTTGAGGCACGAAGTCGATATTCGCGAAGGAGCCTTTCTCCCATGAAAACCCCGTCGAAGCCCGCCCGGCTCCTCTCGGCGGCCGCGGTGGCGATCACCATGACGGCCTGCGTGTCCCAGCCCGGCCCCGTGTACGCCACGCAGACGGCCTCGGCCGGCAGCGTGGCCGCTCCCACGATCCCGGACACCCTGGCGGGCAAGCAGCTGACCTGGCTGCTCGACGCGGTCAACCGCACGCCGATCCCGGACGACGAACTGGCCGGGCACTTCTCGCCCGACTTCCTCAAGGCCGTCCCGCCCGCGCAGGTCAACGAGGCGCTGGCGAGCGTCAAGGGCATGCAGGTGCGGCGCGTGTTGTCCTCCCAGAACCAGTACCTGCTCGCCGAGGTCACGGCGGGCGCCACGACGAGCAACGCCGAGATCACCGTGGACACCGCGGGCGTGATCGTCGGCCTGCAGTTCGGACAGCCGGACCCGAAAACCTGGGCCGAGATCGACAAGCGGATGAGCACGGCCTCCCCGGACAGCGGCCTGCTGGCGGCCGAACTGACCGGCAACGGCAGGTGCCGCACCGTGCACGCCGTCGCCGCCGGCAAGGCGCGCCCGCTCGGGTCGATGGTCAAGCTGTACGTGCTGGGCACGGTGGCCGACCAGATCAAGCGCGGCAAGTTCGGCTGGGACAGCCAGATCACGATCAAGGACGAGCTCAAGAGCCTGCCGTCCGGCGTGCTCCAGGACCGCCCCGACGGCACCAAGGTCTCCGTGCTGGAAGCCGCCAAGCTGATGATCTCCATCAGCGACAACACCGCCACCGACCTGCTGATCCACAAGGTGGGCCGCAAGGCGGTCGAGCGCACGATGCGGGCGTGGGGCGTGGCCGACAAGCGCAACTCGCCGCTCATCACGACGCGCGACCTGTTCGTCTTCAAGGGCGTGGACTATCCCACCCACACCAAGAAGTACAAGTCGCTGAGCACTGCCGCGAAGCGGGCCTACCTGGACAAGGTGCTGGCCAAGGAGCCGCTGTCGAAGGTCCAGATGTGGACGAAGCCCCGCGATCTGGATTCGGTGGAGTTCTACGCCTCCCCGAACGACATCTGCCGGGCCTACGGGGAGCTGGTCAAGCTGGGCGACAAGCGCATCGGTGAGGCCATGTCGATCAACGACGCGGCGCTCGGGCTGGACAGGAAGCAGTGGCCGACGGTGTGGTTCAAGGGCGGCTCGGAGCCGGGGGTGCTGGACCTGAGCTTCATGGCGCGTACTTCCGAGGGGAAGACGTACGTCGTGACCACGATGGCGATCGACCCGAACGAGCCGATCAAGCCGGCGGTGCAGTCGGAGCAGCTCGGCGTCGTCCGCACCGCCTTCGGTCTGGCCAGGAAGGGCTGACAGGGGCGAGTTCCCCTCTTTTTAGGAGTGCACTTCTTATAATTGCACTCCTAACAGGAGGGGAGCTCATGCGTCTTCCGAGGCCGGCCGACATGTTCGACCGCACGTGGGAGTGGGCCCAGCTCACAAGATTCGTCTCCGACACCGAGCCCGGGGCCAGTCTCGGCGTCGTGTCGGGCAGGAGACGGCAGGGAAAGACGTTCCTGCTTGAGGCGCTGTGCGAGGCCACCGGCGGCTTCTATTACTCGGCGACGGAGACCATGCCCAGCCGAGAGGCGCTCAGGCAACTCGGCGACGCCGTGGGGCGCCACGTCGGCTCACCGGGGAAGATCCGCTTCGCGCACTGGGAGGAGGCCATCGACGCCCTGCTCTCACTCGGCGCCGACCGGCCCATGCCCGTGGTCCTCGACGAGTTTCCCTACATGGTGCACGGGGCTCCGGAACTGCCGTCGCTCATTCAGCGGGCGCTGTCCCCCCGGCGCAGGGAACGGGTCGAATCCAGGGCGCGGATCCTGCTGTGCGGCTCGTCGATCTCGTTCATGGGCAATCTGTTGATGGGCAGCGCACCGCTGCGCGGCCGGGCGTCACTGGAGCTGATCGTGCCGACCTTCGACTACCGGGCCGCCCGGGAGTTCTGGGGGCTGGACGATCTGCGACTCGCCGCGCTCGTCTACCTGATCGTGGGCGGGACGCCGGCGTACAAGTCCGAGTTCCTGCGGGGCGCCGCACCCGCTCGCCGGGAGGACTTCGACGGCTGGGTGATCGAACACGTCCTCAGCCCGGCCAGCCCGCTCTTCAGGGAGGTCAGAGCCCTGCTGGCGGAGGATCCGACGCTCACCAACACCGGTCTGTACCACACGGTCCTGGCCGCGGTCGCCGAAGGCAACTGCACCCGAGGTGCCATCGCGAGCAGGATCGAGCGCAAGGCGACCGACATCTCGCATCATCTGACCGTGCTCGCCGACGCGGGACTGCTGAGTGTCGAGCCGGACGCGTTCCGGCAGAACCGCTCGGCCTACCGCATTACCGAGCCGCTGGTCCGCTTCTACCACTCGGTCATGAGACCTGTTTACGCCCAGCTCGAACAGGTACGACCGGGCCGGACCGAACGCCTGTGGCAAGCCGCTCAGCCCCGCTTCCGCAGTGCCGTGGCCGGGCCGGTCTTCGAGCACATGTGCAGGACCTGGGCTCATTCCATGGCCGCCGACGAGACGCTGGGTGGCATGGCCGTACAGGTGCTGTCCGGCGTCGTGCACGACCCCTCGTCCCGCGCCAATCACGAGGTGGACCTGGTCTCGATGGACGCCGACGGCAACATCCTGGCCATCGGCGAGGCGAAGTGGGGCGACACGATGGGAATGGCCCACCTCGAACGGATGGAGCAGATCGCGGCGGTGCTGCGGGCCAAGGGCCGGGAGCCGAACGCCATCACCCTGTTCAGCGGCGCCGGCTTCATGCCCGCGCTCCGTGCGGCCGCCGACGGGAGCGGCGGCCGCATCCAGCTCGTGGATCTCGAACGGCTCTACCACGGGGAATGATTACGGAGTCAGGTCCTACTTCAGGGTCAGGCAGGCCACGCGGTCTCCGGCCTGGCCGGCCTGTGGGCCCGAGGTTGTGGTGGGCTTGGCGTGGATGACGAGTGAGCCCGGGAGCTTGGAGCGTTCCAGGGTCCAGTCCTGGCGTGCGCTGGAGCGGCCCGCGCCCTCGGCGTCGGTGGTGAAGTCGAGCCAGACCTCGCTCTTGGCGTCGATCTGGCCCGGGTGGTGCTGGTAGTGCGGGCCCGAGGCGTCGGGCTTCGGGCCGCAGGGGTTGACGTGCAGGTGGGCGCCGTAGCGGCGGTCGGGGAGCAGGCCCTCGACGACGAGCGAGGTGCGGGTCTGGCCGCCGGAGGACTCCACGGTGACGCTGGCCTGGGAGCCCCGGGGGGCGAGCTTGCGGTCGAAGGCGATGGCCGCGGTGTCGTCGTCGCTGAACTCCCCGGCGGCGTTGAGGTTGACCGTCTCCTCCGGGGACTGCTTGGCGTTCTGCGCCTCGGGGACGGCCGGGGCCGGTGGGCCCGCGCAGCCGCCGGCCAGTGCGGTGGTCAGGATGAGCAGGAGTGCGGGCACGCGCATGAGACCCCCATGAGTCGAGCCCCTACGGCGTGAGGGCTCCGAGAGGACACCCACTCTAGTGAGTGACCGGCCCGACACGTGGGGTAATTTACCCGCCGTGCCTGGCCGCGATGTCGTCGATCATGGCGGCGAGCGTGAAGTCCAGGTCCGTCAGGCCGCCCTTGTCGTGGGTGGTGAGGGCCAGGTGCAGCGTGCGCCAGCGGATGTCGATGTCGGGGTGGTGATTGAGCTCCTCGGCCTTGACCGCGATCTCGTCCACGATGCGGATGGCCGCGGGGAAGTCGGGCGCGCTGACCGTGCGCCTGATCTCGTCGCCTTCGCGCCGCCATTCGGGCAGGTCGCTGAGCTTGCTCTCGACGTCCATGTGGCCACATTACTTCAGCGCGCCCGAGCCGAGCCCGGACTGGATCTGCCGCTGGAAGATGATGTAGACGATCATCACGGGCAGGATCGTGATGGACAGGGCGGCGAACAGTCCCGGCCAGTCCGCCTCATAGCCGGCCAGCGTGGAGATCCTGGCGATGCCCTGGGTGAGCACCCATTTCTCCGGGGCTCCGGCCAGCAGCACGAGGGGCAGCAGGTACTGGTTCCACTGCCCGAGCACGTTGAAGATGGTGATGCTGATCAGGCCGGGCCTGGCCATGGGGACCATGATCTGGAAGAACGTACGCGTGTGCGAGGCGCCGTCGATGAGGGCGGCCTCGGCGACGGCCTCCGGCAGCGTGCGGAAGAACGCCGCCAGGAAGAACACCGTGAACGGCAACGAGTAGGCGATGTAGACCAGCACCAGCCCGACGTGCGAGTTCAGCAGGCCCACCGACTTGACCACGAAGAACAGCGGCCCGAGTGCGAGGAAGACCGGGAACGCCAGCCCGGCCACGAAGTAGTAGTAGATCAGCCGGCTGCCGGCGAAGCGGTAACGCGCCAGCACGTACGCCGCCATCGACCCGAACACCATCGTGCCCGCCGTGCCGAACAGCACGACGACGACGGTGTTGAGCATGTACTGCCCGATGTGCGCCGTGTCCCACGCCCGGCCCCACGCGTCCAGCCGCAACGCCCCCGGCAGTTGCAGCGGGTCGCCGAAGATCTCGGTGTTGTTCTTGAACGAGGCCAGGAACGTCCACAAGAGCGGCGCGATGATCAGCAGCGCCCAGATCGCCAGCGCCACGTGGGAGAGCCCGCCCAGCACGCCGGCGCCCTTTTCCTTACGCGTGGCCATCTACAGCTCAATCCTCTCGCGCCTGGTCGTACGCAATGTCAGCACCGCGAACGTCACGGTGAGGAAGAACAGGGCCACGCCCATCGCGGAGGCGTAGCCGACCTTCTGGTAGGAGAAGGCGGTGTTGTAGATGGTGATCGGCAGAATGGTCGTCGCGCCGTCGGGTTCGCCCTTGTCCCCCGCCAGCACCTGGATGAGCGCGAATCCGTCGAAGGCCGCGATGCCCAGATAGATCCAGCCGACCTGGATGGTGTCGCGCAGCAGCGGCAGCGTTATCGAGAAGAACAACCGGAGACGATTGGCGCCGTCCAGCGCGGCCGCCTCGAAATAGTCCTTGGGAATGGCTGCCATGCCCGCCGAGAACAGCACCACGTAGAAGCCGACCGCCTGCCAGACCATCACCGCGATGATGGACCACAGGGCGAGGTCCGGCTCGATCAGCCAGCCGACGGGCTCGATGCCGAACCTGGCCAGCAGGCCGTTGATGACGCCGTCCTCGTCGGGCCGGTAGACGGCCTGGAACAACACCCCGACCACGGCCACGGCCAGGACCTGGGGGAAGAAGAACACCACCCGGTAGAACTTCGACCCCCAGATGCCGCGCATTCCGGTGCCGCGCGGCCCGCCGCCGAGATTGAGCAGGAAGGCGAAGAAGAGCGCGATGACGATTGTGGTGAGCGGCAGCACCAGCAGCAGGATTCCGTGGTTGCGCAGGGCCCGCCAGAAGACCTCGTCCGCCAGCAACCGGCCGAAATTGTCCAGCCCGACGTAGTTCACGACCGAGCTGTAGCCGTTCCAGCTCGTCAGGGCGAGCTGGAAGGCCTGGAGGTAGGGGCTGATGACGAAGACCGTGTAGAGCACGAGGGGCACGGCGAGAAACCCGGCGACGAACCCGTACTTGCGCAACCGCTCCATGTTGCTACTGGCTCCGCGTCTGCTTGGTGACCGAGTCGTCCTTCTTGATGCCGTCGGCCTTCTTCTGCACGTTGGCGCAGAACTCGTCCGGGGTGATGCGGCCCGCCATCAGCACGTTGGTCTGCTCGGTGGCGTAGTCGAAGAGCTCCTTGTACCAGCCTTCAAAACGCGCCTCGGTGATGATGTTCTGGCCGGCCTTGTCCTGGGCTTTGGCGGCGCTCATGAGGCCGGCGGGCAGGCTGACGCCCTCGGTCGCGCCGTTCACGACCGTGACGTTCTTGGTCTTCTCGGTGAAGGCGCGGGCGCCTTCCTTGGAGAGCATGATGCGCAGGTACTCCAGGCCGCCCTGCGGGTTCTTGCCCTTGGCGGCGACCACGAAGTTCTCGCCGACACCCACCTGGATGGCGCCGTACGGCATCTTGTCGGTGCCGGTGACCTCGGGGATGGGGGCGATGGCGTACTCGAAGTCGTCGGGTTTGTCCTTGACCATCTCGTTCTCGACCCAGGAGCCGACGGGGTAGAACAGCACCTTGTTCTGCAGTTGCTTGATCTGGGTCTGGGTGTGGTCGAGGCCCAAGTACGCCTTGTCCCCGTACTTCGCCTGGATCTCCGCCCAGACGGTGACCGCCCGCTTCATCGGCTCGGCGAGCCAGGCGTTGTCGACCAGGTTGTCGATGTCGAGGATGACCTGGTTCCCGCCGATCTTGGCGGCGGTGTAGAGGGCGTTCCAGAGCTGGTAGTACGGGCCCTTCTGCCCCGGATAGGCGAAGAGCAGGATGCCCTCCTTCTTGGCCGTCTCCCCGAGCGCCGTGAACTCCTGCCAGGTCGTCGGCACCGTCCAGCCCCTGGTGGCGAACAGCTTGGCGTTGTACCAGAGCGCGCGGTGCGAGACCGTGTAGTTCAGCACCAGGTCCTTGCCCGTGACCTGGGCGTTGATGATCACGGCCGGGGTGATCGTGTCGCGCACCTTCTTGGCCGGGTCGTCGATCGAGGGCGCGTCGAACAGCGGGGTCAGGTCGGCCAGGGCCCCTTCGGCGGCCAGCGCGGCCAGGTCCATCGACTTGGGGCCGGAGTTGTTGATCACGTCGGGCGCGTCGCCGCCGACCAGGCGCGGGCGCAGCAGGGTGCCGATCTCCTGGGTGGCGGTGTGCTTGATCGTGACGCCGGGGAACGCCTTCTTGTACTGCTCCTCGTGCAGGTCCTTGGCGTAGGCGTCGCCGTAACCGCCGCTGAAGATGACGACTTCGAGCGGCTTCCTGGCGTCCACGCCGAAGGGGTTCTTCGGATCGGCCGAGGCCGCGAGCGAGGTGGCGGGGGCGGCGGTGGGCTCGCCTCCCGTGCCGGCGGTGGCGCAGGCGCTCAGCAGGCCCGCGCCGGGTCCGGCGGCCAACGCGGTCAGGCCGATCCGGTGTATGAGCTGTCGCCGCGTGATCTCACCGGGGTGGGTCATGGGGGGGCTCCTGAATTAGGAAAGTTTCCTAAACGTTTGCCCGCAACGTACGAACGGCCTCCGACGCGCGTCAAGGGGGCGCGATCGAGACGTGACCTTGCCGTAGTGATGCCTTGCTTAGAACGGGGTTCTAGAAGCAGAGTGGGTCGCATGATTGTGGAGTACGCGGACCGGGTGTGGCACGGCGAATCCGACGACAGCATCGTTGACTCGGGCATGAACGGCAAAGGCGTCATCACGATCGCCGACGGGCTCGGCTGGTGGCCGGGATTCGGGAACGTGATCGCCTTCGAGACCGGGGGCGAGCTGCTGCTGTTCGACACCAGCAGCCCAATGTCGGCCACCAAGCTGCACCAGGACGTACGCGCCTGGTCGCGGGCGCCGCTGACGACCGCCTTCTACTCGCACGGCCACATCGACCACGTCTTCGGCACGGGCCCGTTCGAGGAGGAGGGCACGCGAGCCACCGTTTATGCCCATAAAGCGGTCGGCGATCGTTTCGAGCGATATCTGCTGACCAATGGCTACAACGCGGTGATCAACCAGCGCCAGTTCCAGGCACCGAACCTGCGCTGGCCGACCGAATACCGGCACCCCGACGTCACCTACACCGACGCCCTGACCGTGCGGCGCGGCGAGCTGACCTTCGACCTGCTGCACGCCAAGGGCGAGACCGACGACGCGACCATCGGCTACGTGCCCGAGCACCGGCTGCTGCTCCCCGGCGACCTGTTCATCTGGGTCACTCCCAATTGCGGGAATCCGCAGAAGGTGCAGCGCTATCCCCGGGAATGGGTGCACGCGCTGCACCGGATGGCCGCTCTGGACGCCGAGATCATGTTGCCCAGCCACGGCGCCCCCATCTTCGGCCGCGACCGCATCAGGCAGGCGCTGCTGGAGACGGCGCAATGGCTGGAATCGCTCGTCACGCAGACCCTGGACCTGCTCAACGCGGGCGCGCGGCTCGACGAGATCGTGCATTCCGTACGCCCGCCGGCCCACCTTTCCGACCGGCCCTATCTGCGGGCCCGATATGACGAGCCGGAATTCGTCGTACGCAATATGTGGCGCCTTTACGGCGGCTGGTACGACGGAAATCCGGCCAATCTCAAGCCCGCTCCCGACGCCGTTCTGGCGAAATCGGTGGCCGGACTGGCGGGCGGTCCCGCGGCTCTCGCGGACGCCGCGTTGCAGGCCCTTTCCGGCGGCGACGAACGATTGGCGGGGCACCTGGCGGAGATGGCCGCCCTGGCGGCTCCGGACGACGCGGGGGTGCACCGCGTGCGCGCGGAGGTGTTCTCCGCCAGGGCGGCGAACGAGTTGTCGCTGATGGCGAAGGGCGTCTTCACCTGGGCGGCCGAGGAGTCGCGGCGACGCTCGTAGGTCAGTCCAGCCACCAGGCGCGCACGCCCGTCTCGGCCCGGGGCAGCGAGTTCCTGGGCAGGTCTGCGGGGGCGGTGACGCCGACGGTTACGGCGTCGGAGGCGGTCTTCCGTACGGAGTCGACCATCCAGTCGTCCTTGACGTGCTCCGCCGCGACTGCGTATCCGTCACCACTGCCATCCGGATTGGACCACATCACCACATAGGCGATCCTCATCCCGGCGCGTTCCATCTCGGTCCTGACCTCGGCGACGGGCGTGCCATACGGGTTGTAGCGGTCGGAAAGGCTCCCAGGTTCGGGTGAGAACCGGGCCGAGTGGGCATAGCGCTCTCCCGGTTCGGCCGGCCTGCCGACCCCGAAGATCAGCTTCCCGGTGTAGTCGACGGGCATGGAGACCGTGCCGCACCACGCGGACGAGCAGCCCTCGACCTGGAAGGTCTTGGTCACGCCGGTGCCCTCCGGGAAATTCCCAGGCGTGGCCGGGCCGATCAGGCGGCCCACGTCTTCCGGGGCCACCGGGACCTTCTTCACCTCCGCGTCCAGGCCGACGGCACGGAACGCCTCGGTGAACTTCCCGGCCTCGGCCTCGGGGTCGTTGATGACGACCTCGATGGAGTCCTCGCCGGCCTTGAGCGAGACGGCGGCGTTGGCGTACTCGGTGGCCGGGCCGCCGAACGGGGTCCAGACGACGAGCGCGGCGGCCAGCCCGGCGGCCACCACCCCGAACCCGATACCGCGCCGCACCGGGGAGCGCCGGCGCACGGGCTCGCGCTCGGAGGACATGATCGACTCCATCAGCGCCCGCGCCCCCGCGCCGGACGCCTGCCCCACGGGCTCCCCCGCCAGGTCCTCATCACGTACGCGGGCCAGATCGGCGATGTTCACAACGTGCTCCCTTCAAAGGCGACGGCATGCGAGTGCGCGATCCCGGCCTCGTTCAGGCGGCGGGCGAAGCGCCTGCGGGCGCGGTAGAGCCGTACTCTCACGACGTTGGCCGACACGCCGAGCACCTTGGCGATCTCGCCGGGGCTCAGCCGCTCCCAGGCGACCAATGCGAGCAGTTCCCTGTCGTCCTCGGGCAGGGATTTGAACACCTGCCCCATCTGGGAGAGGTCCGGCGACTCGGCCACGAGCGGCGAGGCGGCCAGCTGCGCGCGCAGGGCCTCGGTGCGCCGCTCGTGCCGCCGCTCGCCGCGCCGCTGGTTGGCCAGCACCTTCCTGGCCACGCCGAACAACCACAACCTGGCCTCGTCCCCCCGGGGGACCTCCGCCAGCCTGCGCCAGGCGATCAGATAGGTTTCGGCCACCACGTCGGCCGCGTCATCGGGATCCGGACAGCGGCGCAACGCGTACCCGAGCAGTGGCCGGTACGAGGCGCCGTACAGCTCCTCGAACCGGCTTTCGGGATCTACTCCCACGTAAGCTCCTCATTTGGGTGCGTCATCACCCAACGCATGTCCACAAATATCGGAGCATTACCGGTCAGCCGAAATGGGCGCGGGTCTCGGCGAACGCCTGGTCGGTGCCCTCCAGGGCGGCCGCCACGTCGGCCTCGGTGTGGGCCGCGGACATGAACCAGTTGTGCCAGGGGTGGAGGTACACGCCGTGCCGCAGGCAGGCGTCGCTCCAGTGCATCGCCACCGACAGGTCCGCGTCACCGTCGAAGCTGAGCCACGGGATCGTCACCGGGCCGGTCTGGTTCACCACGAAGCCGTGCGTCTTGGCCTGCGCGTACAGGCCCTCCCTGAGTTGCGTGCCCGCGCGTTCCATGGCGGCGATGCCGGAGGTGTCGCGCAGGGTCTCGATGGTCGCCTTGGCCGCGGCCATCGCGACCGCCGAGAACCAGAACGAGCCGGTCGAGTACAACGTCTGCGCCGGGCCGCGCAGCGCGTCCGTGCCGGTGACGGCGGCGATCGGGTAGCCGTTGGCCATCGCCTTGGACCAGGCGGTCAGGTCGGGGCGCACGCCGTACTGCTCCCACGAGCCCCGCAGGTCGATCCGGAACCCGGCCCGCACGTCGTCGATCACCAGCGCCGCCCCGAGCCGGTCGGCCAGCGCCCTGGCGCCGCGCGCGAAGGCGGGCTCGGCCAGCGCCTGGTCCTCGAACGAGTCGTGCTTGAAGGGCGTGACGATGATCGCCGCCACGTCCCCCTCGACGGTCGCCGCCGCGGCCTCCAGGGATTCCAGGGAGTTGTAGGCGAACTCCACCAGGTCGGCCCGCTCGTTCGGGGTCGTGCCGGACAGAGACGGCGTGCACCAGGGGTCCGCCCCGTGGTAGGCGCCGTGGGCCAGCAGCACCTTCGTACGGCCGGTCGCGGCCCTGGCGACCATGAGGGCCTGCGTGGTGGCGTCCGTGCCGTTCTTGGAGAACATCGCCCAGTCCGCGCTCGGCACGGTGTCCACCAGCAGTTCCGCCAGCTCCACCATGATCGGCCCGGGGCCGTTGAGGCAGTCGCCCCTGGCGGCCTGGCGGGCGGCGGCCTCCTCGACGCGCGGGTGCCGGTGGCCGAGCACGACGGGGCCCCAGCTGCACATGAAGTCGATGTACTCGCGGCCGTCCACGTCCCACTGCCGGCAACCTTCGCCGCGCTCGAAGAACTGGGGGTAGCCGGGGGCGAAGATGGCCGCGTTGAGGTGGCCGTACATGCCGCCGGGGACGACCTTCGCGGCGCGGGCGCGGAGTTCGGCGTCTGTCATCGTCAAGATCCTTTACAGCAGGCTGAGGGTGGATTCGAGGTCGGTGAGGCCGGCGTCGGAGCCGAGGCCGGTGGCGACGCGGGCGGCGGCGGCCGTGCCCCAGCGGGCGGCGGTCGGGACGTCCCGGTCGTGCAGGAGCCCGGTGAGGAAGCCGGCGCAGTAGGCGTCGCCGCAGCCCGTGGTGTCCGAGACGTCCGTCTTGAGGGCCGGTACGTGCTCCGTCCCCGCCTCCGTGACCACCAGGCTGCCGGACGCGCCCAGCGTGACCAGCACGCCGAGCGGCCCGTCGGCGAGCAGGGCGCGGGCGGCCGACTCGGCGTCCTGCTCGCCGGTCATGAGCAGGGCCTGGGCCTCGTTCGGCAGGACGTAGTCCACGTGCGGCAGGAACGCGCGGGCCATGCCCAGCAGGTCCGGCATCTCCGACAGCAGGTCCATGGTGACGATGGTCCCCGACGACCGCACCGAGTCCAGGAGTTCGAAGAAGGCCGGGTCGCCGAGGCCGAAGGTGACGTCCATGCCGCCCAGGTGAATGGCCCCGGCCCGGCGCAGCACGTCGGCGTCCAGGTCGGCGTAGGTGACGCTGAGGTTCGCGCCGGGCACGTGGAAGCTGGGACGCCCGCCGTCCGGCCTGATGGGCAGGATGGAGGCCGCCGTCTGCTCCCCCGTCCTGCGGACCAGCCGCGAGGCGTCCACGCCCCGTTTGGCCAGCACCATCAGCAGGAAGTCGGCGAGCTCGTCATCACCGATGGCTCCCATGGTGATGACGTCGTTGCCCAGCTTGACCAGGTCCACCGCCGTGCCGGCGGCGGCGCCCGCGGCGGTGAGGCGGATCTGGTCGACCAGCACGGTGTCCTGGCCCTCGGGGATGCGCTCGACGGGCCGGGTGAGAATGTCGACGATGTGGACGCCGACTGTGGCGACGGTCATAGTTTATATAGACAGACGTCCGAATAAAAAGTCAACGGGAGGTTCGATGCCGAAAATCGTCGATCACGACGAGCGCAGGCGCGAGGTGTTGTCGGCGGCCGGCCGCGTGATCGTCAGGGACGGCATCGACGCCGCCACCTCCCGCGCCATCGCCAAGGAGGCGGGCTACTCCAACGGGGTGCTCGCCCACTACTTCGGCGACAAGGACGAGATCCTGCTGTCCGCGCTGCGTCACTCGCACGAGCGCATCCGCGAGCGGCTGATGAGGAAGGCCGAAGGTCTGACGGGGCTGGCGGCGCTGCGTGAGGTGCTGCTGGACAACCTGCCGCTGGATGACGAGCGCGATCGGGAGAGCCGGCTGGAGGTCAGCTTCTGGAGCCGGAGCCTGGCCTCGGAACGGCTGGCCGAGACGCAGCGGGCGGAGGCGGGAGAGTTGCGCGCCGCCGTACACGATCTGCTGGTCCAGGCCCGCGACGCGGGCGAGCTGAGCACGGACGACGGCCTGGACGATCTCACCGAACGGCTGCTCGCCCTGGTCGACGGGCTCAGCCTGCACCTGCTGCTCTATCCGGGCCGGCTGGCGAGGGCGGACGTCGAGCGGATCATGCTGGGCAGCCTCGATCGCCTATGATCGACGACATCATGAGCCTTCGCGAGCAGTTGTGCGAGTACGGCCGCCGCGCCGTCGAACTCGGCCTGGTCATCGGCACCTCGGGCAACCTCAGCGTGCGCGAGGGCGACCTGGTCACGGTCACGCCCTCGGGCGCCGCGCTCGACCGGCTGACGCCGGAGATGTGCCCGGTGGTGGACATGGGCGGCCGGCTGGTGGCGGGCGAGTTGCGGCCCTCCAGCGAGACCCCCATGCACCTGGCCGTCTACGAGACCACCGACGCGCAGGCGATCGTGCACACGCACTCGGTGTTCGGCACGGTGGTGGCCACGACGATGACCGAGCTGCCGCCCGTGCACTACAACGCGCTGCTGCTGGGCGGGGTGGTCAGGGTGGCCGAATACGCCACGTACGGCACGCCCGAGCTGGCCGCCAACGTGCGCGCCGCGATGGCGGGCGGCAAGCGGGCCGCCCTGATGGCCAACCACGGCGGGATGACCATCGGGGCGACGCTGGAGGAGGCGTTCGAGGCCACCCGGCTGCTGGAGTGGCTGTGCGAGGTGTACGTGCGGGGGCTGAGCATCGGCAAGCCGACCATCCTGACCGACGATCAGCTCGCCGCCGTCGTCGAGCGGACGCTGAACCCGCCGCCCCTATGAGAGCGCGGCCTGCTCGGCCAGCCCGAGCGGCAGCCCGCCCGACCCCGCGATCCGGTCGTGGAACTCCTTCGGCGTGCCCTGGAACGACTCCCTGATGCGGTCGATCTCGATCGCGCCCGTGAGGTAGGAGGGGGCCTGCGTGGGCCAGGCGCAGTACCGGTTGACCTCGCCCTGGGCGGTCCCCGGCGACAGCGACGCCTTGGTGGCCATGAACGTCTCCGCCTCCTCGATCGACATGTCCTCGCAGTGCAGCGCGGTGTCCACGACGATCCTGGCGGCCCGGAAGATGCGGCAGTCCAGGTGCGCCAGCTCGGTGGCGGGGGTGTCGAAGTAGCCCTGCTCGTGCAGCAGCTTCTCCACGTACAGGGCCCAGCCCTCGGTGAAGTACGGCGTCCTGAAGACCTTCCTGACCGTACGCGGATTGCCCGCCATGTACGACAGGTGCCAGTGATGCCCGGGATACGCCTCGTGCACGGCGATCGAGGGCATCTGGGCCCGCGAGTTCGTGCGCAGGCGCTGGCGTACCTGCTCGGGGGTGAAGTCGTCGGGCGTGTAGGGCACGAAGAAGATGCCCGTCCGCGAGGCGCTGAGCGGCGGCGGGGACAGGTAGTGCGCCACCGACAACACCGGCCGGGTGTACTCGGCCGACGGCAGCACGTGGCACTCCTCGCCGTCGGCGAAGGTGACCAGATCCCGGTCGCGGACGAAGTCGCGGGCCCGCAGGGTCTCGGCCTCGTACTCGGCCCGCATGTCGGCCAGGGTCGCCGGGTGGTCGTCCATGAGGAACTCCATGGCCGCCCGCCAGTCCTGGGTGCCGTTGACGCCGACGGCCACCTCGCGCATGCGCGCGTCCAGCTCCGCCCAGGCGGCCTCGCCCTTCTGGTGCAGCTCCGCCGCGCCGTAGCCGAGCAACTCGCGCTCGCGCAGCAGCGTGGAGTAGAGCTTCTCCCCCATCCGCCAGGTGCCGCCGCACTCGAAGCCTTCGAGGTAGGCCACGAGCTCGTCGAACGCCTGCGCGGCCGGCTCGGCGGCGGCGGCCAGCTTGGCGCTCAGGCCCTCGTCCCGGACCATGGACGGGATCGTGCGGGTCAGGAAGTTGCGGCCGGTACGCGCCTGGCCGAGACCCCGCTTGACCAGCAGCGGGGCGGCCAGGTCCGGGTCCAGGTTGGCGCGGCAGGCCGCCAGCACGCCGGGCACCTCGGCCAGGCGGGACAGGGCCGAGGCCACCAGTTCCGGCTCGGGCTTGAGGCGGCGCTGGAAGGGCGCGTACAGGGAGTTGAAGATCGCCCCGAGGTAGACGGCGGGGTCGCGCCGCCACTCGGGCCAGGAGGACATCGCGATCGAGCCCCGGAGTTGCGACAGGACGAGGTCCCTGTCGATCGCGTCGTCCAGAGTGGGCGCCTCGGCGGCCGACAGCCGTTCGAGCCAGAGGATCTGCTCACGCTCGCGGGTCTGCCAGGCGGAGGCGGTGAAATCGCCGAGGGTGTGATCGTAACCGTCGGCCCCCAGGGAGGCGGCGACGACGGGACGGTCAGAAAAGTACCACTTGAGAAACTCGTCCACCGATGCACCATATCCTGAGCAAATGCCCCTGCAGATCACTGGCGCGCTAGGCGACCCTGACCTGATCCGCCTCCCCTGGGAGGTCCCCCTGCAAGACTGGCCGCAGCACCATCTGGTCGATCTGCCGCGCGGCATCTCGCGGCACGTGGTGCGTTTCGCCCGGCTGTCGGGCAAGGTGTACGCGATCAAGGAGATCAGCGAGCGCTACGCCAAGCGGGAGTACCAGCTCCTGTGGGACCTGGCCAGGCTCGACGCCCCCTCCGTGGAACCCGTCGCCTACGTCACCGGCCGCGAGAACGACCTCGACGCCGCCCTGATCACCCGCCACCTGCAGTTCTCGCTCCCCTACCGCGCGGTCATGTCCGGCACCCTGCGCCCCGACACGCTCACCCGGCTGCTGGACGCGCTGGCCGTGCTGCTCGTCCGGCTGCACCTCAACGGCTTCTACTGGGGCGACTGCTCGTTGTCCAACACCCTGTTCAGGCGGGACGCGGGAGCGTTCGCGGCCTACCTGGTGGACGCCGAGACCGGCGACATGCACCCGATGATCAGCGAGGGGCAGCGGCTGACCGACATCGAGACCGCGCACGTCAACATCTTCGGCGAGATGCTCGACCTGGAGGCCGGCGGGCTGCTGCACCCGTCGATCGACCCCATGGAGACCGCCGAGGACATCGTCTCCCGCTACCACCGCCTGTGGAACGAGATCAACGAGAGCGAGATCATCGAGGAGGTGGACTGGCACCGCGTGGAGCAGCGCATCAGGCGGCTGAACCTGCTGGGCTTCGACGTGGCCGAGATGATGGTGCGGCGCAAGGTCGGCACGGGCCGGCTGATCGTGCGGCCCAAGGTCGTGGACGCCGGTCACCACCAGCGCCGGCTGCTGCGGCTGACCGGGCTCGACGTCGAGGAGAACCAGGCGCGCCGGCTGCTCAACGACCTCGACGGGTTCCGGGTGGCCAAGGGGCTGCGGCACGAGGACGAGGCCATAGTGGCGCACCGGTGGCTGGCGGAGGTGTTCCAGCCGACCGTCGAGGCCATCCCCGCCGGGATGCGCGGCAAGCTGGAGCCCGCGCAGCTCTTCCACGAGATCCTGGACCACCGCTGGTTCCTGTCGGAGCAGGACGGCTCCGATGTGGGGCTGGGCACGGCGGTGAAGTCGTACGTGGACAAGGTGCTGGTGCACAAGCCGGACGAATTGGCGCTGCTGCCCGACGAACCGCCCGCTGAATAGGCTTTTTGTCGCGAGAAGTTCTCATAAATCGTACAGATTTGCGCAACGGGGTTGGTTTTATTCTCCGTAGCCGTATAAAAGCCCAACACCGGCGACCGGCCGCCATCTGAACGTGCCCGCCTCCCCCTACGCTGTCACGCGTTCCACCACGGCGAGGAGGGGTCACGTGCTCGGAATCGACACCTGCCTGGCAGAGGTCATGTCCATACCAGGGGCATTGGACGCCATGCTGGTGGACCACACCAGCGGCATGGCGGTGGCCTTCAGCAGCGCATCGGGCGCGGAGGCCGACAGGTCGGCCGCCGCGCTCACCGAGGCCCTGCGCGCCACCACCGACGGCCTGGCCCGCACGTGTCCCGGTGAGGTCGTGCGCATCGACGACATGCTGGTCACCACCGACAAGGGCCACCATCTGCTGCGCATGCTGGAAACCGTCTTCGAGGGGCCGCTGGTCATCTACGTACGCCTTGACCTGGAACGATCCAATCTCGCCCTGGCCAGGCACCGCCTGCGCACCATCACCGGCCTGCTGACGACGACGTGAGGCCATGAGCAAGCTGGACACCCTCCTGGCCGGGCTCGCCCGCGAGCGGTCCACGGGCGCGCTCCAGGTCGGCAGGAGCGGCACGATCTTCCTCGCGGACGGGCGCGTGACGTACATGGAGTGCGCCATGGCTCCCAGCGTCGAGCGCCTGCTCGCCGCCAGGGGGCTGATGACCGAGACGGCGCTGCGCCGGCTGCAGGCCGACGGCGACTGTGCGCGGCTGCTCGCGGAAGGGCCGCTCACCCACGGCGAGCTGCAGTACGCGGTGCTCGGGGGCGTCCTGGACGCGGCCTTCTTCCTGCTGCCCAACAGCGGGTCGCGGCCCAAGTTCCGGCCGGGCGAGCGGCACTGGCTGGGCGGGCAGTGGTTCTTCGACGTGCCGGGGCTGGTGCGGGAGTGCGCGCGGCGGCGGGCGCAACTCGCCCAGATCTGGCCCTCCGCCGACGTGGACTCCCTTCCGGTACGGCCGCTGCCCCGGCTGCCGGGCCACGGGGTGACGCTGAGCCGGATCCAGTGGGAGGTCATCGTCAGGGCCGACCACAAGGTGACGCCGCTGGAGCTGGCCAAGCAGATCGGGCGGCCCGCGTACCCGATCCTGCTGGCGGTCAGGAAACTGGCCGCCTCCGGGCTGCTGGCCCCGCCCGATCCCCCGGATCTGCCCAGGCGGCGCGCCTCCGCCGAGCGGCCGCCGCACGATCCCGGGGCGGCGGCCCAGCCGCTGGGCCCGCCCGTGAGCGGGGATCCGACCGATCTGGCGCTGCTGATGCGGCTGAAGAAGGCGCTGGAGGAGTTGTCGTGAGGTTCCCCTCACTCAGGAGGAGGCCACCGGTGGAGCTACGACAAGAGGTCCTGGAGGAGATGACGCTCCTGCGGGAGCGCACGCCGGACGTACGGGGCAGCGTCGCCTGCACCGTGGACGGCCTGCCCGTCGCCTGCGACCTGGAGGACAGGACGGGCGACCAGGCGGCGGCGCTGTCCGCGGCGCTGCTCGCGATGAGCAGGCGCATGCTGATCGTCACAGGACAGGGCAATTTCGAGGAGACGCTCATCTCCGGCACCGCCGGCTTCGTGGCCTTCTACGCCGCCGGCCCCACCATCGTCCTCACGGTCCTGGCCGGACCCGGCGCGAACGTCGGGCTGCTGCGGCTGGAGGGCAGGAAGACGGCTGCCGGAGTGGCCGCCGTCGCAGCACGAAAGCACTGAAACCACCGCAAGGGAGGAAGAAGCATGGCCGGCATGGACGTCTCGCTCAAGGAGATGATGTCGATCGACGGGTCCGTGGGGGCGGCGATCGTCGATCACGGCAGCGGCATGGCGCTGGGCTCGCTCGGCGGCTCCAAGGACCTGGACCTGCAGGTCGCCGCGGCGGGAAACACGGAGGTGGTCAAGGCCAAACTCCGCACGATGGACTCGCTGGGCCTCAAGGACAGCATCGAGGACATCCTGATCACGTTGAGCGGGCAGTACCACATCATTCGCCCGATCACGGGACGCGGGGGGAAGGGGCTGTTCCTCTACCTGGCGCTCGATCGCGGGCGGGCCAATCTGGCGATGGCGCGGCACCAGCTCCGCGGCATCGAGGAGAAGCTGGAGGTCTGACCTTCCGTCGCGGTGGCCCGCCCTTGACGGGGCGGGCCATCCCGACGTTGCGGTTTACGCCGTAGTCAGTTTGGTGATCTCGGCGGCGAAGTCGGGCCAGAGCGCGCGGGGCAGGTCGTGTCCCATCCCCGGGTAGGTCACCAGCCGCGCCCCCGGCACGGCCGCCGCCGTCGCCTGGCCGCCCACGAGCGGGACCAGCGGGTCCGCCTCGCCGTGCAGTACCAGCGTGGGGATCCGGACCTGCGCCAGCGCCTCCCTGCGGTCTCCCGAGGCCATGATGGCGGCCATCTGCCTGGCCGTGCCCGCCGGGTCGAAGCACCGGTCGTAGGCCCGCCCGGCCCGCTCGGCGAGCTTGCCGGGGTCCAGGTCGTAGGCGGGCGAGCCGATGACCGACCAGTTGCGTACCGACTGCTCGACCACCGCTTCGCGGCCCTCGGGCGGGCGGCGCATCAGCACGGCGGCGGCGGCCTCCGTGGGCGGCGCCACGGAGGGGCCGGGCGTGGACATGATCGAGGTCAGCGTCAGCACCCGTTCCGGGCGGCGGATGGCCAGCGTCTGGGCGATCATGCCGCCCATCGAGGCGCCCACCACGTGGGCGGCGGGCCAGCCGAGCGCGTCCATGAGGCCCGCCGTGTCGTCCGCCAGGTCGTCCAGCAGGTACGGCGCGGGCGTGCCCGACTTGGGCAGGCCCAGGTCGTGGAGGTGCGTGGACAGGCCCGCGTCGCGGTTGTCGAACCGTACGACGTGGTGGCCCTGCTCCGCGAGAAGCTCGCAGAGCTCTTCGTCCCATTGGATGAGCTGGGCGCCGAGTCCCATGATGAGGAGCAGGGGGCGTCCCGAGGGGGAGCCGAAGCTCTCGTACGCGATGTCGATGCCGTTCGCGGCTGCGCGGGTGGTCACGACGACCAGAATGACATTCTGGTCGATAGTACGTAAAGCGCTTCTCTGAGCCGGTCCGCGCGCCCGGGGTTCAGCGCTTGAAGAGGGTGCGCAGGCGCTCGCCGCCGAGCACCACGCCGCCGCCCGCGACGGCCAGGGCGCCGGCCATCAGCGCGCCGCCCACGACGCCGGACGCCTCGGACTTGTCCTGGCCGTCCTGGGTCTTCTTCTGCGCGGCCGGGGCGCCGACGATGCCGCCGCCCTGCGGGGCGGGCTCCTCCTCCGCCTCGGGCGGGGTGGCCGGGTTGTCGTCGCGCTCGGCCCAGGCGCGGGTCGAGAAGGGGACCGGGTAGTTCTTCTTGCCGGGGCCGTCGCCCCACTTGGTGATGACGTACTCGACGTCGATGTGGCCCAGGCCGCCCGCGTCGTCCACGCCCAGCGTGCTGGAGTTGAACGTGCCGCCGGTCAGCTCGGCGAACGTCTTGGCGTCGAGATCGAGCATGATGCCGCGGTTGGAGGGCGTTCCCGGCCCGCGGTCGCCCACGAAGAACGGCGCCTTCTTGCCCTTGTAGACCACGTAACCCTCGGTCAGCAGCGGCCAGCTCGGGCTGGCGGCCATCCCCTTCTGCATCGGCTTGCCACTGGCGGGCAGGCCCGTGTCACCGGCGCGGCCGGAGGAGTCGTCCCAGAAGTAGGAGGCCGTGGTCGAGCCCTTGAGCATGACCTTCTGGTCGGTGTCAGTGTCGGCGTGGGCCGCCGTGCCGGCGATGGTCAGGGCGCCGACGGTGGTGGCGGTGAGCATGGCGAGGGAACGCAAACCAAAACGGGCAGACATGAAGCAGCAAAAACCCTTCACGAGGGGACAGGGAGGTTGCACTCGGGGGAAAAGGGCGCAGCGGGCGGGGCACCCGGCGTTACGCGGAGCGCAAGATACGAGCCTTAGGGAAGGGGGCCGCTCAGCAGGCGGCCGTCACTACGCGGCCTGGGGGTACGACGCGCTGGTGCATAGGGGGAAACAGTCCTCTCCATCACGCCTACCGGGTTAGCTGACGGGTTCGGGCGTGGAGATGCCCTACCGGCGCGCGGCCGGATTCACCCCAACATGACGTGGGTCCCCGGTTCCCGATCGCTCGGGATTCGGCGCCAGCCGGTCGTCCGTCTTGGGTAAGGACTGGGTCACCGGCTGGTAATGGCGATTACTGTAGCCACGGAAACGGACATACGCAAACGATTCATCATGAATCGGGCGAAGATCTACCTACGTAGGTAAAGAGAAAGGGGGTACGGCATGCCGTACCCCCGTCAAATCCCAGCCTCAGCCGCCGCTCTTGCGCCTGAATGATCTTTTACTCGCAGCCGGACCGTGCGCCCCGTGGATCTTCGATGGGTCGACGCCCCTGCCACCCGCGCCTGATCCGGCGGCCTGGCTACGCTTGCGCTCCAGTGCCTCGCGGAACTTGCGCTTCATCTCGTCCTCGGGAGTTTCATCGACTTCCGGCTCCGGTGTTTCCGCCATGAGGACCTCCATGGTGTTGGGGACAGTCACAGCTTCGCACGGCACTGCTTATGACGCGAAACCGGCCTCAAGACTGCATTGAGGTACGCGGAACGCTTCCGGCCGCTTGTCCGGCGCCACGGGTGCAGGCCAGCAGCCGGAAAACGGGATCCGGACTGCCGGAACGCCCCTGCCCATGCCCCACGAACGTGCCCTCCCCACTCACCCCGCAGCCCCGGGCGCGCGGGCGCGGGTAAAGGGGAACCGCTCTGTTCGTGGTGTTGTGTTGGAGCGGCTCAGGAAATAGCTCCCTTGATGAGACTCCTCGGGCGTGACCTGGCAATGGATCTTGGGGCCGCGAGCACGCGGATCTACGTCAAGCGCAGGGGCATCGTGCTGGACGAACCCTCGGCCGTGATGTGCGACGGCCGTACAGGGAAGATCATCGGGTTCGGGTCGGAGGCCGCCGCCCTCGGCGGGGGCACGCGTACGTGCTGGCCGGTCCGCGGCGGGCTGCCGGCCGACGCCGAGCTGGCCCGGCGCATGATCCGGCACTTCCTGCGCAAGGTGCACTGGCATCCGTACTCCAGGCCGCGACTGGTCCTGGCGCTGCCCGGCGAATCCACCCCGATCGACCGCGCGGCGCTGCACGACGTGGCGTACGAGGCGGAGGCCAGGACCGTGCGGCTGGTCCCGCACGCGCTGGCGGCCGCGCTCGGGGCGGGGCTGACGCTCACGGACTTCGCCGGGAACATGGTGATCGACATCGGCCGCGACGCCGCACGGATCGCCGTGTTGTCCGGGGAGTCGGTGGTGGCGGCCGGCTCCGTGCCCTACGGCGGCCGGGCCGTGAGCAGGGCCATCGCCCGCCACGTCGAGCAGGAGCACGGGCTGCTGCTGAACGACGCGGAGGCCGAGTCGGCCAAACGCCGCGCGAGCGGTGGCGACCGGGAGATCGTGGTGCGGGCCCACGACCCCGACACCGGCCGGGTGCGGGAGCTGCTGCTGCCCGTACAGCGGATCTTCGAGGCCACCGGGCCTCCGGTCGAGTCGATCGCGCGGGCGGCGGTGGAGACCGTGGAGCTCTGCCCTCCGGAACTGACCGCCGACCTCGGGGAACGGGGCGCGGTGCTGGTCGGTGGCGGGGCACTGCTGCCCGGCCTCGGGCGGCGGCTGCGCGAGACGTTGTGCATGCCGGTACGCCGGGCGGAGCGGCCGCTGGAGTGTGTGGCGCTCGGGCTCGGCCGATGCGTGGACGAACTGGGCCTGCTCGGCAGGTTCCGGACAGGAGGCAGGCTATGACCGTTCGCGGCATCGACCACATCGGCGTGACCGTGCCGAATCTCGACGTGGCCACGGAGTTCTTCGCCCGCGCGTTCGGCGCCGAGGTGCTCTACGACACCCTCCCCCGCGCGCGTGGGCCCAAGGGGGGCTGGGCGACCGAGCGGCGGCTCGGGGTGCCGCAGGGCACGGCCGAGGTGGCGGTGCGCATGTTGCGCCTGCCGAACGGGCCCGGGATCGAGCTGTTCGAGTTCAGCGGGCCGCGGCAGGCCGGGGCGGTGCTGCCGTGCGATCTGGGGTGGCAGCACGTCGCCCTGTACGTGGACGACCTGGAGGAGGCGCTGCGCCTGGTGGCGGAGGCGGGCGGCATGCGGCTGTCGGAGCCGGTGCCGCTGCCGGGGCCGGAGGCGGGTGAGGGCAACCGGTTCGTGTACTGCCGTACGCCCTGGGGTGGGACCGTGGAGTTGCTGACCTATCCGGATCCGCAGGCGTACGAGAAGGAGACCGACCTGCGACGCTGGCGGCCCTGAGCTCTCAATGGGGCACGCGCAGGCCCGGCGTGTCCTCCCAGCCCGTCACGGCGAGCAGGCGGCGCACCACCGGTGAGACCGGGTCGAGGATCAGCTCGCGGTCCGGCCATAATCGTGCGGCGGTGGCCACGATGAGGCGCATGCCTCTGACGTCTATGAACGTCAGGCCCGACAGGTCGAGCCGGATGCCGTGGCTGCCGGCGTGCAGCGCCCAGTCGAGGACGTCGGCGAGCAGGCGGTGGTTGCCGCTGTCTATCTCGCCGGTGACACGCAGGCCGAATGGATGCGAAACGAGGGTGACGCGTGCTTGGTCATCGCTCTCTTCGTAGATCATCCGGCTCCGGTGGGGGCGCCCGCCATGTTCTGTCAGGATCTGCCCCAGGAGGCGCGTCTTATGCGGAGGCTCCTGACACCCAGGTCTTTTATGGGATTTCGCCGTTACCTGATGGTGATCTTCGATAGGGTCGCCTTGTGCGCGTCGGCCGACCCGTGTTATCCGCGCTGCTCCTCTGCGTCGCGGCCGTCGCAGGCTGTGCCACCGCCTCGGAGACGCCCACGCTCGAAGAGGCCGCCAGACGGCTTGACGCCGACGCCGGCCACCTTCTCGGCGCGAGCGAATTACAACTGTCGGCGGTACGGCGGGCCGGCGACGCCACCTGCGTGCCCGGCCAGGTGCGGCACTTCTTCCAGGCGGAGAGCGACGCGGCCGGCGCTCCGGACGAGTTGCTGGAGCGGCTGCAGGCGATGGGGTACGACAAGGTGGTCGATGACCTGGACCTGCGGGACGGGGATCAGGACGTGTCCGTGTTGCGTGATCCGGCGACCCGGGTGACCTTCGTGCTGACGGTGCTCGCGGAGGACGAGCCCGGTGTCCGGGTGGTGGGAAAGACCAGCTGCTACGCGGTCGACTGAACCCTCTCGCCGGCTCGCACCCGACAAGCCCGGCCCTTCCGGTCCGCGCACCCCACAAGCCTGGCCTTTCCCGGCCTGCGCACCCCACAAAGCCCGCCCCTTCCCGCCCCGCGCACCCCACAAAGCCCGCCCCTTCCCGGCCTGCGCACCCCACAAAGCCCGCCCCTTCCCGGCCTGCGCACCCCACAAAGCCCGCCCCTTCCCGCCCCGCGCGCGCCCGGCGGGTGGGCGGGCGCGCGCGTACCCGAGGGTTATGGGGTTGACAGGGCTTCCGTCGGGGACAGGCGGGAGGCTCGGATGGCCGGGTAGAGCCCGGCCACGGCGCCGATGATCAGGGTCGCGGCGAGGCCGCCCGCCGTGGCCCAGATCGGGACGACCGAGGGCCATCCGCTGTACAGCGCGTACACCATCGTCACCCCCGTCCCCAGCAGGACGCCCCCGGTTCCGCCCATCGCGGACAGGAGCAGGGACTCCGCCAGGAACTGCGTCCTGATCTGCCCTCTGGTCGCCCCGAGCGAGCGGCGCAGGCCGATCTCGGCGCGGCGTTCCAGCACCGAGATGACCATCGTGTTGGCCACCCCGACCCCGCCCACGAGCAGGGCCACCCCGCCCACGCCCAGCAGCAGGCCGGCGGTGGCCTGGCTGGTCGCCTGCTTGGCGGCCAGGGCGTCGGACGGGCGGGAGACGTCCACCTCGTTCGGCGCCTCCGGGTTGGCCGTGCCCGCGAGCACCTGGCGTACCGACTCCAGCTCGGACTCGTCCGAGCGGGTGTAGAGCGTGGTCGGGTGGCCGTCGAAGCCCAGCCGGTCCTCCGCCGCCGGCCAGCCGACCAGGATGCCGGCGTCCAGGTCGGTGGCCAGCGCCACGGGTTCCAGGATGCCGACGACCGTGAACCGGATGCCGCCGACGAGGATCTGGGCGTCAGGGCCGGCGGCCCCGATGCCGAGGCGCTGGGCGGCGGTCGAGCCGATCACGGCGGCGGGGTAGCGCTCGGTGGCCGCGTTGAGCCACGTGCCGCTGCGCAGGGTCGCGCCCACCGTGGCGGGCAGGTCGAGGCGGGCGGCGTAGGTGTTGAGGCCGCCGGTCTGGGCCTCGGGGATCTGCTCGGATCGGTAAACCTTCGCTTCGGGGATCTTGCCGATGGACGAGACCGCCTCGACCGGCCCGATCCGTTCGATCATCGCCTCCGCGTCCTTCGGCATCTGGGCCGCCTCGCCCGTGAGGGTCGAGCCCGCGGAGATGGTGAGCAGGTTCGTGCCCAGAGCTGAAAGCTGGCGGTCCAGCTCGGCGCCCGAGGAGGCCGAGAGTCCGACCACGCCGACCATGGCGGCGATGCCGATGGCGATGCCCAGCGCGGACAGGAACGCCCGCAGCGGGCGCGTACGCAGACCTACCGCGCCGACCCGCATCACGTCGCGCGACCGCATCCTGGCCGGGGACAACTTGGGCCGCGCCGCCTCGATGACCGCCATCACGCCACCCCGAATTCCGCGGGCTCGGGCTCTCTGTTGTCGGGCTCCCCGTTGCCGGGCCCTCCGTTGCCGGGCCCTCCGTTGCCTAGCCCTCGGCCATCGGGACCTCGGCCGTCAGAACCTCGGCCGTCAGAACCTCGGCTTGCGGGCTCTCGGCCTTCAGGTGCCCGGTCGGCGGCGGAGTCGGAGATGATCTCGCCGTCGCGCATCCGCACCTGCCTGGGAAGGCTGGCGGCGATCTCCCGGTCGTGCGTGATGATCACGATGGTGGTGCCGGACGCGTTCAGCTCGTGCAGCAACTCCATCACGCCGGTGCCCGACACGGAGTCCAGGGCCCCGGTGGGCTCGTCGGCCAGCAGCAGCGGCGGCTCGCCCGCCACTGCCCTGGCGATGGCCACCCGCTGCCGTTCCCCGCCCGACAGCTCATGTGGCTCGTGATCCATGCGGTGCCCGAGCCCCACCCGCTTGAGCGCCACCGCCGCCCGGCGGCGCCGCTCGGACGTGCTCAGGCCGGTGTAGATCAGGCCGTCCGCCACGTTGTCCAGCGCGGGGACCTTCGCGGCGAGGTGGAAGGACTGGAAGACGAACCCGATCGTGGTCGCCCGCAGCGCCGAGAGCTGGTTGTCGGACAACTTGGAGACGTCGTACCCGTCGATGTGGATGTTTCCCGAGGACGGGCGGTCGAGGGTGCCGACCACGTTGAGCATGGTCGACTTGCCCGACCCGGACGGGCCGACGATGGCGACGAGCTCACCGTGCCCGATCCGCAACGACACCGACCGCAGCGCCGCCACCCCGCCGGGGTAGATCCTGGACACGTCCGTCAGAGCGATCATGGGGTACGTCACTTCGGCATCCCCACGGTCATGCCCTCGCTGAGCCCGTCACCGGTGACCTCGACCTTGCCGCCGGCGAACAATCCCGTCTCAACGGCGATATATCGGGACTTGTTGTTTTCGATGACCTCCAAGCCGAACCCGCCCTCCTGCAGCGCCACGAGCGCCGCCACCGGCACGGTCAGCACGTTCTTGCGCTGGGACGCGGTGAACGTCACGTCCACCGACGCCTTGTCCAGCCCCTTGGCCGACTTGGCGTTCCCGATCGAGACCAGCGCCTCGACCAGCGTCTCCGGGTCCTCGTTGTTCTGGCCGGGCACGATGACCGTGGCCACCTCGGTGATTTTGCCGTCCACGCTCTTGCCGTCCGGCAGCGTCACCTCGACCTTGGCGCCCTTCTTGGCCATCCGCTGGTCATCGGCCTCCAACTGCACCGTGATGACCTTCTCCGTGCCCGTGTACGTCAGGACCTTCTGGCCGGGCGCGGCCGGCTGACCCTTCTCGGCGTCGAGGCTCTCCACGCGTACCTTGCCCGGCGCGAAGACGACCCTGCCCAGCTCGACCACTCCGGTCTCGTCCAGGCCGCGGTCCTCCTGCCATTCCAGTACGGCCTCGTAGGTGTCGTAGGTGAACTCCTCGTCCACCGTGAAACCGTCGTAACCCAGCTTGCTGAGATTGCGCTCCAGGTTCTCGACGTCCTTGCCCTCCACCCCGATCTTGAGATCGCGGTACGCGGGCGTGTCGCCGTACATGAGCGTGACCGGCTTGTTGTCCAGCCGATACAACGACTTGCCACGGGTGACCGTCGCGCCGCTGTCCGGCAGCCAGGTGATCGTGCCGGGCTTGCGGCTGGTGGCCGTGGTCACCGGGCCGTAGCCGAGTTCGCCGTCGGCGTCCCTGGTGTCGTTCAGGGTCTGCCTGCTCACCGTCGTGGTGGCCGGAGGCAGGGCGGCGGCCGACTGCGTCGGCCCCGCGCCCCCTTCCAGCAGGCCCGCGCTGTTCACCGCGACGAGCCCGCCGCCCGCGGCGGCCACCACGATGAGCAGCCCGGCCACCAGCTTCCCCCGGCCGCGGCGGCGGCGCTGCCGGGGCGGCGTGGCCTCCGGCTCTGCCTTTCCGTCAAGGGTGGCCATCCCCATCAAGACCCTCCCATACCGGCCTCAGCGGACTCCTTCTGGCACTTCTCCTGCGCGGCCTGGAAGTCGGGGTCCTCGCCCACCTCGGGCGTGATGCGCATCATGTTGCCCTCGGGGTCGGGGTAGGCCTCGACGCCGTTGTCGCGCATGCACTGGGCGAGCTTGCGCATGTTCTCGCCCGCCTTGGGGTCGCCGCCGCCCTTCATCTGGCCGCTCGGCTGGAACTGCTTGCACGCGGCCTGGGCCGCGTCGACCTTCTCCTTCGGCATGCTCTTGTCGAACTTCATCATGAACTTGCCGCTGCCGTCGGGGTCCGGGATGTCGACGCCGTTCTCGCGCATGCACTGGGCGTACTTGAGCGCCTGCTCCTGCGGGTTCACGCTCGGCTTGGCGCTGGACGCGGCCTGGTTGCCGGTGGCCTTGTCGGCCGTGGCCACGGTCGCGCCGCTGTCGCTGGAGCCGCAGCCCGTCAGGAACAGGGTGAGCGCGAATGGTGCCGTGACCAGCGCGCTGAGGACTCGTCCTCGCATGAGATCTCCTCCGTCGAAGTGAACGTCGTTCGATGGGAGATGCAATAGGGCCCGCTGTTTCCTCAGCGTTTCCGTCTCCCGGTCCTTCACCCGGGCTCGTCAGGCGGGTCCGCGGCGACTTATTCGGAGCAAATACCTCCTCCGTCACACTCGGCTTCATAAGCGAACAGAAGGGTCTGGGGACGTCATGCGGGTGCTGGTGGTTGAGGACGAGACGATGCTCGCCGACGCGATTGCCGAGTGGCTGCGTGAAGAGACCCACGCGGTCGACTTAGCTCACGACGGCGAGGCCGCGCTGGAGCGGATCGCGGTCAACGACTACGACGTGGTCGTACTGGATCGCGACCTGCCGCGGGTGCACGGCGACGAGGTCTGCCGGGAGATGGTGGCCTCGGAGTGCGACGCGCGGGTGCTGATGCTGACCGCCGCCGCCCAGCTCGACGACCGGGTGACCGGGCTGTCGCTGGGGGCCGACGACTACCTGTCGAAGCCGTTCGCGTTCCCCGAGCTGGCCGCCAGAGTGCTCGCCCTGGGCCGGCGCTCGCGGCCGGCCGCGCCGCCGGTGTTGCGGCGGGCCGGGATCACGCTCGACCCGGCGCGCAGGGAGGTGTTCAGGAACGGACGCTTCGTACCGCTGTCGAAGAAGGAGTTCGCGGTGCTGGCCGAGCTGATGCGGGCCAACGGCAACGTCGTCTCCGCCGAACAGCTCCTGGAGAAGGCGTGGGACGAGAACGCCGACCCGTTCACCGGCGCGGTCCGGCTCACCATACTCAAGCTGCGCCGCAAGCTCGCCGACCCGCCGGTCGTGGAGACCGTGGCGGGAGTGGGGTACCGCATCGCATGAACGCCGATCCGCAGCCACAACGCAGCCGCCTGCTGCCGAAGCCCACCCTGCGGCTGCGGCTCACCCTCGTGTACGGCGCCATCTTCTTCCTGGCCGGGCTGACCCTGCTCGGCGTCACGTACTTCCTGTTCGACCAGCAGCTCAACCGATTCTTCGATGACCGCTACGCCTCCGAGCCCGGCAAGATGAAGCAGCTCTTCGTCGTGAAGGACGGTGTCCGGCTGGGCGGCGAGGCCGCGGTCGCGTGGCTGCGGGAGCAGGAGGAGGAGGTGCGCGTCGCCGCCAGTACCTCGCTGCTCGCACAGGGCGCCATCGCGCTCGTCCTGGTCGGCGCCGGGTCCGCGGGGCTCGGGTGGGTGGTGGCGGGACGGGTGCTGGCCCCGCTCCACAGGGTCACCGACACCGCGCGCAGGATCGCCGCCGCCCCCATCGCCGAGCGCGGCCTGAGCGAGCGGATCGCATTGCGGGGGCCAGCGGACGAGGTCAAGGACCTGGCCGACACGTTCGACACCATGGTGGAGCGGCTCGACCACTCCTTCGACGGCCAGCGCCGCTTCGTGGCCAACGCCTCCCACGAACTGCGCACCCCGCTGACGCTCAACCGGGCGCTGGTCGAGCTGGCCATGCACCGCCGTACGGCCTCATCCGACGTCAAGGAGCTGGGCGAGAGCCTGCTGGAGATCAACGCCCGCCACGAACGCCTCATCAGCGGCCTGCTGCTACTGGCCAGGTCCGAGCAGGAGATCGCGGATCGCTCGCCCGTGGACCTGGGCGACGTGGTCGCCCACGTGGCCCGCCAGTCGGCCGCCGACGCCGCCGAGGCCAAGGTGACCGTGTACGAGGTCATCGCGCCCGCCCCCACCACCGGGGACGCGCTGCTGCTCGAACGGCTGGTGCACAACCTGGTCGAGAACGGCATCCGCTACAACGTCGACGACGGCACGGGGTGGGTGCGGGTCGTGAGCAGGACCGTGTCCGGTGACCGGGTCGAGGTCGAGGTCAGCAACACCGGGCCCGACGTGCCGCCGTACGACGTGCCGCTGCTGTTCAAGCCGTTCCACCGGCTGGCGGCCGAGCGGACCGTGACGGCGAAGAGCGCCGGGCTGGGTCTGTCGATCGTACGGTCGCTGGCGATGGCACACGGCGGGGACGTGCGGGCGCGGCCCCGGGAGGGCGGCGGGCTGATCGTGGCCGCCTCGCTGCCGCGCGAGCGCGGCTGGGCCACCGACCCCGCTTCCTGAGGACTTCGCGCCGGTTTTCGCGACACCTCTATATATAGGTGTCGCTGTCCTCTATGTCGGGCGCCTATGTCGGGTGGCCGGGAAGGGTCCCGAGCGGGTGCTGGCAGGCTCCGTCGTGACAGGCGGTACTCCTCTCGATGCGCAGGAGAACGAAGCCATGCATCCCACGGTTCCTCCCCGGCACAACGCGACTGCTCCCCGGCGTAGCGCTGCTCCCCGGCCCAACGTGGCCGCTCCCCTGCGCGGCACTGTTCCCGGTCACAACGCGACTGCTCGCCAACACGGCGCTGTTCGCCGGCGCATCGCGGGAGTTCTCCGGGGCGGCTCTGCTCCGTGGCAGGGCACGGTTGCCTCCCGGCGTAGCGCGACTGCTTCCCGGTATGTTGCGGCGCTGGTCGTGGTCGGTGTCGCGGTGCTGCTCACGGGGTGCGGCGGGGAGCCGGTGGCGACCGTCACGCCGTCGTCGTCCAGCCAGCGGCCGGCCGCCACCTCCTCCCCCTCGTCGTCCCCATCCCCATCCCCATCCCCATCCTCATCACCTTCGCCGTCACCGTCGCCTAAGGTCACGAAGGCCGCGGATGGGCGAAAGTTGTCAGCGTGCCGGGACCTCCGGTGTGAGGTGGAGGTGAAAGGCGGGGACACGATCCGGTTCGCCGCCAAGTACGACATCCAGGCCTTTCACATCCAGCAGATCTCGAAGCAGACCCTGTACTTCGCCACGGCCGACGACGATGGCGGTGTGCGCGGCTATGTCGGTGGCGAAGGCTCCGTCAGCACCGGCGACGCCCACGTCGAGGTGACGCCGGTGGGCAAGAATCGGATGATCCTCAAGTTCCGTCCGAGGTGAGCACCCGCTCCGGCTTCTCGGCCGACGCCGGGTCCGTGGCCGGGGTGGTCGGGCGGTGATCGTCCCGGAGGTGCCATACCGACGGCACCAGTAACGTGGCGAGGGTCAGCAACACGGTGAAGGCCGCGCAGACCAGCAGCACGGGCCGGGTGCCGAACGCGGCCGCGGCCGGTCCGGCCAAAGCCATGCCGAGCGGTGCGGCCACGAGCGAGCCCAGCATGATCACCGACGTCACCCGTGCCACGAACTGCTCGGGCACGTGCCGCTGCACGACGGTGGTCTGGAACACGTTGTAGACGACGAGTTCCATACCGGCCAACGCGCCCGCGACCACCAGCAGCCACAGGTCCGCGGGCACGGCGAGCAACGCCGGGAGCGGCGCCAGGAGGAGGAAGAACAGCAGGGCCGCGACCATGGGGCGCGCGGGCCGCCATCGGGTGCCGAGTAAACCTCCGGCCAGCCCACCGACGGCGTACGCGATGCCGATCGCCGACCAGGCGGGGGCGCCGCCGAGCCGGAGGTCGGCGACGTAGGGGCCGAGCACCAGGATCGGGGAGATCACGATCACGTTGCCCAGCGCCACGTGGATGATCCACACCCACAACCACGGGCGCCTGCGTACCTCCATCAGGCCGCCACCGATGCTCGACAGCAACCCGCCGGCCGGCGGCGGTCGCTCGCCGGCGACCGCCTTGGGCAGCAAGAACAGGAAGCCCGCGCTCACCAGGAACGTCAGCGCGTCGATCAGCACCGCCCAGCCCGGTCCCACCAGCGCCACCAGCGCGCCGGCGACGCCCAGCGCCACGATCGAGGTCGCGCTGCGGGAGATCGAGACCAGCGAATTGGCCGCCTGCAGTTGTTCCTTGCCGACGAGCGACGCGATGAGGCCCACGGCCGCCGGGTTGAAGAACGCCGATCCCGCGCCCGCGATGAGTTGCAGGACCACCAGCGACCAGATCTGTGCGGTGCCGGTGAGCAGCAGCACCGCCGTGGCCCCGTGCGCCCCGAAACGGACCAGGTCCGCTGCCAGCATGATGCCGCGCCGGGAGAACCGGTCGCCTGCCGCGCCGCCCACCAGGGTCAGCACGATCACGGGCAGCCTCGTGCTGAGCACGACGATCCCGAGGTCCACCGGGGAGCCGGTGAGTGCCAGGACGGCGAACGCGATCGCCAGGGGCGTCAGGGAGTCGCCGAACGCGGAGGCGGTGTGGCCGAGGTAGTAGCGCCGGAAATCCCGGATCGCCAGTGGCGCGAAGATGGCGGGGCTCCTTCCTGGGTGGGGGAGATCAGGAAGTCACCTTGCCAGAGGGCACCGACAAAACCAGCTCTGCTTTCCCGGGCCACCATCTTCGACGCCTCCGGCCGCCGCCGCGCGTACGAGGATGGCTCCTCAGTCGCGGACGTAGTAGTGGCCGAGCGTGTCGTCGCACCGGCCGGTGGGGCGGCAGCAGCGGCGGAAAGCGCCGTCCTGAGCCGCAGGGGCACGGGTCGTTGCCGCCGAGCTTCTCGATCAGCTCCTTGTCGCGGCCGACGCGCCGGTCGCCGCGCTTGACGTTGGTCTCGCTAAGGGGAACCCCCGGCGGCGCTTGCTGATGGGCTCAAAAGGACATCTCGTCGCGGTACATGGCGGGCCTCCTTGGGGCCGGGTGCTGACGACCGTCACGATAGATCGCCGGCGCGCATGGTCGCGAACGGTTTACCGACCGCACCGGCGTCGGCGTCGGCGTCGGCGTCGGCGTCGGCGTCGGCGTCGGCGTCGGTGGAAGATTTTGGACAGCCAACCGACTTGTCTACAAATCCGTATATGAGTCGCTATCGTACGTAAAGATCCGTCACATCCCGTCTCAGGAGTCACTTCTCTCATGGCGCACGTCGAACCGCTGCGGGAGGACGACCCAGCGGCAGCAGGGAACTACCAATTACTCGGCCGGCTCGGTCAGGGCGGGCAGGGCACCGTCTACCTCGGGCAGGCGCCCGACGGGCGGACCGTGGCGGTAAAGGTGCTGCGGGGCGGTGCCGGGTTCGACGCGCGGTTCGCCAAGGAGATCGAGGCGGCTCGGCGGGTGGAGCCGTTCTGCATCGCGCAGGTGCTGGACGCCTCGCTGAGCGGGGCTCAGCCGTACATCGTGACCGAGTACGTGGAAGGGCCGTCGTTGCAGCAGGCGGGCCGCCATGCCGGGGCCGACCTGCAGCGGCTGGCGGTGGCCACGGCTACGGCGCTGGCCGCGATCCATCAGGCGGGCGTCGTGCACCGGGACTTCAAGCCCGCGAACGTGCTGCTCGGGCCCGGTGGGCCACGGGTCATCGACTTCGGCATCGCGCGGGCCCTGGACGATGCCGTCACGCATACCAGCAGCATCGTGGGGACGCCCGCGTACATGGCGCCCGAGCAGCTCGCGGGGCAGCCCGTGGGGGCGCCGGCGGACGTGTTCGCGTGGGCTTCGGTCATGGTCTGGGCGGGTACGGGGACGCCGCCGTTCGGTCAGGACACGCTTCCGGCGATCATCAACCGCATCCTGAACAACGAGCCTCAACTCGGCGACCTGCCGCAGCCCCTGCGCTCCATCCTGTACGCCTGCCTGGTCAAGGATCCGCACCGCCGGCCCACTATGCGGGATGTGATCCTGCAACTGCTGAGCGGCGGCAACCCGGCCCCTGCTCCCGGCTCGGCGCAGGGCCCGATGGCCGGTTTCGGCGCGATGCCGGGTCCCGGGCCTGGGGGGATGCCGGGTGGCTGGCCAGGGCCGGCGCAGGCTCCCGGAGCCGTCGGCGTGCCATCGCCTGGGCCGATGTCGGATCCCTTCCTCGGAGCGAGGACGGGTCCGGGAGCGGCACTGGGTCCAGGAGCAGGATCAGGCGTAGGACCGGGCGCAGGGCCGTACCCGGATGGAGGGCCGGGTCCAGGCGGAGCGATGCACCCGGGCGGAGCGATGCACCCGGGCGGAGCGATGCACCCGGGCGGAGCGATGCACCCGGGCTCAGGGATGGGTCCGAGTGGAGGGCCGGGGCTTGGGCCTGGTCCTGGGCCTGGGCCTGGCCCTGGGCCTGGGCCTGGGAGGGCGAGGGCTGGGCGGGGGCGGCGCGGGCGGGAGCGGGGGCCCGGGCGGGTTGGTGTTGCGGTGGCGGCCGGGGTGTCCGGGGTCATGGTGGCGGCGCTCATTGGTGGTGTCGTCTGGCTGGTTCCGAGGTCGGGTGAGCCGGATACGGTCTCGCTCGCCGGAGCCACTCCCACCCCGTCCTCCCCCACGTCCACCAAGAGCACCTCGCGGCCGAAGACGTCCACCCCGAAGCCCCGTGAGACCCCGCGTAAGACCAAGAAGCCCACTCAGAGAGCCACCCCGACGACGCCCCGCACCCGTACCCAAACCCCCACCCAAAGCCCGACCCGAACCACGAAACGGCCCGAACCCATCCGGACCACCAAGAAGCCGGCCACGAGCGCCAAGGTCAGCATTCTGGAGATCAGGCTGGTCGGCGGCCCGGGTCAGTCGAGTGCGAGCGGCTGCTACATGCCGCCGATCGGCTTCAGCACCGACATGGAATCGAGCCGGCAGGGCGTGTGGATCTCCTACGCGTGGCTGATCGACGGCAAGACCCGTCACAGCAACAGATCCTGGGTGCCGGAAGACGCCTACACGGCCCCCGCCCTGGCCCATCAGTACATGCTGGACCCGGGCAGCCACACCATCACCCTGCGCGTCACCTCGCCCACCTCCACCAGCAAGAGCGTCAAGATCAACGTCTGCGACATCGAGCAGTACTGATGACGCCCCAGCCCGAGGCCATCGGCCCGTACAGGATCGTCAAACCGCTCGGCGAGGGCGGCCAGGGGGTGGTGTACCTGGCCAGGTCCCCCGACGGCGCCCCCGTCGCGATCAAGGTGCTGCGTGAGGGCGTGGCCGGTGACGGGCGGTTCGCCAAGGAGATCGCCGCCGCGCGGCGGGTGGAGCCGTTCTGCATCGCGCAGGTGCTGGACGCCTCGCTGGGCGCACGGCCGTACATCGTGACCGAGTACGTCGAAGGCCCTTCCCTGCACCAGGCGGGCCTGCACGCGGGCGCCGATCTGCAACGCCTGGCCGTCGCCACCGCCACCGCCCTGGCCGCCATCCACCGGGCCGGGGTCGTGCACCGCGACTTCAAACCCGCCAACGTCCTGCTCGGACGGGACGGCCCGCGGGTCATCGACTTCGGCATCGCGCGGGCCATGGACGACGCGGTGACGCGTACCAGCACCATCGTGGGCACGCCCGCGTACATGGCGCCCGAGCAGTTCCTGGGCGCTCCCGCCGGGCCCGCGGTGGACGTGTTCGCGTGGGGGTCGGTGATCGTGTACGCGGCCACCGGCGCGCCACCGTTCGGCAACGACTCGCTGCCGGCGGTGCTGCGCAGGATCCAGTACGAGGAGCCGCGCCTCGACGGCGTACCCGAGCCGCTGCGCTCCATCGTGTACGCCTGCCTGGCCAAGAACCCCGCCGCCCGCCCCGCCATGCAGGACGTGCTCTTCCAGCTCATCGGCGGCGGCCCACCACCCGCCCGCGCCCCACACCCGGCCGCCCCCGCACCTGGCCATCCAGGAAGCCGGGCGCACTCCCCCACACCCGGCTTCTCCGATAACCCGGTGCGGTCCCCGGCCCCTGGTTTCCCCGGTGGCCCCGCCCATCGGCCCAACCCGGTCTCAGATGCCCACACCGGCCCTGCCGCGCCCCGTTCCCGCAACGGGCTGGTCCTCGCCCTGCTGGCCGGCGGCACGGCGATCGTCGTGACCGGCGGGGTGGCGGTCGCGTGGGCCTGGCTGCGTACCCCGCCCGGCGCCACCGGCACCACCGCCATGATCACCACGCCCACCTCCCCACCCACCACGGACAAGGCGAAGCAGTCGGCCAGGCCCCTCCAGCCGGGCAAGACCACCAAACCCCCACGAACCACCAGCCCACGCCCGACCTCCGCACCTACCAGAAAGCCCACCGCACAGCCCACCAGAACCCCGACGAGCACACCGACCAAGCGACCGACGAGGACCCCCACGTCCAAGCCCACCACCCGCCGGCCCACCACCGGCACGGGCGGCGTGACCTCGGTGGCGTTCACCTACGAGGGCATCAGGCTGGGCGACTGCTGGCGCTACGACATGAACATCTGGGCCAAGGTCTCCGCCACCGGCACCTACAGCTACCGCTGGCTGGTCAACGGCCAGAACCAGGGCAGGCAGCAGGGCACCTCCTCCGCCAAGCCCCTGCTGCCCAGCATCACGTGGAAGAAGGCCGGCACGTACCAGGTGGTCTTCGAGGTCATCACGCCCAGGCCCTCGCGAAGGAGCCTCACGGTGAAGATCTGCGACTTCGACAAGGGCTGGTGACGCGAACCCGCTTTCGCCCGGTACGTGTTCATCTGACGGCTTCCGGGTACCTAGCGATCGTCGGGCGCCGAACCACCGGAAGGAACTTCCCGATGACCACTCTTCCGCGCTTCCACCTCGCCGTCCCCGTGGACGACCTGGACGCCGCCCGCCACTTCTACGGCGAGCTGATCGGCTGCGCCCAGGGCCGCAGCTCCGAGCGATGGATCGACTGGAACCTGCACGGCCACCAGTTCGTCACCCATCTGGCCCCCACCCGCCAGGAGAAGGTGCACAACCCGGTGGACGGTCACGACGTCCCGGTGCCCCATTTCGGGCTGCTCCTGAGCATCCCGGAGTTCCACAAACTGGCCGATCGGTTCCGCGAGGCCGGCACCACGTTCGTCATCGAGCCGTACCTGCGCTTCGAGGGCCTTCCCGGCGAGCAGTGGACGATGTTCCTGCTGGATCCGGCGGGCAACGCCCTGGAGTTCAAGGCATTCGCGGACGACGCGCAGGTGTTCGCGGTCTAGCGACGGGACGGCTCAGAGTCCGAACGCCGCCCGCGTCCACCTGTACTGGGCGTCCAGCACCTCCGCCAGCAGGTCGAACAGCGTGCCCTCCGGATCGTTGCCGACCCGGGCCGGCCGGGCGTGCTCGCCGGACGGGCTCCGCTCGGCCATGAGCAGCACCCGGCCGTCCTCCCGGTCGACGCCCAGCCCCACGGACGCCTGCCGCGCCCCGGCGCACGCCTCGGCGTCGCCTTCGCGGTAGTAGCCCTCGACCAGGTTCTCCCACAACGCGCGGGCGGGCGGGCTCTGCTCAGGGCTGAACGCCCGCCCCGAGAAGACGATCACCATCGCGTCCGCCCGCATCGTGGCCGCCGTACGCCGGTGGGTCTCGTCGTACGTCCCCACCGGCGGCACCGGCTGCGACTTCAGCGACTGGGCGAGCAGGCGCAGCACGGAGGGCAGGTCTAGGTCGGCCGCTCCCGGGGCCATCTCGTACTCGATGAGACCGGTCATCGGGAACGGCGGGTCAGGCAGGGTGTTGTAGCCGAGGAAGAGTCGGGGTGTGCTCGCCTCGCCGGGTGATTCGAGCGGCGCCGTCAGCGCACCGTGCGCCACTCGCCCCAGTGCGCCGCAATTGTGTTCGGGCAGACCTTCGGCCGAGCGAAACATTTTCATAAGCAAATTGTGTCAGCTCGATTACCTTTCGTAACGAGGAATGCGGAAAGTCTCCCCTCGGCGCTAGACGCCCATTCCCGCATCAATCGCCACTGTGGCGCGATCTCCCGTTTCCCGGCGAACCTCAACCCCGGCCGGGCGCCTCCTGACGCCCTTCGGCGATCACCGCCACCGCCTCGACCTCGACGAGCTGGTCGTCGTAGCCGAGCACGGTGACGCCGAGCAGCGTGCTCGGCACGTCATGCTCCCCCATGGCCTCCTTGTACACCTTCCACGCCGTCACCAGGTCGGCCTGCCGGGTGGAGGCCACGTACACGGTGGTCTTGACGACGTCGGTCAGTGACGCCCCCGCGCCTTCGAGTGCCGTCACCAGGTTGCGCATCACCTGGTGCGCCTGGCCCGCGAAGTCACCGACGGCCACCGTGTTGCCGTCGAGGTCGAGGGGACAGGCTCCGGCCACCCAGATCGAACGGACGGGGGCATCCACGGTGGCGGCATAGGCGTAGTCAACGGTCTGGGCAAGCTGGTCATGGCGAATGAGTCGAACACCTGTGGTCATGTCCTGCTTCCTACCATTCACGAGGCGACGACCGCCTGCCTATTTCCGGCGCGACCCGGTGTCAACCAAGTGCCCGTCTGCCCCGTCTCCTCTTGTGGATCATCACTCACAAGGGGGAATCGCCGTGCGTGCCCTGCTGGCCGTCTTATCCATCGCCGCGATTCTGCTGTGCCGGCCCGCGTACGCCGCCGCCCACGACACGCGGCACGAGTTACGCGTCCTGACCACCGACGTGGTCGAGTACACCTGCGTGACCACCGCCACGAACGAGACGCAGAACATCAAGGTCAAAGTCACGCTGACGATGCCGACGAGCACCACCGTGGACTCCGAGCTGTCCATCGGCTGGCAGGGCGCCTACGCCGACGGCACCTCGTTGAAGACGCCCGCCACGGGGCTCGAGGACAACACCAAGCTGTACGCCTACGCCGGCATCAGCGACTTTTCCGGCCTGACCTCCGCCACCGGCGTCGGCACCCTGGACGCGACCACGCCAGGAGAGACGATCACCCTGCCGGCGGGCCAGGTGAGCCTGCTGACGACGCCGAACGGCGAGGGCACCGGCACCGTGCGGCCCGGCGCCATCAACTTCGGCACCACCGCGAACGAACCCGCCATCGAGTGTGACGTGGACAACCGCGAGGACCTGACCACCTACACGCTCAAGGTCCCGACGAGCGGCCAGGACACCGACCCGGACGACACGACCAGCCCGAGCCCCAGCCCGGACGAGACCGACGACCCCGACGACAACACCGGCGACGACACCAGTTCGACGCCGACGAGCACCGTCACCACGACCACCACCGAGACCCCGGCCGGCGGGGCGGACACCGGGGCCGGTGGGATGGCGGGGCCGGATGGGCGGGCGCTGATCCTGGTCGGCTTCGTGGTCATGCTGGCCGCGGCGGTGGGCCTCAGCCTCCGACGAGTGGCACGAGCTTGACGAACGACACGACCGGATCGGCGGTGAGGTCGATCATCTCCGAAAGGTCGTCGATCTGCCGGTCCCCCACCAGCAGCAGGAAGCCGTTGCGCTGGAAGGCCCGCTCCGCGATGTCGGCCTGGCGCTCCCAGTCGATGCGGCGGACGCCGGCCGGCATGCGGTAGCCGTTCAGTTCGACCTCCGCCTCCACCGGCCGCACCAGCCCCTGGAATCGGGCGGCCGGGGCGCTGTTGTAGCGGGCGACCTCCTCGCGTACGCGCAGCCGTACGAGCTCGCGCGCCGAAAACCGTTCCGGCAGGCCGGCCAGCGTGAACTCGTCCAGCGCCCGGCCTGTCGCGCTCTCGTCCCTGAAGGTGACGGTGGCCATCTGCGGCTCCATGGTCGTGGGTGGTCGGTAGGTGTCGACCCATGAATAACAGGCCGGTCCGACAGAACCGGGGAGCCGCGTGGTCAAACCATTGAACTCTGACGTCACCAGCGTTACGGTGCACCAACAAGGCACTTTTTCAGCCTGTAATATTGTATCGATTGCATCGAAGCGAGGCTCCGCCAGAGCATGCCGAAAAGAGCGATGATCCCCCTGGTCGCCGCGCTGCTGGTAACCACCGTCAGCACGCCACCGGCCGCAGCAGCCGCTCCCACGAAGAACGTGGTGTACGTGGCGAAGAACGGCGACGACAACGCGGCCGGAACCATAAAGGCCCCGTTCGCCACGATTGAACGCGCCCGCGACGCCCTGGCGGGCAAGACGAGCCGGCGCAGTCCCGGCACCGTCTACATCCGCGAGGGCGTCTACCAGACCGCCAAGACGATCGAGGTGACCGGCGAGCGGCAGTCGTACGTCATCTACGCCGCCTACCCAGGCGAACAGGTGGAACTGGCCGGCGTCACCACGCTGTCGCCGGACAAGTTCCGCAAGCTGAGCGAGGTCCCGGCGGACGAGGCCAAGTGGTCGTCGAAGTCGCGCGTCAGCGCCGCCGCGGCCCCGAACGTCCACGTCTACGACTTGGGAGCCGAGGGCATTCCCACCGGAAGCCTGAACAAGAACGGCTTCAACTGGAAACCGCAGCCCTTCGCCCCCGCGCTGATCACCGACGACGCCACGCAGACGCTGGCCCAGTATCCCAACGCCGACGCCAAACTCGGCCGCGACCACCTCACCGTCAAGGAAGCCCCCAAGGGCGCCCGCGACTATTTCTCGGACAAGACCCCCGACGGCACGACCATGCCGTACGAGGAAATGTTGCGACTCCCCGGCCCGGTGTACTCCATCAAGGACCAGGAGATCGCCGCCCGTTACGCCACATGGGCGAAGGCCACCGGCACGACGGAGACCGACCACACCAAGCAGGAGACCGACGGCTGGCTGGCGGGCTATTTCGGCAACAACTACGCCAACGACCGCGTACGCATCGACTCGGTCGGCGAGAACGACGTCAGAACGAGTTACCCCACCATGTACGTCGCCACCGACAAATGGACGTCGTTCGTGGCCCAGAACGTACTGAGCGAACTGGACGCCGAGGGCGAGTATTACATCGACCGCCACCAGGACCACAACACGCTCTACTACTACCCGCCGGGCGGCACGGTGGAGGGCAAGGAGATCAGCCTCACCTCCTTCGACGCCCCGTTCTTCCAGTTGGAGAACGTCAGGAACGTCACCCTCAAGGGCCTGAAGCTGAACGGCACCACGGGCACCGGCGTACGCCTGCTGGACGCCGAGTCCTCCGCCATCGACGGCCTGGAGATCCTCAACGTCAGCATGGACGCGGTGGCGATCGGCGAGGCGAACGACGCCATCACGGCCATCGCCGAATACCGCACCAGCCGGGGCGGCCACCGCAACCGCGTCATCAACAGCAGGCTGCACGACCTGGGCGGCGGCGGCGTCTTCACGGCCGGCGGCGACCGCGACTCGCTGGAACGCGGCGACCACGTGGTCGAGCACAACGAGATCTACGACTTCTCGAAGCTGGCCACTTACACGCCGGCGGGCTACATGTACGGCGTCGGCAACACCTTCCGTTACAACCACGTCCATGACGCCCCGCACATGGCCATCCAGATCATGGGCAACGACATGGAGATCAGCCACAACAGGTTCGAGCGGCTCGTCACGCACGCCTCGGACCAGGGCGTCATCTACGCGGGCCGGGATTACACGTACCTGAACAACGTGGTGTCCCACAACCTGTTCAGGGACATCGGCGCGGACGGCAACCAGGCCATCTACATGGACGACGGCATGTCGGGAATGGTCGTGCGGCACAATTTCTTCGACAACGTCCAGCACGGCCTGTTCTACCAGTCGGGTCACAGCAACGTGGCCGCGGACAATGTGTTCAAGGACGTGAAGTACATCGGCCACGACAAGCTCTACCACGAGGGCGGCAGGAAACTGCCGGTGGCCAACGCGAAGGTCGTCGTCGAGCGCTTCAACGACATGCTGAAGGCCGGCGACGGCACCGGGTTCACCAACACCCAGAAGAACATCGACAAGTGGTACCGCGCCTACGGCAGGCAGTACCCGAACATCCGCGACTGGTACGTCCCCGTCGATTCCCAGGGCCAGGTCTGCACCGCGGTCGGCACCGAGGAATGCACCGACGAATACGTCTGGACCAACCCGAACTCCGTCTACGTGCCCGCCGGCAACGTGCTGACGCGTTCGGTGAGCATCGGCACCGGCGACTTCGCCTACACCGACGACGCGGACGGGTCGAGCGTCAAAACGTTCAACCCGGACTTCGACTCCTTCAACGTGAAGAAGCCCACCTCCGCCGATTTCGCCTTCGACCCCGCCACGGGCAAGTTCGACGAACGCACCACCGCACTGAACTCGGCCGAGGGATTCGGCCGCAAGTGGGTGCGCGAGTGGAACAGGAACTTCACGCTGGACGGGATCGGGCCCAGGAAGTGAAGTGACGCGATCCTGATCGTCGTGGTCCTCGGTGACGGTCGCCATCGAGGACCACGGTTGGACCGGCGATCAGCGTCCGTACATGACCATGAGCTGTACTTGAACCAGCCGAACTCCAGCCGCCGGGCCCGCACGGTCAGCGAGGCGCGGTCCATGGTGCGTTCCGACACCCAGCTCCATCGGTTGCCCTGGTCGTCCGGCCGCATGGTGAGGCGGAACCTGACCGAGTCACCGTCGCGGGACAGGATCTCGGTGGCGGCGTATTCGCTGAAGAGCGCCGGCCAGGACGCGACGTCGTTGGTCAGTTCCCAGACCAGGTCGAGCGGGGCATGGATGACGATCTCATTGTCAGTGTGTCCGGCCATGGCGCGCAGCCTGCCACGCTCTGGTCGAGCCGCAATCGAGGCACGTTCGACGGTGACCCGAGCGCTCCCGGCGACGCTGGCCCGGTGACGAAGAAGACACTCGCCTTCCCGTTCCCCGCACTCACGGCGGGCGAGCCGCCCCCGCAGTTCGCGCTGCTGCGAGAGAGCGGGCCGATGCGGGTCAGCCTGCCCACGGGAGACCTGGCGTGGCTGGTGACGAGCTATCGCGACAACCGTACGGTGCTCAGCGATCCGCGCTTCAGCCGGGCGCTCACCACCAGGCCCGGTGCGCCGCGGCTGCAGCCGGTGCCGCCCGACCCCGCCGCGCTGTTCAGCATGGACCCGCCCGAGCACACCCGGCTGCGCCGGTTGGTGGCCCCCGCCTTCAACGCCGCGCGCATGGCCGCGCTACGGCCGGCCATCGAACGCTTCGCCGGCGAACTGGTGGCGGACCTGCTGGCCGCCGGGCCACCGGCGGACCTGGTCGCCGGCCTGGCGTCGCGGCTGCCCATCGCCGTGGTCTGCGAGCTGCTCGGAGTGCCCCCGGCCGATCGGGACCGGGTGGCCGACTGGGTGCAGCGCCTGCTCAGCTTGACCCGGTACCCGGTGGAGCAGGTCGCGGCGGCCCGGCGGGAGCTGAAGGAGTACCTGGCCAAGCTGGTCACCGACAGACGGTCCCGGCCGGGACCGGACCTGTTGAGCGAGCTGGTGGCGCTCCGCGACGCGGGCGACCTGCTGAGTGAGGACGAACTCGTCATGATGGGCGCCACCGTCATCACGGGCGGGTTCCTCAGTACGTCAGGCGAGATCGCCCTGTCCCTGCTCTGCCTGCTTCGGCACCCCCGGGAGCTGGCCGGCCTCCGCGACCGCCCGGACCTGCTGCCGGCCGCGGTCGAGGAACTGCTCCGCTACAACGCCCTGACGACCGGGGGCGGGCTGCTGCGCATCGCGTCGCAGGACGTACGGCTCGGCGGCGTGGACATCGCGGCCGGGGAGGCGGTCCTTCCGGTGATCTCGGCGGCCAACCGCGACGGCGACGTCTTCGACGACGCGGACCGGCTCGACCTGGCACGGGCCACAGGGCCACAGGGCCACAGGGCCACAGGGCCACAGGGCCACAGGGCCACTGCGAGGATCGCCGGCAGATGGATGAAATGTCAGCCCGGCTGCTCCGCCACATGCCGCACCGCGTGCTCCGGACCAGAAGGCAAATCTCGGTGAAGTGCTCCCGCCACGATGAAGGCGATGGAGCCGACTAACGCGCAGATTCCGCCTAACTTGATCATTCCTGATCTCCCTTGATCTGGATCACGGACCCCCGACAGTAACGTCCTGCCATTCAGGTGCCACTAGACGATCCTGACAGTTGCAGTCAAGGTCAATAAGCTGCGCACCGCAACGCATTGCCCGGTAGAGTCGCGGCCAGCGGTTCGGGAGAGGTCATCAGACGGAAGAATGCTCCAACCGTTCTCTAGCTCGGTTTGAGCGGCAATGGACATGGTGAGCACGTGATCGACGCGCTGTCGCTGCTGCGGATCCAATTCGCGGCCACGGGGTCCATTCATTTCCTGTTTGTGACGTTGTCGCTCGGCCTGGTGGTGTTCGTCGCCTCCATGCAGACGGCTTATACGGTCACGGGCAAACAGGTGTACGCCCGGATGACCGCGTTCTGGGGCACGATCTACGTGATCAATTACGCGCTGGGCATCGTCACCGGACTGGTGATGGAGTTTCAGTTCGGCCTCAACTGGGCGGGCTTATCTGACAAGGTGGGCAACGTTTTCGGCGTCCCGCTGGTGCTGGAGACCCTGCTCGCCTTCGTCGTCGAGGCGACGTTCCTCGGCATGTGGATCTTCGGCTGGAACACGCTCCCCAAGAAGGCCCACCTGGCCCTCATCTGGCTGGTGGCGCTCGCCGCCTACACCTCCGCCTTCTGGATCCTGGTCGCGAACGCCTTCATGCAGCACCCCGTGGGCTACGAATTGCGTGACGGCCGCGCCGTGATGACGGATTTCGGCGCGCTGGTCGGCAACGCCGGCCTCCTCGACACCCACGTTCACGTGGGCTTCGTGGCGCTGATGGCGGGCGGAATGGTGGTGACCGGGGTGAGCGCGTGGCACCTGATCAAGCGCAACGAGGTGGAGTTCTTCACCCGCTCCCTGCGATGGGCGCTGCCGGTGGTCTTCGTCAGCGTGCTGTTCGTGATTCATTTCGGCTTCAGGCAGGCCGCCGGCCTTCGTGACACGCAACCGGCGAAATTGGCCGCCCTGCTGGCGGAACCGGCCCCGGCCGTCGTGGCGGCCCCGCCCAGCTGGATCATCACCCCGTACCAGCTCATGCAGGCATGTGCGTTCATCATTCAGATCAGCACCTTTCTCTGTGTGCTCATGCTTTTCCGTAATGCGGTCGTGCGGTTACGGGCGCCGCTGTACCTGCTGGCCGCTCTGGCGCCCCTGCCGCTCGTCGCCGTCATTCTCGGCTGGCTGGTGCGCGAGGCCGGACGCCAGCCATGGGCGGTATACGGCCTGCTCACCATCCAGGACGCGGCGTCGGATATGTCAACGGCGCAGGCCCTTGTGTCAACGGTCGTCATCGTCCTGCTGATGGGCACAATCGCCGCGGTGAATTACTGGCTGATCCTCAGATTCGCCCGCCGGGGGCCGAACGACGGCCTATTCGGGCTGACTTTGGAGCGCGCCGGCCAAGAAGAAGACGCCAACCGTACGCTCGCCTTGTGAGAGTCGCGTGGAAGCTGAAATCCTGCTGTGGATACTGCTCGGTGTTTATTTCGTGACCGACGGCTGGACGATCGGCGCCGGACTGGTGTACCGCGGTGTCACCCGTGCCGCCACCGAACGCAGGGCCGTACTCACCTCGATCGGCCCGTTCTTCCTGGGCGGCGAGGTGTGGCTGGTGACCGTCGTCGTGACTCTGCCGTTCGCCTATCCCCTCATCGAGCATGAGGCGCCGTACCCCCTCATCGGGGTCGCCCTGCTCTTCTGGGTGACACGCGACGTGTCGATCTGGTTCAGAAGCCGCCTGTCCGCCACCCGCTGGCGCGCGGCCTGGGACTGGTCGTTCGGCGTGACCAGCGTGCTGTTCGCCCTGTCGTGGGGGCTCATCGTCGGCCTGGCCGTCGGCGGGCGGTCCGGAGCCTTCTCGCTGAGCGTGATTCTGTGGACCCTGGCGCTGCCCGTCCTGTGGGCCGCGCACGGTGGCCTGCTGCTCGTGCTCCGTCTGCCCCTCGAACTCGTGCCGCGTGCCGCCGCCGTGGCCTCCCGCCTGCTGCCCTGGGCGGCCACGCTGTTCGCGCTGGCGTCCGCCGCCGCCGTGATCCCGCGGTCCGGAGCGCTTTACCAGCAGATCTTCGCGGTACTGGGCACGCTCGCCCTCCTGGCCGCGTGGCGGACGGCACGGGCCGAACGGCACGGCCCGGCCCTGGGCCTGAGCTCGGCCGCCCTCGTCTGCTGCGCGGGCATGGTGGTCATCAGCGTCGCGCAGGCGGCGCCCGGCGGCGCGGCGAACCCCGGGGCGGGGCTCCTGCTCCTGATCCTGCCGGTGCTGGCGGTCGCGCAGGCGTGGATGTGGTGGGCCTTCAGGCGCCGCGTGGACGACCGGACACCGGTCTTCTTCTGAATGAGGTGAGGACGGCGAAGGTCTCGTAAGGGCGGTCCCTGCCGACGTCCAGATAGGGCCGGATCGGCGCGGTGTGACGGTGGCCGGGGCTGTTGATCCAGTCCTGGAGCTGCCGGTGGCTCTCCCATTCGCTGGTGACGACGACGGTTCCCGGGTCGTCGAAAGAGTGCAGGAACTCGTTGCTCACCAGGCCGGGCGCGTCCGCGATCTGCTCGCTGATCTGGCGGTAGGTCTCGGCGAGCGGCTGCAACTGCGCGGAAGGCACCCGATACCACAGGATCACGCGCACGCGGCCGGTCATCGCGGGCCGCTCAGCGTGTGGACGACGCGCATGGTCTTCATCGACCCTCCCGTTCGGTACGGCCGCAACAGGGCGAGGTTGCGCTGGTGGGCCTCGCTGGTCTCGAACTCGCGGAAGGCGGGCTCGTCGCGCCAGTCGCTGATCACGACGTAGGTGTCCGGTTCCTCCAGGCTGCGCAGCAGGCACTGACCTGTGTTGGCGGCGTGCCGGGCGATGCCTTGCGCGATCTCCAGCCAGGTCTCCTCGAAGGCGGGCGCCCTTCCCGGCCGGATCCGGATCTCCAGGAGCACACGGAAGGAGCAGCTCATGATCGGGGTACGGCCGGCGTACCGCTGACCGGCTCGGCCTCCGGTTCGGTGTCGACGTGCCCCAGCTCGGGCCTGGGCGCCAGCGGGCTGAGGGAGAAGACGACCTCGGCCGGGACGCCGCCGGCGTTCTCCGCCCGGTGGCGCAGGCCGATGGGGACCACGAGGCCGTGCCCGGCCCTCAGGGGGACGAAGTGGAACTCCCAGTCGTCCGGGCCCCCGGGTCCCGGCAGCGCGAAACGCATCCGCATCTCGCCCGAGACGACGTAGACGAACTCCTCCGAATAGGGGTGGTAGTGCTCGCGCACGTGCTCGCCGGGGCCCAGGAACAGCAGGCCCATGAAGCCCGTCGTCGACGACACCGTCTTGGGGCTCAGCAACGTGCGGATGTCCCCGCCGCGACGGCTGTTGGACGGGACCTGGTCGACCGACACGCTTTTCGGCAAACCCTTGGGCATGGCATTCCTCCGGATCAGCGCTGTGCGTCCCAGACGTAGAACGGCTCGGCCATGGAGTCCTTCGGCTCTTTCCAGCCGGGGTCGTAGGGCCGGATGAACTGGGCGAGCTTGCGGTTGATGTCCTGGTAGAGCGCGCTGGGCCGGGCCTTGTAGAGGTTCTCGGTGATGCCCTGCCGGGAGACGACCAGGTGGAAGTAGAGGTCGTGGAAGGAGAACACGACCCTGCGGTCCACGCCCACGCGATGGGGCAACTCGGTCGCGTCGGACTCGTGCCAGATCTCGGCGACCGCGTCCTTGTCGCGGGGGCTCATCCGGGCGACGATCAACGTCTGGTGCATGGGCTATCCCTTCTGTTCCTGATTCGCTCCAGCGGCAATGGGAAGATCGGGCGGGCTCCGGAGAGGCCGGAGATCAGGGTGACGAAATCCTGCCGGGCCGAGACCCTCCGCTCCGGGTCGATGATCCCTTGGGCGCGCCGGTAGTAATAGTCGAGGTCGCGGGTGCCGTCGTAGAAATGCAGGACGAAGGAGAGGATGGCGTCCAGGAAATTCCGGTAACCCTCTTCGTAGACCTGGAGCGCGGGCCCTTCCAGCTCCGGCTCCTTGACGACCAGATCGATCACGGTCGCGAGTTGCCGTGCCGCCAGGGTGGCCAGCGCCACGCCGGTGGAGAAGAGGGGGTCGATGAACGCCGCGGCGTCGCCGACCAGCGCCCAGCCGGGCCCGTGGAACCGGGTGCAGTTGTAGGACCAGTCGCGGGCCGACCTGAAGGCGCCGACCCGGCGCGCGCGGGCCGTCATCTTGACCAGCTCGGTGCCGGCCGCCAGCCTGTCCATGAACAGCTCGGAGAGGTCACCGTCGAACTGCGCGGCGTGGTCCGACGGAGTCACATAGCCGATGCTCATCGTCCCGTCGTAGAGCGGGATGGCCCAGAACCAGCCGCCGGGCACGTTCTCGATGAGGATGTTGCCCGCCTCGTCGCCTTTGAGGCGTTCGCAGCCCTGGTAATAGGTCCACACCGCCACGTTCTTCAGGCCCTCGTGCCAGGTGACGCCGGCGTGCCGCCTGCCGAGGACCCGCGCCTGGCCGGAGGCGTCCACGACCAGTTTGGCGCGAGCCTGTCGCGGAGTGTCCTCGCCGCGCAGGGCGTACTGGACCCCGACCACGCGCTCCCCCTCGACCAGCACCTCCTTCACCGTCGCCTCCTCCAGCACGCTCGCCCCCAGTTCGCGGGCGCGGGTGAGGAGCAGGGCGTCGAAATCGGCGCGGCGCACCTGGTACGAGGAGGGATACGGGCCGCCCTCGACGAACGCGAAAGACCAGCGCTGCTGCTGGCTTCCCCACACGAGGCTGCCGCCGTACTTCCGGACGAATCCCAGAGCTTCGAGGCGTTCGCGCACTCCCAGCTCTTCCACCACCGCTATCACGCCGGTGATCAGGGACTCTCCGATGTGATAGCGCGGGAACTTCTCCCGTTCGAGGAGGAGGACATCGTGCCCCGACTTGGCCAGCAGCCCGGCAGTGGACGCACCGGCGGGCCCGCCGCCGATGACCACGACATCATGGGTGTCGATGAGGTCATCTGTACTCGTCGTCGCTGTCATTTCGGAGCCCTCTGCTCGTCCCTGCGGTCGAGTCGATTCTTCTCACGCGACTCGAAAGCGATTCGAGACCGGAACGAGGCAGTGGTCGGCGGGATCCCTCAAACAACAATCCCCAGCACACCGTGGCGAGCTGGGGACTTCGTGCGCTACGCCGCCAGGGACCCCGGACCCCGCTGATCAAGAGTCAGTGGCACTCGCGTCGGACACGGTGTTCCCGGAAGGTCCCCTTGGTGATGACGAGCCTTGCCGCGGACACCGTTGAGCACGCGACCGCGACCTCATCACTCGCCTCGCCCGTCGGCCTGGCTGAGTTTCAGCCCACTTCGAGATACTTCTACACATCGGCGGCGGCGAGCCCTGTGAACGCCTGCGGAAGACAGCGGTGAAGGGACCCATGACATGCGTGTACTGATCCTGGGCGGAACCGGATTCACCGGGCGGCGCATCACGCACCGGCTGGCCCAGCGCGGCGACGAGGTCATGGTGGTGCACCGGGGCGGCACCCAGGCCGAGCTGCCACCCGGCGTGCGTGTCCTGCTGACGGACCGGCATGCGCTGGCCCGTCACGCGGCTCAGGTGAAGGACTTCGCGCCCGAGGCCGTCGTGGATGCCTACGCGCTGACCGCGGCCGACGTGGACGCGGTCCTGCCCGTGCTGCCCGAGGTGCCCGCGGTGGTGCTGTCCAGCATGGACGTCTACCAGGCATTCACCGGGCTCAACACCGGCCGCGAACTGTCCCCCATGCCGCTGGACGAGGACTCCGAGCCGCGCCGCGACCGCTACCCCTACCGGAAGGCGAACCTGCCCGGCGTCCCGGCCGACTACGACAAGCTCGACGTGGAGGAACGCTGGCTGCCGCGCGGCGCGGTGGTGCTGCGCCTGCCCATGATCTACGGACCGCACGACGGCCAACGCCGCGAGGACGTCATCCTGCGCCCGGGCCACCGCGCTGCTCGGCTGGACATCCGGCGATCCGGCGGCCAGGGTCGCCGAATCCGTCCGCTGGCACCTGGCCAACCCCTCGCCCAAGCCGTGGAGCGAAGCGGAGGCCGCCGCCGACGACGCGGCCCTGGCTCATGCCGGCAGCGGCACCCCGCCAAGCTGATCCGCGGTGACGACAAGCACCCGGCAGAAACGAGGTTGGCCGGGGCGCGCCACCATATGGCCGACGCCCTCGACATCCCACCCGGCTTCAGGGATTGCTTTCGGCTGCGGCGGGTTCGAGGGCGCCGAACCACCGCCGCAAGGCGTCCCGGAGTGTGCCGATCTCCGTCGGATCGGGCCGGGGCGATGCGGAGGCCCAGGCCACGTAGCCGTCCGGGCGAAGCAGCAGGGCGGTGGGCGCATGGGACTGGGGGTGTGCGGTGATGATGTCGACCTGGTCGTGCCGCAGGGCGGGTGTCCGCGCCAGTGATGCTTCTTCGGTCAGGTCTAGCAGCAGGGGGCGGGCGGTCCGGGTCAGCTCGGCGAGCCGGACCGGCCCTGCCGGGGTGTGCAGTTCCAGGTCTGGGACGAACCGGCCGGTCAGCGGGTGTGTCCCGCCTGTGCCCATGTCGTAGCGGATGTCGGCGCCCGCGGTGAGTTCGGCCAGGCGCTGTACGGTGCTCGGGTCGCGGAGCAGTTCGGTGAACACCTCGCGTAGTCCGGTGACATCGCCGCCGGGGGCGATCAGGGCCGCCTGCGCCTGCGCGTTCAGCACCATGCGCCGGGCGGCCGATCGCCGCTCGGTCTCATAGCTGTCCAGCAGCCCGGACGGGGCGTTTCCGCGGATCTGGGCGGCGAGTTTCCAGCCGAGATTGACCGCGTCCTGCAGGCCGAGGTTGAGCCCCGGACCGCCTCCCGTCGCGGCGTACACGTGCGCGGCGTCGCCGATCAGGAACACCCGGCCGTCGGCGAACCGTTCGGCGATCCGGGTGTTGCCGCCGGTCAGGCGGCGCAGCACGTGCGGTCCCGCACCGTCGGGCGGCCCGAGCGGGATCTCGACGCCGAGCACGCGGCGGATGCTCTGCCGCAACTCTTCCAGGCTCATGGGGGCGCCGGTCTCGGGCCGGTCCCACTCGGTGGTGCTGACCAGCGGCGGGTGGCCGGGCATCGGCGCGTAGGAGAACCCGCCGTGTTCGGTACGGTGCGGCAGGAACGGCAGAACGGCGCCGTGGCCGGGCACGTTCAGAGCACCGGTCGCGGGATCGATCCAGTCCGCCGGCACCGTCGCGTGCGCCGAACAGACGGTCATCCGGTCGTAGGTGATGCCGGGGAATTCGATGCCGGAGAGCTTGCGCGTGGTGCTGTGTGCTCCGTCCGCGCCGACGAGGTACCGGGCGCGCAACTGGTAGGCATCGCCCGGGCTCGCGACGTCGATGGTGACCGCGTCGTCGTCCTGCGACAGGCCCACCATCTCGTGTCCCCGCCGGATTTCCACGCCCAGTTCGAGGGCGCGTTCCTGCAGGACCTGCACAATGCGTCGTTGTGGCACCGGCAGGGCATGGACGGGGCTGTCCTGCAGCAGGCTCAGGTCCAGGCCCATCGCGCCGAACATGAAATATCCGGAGTTCGGCTGCGGCGGTAGTGGGCTGCCGCTGAGAGGTTCGTGCAGGCCCCGCTGGTCGAGCATTTTGACGACCTGGCCCAGCAGCCCGTTGGCCTTGGGTTCCTGGCTCGGCTCCGGGAGCCGTTCCAGCACGATCGGCCGGACCCCTGCCAGGCTCAGCTCGCAGGCCAGCATCAGCCCGTTCGGGCCGCCGCCGGCGATGACGACATCGGTGATCACATTTTCTCCTTGGTTCGTACGGAAACGGGGACGAAAGGTGGTGCGCTCCGGGGTGCCGTCCTGGGGACGTGCTCAGCCGCGGTAGTAGTCGGCGAGGGTGGTGAAGGCGGCCTTGGGATCCCAGGGCATGCCGGGGTAGGTGGCTCCGAGCCGATCCTCGTAGACCTTGACGATGCCGTAACTGGCCAGGTCCAGGTCGTCACGGGGATCGCCGTCGGGCCGGTGCACGTGGTCGTGCAGCGCGAAGGTGAACACGAACGTGCTGTCCACGCCGCCGTCGTCGAACGCCTCCAGCAGTTCCCGCACGTACGCGGCCTGACCAGGCTCGTCCCGGACGTACTCGCCGGTCAGCCGAACAGGGCCGTCCTTGCCGTACTCGACGATCTCCAAACCGAGAGCGCCCTGATAGCCGGCCGCGCCGAACTCGGTGATCGCGACCGGCTTCCCCTGCGCCGGCATCTCCTCGGCGGTCAGTTCGAGAGGGTAGGGCGAGAACCACACCTCCAGCCCCACATCGGCGGCGTACGCCGCCGCGAGCTCGACCCTCTCCGGGTCGTAACTGATGCCTTTGGCCCTCACCGTTCCGGTCCTTCCTGGCGCTGGCGGAGTGGCGACGCGACGCCAGGTTAAACACAAAAATGCGTGCACGCAAATTTGCGTGCACGCATCTAAGCTATGCTGAGACCGTGACGACGAGACGGACGGGGCTGCGCGAGCAGAAGAAGCGGGCCACCCGAGAGGCCCTGCGCGCGGCGGCCCTGCGGCTGGCTCTTGAGCGTGGCCCGGACAACGTGCGCGTCGATGACATCGCCGAGGCCGCCGGCGTCTCACCGAGGACGTACAACAACTACTTCTCCAGCCGCGAACAGGCGATCGTCGCCGCCGTCACCGGCGAACGGGAAGCGCGAGTCGCGGCGACGATGGCCGACCGGCCCGCCCACGCCGGCCTCGCCGACACCGTCATCGAAGCGATCGTGGATCAGTACACCGCCCCAGACCAATCCGGCCAGGAAGCACTGCTGCTGATCACCACCCGCCCCGCGCTACGGAACGCGTTCATCGACACCACCACCGCGATCGAAAATCCCCTCACCGACGCGATCGCCGAGCGTCTCGGCGACGACGAACCGCACACCGCACGGGTGCTCGCCGCCAGCGTGGCCACCGCGGTTCGCCTGGCGCTCGAACAGTGGCTGCAGACGACTGCCTCGTCCAGCGGGCTCGTCGTTCCGTCCGGCTCACTACCGGACCTCCTTCGCGCCACGCTCGCACCCCTCACCCCCGCACTCGACGCCGCCGAGCAACGAGCACTCCGCCGCCGGCATCAGTGAACCCGTCTCACTAAGCGCGCCCCGGCATCGCACCGTGGATCAGCGGACCAGAGCCAAGACGGGCCCAGAGCCACTGCGCACCTGGCGGACCATCGCGGGGCGGTCCGGGGAAACGCTTCGCGCTACTGGATCAACTCGGAGCTGAGGGAGGGCCGTCGCCTTCCACGACAGCCCCACCGTGTCGTCGCACGTCCACACCAGCAGCAAGAACCCGTCGACACCCCGCACATTCACACCGAACGACGCTGCCCCCATCGTCACCACGACGAACGACTCTCAACAACGGTGACGACGGCGAACACCAGGCTGCGCACTTGTGCGGTCACTGGGGGAAGGGGTCCGTACCCGGCCTGATGATGCCCGCCTCATAGGCGAAGACGACCACTTGGACCCGATCGCGCAGGCCGAGTTTGCTGAGGATCCGCCCGACGTGGGTCTTCACGGTCGCCTCCGCCACGTGCAGGGACTCGGCGATCTCGCTGTTTGAGCGGCCGCGGATCACCCCGGCCAGAACTTCGCGCTCGCGAACGGTGAGCCGGTCCAGGCGCTCGTCGGTCGGCGAGCGCCCGGTCGCCGGGTCGGGGAGGTGGTGGGCGAAGGCGTCGATCAGAGGTGATGCGGGCAGAAGGCTTGTGGCGGCCGGAGCCTGCTGGACGGTCGGGACGTCGTCGACACCGACGAAGCCGCCCATCCCGATGATCATGGTATCGCTGTTCAAGATGAACGCGGAGGCGAACATGGAGCCGCCCTCGACGGCAAGTTTGATCCGGGCGGCGCCGGAGTTCTGTACGGCGTAATTGAGGATCTTGCGCTGGTCGGAGGTGAGTTCGCCGCTGAAGTGCGGTCATCTGGTTACGCAGCTGCCGCTGTCGTCGATGGCGACCCGCGCCCACGGCATAACGTTCAGCCCCTACCCCATCCCGCTCTGTCGCCCCGGGCGCGGAGTCCGTGCGCAGGTAGCGAGCAGTCGCAGCGTAGGCCGCGTGCGCCGAGGCCGCCGCCTTGGCGAGTTCTCCGGCCAGTCGCCCATCGCCATAGGACGTCACTGGGGCGTCGTGAACCCCAACGAAGCGCTCGGCCTGGATGGCAGCCTCCAGTGCCTGCCTTCGAGCCGCCACCGGCCCCTTCCCCAAGCCGAGATCGAGGCTTGTGCGCCAGTTCGCCAGCATCACCGGCATGGCTGCCCGGCATGCGGCGACGTTGCTCCGCTGATCATCGTCGTCGCGCGGGTAGCAGGTCGCCTCACAGATATCTGGGGGTTCTCAGGCAGGTCAGGCATGTCAGGTGCACTGCCTCGGTACTACCGGCCTGAGCGGGCGGTGGTTTTCCCCGTCAAGTCTGCGTGTTGAAGCTTCTGCCGCCTTCGCTCGACAGTCTGATGCCCCGGCCGTGGAGTATCGCCGGAACGGAGGCCGACATCCTGAGGCTGCCGAGAACGGCTCAGCACATGCGGGCGGGCCCCCGGAGCGGTTCTCCGGGGGCCGCGATGGCAGACGACGTCAGGGGACTATGGCGTGAGTTCGCGCACGAGCCTCGTAGTCCAGCCGCACCAGACAAGACCAGGCAGGAACGGCCCGCCGGCCTCGTCGAGGTGATCCTCGACGTAGGGGATCGTGGCGTCGCAGATCTCGATCGCGTAGTCGAAGAAGTCGACCGTGTCGGGGTTCAGGTGGTAGCTCCAGCGCGGGTTGTAGGAAGCCTGGCGCTTGACGATGCGTCCGTGGACGTGCGGTCGGTCCGCGCTGGTGCCGCTGAGCAGATCGCGAGCGTGCTGGATCTTGGCGGGGTCCGTGAGCTGGACGACGAACTGTTCGCGGGTGATGTCGGTCATGACGAAGTAGGCTGTGGGCGCCGCCTGGGCGGGCGGTGTGGCGACGCTGAACATCGCGATGGCGGCGAGTGCCGCGAGGATCCTGGTCAGGATGCTGTGCATGGAGACCCTTTCAGCCGCGCGCAACTACTTTGAGTTGCTGTTGCATGCGCTAAGTAATCACGCGAAGATGAGAGGGGCCCCTAACGTCACAGTGACAACGCAGTCACCATCCGCAATATCCTTCTCGAGCTGAGCCGTGTGCGATCCCTCAGCGTCGCGAGGAACGGCGGAGCGGGGTGACGTTCGGTGCTGAGCCGGGGTCAGATCCTGGGAGGCCTGCGCCGCCGCTTCACGGTGACGTGCCACCGCTTGCGCAGCCATTCGACGCCCGCGTAGAACCCCACCATGCAGGGAATCGAGTAGAACGCCGACCCCCACCCCTGCACCCAGTACACGTTGTACGCCGCAGCCACCATGAACGGCCCGAGCAGCGTCCACGTACGCCACTCCGAGGCCAGCACCCACGAGGCGGCCCGCCGGACGTGGTACAGCCGCACCCGCCCCGACAGCGCCATCCGCAGTTCCAGCACCCGGCGAAGCTGGTGGACCGAGTAGATGATCTGCGCGGACGAGGTGGCCTTGGCGTTGGCCAGCTCGTACAGCTCGGCGTGCAGTTCCTCGGCGTAGCGGCTGCGGTGCCTGGCGGGCAGCAGCCGGGTCAGGGCGTCGACCAGGACCACGGCGGGGCGGGCGACGTTGGTCCGCTTGGCGGTGACGTGCGCGGGCTCGAACTGGTGCAGCCACTTGTCCAGCCGGCGGACCAGGCGGACGGCCTGGCCGAGGTCGCGGTCGAGCTCGCGGGCGCGGATCTGGACCTCGTCCAGCGTGCCTGCCAGGGTCCGGGCGGGCTCGAAGATCCGGTTGCAGGCGTTCATCACGGTGAGCGCCCTGACGCGGTGCCGGGCCCCTGCGATGATGCGCTCGTCGGCGATGCCGCGCGACAGGAGCCTGGCCTGGTCGAGGCTCCGGTCGAGCACGTTGAGCGGCGTGCTGGTGAGGTCGGGAATGCGGGCATCCTCCAGCGTCCCGGCCAGCCGCAACGCGCGCCCGCGTGCGCGGTCGAGCAGGATGACGGCCTCCAGGGAGTAGGCCAGCTCGCGACAGCGCTCCAAGTCCTCAACGAGGATCCCGGCGTGGACGCGGGCCCGCTCCAGGGCCCTGGTGAGGTCAAGGATCCCGGTGGTCTGGAGAACGTCGGCACTGCCGCCTAATTTGCTCACACCGCACCATCCGCGAGACCGGGCCGCCTGATCGGCAAGGTGCCGATCTTGGTGTGTGCCTTGGCGAGCGCCTGACGCGCTTGCTCGGCACCGTCCGCCGTGAGCCGGTAGTAGCGACGGCGGGGGCGGCCCTCCTCGCTCGGGTCGATGTCCTCGAACCTCGACTGCAGCCAGCCGATGCCTTCAAATCTGGCAAGGATGGGATGGATCGTGCCGCTCGGCAGCCCGGCGGCGTCACAGATCTCCAGCCCGTACATCTCCAGTGTGGGGCTCTCCAGAAGAGCGCGGAGCACGAGCTGGGTCGACAATGTCATGCGCGGACCACCCATACTCTAACTCTACCTAGGGGCTAGGTAGAGAACAAGCATCTACGCCGCCTCGGCGGCCATCCGCCGCCGGGCCGCCCGGCGAAGAACGGGGTCCGCGACCCCAGGGCCAGCCCCACGGCCGGCACACCAGCGGAATGGCCGGGATGACGTACCGCACATCGAAGGCCGCGGGACCACCAGGCGGCGAACTCCAGCACCATCCTTGCCAGTTGCTGCTCGACCGGTCAGCTGCTCGGCGTGCGTGGGCGCGTGCGAAGCGCGCCGCGGCCAGGGCAACAGGGTCACCGGTCCGGCCCACCGCATCCTGCGCCCGCTGAGCCGCGACGCGGGGTGGCCAGGAAGGCGTCGGCGGCCCCGGCGAGGCTGACGCCTCCGCCGCGCAGCGCAGTGATCTTCGGTGCGGTGCTCATGCCGGCCGCCGCGCGACACCTACGGGGATGTGCCGGAGTCGCGCACCGTTCGGGCGAAAGGTTCTCCTGGTCGCCGTGCCGCCATGATCGCTCATGTACGTGATAAGAGGCCATTGTCACGTACATCGCGTCTCCGGCGTGGATGCCTCCGGCTGTTCGCTGCGGTGGGCGACTCCTTCAGCGGCGATGTCGGAGTATGGAGCCGGCAAGCGGGTTCCTGGTGTTGATGTCCTTGTGCCCCATGACGGGTTGGCCCAGTCACGTCGGTGAGGCCGGCCTTCCGTAAGGTCTCGTTAAGTGCCTTGCGGATCGTGTTCGCTGATACGGCCCGGTGCCGTCCGGCGCTGCGCCATTGGAACAGCAGCGGCATCGGCGGGTTCCAGATGCGCTCATTCGCCAAAGGCCGAAGTACGGGAGAAAGGGACAGTCGTGCCTGAAGAAGAAGACGTCAGCCTCACGATGCCGGCCTGCCCTGCCTCAGGCGGTTTTCTGGCATCATGACGCGATGCTGGTGAGGAGGAATCCCACGTGTGTGCGTATGTCCTGGTGGCCGAGGACGATCCGAAGCAGGCTGAGCTCGTGCGCCGGTACCTGTGCCGGGAGGAGTACACCGTGCGGGTCGTCGCCGACGGGCGGTCGGCGATCGACGAGGTCCGGCGGGAGCGGCCTGACCTGCTGGTGCTGGACGTGATGATGCCCGGGGTCGACGGTCTGGACGTGTGCCGGGTGTTGCGGCGCGAGTACGACCTGCCGGTGCTGATGGTGACCGCGCGGGTGAGCGCCAATGACAAGCTGCTCGGGTTCGACCTCGGCGCGGACGACTACCTCACCAAGCCCTACGACCCGCGTGAGCTGATGGCTCGGGTGCGGTCCCTGCTGCGACGGGCACGACAGCCATCCGCGCAGCAGGAGCTGAGGGTCGGGGACCTGGTGCTCGACGCGGTGCGGCACGAGGTGCGGATCGGTGCGCGGCAGGTGCCGTGCACTCCTGCGGAGTTCCGGATCCTGGCCACCATGGTCGCGGCGCCGGAGCAGGTGTTCAGCCGCGGGCAGCTCGTCGAGCAGGCGTACGGGCTGGACGGCTTCATCACCGAGCGGACCATCGACGTGCACGTGGCGAACCTGCGCAAGAAGATCGAGGCCGACCCGCGCGACCCCGCGTACCTGCGCACGGTGTACGGCGTCGGCTACAAGGTCACCAATGGCCGGCGACACGGCTGAACCCCGCCGGCGGCACGGGCTGCGGATGCGGTTGCTGGCCGGGTCGGTCCTCGTGGCCATGTGCTCGATCGGGGCGACGGCGTGGCTGTCGGTGCAGAGCACGACCGGGACGATCCAGGCTGAGCAGGGCCAGAGCCGGGCGATCGTCGCGCGGATCTACGACGGGGTGCTCGCCTACGCCGCGACGCACCCCCGCTGGGACGGCATCGCGCCGGTGCTCGCGGACCTGAGCCGGGAAACCGGGCTGCGGATCGGGCTCACGACCGGCAACCGCGTGCCGATCGCCGGTGCGTTCGGGCCGGACGACCCGCCGCTGCCGGCCAAGCCCGCCGCGGTGGCCGATCCGCTCGCGGTCGACGTCACGCTGGCTCCTGGGGTGCGGGACGACCGGATCGACGCCCGCGCGGTGGGTCCGTTCCGGCTGCTCCCGGACGAGCGGGCCGGCCTGCGGGACGAGGCGGAGGCGACGGCGAGGTGCCTGCGTGCCAAGGGGCGGGCCGCCACGGTGGTGCAGACGGCGAGCGGGCGGTCGTTCGTGCACTCGACCGGCGGGCCCGAGCGCGACTGCGACCGCACCGGCGTCGCCGAGAACTCCCCCGTGCTGAAGCCGACCGTCACTGAGAAGCGGGCGCTGGAGGTCCTCAACACCTACCTGGAGACCTGCTTCAAAGACCGGGCGATGAAACCTTCGCAGGTCCGGCTCACCGCGTCCGGCGGCTTCGTGCCCACGAACTCGCGTGCCGACGGGCAGGTCTTCTTCGAGTGCCTGAGCTGGGGCAGGCACTTGCTGCTGAGCCCGTACGTCACGCCGGCGGCGCTGCTGTTCGTCAGCGCGCCGGCCGAACCGGCGGTGGTCGGGCTGCCCGCGGCCGGGACGGTGCGGATCGTCGTGGCCGGCGCGATCGTGTTGGTCCTCACGGTCGGTGTCAGCATGCTGCTCGCCGGTCCGGTGCTGCGGCCACTGCGTGCGGTGACCGAGGCGACCCAGCGCATGCGTGCCGGCGACCGTTCGGCGCGGGCACAGGTGCGGGCCAGATGGGAGGTCGCCGAGCTGGCCACGGCCTTCAACGAGATGTCCGAACACCTGGCCCGGATCGAGCGGCAGCGCACAGACCTGGTGAACGACGTCTCGCACGAGCTGCGCACCCCGCTCGGCACCATTCGGGGCTGGCTGGTGGCGGCCCAGGACGGAGTGGCTGACCTGGACCCGGAGCTCGTCGAGTCGCTGCTGGAGGAGACCCTCGTGCTCCAGCACCTCGTGGACGACCTGCAGGACCTGGCGGCGGCCGACGCCAGGGAGCTGCGATTGCGCCCGGTGCCGGTCGACGTCGGCGAGCTGCTCACCCAGGTCGGCGGCTCAGCGGACCGTACCACGACCATCCAGGTGGCAACCTCCGGCGATCTGCGCCTGCACGCGGACCCGGTGCGGCTGCGACAGGCCGTGAGCAACCTGGTCACCAACGCCGTCCGGCACACTCCGGCGGACGGACGGATCACCCTGCGGGCCCGCCACGCGGGCGACGAGGTGGTCATCGAGGTCAGCGACACCGGCAGCGGCATCGCACCGGAGCACCTGCCGCACGTGTTCGACCGCTTCTGGCGCGCGGACCGCTCCCGCAATCGTGCCACCGGCGGCCGCGGCCTGGGGCTCGCCATCACCCGGCAGCTGGTCGAGGCGCACGGCGGCACGGTGTCCGTGGCGAGCACGCTCGGCGCCGGCACGACGTTCACCCTCCGCTTGCCTGCCGACTTGTGAAGGAACCCGAACATCTTCCGAAGAGGATCTTCACAACCGGCGGCCATCCTGAACGCATGAACCCAATCCCCCGCATTGCCGGGCTCGCCCTTCTGGCCGTCCTGGCCGCCGGCTGCTCGACGCCACCCGCGCAGCAGGGCCGCGTGGCCGCCCCGGAGGCCACGGGGCCGTCCCCAAAGGCCGTGTCCGCGTCGAGCACAACGCTCACCGCGAGCCGCCCGAGGCAACGGCTCGACCTGACGGCCGACGAGATCCACGCGTTGACCGAGACCTACCACAAGTGCCTGGCCGACAACGGCTACGACACCGTAAAGGCCAAGGAAGCCGCCGCCGCCGGGAAGAAGGTGCCCGACGAGTCCAACCGGCCCGCGGCGGAGGCGGCCTGCCTCAGCAAGAAACCGCTGCCGCCTTGGGAGTACGACCTGGCGAACCCCGAGTCCCCGGACTTCGTGCGCGCTGTCGTGCAGTGCCTGCGTGACAAGGGCGTGCGGTACGTCGATGAGGTGCCGCCCTCGCCGGATCCGAATGAGGACCGCCGCAGCCAGATCGCGCTGGGCGGCCCGAACAACGACGCCCAGTCGGTCTCGAAAGGCCTCGACCTCCTCCCCATCTGCGAGAAGGAGCAGACGCCCCGGTGAGGCGATAGTTGCCGCCCGTCCTCGCCGCCGTGCTCACCACATGGATCTCCGCCTTCAGGCGGAGGAGGAGACAGGGTGCGGTCTGCAAGAGGCGCAGACCAAGTACGCCTGAGAGGGGCAGCCTCCTGCTCCCCGCAGGGGTGCCGTCCCCCATCCGGGGAGCCGCCGGTGCGGATTGTGTACTCCCGCTCGTCCACCGCCACCCAGTCCCTGCTACGGCAGCGGCACATCCTCACCGAGGCCGGGCTGCCGGTGCGGACCGAAGGCGTCGCCGAAGGGTTTCGCCCGGCCGAGGGGTGTGGACTACGACCGAGTCGCCGTCAACGCCGCCGTCACCCTCCCGTTCCACAACGGCGGCACCGGAGGCGTCAACACCAAAACGAAAATGATCAAAAGGCAGATGTACGGTCGAGCTGGCTTCGCCCTCCTCCGCCACCGCATCTTGCTCGGCTAACCACCGTCCGTCACCACCGAAAGTGGGCCAGAGCCAGTGACCGTACAGTCCCCTGGGATCACCTCAGTGTCGGACGAACCGGTTCAGGGCGTCGAGTAGGAGCGGCGTGAGCGTGTTCGGGTGGTCGGTGTCGTGCATCAGATGGTCCACTCCTGGCAGCGTCACTCGGCCCGGTCCAGCGGCATGCGCTCGACGCAGGGCGGTCATCAAAGGATTCGTTGTGGCACAAGGAACCTGGGCGTCGTTCGTGCCGCAGGTCAGCAGCACTTTGGTGCCCGGCCGGAGAGCGGCGGCGGTGTCCGGTGGGTAGACGGCGTCATCGCTTTGTACGAACCGGGCGTTCGGACCTTGGAACGCCTGGAAGAGCCGGGCTATCGCGGGGGGCAGATCGGTGGTCTCGACCGGTCGATGTTCGCGCAGGGAGGTGATGCCGGCATCTATGGCCGCGTTGATGGTGAGTTGCTGCTGCGGTGTGAACTGGCCCTGTCGCGTCGCTTCGGCGATCTGAGCCTTGAGCTGGAGCGCGACCAAATCCAGCATGCGGATCGCCTGCGGTTGCAGAAGCGCCAGGCCGGCCGGGCGTGGGCGGACGGTGCCGCCCAGCAGCAGTCCCGTCATCGCGCCCTCGCTGTGTCCAACGACAAGCAGGGCGTGCGGATCGATCTCCGGCTGATCGCGCAATGACTCGTAGGCGGCCCGTGCCTGGCGGACGAACGCCGGGTAGTCGAGTTCCTCTGGGTGGTCCTGGTAGGCGCCGAGCCCGGTGCGGCCGGTGCCGTACTTGTCGAATCGCAGTGTGGCGATTTTGTCCCTGTCGAGCGCGTCGGCCAACTGGGCCAGGGTGTCCGGCGAGGACCCGGGCGGTTGGTTGCCGTCGCGGTCCGTAGGTCCGCTGCCGGGCAGCAACAGTGCCGCCCGCAGTCGTTGCCCGGCACGGTGCTCGGGTACGTGCAGTGTGCCGTATGCGGTCGTACCGTCGGCCTTGAAGACGACCTCGCGGTCGGCGGCAGGCACCAGAGCGGGTGTTGCCTCGGCCGGAGTGACCGTAACGACGGCCAGCGTCATCACGACCGCTGCCAAGTGGCGAAACATTGGCCTGCCTCCTTTCAGGCCAGGGCGTTCTCGATCAGGGCAACAGTCGCACGAGGGTCGTCGACCTGGAGAACCAGGCGTATGTACTGCTCGTTGGCGAGTTCGACGACGAGAGCCTTCGACGGGTCCTTGACGTCCCAGAAGATCTTGTCGCCGTCCTGATGGAATGTGCCTGCGGTGATGACACCAGGCAGGTGGGTGCCCGGCGCGCGGATTCCCTTGGGGTCGGTGGCGATGCCGGGGTCGGCGGTCGCGCCACGGACGTTGGCCAGCGGGATGGTCAGGCTGCTCTTGAAGGCCCAGAGCTTGTCGAGACCCTCGAGCACGACGACGAGGTCGTCGCCGTCGATACGTACCAGTGCCACGTTGGTTTCCTTTTCAGGTGAGAGTGCTGAGGTATTGAGCCAGTGCGGTGGCGATGTTGTCGGGGTTGCCGCGCAGAAGGATGCCCAGCGCGGTGGCGGTGAGGGCGGCGGCCAGATCGGAGGGAACGCCGAGTGCGTCGGCGATCACCCGATCGATGGCGGCCAGCGCGGCCGTCACTTCGGCGGCCACCTCCTCATCGACCGGTGCGCGTTCGATCGCCGCGAGGAGAAGCAGGTCGAGGTCGGCCGAGGTGACGAGCCGCAGCGCGGTCGCGGCATCCGATGCGTCGGCAAGGGAGTCGAGCAAAGGGCGGACATCCTCGGCGAGGTGGCGGCGCAGAGCAATCAGGTAGAGGCCGCGCTTGCTGCCGAACGCCTTATACAGGCTGTTGCGGTGCACGCCGAGGTGGCTGACCAGATCGTCTACGGAAACCCCGTCATACGCGCGTCCGCCGAACAGAGTCACGGCGGCACGCACCACTTCGTCCTCGTCGAATGCTCTCGGTCTGCCCATGACCGCTACGCTAGCCATTGAGGAACGATCAGTCAAGAACGATCGTTCCTAAAACCGAATCGACCCTGTCCGGCCCGCGATCACCTGCGCGAACGGGGCGCATCACCGACACCGAAGTGCGGCTCCGACTCGGCAACCCGCCCAGCCGGTTCCCGAGCCCTTCGCCACCCTGCTCCTCCAGCTCGCCAAGGCCCGGCCGAACATGAACACCGCAGCCAACCCCGACACTCGCTGGCTCTTCCCCGGCCAGAACGCCCGCGAACTCCTCAACGCAGCCACCATTCGAGAGCAGCTCCGGTTGCTCGGCTCCTCGAGCGGTGCCGGCCGGGAAGCCGCCCTGCGGCAACTCGTGCTCCAAGCCCCAGCTCCGGTCGTCGCCGAGATGCTCGGCTACACCTCGCTGTACGGGCTCAGGCCCGCCACGGCCAGTTGGAACAGCCGGTCCGCGCGGGCGGCCGGGTCAGGGTGGTGCTCCGTCGCGAGGACGATGCCGACGATCAGCGCGATCAGGTCGGCGACGGCGATGCCTTCCGCCACCGCCCCGTCCCGCACGGCGCGCTGCAGCAGGGGGTTCCCCGCCTCTGCCATCATCGCCGAGCAGGTGTTCTCGTGTACGGGGTCGGGCTCAGCCCCGCCGTAGGCCAGTGCCGCCGCCAGCCCTCGGGCCGCGACGCAGTAGGCAACGACGGCACTGAGCCATTCCAGGAGCGCGTCACGGCTGTCGCTCTTGCCTGCCAGCTCGCGGGCACAGGCGGCCAGGGCCTCGATCCGTTGATGGGAGACCGCCTCCAGCAACGCCCGGCGGGTCGGGAAGTGGCGGCGTACGGTGGCCGAGCCGACCCCCGCGATGCGGGCGATCTGTTCCAGAGAGGCGCCGGCCCCGTACGCGGCGACCTCCTCCTCGGCCACGGCGAGGATGTGTGCGTGGTTCCGCCGGGCGTCCGCGCGCTGGCGGTCGGGCATGGCGATTCGGTGGTCCGGGCCGCCGAAGGCGTACGAGCCGTCTTCTCCGTTCAGATGGCCGCCCTGACCGCCGAAGGATTCGATTTCGACGGAGAGGTGGCCCAGGCCGTCAACCTCATCGAGGGCGCGAAGGCCGCAGGAGTGCCGCAGTTCGTACACACGTCCACCAGTGGCGCCGGTCAGCACACCGAGACTCCTGGCTGGATCGCAGGCCGCTGGGGCTCGTTGGACGGCAGCCTGGGAGCTAAGAGCACGATCCAGGACCGGGTTCGCGCGGCCGGCTTCCCCCGCTGGACGATCCTCAAGCCAAGCTTCTTCATGGAGAACTTCCTGCCGTCCATGGCTTTCCTGTTCCCGCGCGGTGTCGAAGGCGGCCTGGTGAGCGTCGTGAAGCCGGACACCCGGCTGTCCCTCGCCGCGGTGGACGACATCGGCAGGGCGGCCGCCGCGGCCATCGCCGAGCCGGAGCGGTTCCATGGGGTCGAGCTGGAGCTGGCGAGTGACTATCTGTCGATGACGGAGGTCGCCGAGGTTCTCTCCCACGCGCTGGGCACGTACCTGTCCGCGCCGGACATGACCGAGGAGCAGGCGCTCGCCGCCGGAATGCCGGCGATGGGCGTCTCACACGAGTGGATGAACATAGCCGGCCAGCCGGCCCGCCCGCAGTACGCCAGGGACTTCGGCCTTTCGCTCACCAGCTTCGAGGAATGGGCGCGACAGCACCTGCGGCCCGCGGCTTGACGCAAGGTCCGGACCTGACAGGTGGTCGAGGAACCCAGGAACCGCCGTTGGCGATGAGAATAGTCTTGCGCGAGGGTGGAAAGGATCTGGCCTGCCAGACTGGAGTGGAACGGCGAGCCGGGTTTAGGGTCACATCTGTTGACGCTGTGCCGGATGATGATCGGCGGCGGCCCGGTCGTGAGCTCTGGCGAGAGCCACTGACCAGCCAATATCTCTACAGGAGAGGTGTCTGATGGCCCTGCCGACGACGACGGCGGAGCAGCGTGCGCAGGCGTTGGCGAGGGCGGGCGAGACGCATACGGCGCGGCGTGCGCGGCCGGCGGAGGTGCCCTCGGGCGTAACTCCAACGTTTGGGCGATGGTCAGCGTCGTTGCCCAGGATCGAGCGGCGCAGCGTCTCTTAGCGCGCTGTGACCGGAGATGATCACCGCGGTGGCGGGTCGGTCGCTCGTGCCAGGTGGATGGTGCTGGACAAGCAGGAGGCAGGTCTGTGCGGCTGACCTGCGCTCCCGCCGGTGCGCCGCTACATGACCCGCCGCTTCATCAAAGGCTGAGATCGTGGGGCACCTGCCGGGCGGGCGGCCAGGTGCATGCCCATCGGGGTCGCCGGGCCCATGCCGGGGAGCACCACAGGCCAGCGCTGGACGTGGCCGTTGTGGGCGGCCAGGACGATCCGGTCCTCACGGCACCGGATCCATTCGAACGTGTCGGCGATCTCGGCGTCGCGGTTGTACACCACTCAGTAGAGGGAATTCCTCCGGTGCGGTCGCCGCGCAAGGGCTCATGAGACGCGAAAGCGCATCCGGCACACCACCGCGTCGGTACGCCGGCGCAGCGCCCTGGCCAGCACCGCCCCGCGCTGGTTCTGCAGCATCCGCTGCCACAGGTGCTCGGGCTCGACCTCGGCGATCAGGACGAACACGTGCGGCTCGGGCACCTGGGCCAGATAGGTGAGCAGCGGCTCGTCCAGCCGCCGGTGGGCGTCGAAGAGCTGCACCAGCTCCACACCCGGTTCCCAGCGCTCCCAGTCCTCCACGAACGCCCGCGCCTGTCGCTCGTCCTCCGGATGGGTCACGTTCACGGCGACCACCCGGTCGCCCAGGGACAGCGCCGCCGACATGGCGTCGCGGGTCAGCCGGGTGACCGCGTGCACCGGCACGACCACCAGCGAGCGGCGCGGCCGGGGCGGCATCGGGGTCTGGCCGAGTTCGAGCCGCGTGCCGATGCGCCCGTAGGAGCGGTTGACCCACTCCATGCCCGCCACCAGCAGCGGCAGCGCGATGACGATCAGCCAGCCACCCTCGCCGAACTTCGACACCGTCACCACGATCGCGGCCACGGATGTCAGCAGCGCGCCGAACCCGTTGAGCGCCGCCCGCCACCGCCACCCGGCGGGCCGGTCGGTGACCCAGTGCCGCACCATGCCGGCCTGCGACAGGGTGAACCCGACGAACACCCCGATCGCGAACAGCGGCACCAGCAGGTTCATGTCTCCCCCGGCCACGACCAGGAGCAGGCCGCTGGTGACGGCCAGGAACGCGATGCCGTACCGGTGGACCTGCCGGTCCGCGCGCAGGGCGAAGAAGTGCGGCAGGTTGTTGTCGCGGGCGAGCAGTTGGGCCAGCACCGGCAGGCCGCCGAAGGAGGTGTTGGCGGCCAGCGCCAGCAGCACCACGGTGGCGAACTGCACCAGGTAGAACAGCGGCCCCTCCCCCAGCGACGCCTGCGTGACCTGGGCCAGCACGGTCACCCCGTCAACCGGGGCGATGGCGAACTTCTCGATCAGCGCGGCGATGCCCAGCAGCATCACCGCCAGCAGCCCGCCCAGCGCCACCTCGGCCCGCTGTGCCCGGCGCACCCGCGGCCGCCTGAACGACGGCACGGCGTTGGCGATGGCCTCGACCCCGGTCAGCGACGCGCAGCCGTTCGCGAACGCCTTCAGCAACAGCAGCACCCCGACCGTCTGCAGGCTGCTCACCTGGTGCGACACGTCCACGGCGGGCTCGTCGCGGATCAGCCCGGCCACGATGACGAGCAGGATCGCGCCGACGTAGATGGCGGTGGGGACGATGAACGCGCGGGCGCTGTGCGCGATGCCGCGCAGGTTGATCGCCGTGACCACCGCCAGCACGACCAGGCAGATCCCCACCGTGTACGGCAGCAGCTCCGGGAAGGCGGAGGTGAGGGCGGCGGTTCCGGCGGCCACCGAGACCGCGACGTTGAGCACGTAGTCGATGACCAGGGAGGCGCCCGCGACCAGCCCGGCCCGCCGTCCCAGATGGCGCTTGGCCACCCCGTACGCGCCCCCGCCCTCGGGAAAGGCGGCGATGACCTGCCGGTAGGAGAAGGTCAGCACCGCGAGCAGGGCCGCGATGACGAGCGTGACCGGGATGGTGAAGCCGAGGCCCGCGCCGCCCGCGAGGGCCAGGACCAGCACGATCGCCTCGGGCCCGTACGCGACCGACGCCATCGCGTCCAGCGACAACGCGGCCAGCCCGCCGACGACCGAGAGCCGATGCCGTTCACCGGTATCGGCGGGCTCCTTGACCGCGGCGGGGCTTTGCACAGTGGACATCAGAGAAAGCTCCTAGATGGGGGTTTGCCCTCATGGTGAGCCCATCCAGAAGCCACAAATCTGACTTATACGCATTTTTCGCGCGAAATGCCCAAAAAACTACACGAATGATACGACGCGGCCTGGAAACGGGAACGGGCGATCACCGTCCAGCACCCCGGCGCTGCCGTTCGCGGACGTGGCGGAGCAGGCCGACCAGCCAGCGGTCCACCTCACTGGGCCAGTCCGTACGCAGGACCTCCTCGTGGCTCATCCGGAAACGCCCGACGGCGTCGGACGAACCGCGATCGGTGTGCTGATCCGCTTTCAACACCACGTCCAGGCCGTCCGGGTCCGGCACGAACACCAGCTCCACCTCGTGCACGGGCCCGGCCTGATGCATGGGCGGATAGAACTCGATCTCCTGGTAGAACGGCAGGTCCTGACGCGCTCCGTTCAGCCGGCCCTCCTTCAGGGCGGTGCTCTTGAAAGGGAAACCGAGCTGGGCGAACGCCCGCAGCACGCGTAACTGCGAGGGCAGCGGCTTGACGGTGACCATGACCGGGTCACCCCGGTCGAGCGCCGTGCCGCCGGCCACCTCGGTCCGTACGCCCAGCGCCAGTCCGGACAGCCGCCGCCCGCCGATCTCACTGATCGGCGTCTCCCACGGCACCTCGACCTGAAACTCCAGCACCCGTTCCGCGCCCCGGCGCAGGGTGGCCGGGCCCGAAACCTGAACGCGCGAGAACTCCTCCAACCGGCGTCCACCCGCGCGGCCAGGCTTTGCAGCCCGTACTCGAAAGGATCTCCAGACCGGGAAGCGGCGGCCGAGCCGATGCGGGCCCGTACTGGCTGCTTCCTGACGCGACGAACAGGAACCTATGCCTGGCCTGGCCGGGCGGTGCCGAGCGCGTGAGCGAAGTGGCGGAAGACGAACCGGTCCAGGGCCTCGATCTCGAAGCCCGCCCGCCGGATGGCGGCCACCGTGTCGCGGGCGGGATCGCATCCTCCGGCGACTCGCGACCAGAGCGGGGCGAGCAGGCTCTCCGCCAGGCTCACCACCGGATTGCTTGAGCGCTGGTGCTCGTAGAACCGCAGCTCGCCGCCGGGCGCCAGCACCCGCCGTACCTCCCGCAGCGTCTCCCGCACGGAGGTGGCGCAGCACAGCACCAGCGAGCAGACCACGGCATCGCAAGAGCCGTCACCGACCGGCAGACGCCGTGGATCACCTTCCAGGATCTCGACCGGGACCGTGACGCCGGCGGCGACGCGCCCGGCCGCCGCCCGCAGGAACGGGTCCGGCTCCACCAGGACGATCTCCGTCACGTTCGCCGGGAAGCAGCTGAGCTTCACCCCGTCGCCCGCCCCGATCTCCAGAATCCGCCCGCTCAGCCCTGCCACCAGTTCCCGGCGCTGTGGAGTCGGCACGCACCCGTGCGAGCGGCCGGTGCGCACCGGCCGGGGATGGTGGAATTGCTCCATGCCGCCGGCGAAGTAGCGCCGGTCGCTCGGAGGGCTGACGTAATCGCCCGTGCTTAGTGTCATGAGTTCTCCCGAGGAGCGCATCCCCCACTATCGGCCGGGCAGCTCTCTCCGAGAGGTTTCTCTACGCTTTCCTGACGGCCGCAGCGACAATTCATACGCCTTCTTGATGCGAAGGCCGTTTTCTCCAATGCGGGTCAGCGCACTTTCAGCCGTCGCGGGTCCTCAATCCGACAGACGCCGCACCCCCGCTATCCGGTGTTGCTAGGTACTGGTAGTCAGTGCTACTTTGTACCAGTAGCTAGCACCACCAAGTAGCTGGACAAGGGAGGCGTTCCATGAGCAAGCAGCTGACGGAGATGCTCAAGGGCACGCTGGAGGGCATCGTGCTGGCGGTTCTGGCCGGTCGGTCCGCGTACGGCTACGAGATCACCACCTGGCTGCGTGACCAGGGCTTCTCCGGCATCGCCGAGGGCACCATCTACGCCCTGCTCGTCAGGATCGAGCAGCGTGGCCTGGTCGACGCGCGGAAGGTCCCGTCGGAGAAGGGACCGCCGCGCAAGGTGTACTCCCTCAACGCCCAGGGACGGGAGTGCCTCGAAGAGTTCTGGAAGACCTGGGACTTCCTCGCCGAACGACTCGGACAGCTCCGCAGGGGAACTGCCCGCGACACCAACCCCCCACGAGACAGGACAGAGGGATGACGACCCAGCAAGCCCCGGCGATCCAGGTGCAGGGCCTGGAGAAGTCGTACAAGGAACTGCGTGTGCTGCGCGGCGTGAATTTCGAGGTGGCGCGGGGCAGCATCTTCGCCCTGCTCGGCTCCAACGGAGCGGGCAAGACCACCGCTGTGAAGATCCTGTCCACGCTGCTCAAGCTGGACGCGGGCACCGCGCGCGTCAACGGCTTCGACGTGGCCACGCAGGCCGCCGACGTACGCGAGTCCATCAGCCTCACCGGGCAGTTCGCCGCCGTGGATGAGATCCTCAGCGGGCGGGAGAACCTCGTGCTGGTCGCCCGCCTGCGGCACCTCAAGGATCCGGGCAAGGTCGCCGATGATCTGCTGCACCGGTTCTCGCTGACGGAGGCGGGCGGGCGGAGGGTGTCGACGTACTCCGGCGGTATGCGCCGCCGCCTGGACATCGCGATGAGCCTGATCGGCGACCCGCCGGTCATCTTCCTCGACGAACCCACCACCGGGCTCGACCCCCAGGCCCGCATCGAGGTCTGGCAGGCCGTCAAGGACCTGGCCGCCGGCGGCACCACCGTGCTGCTCACCACCCAGTACCTGGACGAGGCCGAACAACTCGCCGACCGGATCGCGATCCTCCACGAGGGCCGGATCATCGTCAACGGCACCCTGGCCGAGCTCAAGCAACTGCTCCCGCCCGCCAAGGTCGAATACGTCGAAAAGCAGCCGACCCTTGAGGACGTCTTCCTCTCCCTCGTCGGCACGAAAGCCTGAGGAGCAAGCGATGACGAAGCATTTCTTCGGTGACACCACCGTCCTGCTGGGACGGTCCCTGCGCCACATCACGCGCAGCCCCGACACCATCATCACCACCGCGATCATGCCGATCGCCATAATGCTGATGTTCGTGTACGTGTTCGGCGGCGCGATCAGAACAGGGTCGGATTCGTCTTATGTGAACTACATGCTGCCCGGCATCCTGCTCATCACGGTCGCCTCGGGCATCGCCTACACCGCGTACCGGCTGTTCATGGACATGCAGGGTGGCATCTTCGAGCGCTTCCAGTCGATGCCGACCGCCCGGTCGTCGGTGTTGTGGGCGCACGTACTGACCTCGCTGGTCGCCAACCTGGTCTCCCTCGTGGTCGTGACACTCGTGGCCCTGCTCATGGGCTTCCGTTCGGGGGCGGGAGTGCTGGCGTGGTTGTCGGTGGCGGGCATCCTGATCCTGTTCACCCTGGCGTTGACCTGGATCGCCGTCATTCCCGGCCTGTCGGCCAAGACCATGGAGGGTGCCAGCGCGTTCTCCTACCCGCTGATCTTCCTGCCGTTCCTCAGCTCGGCCTTCGTGCCAACCGACACCATGCCCGGCCCGCTGCGCCTGTTCGCCGAGAACCAGCCGGTGACCTCCATCGTCAACGCCATCCGCGCCCTGTTCGCCGAGCAGCCGGTCGGCGACGACCTCTGGATCGCCCTGGCCTGGTGCGTCGGCATCCTCGTGGTCGCGTACGGCTTCGCCATGACCACCTACCGTCGCAGGATCTCCTAGAAGGAACCGCCTTCGCCAAGCCCATCCCCGCCATCATGATCTGCGAGCTGCTGGGCGTGCCGTACGAGGACCGGGGCCGCTTCCCCACGCTGCGCCTGGCCGTACCGGCCGAAGAGGTCGCCCTGCGCCCGGAGATCGCCGGCATCTACGGAGTCAAGAGCCTCCCCGTCACCGATGACCGGGCCTGGCTCGTTCGGCCACCCGGGCTCCGGCGGCTCGATCGGCTTCGCCGGCCCCGACGCCGGTCTCGGCTTCGCCTACGTCACGAACCTCTGGAACTACCGGCCCGACGACCCGCGCGCGGCGAACCTGGCCAAGGCCGTCCGCTCCTGCCTTGATTGACAAGAGCCCGGCACCCGGACCGAGATCGAGCAGGGTCAGTCAGGCGAGCGGGTGAGAAGAGCGGCGATGAACGGGCGGCGCGGCAAAATCCTGTGCGGGCGGCGTTCCAGATCGGGCTCGGCCTGGCGGCGCTCGGCGCGGATCCGTTCGAGAAGCCGGCGGCGTGAGCGGAGCTCGCGAAACGCCTGCCCGCATGCGCAGCCCACGACCGCCACGACGATGAACGTGGCCAGCCGCACCAGGTCCTCCCGGCCGACCGTCAACTCCCCTGAGGCGTTGACCAGGAATCCCGTCGTGAAACACCATGCCATCACACCCGCGCATAAGGCGGCCAGGTAACGGACGACCCAGACACCGAAGGCGCCGATGCCGACTCCCATCACCACCACGCGCGCCGTGCTCTGGGGGAAGGCCACTGCCGCCACGGCGCACAGGCCGATCACAAAGACGAACCCGGCCGGGATCGTCCCCTCCAGCCCGCGTCCACGCATCGATCCGATCCTTTCATCAGCCAAACACTTCCATCTAATCTCCAGACGACTCGTCGAAGCGTTTTCTCTACGGCATTCCTACGCTTTCACGACTGCTTCCGACGCATTATTGACGCGCCAGGAAGGCGTCAACATTCTTGCTGCGGAATTCGGCGACCGGCATAGTCGGATGCGATCGGCCACGAAAGGAGGAAGATGACGGTGCGAACCCGCCGCAGTGTTCCGCATCGTCACGGCCCTCTTCCGCGTGTTCGATCGGCTTGTCCGCTGAGATCGGGCACGCCCCTCGTCCGGCGCGCACGGTAATGGCCGCGCCACACCGCTGACGACGGTGTTCCAGGGGCCTTCCGCCCACGCGGGCCGCCCGGATCAGGCGCAAAGGGATCCGGGAACCGCCACGGCGGAAGGCCCTTCGGTACGGAATGGAGCAGCCTGCCCTGTCCGGCGAACACCCTGCGTGCCGGAGCCTGGCCGCTCCTTTCTCTTTGAACTCTCTACATATTCGCTTCCATATGCGGAAAAGGCGTCAAGAAGCCGTCAGTCGTACTTGCCGGGGCACCGGCCAAAGGCCATAGTGAGCCCCATGTCCTTCCCGGACAATCGCGGCGCGGACCAAAGGGCAGCGGTCCGCGCGGTGCCGATCCTCATCCCCCGATGACCGGCACGAGGCCTCCCGGTGCGCCTTCGGCCCGCCGCCCGGCACGGACCGCGGTCCGTGCCACGGCAGGCTTCCCTTACTCGGGAGGTCTCCCCTGCCTTCCCCACCGACGGAGTTGAGACACCATGATTCTCCGCGCCGCGACGAGCGTGGACACCACGAGGAAGGAAGCCTTCCTGCTGGCGGCCAGGGCGCTCGGGGACGTCCACGCCCGTACCGCCTCCGGCCGCTACGTGGCGCTCGCCACCCGGCTGGCCAGGTCCGACGGGGCCTGGCTGACCCGCATGACCGCCTGGATGCGCCGCCACGAAGCGTTGCGTGAGCTGCGCCTGGCCACCGTGGCCGAGCTGGCGCAGGCCCGCGTCGAGGCAGGCTCAGCCGGTGCCCGCCAGCTCATCGATCAGTGCCTGTGCCGCGCCGACGAGCCGGGCGAGTTCCTGGCCTACTGGCTGCAGTGGTACGGCCGGGCACTTCCCAAGCCGGTCAAGCGCGGTATCGCGGACGCCGCCGTCCGGCTCTACGACGAGCGGGCGCTGGCCACGTACGACAGCCCCGCCGCCCCGCTGCGCTTCGCCGACGTGCTCGCCCTGACGCATCCGACGCCGCGCGACGCGGTGCAGGCGGCGGTCTTCCACCACGCGGTGGCGCGCCGGCGCGGCGACGTCCACCTGATCTCGAAGGTATTGCCGTTGTCGCGTGCGCGCCGCGCGCTCTACCAGATCCCGCCGACACGGCGCGCGGCTCTGGTCCAGCGCCCCGGAGGCGCCGCGAAGCTGGCCGAGGCGGCCATGGGGTGGGCGACCGTGCAGCGCTGGCTGCTCGGCAGGATGACCGGCCCGGCTTGGGCCGCCGTGGCGCCGTCCATGTCGTACCGGGAGCGGCTGGCCCTGCTGGCCGACTTCGACCGCGACGGTCTGCCGGACGGAACCGCGCACCGGCTGGCCGAAGAGCTCGCGGCGCCCGCTGAGGTGCTGCGCTGCGGGGTGACGCCCCTGGAGGTCTACGCGGCTGCACGGCAGGTGCCGGGCTCACGCTGGAGCCGGGCACTGACGGCGGCGCTCGAACTGTCCCTGGCCAACGTGCCGGCGCTGCCCGGCCGCACGCTCGTGGTGATCGACCGGGGGGACCTGATGGCCGGGACCGCGCACGGCCTCCCGACCCGGGCCGACCGCATGGCCGTCCTGGGCGCGGCGCTCGCCTGCCGCGCCGCCCACGCGCAGATCGTGCTCCTCGGGACGGCTGCCGTTTCCCTGCCGGTCAGGCCCCGGGAGCCGCTGCTGGACCTGCTCGGCCGCTTCGGCGCCCCGGGCGGCGGCGTGGCCGACCCCGGGCAGGCCGTCCGCGCGTACGCGGCCGGTTGGGACAGGGTCGTCGTGCTCACCCACCCCGACCGTGCGGCCGAGTCAGCGGAGGCCGTCACGGGGGCGGGCCAGGAACATGTGATCACTGACGTCAGCGTCGGCTGGTTCACCGCGATCCCGCATGTCGAGATGGCCCGCGCCGCCGACTGGCCCTTCTGAGCGTCAAGCTCCCGAAGGGGTGCGCCGGGTTCGCGTAGAGGTTGCGTCAGAGCGGCGCCAGGCCGGCCGGGTAGTAACGGTTGGCGAGCAGCCGAACGCCGTCGGCGGCGGAGATCTCCAGGTCATGCTGCACCGGCACCGCGTGAGGACGGCTGGGACTGTCCGGGACGCGGAAGCGCGTCCGGTACACCGCTGCATCACGCCCCGGGCCAGGTCCGGTGCCAGGGACCGGCCGGTCACCGTCGTGACGGTCACGGCATTCACCCGACCCGCTGCAGGGCACGCTCACGGCGTGCCGCCACCGTCGAGCCGGACTCCCCGCGGGCCATCCGCCGCAGCACGACCGGCGCCACGAGCAGGCCGAACACCGCCCAGGCGGCCAGCACGCCGGCGGTCTCCAGATGCCGCCACGACTCGCCGATCTCGACGGCGACCGCCGAGTCCGGCAGCAGGGCCGACCGCATGCCCAGGCCCATCCAGTAGATCGGGAAGACCTGGGCGATCCACTGCAGCCACTCGGGTAGCGCGGTGATCGGGTAGAAGATGCCGGAGATCCCGATCAGCGCGAGGAACGGAAGCTGGACCAGCCCCTGGGCGCGGGCGGTGGTGAACACCGCGCCCAGCACCGCGCCGATCGGCAGGGTCGCGACCAGGCCGAGCGCCAGCACCCAGGCGAGTCCGGGCCAGGAGCCAGGGCCGATCCGCAGGCCTTCGACGAGGAGCACGGCGGGCACGAGGAAGATCACCAGGTCGGCCAGCAGGCCGCCGGACACCGAGATCACCTTGCCGATCAGGTAGGCGGGCATCCCGTGCGGGGTCGCCTTGGCACGCAGCAGCGTGCCGTCCTCGCGGTCGGCGGTGAGCTGCTGGCTCATGCTGATCAGGCCGGTCGCGGCGTTCATGCCGAGAATGCCGGGTAAGGCCAGGGCGCCGAGCAGGAGAGCGCCGACCGACAGGTCCCGGATGAAGAACAGCGTGGCCACCATCAGCCCGGGCCACAGGAAGTGCGCGAACAGCTCGGCGCCGTTGGTGAACGACTGCCGCAGCTCGATCAGGCCCCGGGACCAGCCTGCGCGCAGTACGGTCGCGTTCATCGGGCCACCCCCTCGGCCTCGCGCACCAGCGCCAGGTACGTCTGCTCCAGCGAGGCCCGGTGGACCTCCAGCTCCCGGACGTCGTCGCCGTAGCGGGCGAACAACTCGCGGGCGAACGCGGTCGAGTCGGGCGTCCGCTCGGCGTAGCGCCGCCCGTCGCGCACCCAGCGCACCTCGTCCTCGCCGGTGATCCGCCGTGCCAGCTCGGCGGCGGTGCCGTCGGCGACGATCCGGCCGCCGTTCAGCACGAGGATGCGGTCGGCCAGCTTCTCGGCCTCGTCCAGGTCGTGGGTGGTGAGCAGGACGGTGGTCTCGCGGGCGCCGGCCAGGTCGCGTACGAGGTCGTGGAAGTCGGACCTGGCCTGCGGGTCGAAGCCGGTGGTCGGCTCGTCGAGGAACAACATCTCCGGGCGCCCCACGAGGCCGATCGCCACGTCGAGCCTGCGCCGCTGGCCGCCCGAGAGTGTCCTGAGCTTCTTGCCGGCATGCTCGGTCAGGCCGACCCTCTCGATCAGCTCGCCGGGGTCCCAAGGCCGCGGGATCCCCGGGGCGGTATAGGGGGCGTAGTAGGTGCCGAGGTGGGCGAGGAACTCGCGTACCCGCCATTTGCCGTGGTCGCGCCAGGACTGCAGCACGATCCCGAGCCTGGCCCGCCACCGCTCGTCGCCGCGCGCGGGATCGGCGCCGAGCACCGAGACCCGGCCCTGTGAGCGGATGCGGAAGCCCTCCAGGATCTCGATCGTGGTGGTCTTGCCCGCGCCGTTCGGCCCTAACAAAGCCAGGACCTCGCCGTGGCGGGCCTGGAAGGTGACGTCGTGCAGAACGTCGTGCGAGCCGTAGCGCATGCGCAGCCCGGCGACGTCGAGCACAATGCCGTTGCTCTTCGCCATGAGACGACCTCTCTTCGTGATCGGATGGCCTCGTGCCGGAACGCCTGCCGGCGAAAGCTCCGGCACAAGGGCATGGCGCATCGCGGCCCGAACCGGGCCGGAGCGTGGGGCAGGGGTGGTGCTGGTTACCAGCTTTCGCGCGCGAGCGTCTCCTCGGCGCAATCCATCAGGCCGGACCGGTCGATGCCGGCCAGGGCGAGCGCACGTGGCACGGTGCCGACGTCGGCGCTCAGGACGCCGAGCAGCAGATGGGCGGGACGCAGGTCCTTCTTGCCCTTGGAGGCGGCGAAGCCGCGTTCGATCGCGAGCCGGGCGGAGGCGCCGAGCTTCGGCTGATCCTTGGGATCGTGGAAGGGCTTCGGAAGGTCATAGGAGGAAAGGGACACTCCGACCGCGGCGAGGCTGTGCTCGAACTCCCGGTCCAGCGCGGCCCTGATCGCCTGCCGCCCGAGCCCCGCCGCCGTCAGCACGCGGTGCGCGGCGGTGTCCTCGATGACGGCGATGGCCAGCAGAAGGTGGTGGGCCTCGGTGGCGGCAGAGCCTTCCTCCCGCGCCTCGGCCGCTCCTCGCACGATGATGTCGTTGATGTAGTGGTCGATCGTGCTCACTGTCGCCTCCTCAGCGTCACGCCGGCGGCGATGAGCCGCTTGGCGTGCTTCTTGTGGACCGCCTGGCGGGTGACGCCGAGCGCCTCGGCGACCTCCGGCCATCCCCACTGGGCGCGCATGGCCTGCTCCACGGCGGCGTCCTCGATCCGGTCGGCCAGGCGCCGCAACGCCGCGACCGCCGCGAGCGCGTCGGCGGGATCCTGGGGAACGGGTACGTCTTCTACCGGCATGCAAGCAACCTTAGTTGACTAATTTGCCGATAGTCAACTGTGGTTGCTTATGCGCCCGAGGCTCGGCGAGCGCGCCATCGTGGGCGATCACGGCGACGGCCGACGGCGTGGAGAGGGCACCGACAGGGTCCTGCCGTCGGCCGGGTATTCCGCAAGCGCCACACGCAGCTGCGCATGCAGTGGCGGACGTAGTCCAGCCGAACTCGCGCACCACCATCGCTGATCGGGTAGCGGGGCGCAGCAATGCGTTCCTGCTACCCGATCAACCGGCCCTGGGGCCGGGTACAACTCCCGGCCGTGGCTTGCGGTTCACAAGAAACTGGCACTCCGATGGCCGGTGCGCGGCGTCGGCCCCGGCGGTAACACCTCGTCTGCGATGAGGGTTATGTGGGTGGTCGGCCCGTTGCCTTGCGGATCGCCTGGTCCAGCCGGTTCCTGGTCTGTTGTTCGGTTTGTTGCCGCGGCGCGGGCTCGGGCGGGCGCGGTGTCGTGGTGTGTGTCGAGCGCAGTCCGGCTCCGCACTGGTCGGTGGCCCGGATGAGTACGGCCGGTGCTGGTGGGGCCGGCCACAGGTGCAGGTGATACACCTCGGCGGGGTCGTGGTGGACGGCGTCGAAGTGGGTGTCGCGGCCGCGGACGAAGGCGCGCAGCCGGTACCAGCCGGGGCCGTGCCGGCTGAGCGGCGGCAGGCCCGGCACGGGACCGGTGTCCAGGGAGTCGAGGCGGAGCTGTCCGCGTGGGGCGTGCACGCTGGCTTCGACGATGTCCTGCCAGGAGGTTTCGGGGCTGGTCTCGTTGCCGGGGCCGGGGTCTGGGTTTTCGGGTGGGTGGGAGGCGAGGGTGATGGCGACGTGGACGAGGCCGGTGTCGATGCCGGTGTAGAGGAGTGCTCCGGCGGACATGACCACGATGAGGCCGTTGGAGTAGTCGGCTGTCTCGATGGGAATGTCGCCGCCGTCCAGGAGGCCGAAGGCGTGGTCGCTCACGCGGACGTCGGCTGAGGCGTCCATCATGGCCTGCTTTCGTTGACGAGGCTCGCGCACGGCGCCGGCCTGAACCTGAAGGGCACGTGCTTGTCTCTGTCTGCTACGGGTGCGGCTCACCCTGCCGCGGCGCCTCTGCGCGGGGCGGCGGGGTGAGCCGTCCGTGATCAGCTGGTCAGGGCTTGGCGGGATGGGTCATGCACCGATGGTGACACGGAAGGGGTCTGTGTCCAGTACGCGCTCGCGCCGGAAGAACTGGGTGTTGAGGCCGCCTTGTGCGTTGTTCTCGGTAGCGGTGATCATGCACACGGAGACGCCGGTCGGGCCGGTCTGGCGGGGCAGGTTGAAGTTGCAGTTGTCGAAGGTCCGCCGGGTGCCGCCCGAGCTCAGTCCTTCGTAGGAGCGGGCGATGGGGTATTCATCGCAGCTCAGCCCGCTGATGGACGGGGCGTCGCCGCAGGCGAGGTTGCGGTTGGTGTTGATGATCGTGTCGTTGGTGGTGCGGGTCAGCGGCGCGTCGAAGGTGGCGCCGGGCAGTCCGGAGGCCTGGGCCCGGGATACGTGCGAGGCCAGCGAGGGGTAGGAGCTTTGGCTGTAGATGAGTTCTGAGGCGTACCACGGCACGACGCAGCCGATGGAGGCGTTGCCGGCGGTGGCGTTGTCGCAGCGGATCTCGCTCATGCCGTAGCTGATCCCGGCCGGAGTGTAGGTGGCGTTGGTGAAGGTGAGCGACCAGGTGGTGGTGCAGTTGCCGATCGCGCCGGCGGCGGTGGCGGTGGTGCTGAAGTAGGACTCGCCCTGCAGCCAGGTGTTCAACGGGGAGATCGGCCGGGCCGGGAAGGTGGAGCCGGCGGTGGTGCAGGAGCCGCTGGCCGTGGTCGTTCCGGACAGGGTGGCGCGCAGGGCGTCTCCCCATCCTTGGTAGGCCGACAGCTCGATCTGATGGGCCCAGTCGGGCAGGCTGGTGGAGGAGTAGCTGTAGTTGATGACGTTGAACGACGCCTCGCCCGTGACCGTTCGCACGCCGTTGCGGATGACGAACGTCGTGTAGAGCAGCCCGGTGATCTCGCAGGCCTGGGTACGCAGCGCCCACACCCCGGTATAGGCGTTCTCGATGCACCAGTCCGGGATCGGTACGATGTCCTGCACCTGGGCGCGGGGGCGCTGCTGGGTGAAGGGGGTCTTCGGGGTGATCACCTGTATGCAGGCGCCCGTTTCGCCTTCGCCCGGTGTCTGGCAGGCGGGTGTGCGGTGCTGAGCCGCCTTCGTCCCCTTCTTGGGGGCGGGCTGATCGGAGCCGTCCGTGGGCTTGGGCGAGGTGAGCTGATCCGGTGGGGACGGGGGCTGGGCGGCCGACGCCGGGGTGACGACACCGCTCAGCAGGGCGGCAGCGCAGGCTAAGACGGCCACGATGGATCTTGCGCGCATCGGGGTACACACTCCCTGGTTGAGGTAAGTGGCCCACGGGCGGGCGTACTGGGCAGGTCGTTCCGCCCGTGGCTGCTGTGGCGCTCACGATTATGTGTTCGACTATCCGCACAGACAAGCCCTTGACGGTCTATCGCGCTCCAAGTAAGCGATAACCGTCATTTCCGGATTTGGCTTGGCGTTGTCGCAGGTCTGCGCATGTCGGCGATCGGATGGACATACGTGCCCTCGCGCTCTCGATTGCCGTTCGAGAGCGTCCATGCGGCCGATTTGGCGTATCGGGGTGATGAACTGGGTGTTGCTGCTTCTCTTGCGTGATCGGCCTTGTTTCCGGTGTCGGGACCGCCCGTCCGGGCAGGGGTGGATCGTGGCCATGCTGCGCGAGGGCCCCTGGCCGAAACTGCCGCCATACTGCAGGACCTGGGGGCACCGGCCCCGCCGAACCGTCAGCCGACGTCATCGACTACTTCCCCCGCCAGCTCACCGGCTGTCTGACCCAGACCGGCCTCACCCTCGACACCCCGACAAACCATGACCGGCTCTACGAATTCAACCCCGATTAAGGCCCAGGAGGCGCCCGCCCAGCGCCCGGCCGGGCAAGGCGGCTTGGACACCCGCCCTGCCCCGGCCTGGCCGACGACGGCCACGCCGACTTGGTGCGGTAGCTGACTTCTGTCATGCGGGAGCTGTGACGCAGCGCACTGACCTCCGCCGAGCGGAAGGCCCATGCTGAGCGCCATGACCATTCGTCGATTCAGCCCGCTCGCCTCCCGGCTGGGAGCCGCCACCCTGGCCGCCGTGCTGCTCGCGGCGGCACCCGCGGCCGCCGCTGAGGACGGCGGCCTCGACCGGCAACGGCTGCGCCAGACGCTGGACGCCGTGCACGAGGCCGGCATGTACGGCACCTATTCGAACGTCGTGGACGGCCGGCGGAGCTGGAAGGGCGCCGCGGGCGTCGCCGACATCGAGACCCGACGCCCGATGCGGCCCGAGATGGTGCACCGGGCCGGGAGCATCACCAAGTCGTTCGTCGCCGTGGGCGTATTACAGCAGGTTGGCAGGGGCACGATCGAGCTCGATGCCCCCATCGGCCGCTACCTGCCGGATCTGATCCCGGGTGAGCGCGGGCAGCAGATCACCGTACGCATGCTGCTCAACCACACCAGTCACATCGCCAACCACACCGAGGTACTCTTCCCGACGGTCGAGAGCCTGGACACCAACCGCTTCCGCGCCTTCCCGCCGGAGGAGCTGGCGCGGGCGGGGCTCGGCGCCCCAGCGACCGGGCAGCCTGGGGTGGCACCCGGGGCGTACTCGAACACGAACTTCGTCATCGCCGGCCTGCTGCTGGAGAAGGTGACGGGCACGAGTGCCGAGCGGTACCTCGCCGACCACGTCTTCCGGAAGGCCGGGCTGCGGCACACGTCGTTCCCGCGCACGCCGTACCTGCCTGGGCCGAGCTCCAAGGCTTACGAGGCGCTGTTCGGCTACTTCGACCCACCCAAGGACTACAGCGTCTACAACATGTCCTGGGCCTGGACGTCAGGTGCGGTCGCCTCGACGATGGAGGACCTCAACCGCTTCTTCCGGCTGCTGCTGCGCGGCGAACTGCTCGACGCGACTCTGCTCGCCGAGATGCAGAAGACCGTGCCCGTCCGGTCCTTCTCGGGCGCCGTGATCGACTACGGTCTCGGGATCTACCCCCTCGACCTGCCGTGCGGCAGATTCTGGGGGCATGACGGGAGCATCCCCGGCATGCAGACCTTCGCGTTCTCCAGCACCGGCGGCGGACGCCAGTTCGCCTTCGGCACCAACCTCAGGAACTACCAGCAGCTCGACGAGAACGGTAGTCCTGTCACGCACGCCATCGACTTCGCGATCGGGAACCACCTGCTGGAGGCGGCGTGCGGGCCCGACGCGGGCGCGGCGACCAGGGCGGCACCGCCGCTCCCGGCGATCGGCGTGGACGGGGGCACGGCCACACCGTGACCGGCAGCGCGGCGCGGGCGGGTCACCGATCTGCGGCCCGCCACAGCGCTGCCGCCCTGTCCCGGATGTTAAGTTCTCTCGCCCGGCAGGAAGACCTGAACAACACGGCTCGAAACCGTTCGAACCAAGGTGTCGCCCACCAGCGCGCAGGAAGGCACGCATACAGGCGTGCAGCCTGGCCAGCCATGGGCAAGGTGACCCGGGGAGGGGAAGGGGTATCGGCTGATCTCTGCAGGGGACGGTTGTGCCCTGCCGTGGGACGGTTTCGCCTTAACTGTCCCACGGCGGGTGGATGCCCGGACTAGGCATCGCCGGGGCGTTGTGCTGCGGGCCGTCACGGGGGCCGCCCGCAGTGATGGCTTCAGGCGGGCAGGAACCCTTCGTTGACCCTTGAGGGTGGTGCGTCGAGGGCGCGTTCAATCGTCGTCTCGCTCAGCTCGACGGCCGTGAGGAGTTCGGTCAAGAACGGGGCTGGGATCGAGCCGGCCCCGAGACCGGCAGCCTGTACGGCCGAGGCGAGCGCCTGCTTCTCAGCGCCGATGAACATCGCTCTGCATCCGTGGGCATGGCGCGTTCGCCCGGCTGACGTCCGCTGAGCTGCCTGCGGAGAATTGAGGTGAGGCAGGAGGACGTGTCCTTGCCGACCAGTGGTCGTCTTCGCCGCCACAGCGGCCGCGCCTTCACAACGATCTGGCTGTTGCGGTCCGCAAGTCTGGCAGGGCGAACAGATCCCCGGCCTGGGCCAGGCACGAGTGAAGGAAATCGGCGATCTGCGGCGGCTGCAGCGTGATGGAGCCGATGCCCTCGGTGGTGAGGGGAATGGGCTGCAGGACGTACTGGCCGCGGCCGGTTTCGGCGAACTCGGGGCCGGTGCGGTTGGCGAAGTTCCATTGCTGGATGCGGGCGAGGAAGAAGTGCTCCCGGCCGCGCGTGGTCACCAGGATGTGCACGAGGGCGTGGATGGCAGCCTCACCCGCGAGCTCCTCACGAAGTTCGCGGTGCAGGGCTGCCTCCAGGGAGACGTCGTCGGCTTCGATGCCGCCGCCCGGCAGCACCCAGTACGGGGTCTGGCCTGGTTTGATGCGTTTGATGGTGAGCAGGTGGCCATCATCGGTGATCAGGATGGCGCGGACTCGGTCGCGCATGGGGGACATCCTCTCAAAGGTTGGGGGCGTGCGGTCAGTGAAGTAGCCAGCCGCCGTCGACGTGCAGGGATTGGCCGGTGATGAAGGCGGCTGTGGGGCTGGCGAAGAAGACGACGGCGGCGGCGGCGACATCGTGCGGTTGGCCGCGCCGGGGGATGCATTGGCGGGCGATCTGTGCCGCGACGGGGGTGCGTGTGGGTGCCGGATATTGTGTCGTCTCACGCGACCTGGACGTACTCATGCAGGAGGCCACCGAGCCGGTCTCGTCGAGTGACCTTGATATCGGCGTCGACCGGATCGGGTAGCGCTCGCAGCGGGCTGGCCTGCTGCAGGGCCCGGTGCGGACGATGCCCATTGAAGTAGGTCTCGTACCCGGCAAGGACCTTAAACAGGTGGCGTTCGTTCATGACGAGGATCCGGTCGAGTAACTCGCGCCGTACGCTGCCCACCCCACCGCTCCATGATCGCGTTCATCCGAGGAGCCTGGGGTGCGGTGAGCACCACGCGGATGCCCTCGGTCGTGACCACCTCATCGAACAGAGCGGTGAACGTGCCGTCCCGGTCCCTGATCAAGAGTCGGAAGTCGCCGGTCCGATCCCCCAGGGCGAGTATCAGGGTGCGGGCTTGCTGGGCGGCCCAGCCGGCGTTTGGGTGCGCCGTGATCCCCAGCACGTGCACGCGACGGGTGGCGTGCTCGACCACGGCGAGGCAGTACAGTCGCGCGAGCATGACCGTCTCGACGCTGAAGAAGTCGCGGGCCAGGATCCTGGACGCCTGCGCTTTGAGGAAACTGCGCCCAGGTCGGACCGCTGCGCCGGGGCGCCGGATCGAAGCCGGCCCCTCTTCGAGACCGCCCGCACCGTGGCCGGGGACACCTTCCGGCCCAGCCCGGCGATCTGACCGGCGATGCGCCGATAACCCCAGCCCGGATTCTCGGCGGCCAGGCGCAGCACCAGGTCCCGGATGGTGGGTCGGATCCGTGGCCGTCCCGGCCCATGCCGGGGGTAGGTCCAGCGTCGCTTCACCAGATCGGCGTGCCAGCGCAGGAGCGTCCGCGGTGTCACGAACAGATGACATCGGCGGCGTCGGGGAAGGAGCCGCGCCAGCGCAGAAAGGATCGCCCGGTCCGCCCACGACGGCCGGGCAACGGCCACCTGGCGGCGAAGCACACCCAGCTGATGCCGCAATACCAAAATTTCTGCGTCCTTGGACGCCTGCGATCGGGCGAGCAGCGCGATCCACCCGAATACCCGTAACACGATCAAGTACAACAGCCGCAGAGCCATCCTGCCGGAGCCGAGCCATCGAGCACAGCAAAACCCCAGATCAGCCCCTGTGACGCAATATTCGGCACCCATCCCTACGCCGCCACGTTCCGCTCGGCCAGACCGACGTCAGTTCGAAGCCAGGGATGCGCCAGAGCGGTTGTGCAGAGTTTCGGTGTCGGCGCCGCTGTCGGGCGATACCGAAAGGAAGAAACGAGTGTCGAAGATCAAGAGAGGCGTGATTGTGGCCGTCATGGCCGCGGGGCTGGCGGGTGCGACGGCCGGCTCCGCGTCGGCCGCGACCGGCCACCTCGTCCTTCGTGACACCGCTGGGTACCAGCGGGTGATCGACAACCCCCAGGCCGGCTGCGGCCAAGCCCGCCCGGGTTTCACCCACGTTACCAACAGGACGAACGCTCCGATCACCGTCTATGACGGTCCCGCGTGCGAGGGGCAACCCGTGACGGTGCCGCCGGGCGCCTCCGCGGAAGTCGGCCTCCGTCACAGCTTCTCAGTGCCCTGGTGACAGCCGCCGAATTCAGTATCCGGTAATCCGGTAATCGAAGAAAGGATTCGCCAGTGTTCAGGAAAGCGCGAACGGCCCTCGTCGGCCTCGCCGTGGCCGCGGGAATGGTCGGCGTCGGTTCGGCCCCTGTGCACGCCGCCACATCGGCGGCGATGGACGCTCCGTGCGGCTGGTTCGTCTCCAGCGGCCTCGCGAAGTACAACCACTGTGATTACAACAACGTCATCATCTACGTGGACCGACTGGTCCACTCCGACTACGAGAAGTGTGTCGGGCCCGGCGTCATCACCCTGGGCATTCACCCCGCGGTTAAGGGGGCGTGGTACAACGGCAGGCTCTGCTGAGCCCAGCCGCACACGATCACCATTCAGCGGGAGGTATTCCATGTCCTTGCTCGCCCACATCGGTGACCGGCTGGTGCAGCTAGTCGCACCCCGTACCACCGCCGCCGCGGTAGTCGTCCAGTACTGCGGCTGCTGGAAACCCAATCCGTTCGAGCTCACCCAGCACTACAGGAGATGCTGGTGGGAGGGTCAGCCCGGGGCCGGAGGGGTCCTGAAGTGTGACAATTATTGCTTCGATTCAGGAATTAACTGCTAGTCGGCGATCGACCTGGGCGGTGCCGCAAACGCATCGCCCGGGTCGTCGTCCCACTGCGGAGGATCATATGACATATCTGGTCGTCGCCGTTATCGGATTAACCTTGTTGTGCGTCCTGAACCTCGTCTTCACCTATGGCGTCGTCCGGCGATTACGCGAGCACGGCGATGTGTTGGCGGCTGGCGTGAATCGCGGTGCGGGACCGGGGCCCCTTCTCGCGGTGGGGGAATTCGTGGGCGAGTTCTCTGCCTTCACCACCGAGGGCGAGCCGATCGACCGGGATTCTCTCGTCGGCCGAACCACGATCGCGTTCTTCTCAACAGATTGCGATTCCTGCCACGAGCAGTTGCCCGTGTTCGTCGACTGGGCGGCCGGGCGCTCCGATGGCTCAACCGGCCTGCTGGCCGTCGTCGAGGGGGCGCGGGCGAACGCCGCCGACATGGTGGCGGCCCTGCGACCGGTGGCCAGGGTCGTGACCGTGACGGATCCGGCGGCGGGAATCACCACCGCGTTCCGGGTACGGGCTTTCCCCAGCTTTTTTCACGTCGAAGACGGCGTCGTCAGGGGAAGCACCCTCGACGCCGCCGACCTGGCCCATACTTTCGCGGCGTGATGGGGAACGCACGCGGGCCCGCTTTGGCAGCGGCTCTCGCGATCTTCTGGCAGGCGGCGCCCTACACTTTGATCCTGCTGGGCGCGTGCCGGGTGGCGTCAGGCGCGCTGCCGGTCGTGGTGGCCTGGCTGACCAAGGAACTACTCGACCAGTTGGCCTCCGGTGTGACGGCGGGCGGCGTCCTTCCTGTCGCCTCCGGACTCGCCGGTGCGACGCTGGTCGGGACCGTCCTTCCGCGTGCTGCCCACTACTTGCGGGCTGAGTCCGATCGCGCGGTCGGTCTGCTGTCCCAGGATCGGCTGTTCGCCGCGGTCGACCGGTTCGCCGGGCTGGCCCGCTTCGAGGATCCGGCCTTCCTCGATCGGCTGCGCATGGCGCAGCAGTCCGGTGGCCAGGCGCCCGCGCAGATCGCCCACGGCGCGCTGGACCTGCTGGCCACGATCCTGATGGCAGTCGGCTTTGTCGGTTCACTCATGGCGGTCGGCCCATTCATGGCGGTGGTGGTGATGCTGGCCGCCGTGCCGGTCCTCTGCGCGGAGCTGAGCCTGTCGCGCCGCCAGGTGGCGATGTTGTGGCGGCTCAGCCCGGCGCAGCGCCGGGAGTGGTTCTACGCGAGTCTCCTGTCGACCATCCCGGCAGCGAAGGAACTCCGCTTGTTCGGTACCGGGCCGTTCCTGCGACGGCGGATGCTCGCCGAGCGGGTCGGCGTCAACCGGGAGAGTGCCAGGGCCGACCGGCACGAACTTACCGTGCACGGCGGGCTCGCGCTGTTCGCTGCGGCATTGGCCGGGGGCGGCCTTCTCTGGGCCGCGCTCGCCGCCCAGTCGGGCCGGATCGGCCTCGGTGACGTCTCCATGTTCGTCGCGGCGGTCGCCGGCATCCAGGGTGCGATCGGCTCGGCAACCTCGACCATGACTTCGGCGCATCAGCAGCTGCTGATGTTCGACCACTTCCTCACCGTCACCCGTGCCGGCCCCGACCTGCCGTCCCCGCCGTCACCTCGCCCGGTGCCCGCATTGCGTTCGGGCATCGAGCTTCGGGACGTCTGGTTCCGGTACTCCGACCAGCATCCGTGGGCCCTTCGCGGGGTCAGCCTTTTCATCGCGTACGGCGAGGCCACAGCGCTGGTAGGCCGGAACGGATGCGGGAAGAGCACGCTGGTCAAGCTTCTGTGCCGGTTCTACGACCCCACCCGCGGCCAGATCCTTTGGGACGGCGTCGACCTGCGAGAGCTCTCCCTGCCCGAACTGAGGCGGCGGACGGGCGCAGTCTTCCAGGACTTCATGCAGTACGACATGACCGCGGCCGAGAACATCGGACTGGGCGACCTGACGGTCATCGAGCACCCAAGCCGGATTGAACGAGCCGCCCGGCTCGCCGGTGTCCACGACCCCATCAACGCGCTGCCGCACGGCTACGACACCCTGCTGAGCCGGATGTTCGTCTCCGAGTCGGACGGGGAGGACACGGAGGCGGGAGTGCCCCTGTCAGGGGGGCAGTGGCAACGGGTGGCGCTGGCCCGCGCTCTCCTCAGAGACAGGCCCGACCTCGTCATCCTGGACGAGCCCACGTCCGGCCTCGACCCTATGGCCGAGCACGAGGTGCATGCCAGCCTGCGGGCGCATCGCTCCGGCCTGACCAGCCTGCTGATCTCTCATCGCCTCGGCGCGACCCGCGACGCAGATCGGATCGTCGTGATGTCCGAGGGGCGGATCGTCGAGGACGGCACGTACGACGAGCTCATGGCGCTCCCCGGCACATACGCCGAGCTCTTCCGCCTCCAGGCCAGCCAGTACCAGGACACGCTCCAGACCGTCCAGTACCAAGAGGAGCTTCAGGCCGGCCAGTGCCAAGACGAACCCGCCCTGCTGGCCGAGATGGGAGAGCGCGCCCCATGATCTACGTGGTTCACCTCTGCCGAGTCGTCATCGCCCTCGTCTTCCTCGCCGCGCTGGTGAGCAAGCTACGCGGCCCGGCCGAGTTCGTGTCGTTTATGCGTGATCTCGGCGTGTTTCCCGCTTCGGCGGCCCGGGCGGCAGCCATCACGATCGTGTCCGCCGAGCTCGCCGTCATCGTGCTGGTCCTGACGCCGGGGGCGGAGCGCGCTGGACTGCTCCTCGCGGCCGCCCTGCTCTGCGGGTTCTCCCTCGGCATCGCCGCTTCGCTGAAAGGAACCCAGGAGTTCGCCGCATCGCCGAAACCGACCCGCAAGGCCGCCGTCTGCCGCTGCTTCGGCTCATCGGGACAGCCGCTGGGCCGGCACCACATCGCTAGGAACATCGTCCTGGCCGTCATCGGGGCCACCGGCGCGCTCGTACCCGCTTCCGGCTCGGCCCTCACCCACCCCGCGGGAGTGGTCATCACGCTGTTCGCCGGTGCGCTGCTGGCATTCTTTGCGATCGCCCTGGACACACTCATCGCCCTCTTCCTGCCGCAGGCGGTCCGCCGATGATAGCCGCCGTCCTGGCAGGCGCCTCGGTCTGCATCGCGGCCGGTCTCCTCTACGCGCGCCGCCGCCTGCTCATTGTGACGGTGACCGGCACCAGCATGGAGCCCGCCTACCGCCACGGGGACCGCCTGCTGGCCAGGCGGAGTCGGCCGCGCCGCGTCAAGGTCGGCGAGGTGGTCGTCCTGAGTCCGCCGCCGACCGACTCATCCTCTCTCCAGATGCTGAAGAGGGTCGCCGCAGTGAGCGGTGATCCCGTGCCGCCCGAGCTGGCCGGGCGGCACGACACGACTCAGGGGGTCGTTCCTCACGGCTACCTCGCCGTGCTCGGGGACAACACCCTCGAAAGCGCCGACTCCCGACTTTTCGGATTTCTCCCGGCGAGCCGCGTTTCCGCCGTCGTACTCCGCCGCCTTGGCCGCAGCCCGTAGTCCTCGAACCACACCATTTGCGCTCGCCTTGAGCGTATTCACGCCAGCGTTACTGGAATTCAGTCCGACAGAGCGAAGTGGAGCTGACAAATGAACCTCGTCAAAAGGTTAGTGGTCGCTACGGCCATCGCTGCCGCGATGGCCGTACCAGCAGCACCAGCTACAGCGGCCGAAGGCGGCCGGCTTCGTGGAGCAGGGCCATCGGCCAGCGATTCTGCCCAAATCATGGGCGGCCGGGTGGGCCCGTTCCGGACCTGGCAGGAGTGCCAGAGAGCGCGAGGGGAGTGGGATATCTACTACGGCGTCAGCCTCTGCTACCACTCTGGGCCGTACCCCGACATGTTCTGGTTCGACTGGTACTAGGAAGCTCGTGTTCCGCCGGTCTCGCTGCGGCCTCTTCTCCAACGGCAGCCGCCTTCCTCGTCCAGTAGCGATGACGGCCCGCGTCGTTCCGTTGGCCCGTGTCACAGTTGCCGCTCCATCACCGTCGGTGTCGCGGACGGGCGACTGGTTGGGGCTGAGGTGTACAGAACGGGTGGCCCATCTACGCCAGTGGAGCCGGGCCGAGCCGCGTTCTCCGGCACCTGTCCACAGGTGCCGCCTCGTGGTAGCTCCCGCTACACAACTCCTCATCGAGGGCGAGGAGGAGCGCTTGCTCGTGGGCGTCGATGGCCTCCGCCCACCGGCCGAGCTACTGATCGACGTTGGTCAGACAGACGCCCTGACCACGAACTGCTGGTCATATTGCCCGACCAGTAAGCCCCCAAAGGTCAGCCATCGTGAACCGAATGGTCGACACGCGTCGTAATGGTGTCGTCATGACAACGGAAGTCCCGCCGCCGCGCCCGAATGCCCGGGGGTGGGCGGACTCGATTCCTCGAACCGTTGCTGGACGCGGGCGGCGTCATCAGCGCGCCCCTGCTTCTGGTACATCGCGACGGCCTGCTGCCACGCGGCGTGAGCTTCGTCGTGGCTGCCGAGCATGACGTACGTCTCTCCGAGCCGCTCCAGCGTGTTGGCGGCATAGTAGTGGCTGCCGATTTCGGTGAGGAGCCTCAGCGCGTCGCGGTAGTGCTGAACCGCCTGAGCATGGTTGCCGCTGAGGTGGTTGACGTATCCCAGTGTGTCGAGTGTGCTCCCCTCGACGGAGCGCTCCCGTGTGCGGCGCGCCAACTGCAGTGCAGCCTCGCCGGTCTCACGGGCGAGGTCGTAGCGGCCCAGTTTCGCGGCGTACCAGGACATGTCGTTGAGTGCGTCGCTCTCCCAGGCCGGCTCGTCGAGGGCATGGTAGATCTGTTGTGCTCGGGTGACACGATCAAGCGCCAACTCGTAGTTCTCCTGGCGCATCCAGGCCACCGCGATCGCTCGGTAGGTGCGGGCCTCGTCGAGGCGGTCGCCGGTTTTGCCGGCCAGCGCCAGCGCGTGGTGCAGGTGGTCGATCGCCTGGTCGTGCCGGCCGAGCTTGGCAGACACGTTCCCGAGCAATCTGCGCATGCGGCCTTCGGCCTCTGGGTCGCCCCGGCGAATGGTGGCGGCCAGGCCGGCCTGCAGGACTGTGAGCTGGTCGTGGAGATGTCCTCGCCGGTCCTGGTAGTTGTTCAAGTACCAGGCGATTCCCCACACGGAGTCGTGCATGCCGTGTTCCGCGGCCGTTTTCTGGGCGGCGAGCAAGCAGAGGTGCTCACTGTCGAACCACGACAGCGCCGCCGCGACGTCGTGCAGCGGAGCGGGATAGGTGCCGGGCGCGGGTGGGTCGAGCTCGATGACCGCGCCGCTCGGACGCACCAGCGTGTCGGCTGCCCTCGCCGTGTGCAGGTAGAAGCCGACGACCCGGCGCAACGCCGCAGTGTCCGACGGTAGGTGGGAGGCGACGTAACGGCGGATCAGGTCGTGCATCCGGTACCGGGCGTGCGCGTCCTGGCCCAGCAGTGATGCCTGCTCCAGATGGCGCAAGACTGTCCGGGCCTTGCCGAGCGGCAGCCCGGTGAGGCTGGCGGCGGCGTACAGACCGATGTCGGGACCGGGCGCGATCGCCAGCAACGCCAGCACCTGCGCCTGCTCAGCGGTGAGTGCCCGCAGCGACCAGGACAGGACGGCCGGCAGGCTGGCCGAGGGATCGTTGTCGTCGAGCGCGTCGAGTCCTTCGTCGCGCAGTTCGGCGACCAGCCCCATCAGCGACCGGCGCGGTTGGGCCGCCGCTCGGGCGGCGATGATGCTCAACGCGAGCGGAAGGCCCTTGCACAGCGCGATCACGTCCGACACGGCCGCGTCCCCAGCGGCCACCCGCGCGGCGCCGAGCCTGCGGGTCAGCAGCGTGCGTGCGTCGTCGTCGGAGAGGGTGTCGAGTGCCAGGTGGCGCGCGCCGTACCGGGTGGTCACGCCGGAGAGCCACCTGCGGCTCGTCACCACGACCGCGCACGTCCCACTTCCCGGCAGTAGCGGAGCGACCTGGGCGGCGTCCACGGCGTTGTCCAGCACCAGCAGCATCTGCTTGTTCGCCACCAGGCTGCGAAACAGCGACGCCTGAGCGTGCGGCTGATCCGGCATCTGGCCGGGTTCGACGCCGAGCGCATGCAGGAAGCCCCGTACCGCGACCTCCGGAGCCATCGGCGTCTCATCCGGGCTGAACCCGCGCAGATCCACGAACAACTGCCCGTCTGGGAACCGATCGATGTTCCGGTGCGCCCAGTGCAGCGCCAGCCAGGTCTTGCCCATCCCGCCGCCGCCGGCGATGGCCGAGATCACCACAGGGCCGCTCTCGGCACAGGCGTCGTCCAGGAGTGCCAGCTCGTCGCGGCGTCCGACGAACGGCGTGGGTGGAGCGGGCAACTGCCGGGGGGCCACCCGCGCCTTCGCCGAGGAAACGATGAGCGCCGGGTCCGCCGCGAGCATGCGCTGATTCAGTTCCCGCCGGGCCATCCCCGGGTCGGTTCCCGGCTCAGGCGCGGCAAGGTCGGCGTCGTCGTTCAGAATGGCATGCTGCAACGCCCGCAATTCCTTGCCGGGATCCACGCCAAGCTCCTCGCGCAGCAGCGTCGCCATGTTGTGGTACGCCTTGAGGGCTTCGGCCTGGCGGCCGGACCGGTACAGCGCCACCATCAACTGGGCCCGCAGCCCTTCGCGCAGAGGGTGCGCGTCCGCTGCCACCAACAGATCTCCGACGATCTGACCATGGCGGCCGAGCATCAGGTTGACGTCGTACCAGCGCTCCAGCGTTCGCACCCGCTCCTCAGCCAACTGCGGGACGTCATCGCGGTGCACCACCTCCGAAGGTACGTTGGCCAGAACGGGGTTCTGCCACAGCTTCAGCGCCTGCTCGAGCAGGTCCGCCTCCCCGGGAAGGTCGCCTTCTCTGGCTGCCCGTTCGGCGCGCTGGGCGAGCCGGCGAAACTGGGTCAGATCCAAACAGTCGTGTTCGACATCGATGACGTATCCGTGCTCATGCGTTCGAATCAGCCGGGGTTCCTCTCCCCGGTCGCCCATCACCCGACGTAATCGCATCACGTGTGTGTACAGCGCGCTACGCGTGTCGTCTGGAGCGTCGTGATCCCAAACGCGATCCGCCAGCTGGTCATAGGAGATCTCTTGTCCGGCGTGGAGGAGAAGGGTGGCCAGAACCACCCGTTGTTTCCCCGCGGTAATCGAAATTGGCCCATCGATGTCGGCCACCCGTAACGGCCCCAGAACACTGAACCGCAGTCCCCTGCCAATGTCCACGACACCAGGTCTATCGCACGTTCACCGCCCTCGCCACTAAATGCTCGATCTTCTAGGGGCGGCTGGCGGAACGGCCGAGAGCCGTTCGACGACCGGGCCCGGCAAGCCGCCGTTTTGCCGCCGGTCTGCCGAGTATCCGACCTGGTTCCGCACCGTGCTCCCCTCATGTTCGGCATGGGTCGGGGCGCGCGACCGGGGTGAGTTGGCCGTTAATAGCGCCGCGGGCGTCTTGGAGCGTGAAGAGTCGTTGTTGGTCGGCTGTCTCCGTGCGCTCGCGCTGGGGGGCATGGAGGGCATTCTTGGACATTCTTGGTAATGGCGATTTATGGACAGAGTGATACATTGAGACACGATGAGATAGTTGCCAGCATAATATCTGTCGACCTTTAATCCGTAGGTTCCGGGTTCGAGCATCGGGCGCCCTACCACTCAACACCCCACCTGACTAGCACTTTCTCGATTCTCAGTCCTCTTCTGCGAGGCGGAGACGGCCGAGATCATGCTCGTCACATGCTCTTCGGCACGCGTCCGGCACATCGGCGGGCCGGTGGCGTAATCGAAATGAGCCGGTTTGCACTGCCGGGCGTTGGGCGCCTGAGACCGCATCGTCAAGCCAGACCCGAGCGACACCCAACGGACGATCATGGTGGAAGAGGTGGCGGGGGAACACGCCCGGCTTGACCGCAGACACGTCCAAGCACCGGTCAAGCCGCCTCCAGCCCATTTCACGTGCCTCATGGCCGTTGCCTCCTCCGCAGGACAGATCTGCTAGGGACATCAGGAGCTCTTCCCATGATGTCCAGGGCGGCCTCGGTCTGGGCCAGCTTCTTCTCGGCCTTGGCCTTGTCCCGGGCCAGTGCCGTTTTCTCCTTGCGCAACCGCTCCAGCTCCAACTGCTCGGGCGTTCTGCGGGCACGCGATGCGGCGGTCGGGCCCGCGGGAGTCAGTTCGCCGTTGTCACGCTGGCGTCGCCACAAGTCGATGCTGGAGCTGTAGAGGCCCTCCCGGCGCAGCACCCGGCCCTGTTCACCCTCGGGGGCGGCCTCGTCCTGGCCTGCAACGTCGCGGACCCTCTGCAACACTGCCCGAGCATGATCATTTCCCCGCGGGGCGAAGTCCTGGCCGAGACCGCCGCCGAGGTCCTGAGAACCACCATCGACCTGGCCCAGATCGGCAACTGGTACCTCGACCAGCGGCGCGACCTGTCCCACCTGTAAGGGAGGGTGAGGTCAGGGTCGGGTTCGGCCGGTGGACCAAGCCCAGGAGGCGATGGCGACGCGGTTACGGGTGGAAGTCTTGCGTTGGATGGCGGCGATGTGGTTCTTGACCGTGCCGGGGGCGAGGAAGAGTTCGGCGGCGATCTCGGCGTTGGTCTTGCCGTGGGCGACCATGGCCACGATCTCGTCCTCGCGTTCGGTGAGGACGACGTCCGGCGTCTCGACGTGGGGCAGGCCGCGTTCGCGCAGCAGCCGTACCGTGAGTTGCGGGCTGATGAGCATGTCGCCGTTCATCGCGGCGCGGATGGCCTCGATGAGCAGGGTGGGGCCGGAACGCTTGAGTATGAAGCCGTCGGCGCCGTGACGTAGCGCGGCGTGGACGTACTCGTCGAGGCCGAAGGTCGTGACGATCACGACTCGGATGCCGGTCCCGGCGAGGGCGCGGGTCACCTCGATGCCGTCGGCGCCGGGCATGCGGATGTCGGCGAGCACCACGTCGGGCCGGATCGCCGTGGCCGTGTCGATCGCGGTACGGCCGTCCGCGGCCTCGGCCACCACGGTCATGTCGGGCTGGGCGTCGAGGATGAGCCGGAAGGCGCCGCGGATGCCTTCCTGGTCGTCGGCGATGAGGATTCGGGTGGCCACGCGTGCGATTGTGCCAGCGGCAGGCGAGCCGTCAGTGACCACCCATCCGGTACGGCCCGCGTGACCAACTCGCCCCCCTGCTCCCGTACGAGCGCCGCCAGCCCTGCCAGCCCCGACCCGCCACCGTTTCGGCGGCCCGGCGAGCGGTTCACCCCGTCGTTGGACAGAGTGACCTCCAGCACGTCGCCCGCGGCGCTGATGCTCAGGTCGGCCCGGCCGGCGTGGGGGGCGTGCCGCCGGATGTTGGTCAACCCTTCGACCACGATCCGATAGGCCAGCGCCGCGATCTCCGCCGGGACGGTCTCGGGAGCGTCCATGCTCAGGTGAACGCGCGCGGGACCCGCGGCGGAGAAACGATCGGCGGCCTCGCGGATGCCGCTCAGGTCGCCGACCGGGGTGCGGGGACGGTCGTGGTGCAGCATGTCCAGGGTGCGGTCCAGCATCGACATGGCCCGCTGACCTGCCGCCTCGACCCGTTCGAGCGCCTGACGCGGATCGCCCGCGACCCCGCCCGCCTGGGCGTACGCCACCATTTCGCTGATGTCGTGGGCGACGAAGTCGTGCAGGTCCCTGGCGAGCCGCAACCGCAGCGCGGTACGGGCGTCGGCCACCGCCCGCTGCTGCCGTACATCGGCCAGGCGCAGGTAGGCGCCGATCCCCGCGGCCAGGAGCGCGCCCGTGCCCCAGAACGCGCACACCCCCACCCCTTCGAGCGGCGAGGCGGGCACGAAGAACCGCAACATCCACACGGACGAGGCCGCGCCCACGAGGAGTGCGCCGGGTACGGCCCGCCGCGGCGGCGCGTACCGGATCACCAGGCCGCCAAGCGCCATGAGGACCAGGCTCTCGACCATGCCGGATACTTCGGCGCCCCACCAGGACCGCGCGCCATCGACGACGTACGCCAGCGTGACGGCCAGGGACAGGGCCGCGGCCGCACAGGCCGGCCAGAGCAGGCGTGACCTGAACTCCCGCCGGAACAACGCCGCAGCCGCCAGAACGACACAAACCAGGACCGAAACCGCACTCACCCGAGCGACGATACGCGCCCGACCGGATCCCGTAGGGGTGCCGAACGGCACGTTCGGCGGCACCAAGCCCTGCCGAACGGCATCTGCCTCGGCAGCGGGCCGTCCAGCGACGCTGATCCCATGACAACCATCACCTCGAACTGGCGAGGCCATGCGGCGGCGCTGTGGGCGCTGGTCTACGGTGTGCTCGGCGTGGCGTGGGCGCTCGGGCTGCCCGGCTACCCTTGGGGCGCCTCCGATCCCGATCCGGATGGAGCGCTGTCCATCCTGGCCGGCACCACGCCTCGGTTCGGCTGGTCCGTCGCCGCCTTCGCGCTGCTGACCGCCGCGACGGCGCTGGCACTGACCCGCACCAGCACCGGCGCCGGCAGCGGTAGCGGTAGCGGTAGTCGGCTTCCGCTGATGGCGGCCTGGCCGATCGCCGCTCTGCTGGTCCTCGTGATCCCCGACTCCCGGCTCATGATGGGCGTGGCCTACACGCCGCTGTTGCTGGTCGCGCCGGTCTTCGGATGGGGCATGGGCGGCGCCACCTTCGCCGACGCCTGGCCGTGGCCGGTGCTCAACCAACTCGTGTGCGTGCTCGGCGGGTTGCTGCTGGCCGCCGCGGCGCTGGCCTACGGCCGGCGCCGGTCGCGTGCGCCCTGGTTCACCCCCGAGCGGGGGCGTCGGGCCGTGTACGTCGCGGTCGCGGTGCCGCTGCTGTACTGCGCCACCCGGTGGGCCTGGGCACTGGGCATCCCGCTCGGCGTGAGCCGCGAGTTCCTGGCCGAGGGCGAGAGCGGGCTGTGGCTGGCGGGGGCCTATCTGGCGACCTTCGGCGCGTTCGGCGGCGTACTCACCCTGGGGCTGACCCAGCGGTGGGGCGAGGTGTTCCCCCGGTGGCTGCCCGGGCTGCGCGGCCGGCGGGTGCCGCCCCTGCTGGCGGTCATTCCCGCCGGGTTCGTCTCGATCATCGTCACCGTGGCCGGGCTGACCTACCTCAGATGGACCTTCTCCGGCCGGTTCGTCCTGGCCGAATGGGGGGCATGGCTGCCGGAGTGCTTCTGGCCGATCTCGGGCGCGGCGCTCGCCACCGCCACCGTCTCCTACCACCTGCGACGCAAGGATGACCGCGGCGCGACCCGAGGCGCTCCGGTTCAAGGACAGGACGCTCGATAGGTTTCCTCCCATGTTGTTCCTGGTCCGCCATGCCATGCCCGCCTACGGCCCGGCCGTCCCACCGCACGAATGGACGCTCAGCGCCGAGGGATGGCAGGCGGCCCGGCGGCTGGTCGCGCGGCTGCCCGAAGACGCCTGCCTCGTCTCCAGCGATGAGCTGAAGGCCTGGCAGACGCTGGGCGGCGACGGCTCGGTCGCGCGGGACCGACGGTTCAACGAGGTCACCCGGGTGGAGCCATGGGAGGGCGACTATCGGGAGTTGCGGCGCACGTACGTGGACGGCGCGGACCACGCGGACTGGGAGCCGCGAGCCGAGGTCGCCAAGCGCTTCGACGCCGGGATCACCGAGCATCTCGTACGTACCGGCGGCCGCCCGCTCGTAGTGGCGACACACGGCATGGCGATGACCGTCTGGGTGAAGGCGCTGCTGGGCCTGCGGAGTCCCGGCGACTTCTGGGCGGACCTCCGCTTTCCCGACGCGCTCCTCGTCGACCTGGACTCAGGCACCGTCGAGCGAGCCCTGGCCCTCTGAAGGGGCCGGCCCGGCGCCCGGAGGGTCAGCCGGTGAGGGCCGGCCGCCGCGCGGGGATGAGGCCGAGTCGGCGGCCTGCCTTCTCGCACGCCTCCGCGATGCGGCTCAGTTGGGCGTCGGAGTGCGCGGCGGTGACGCCGATGCGGATGAGCGCAGTGCCGTCCGGGACCGCCGGGGGAACCAGGGCGCCCGTGAAGACTCCTTCGTTCAGGAGTTCCCGCCACAGCCGCATGCAGACCAGCGGCTCGCCCACCCGGATCGGGACGGCCGGCGTGATGCCCAGGCCGGTGTCGAAGCCGAGGCCGGTGAGGTCGGCGCGCAGGCGGCGGGCGGCCGCCAGGACGCGCTGGCGGCGTTCGGGCTCGGCGCGGATGACGGCGTCGTTGTGCCGGAAGCGCCGCAGTTCGGCCTGGCCGAGGCGGGCGGCGTCCAGCAGCGAGGCGTGTACGCCCTGGTCGGTGAACAGCACGTCGTCCGGCGCGAACAGGGCGCTGAGCGCGAGGTTGGCCTGGTAACCGGTCGTGACCACCAGCGCGGCCTCCTTCCGCAGGAAGCCGGCGCAGCTCCTGGCCGCCGCGGTCGCCGGGACGTTCTACGGCAGGTGGCAGGCTCAGCCGAATGACGCCGGCAACGTGTGAAGCCAAAGGTGAACCGGTTCCATCTCCCCCATGACAACGGGCACGCACGCCCATACGGCGGCTATGGAGACTGGTAGAGGTCGGGGATGCCGTCCTGATCGGAGTCGGCGGTCTCGGCCTCGTGAATGCGCCGGTAGACGCGGGCACGCAGCCGCAGGATCACCGTGGCCAGCAGCGCCGCGGCCAGAGAACCGGCCAGGACGGCCACCTTGACCTGCTCCGCACCGGACGCGCCGAACGCCAGCTCGCCGATCAGCAGCGACACGGTGAACCCGATGCCGGCCAGGATGGCCAGCCCGGCCATGTCGATCCAGGCCAGCCCTTCGTCCAGAGTGGCGCGAGTGAAGCGGGCCACCAGCCAGGTGGCGGCCAGGATGCCGAGCGGCTTGCCGATCAGCAGCCCGGCCACGATGCCCAAGGCGACCGGCTCCGTCAGCGTCTCGGCCAGACCACCCAGCCCGCCGAGGGTGACTCCGGCGGAGAAGAAGGCGAAGACGGGGACGGCGATGGCCGCGGAGAACGGCCGGAACCGATGCTCGAAGTGCTCGGCCAGCCCCGACCCGCCCACCCGCATCCCAGGCAGAACGGGGACGGTCAGAGCCAGAAGCACCCCCGCCACGGTGGCGTGCACTCCCGAGGCATGCACCAGCGCCCAGGTGGCGAAAGCCAGCGGCAACAGCAGCCACCACGAGCGCACCCGCCGCCGTACCAGCATCGCGAAGGCCGCCAGCGGCACCAGCGCCGCCAGCAACGGCAGCACCGCCAGCTGCGAGGTGTAGAAGAAGGCGATGATGACGATGGCGATCAGGTCGTCCACCACCGCCAAGGTCAGCAGGAAGGTGCGCAGCGCGTCGGGCAGGAACCGGCCGATCACCGCCAGCACCGCCAGGGCGAAGGCGATGTCCGTGGCGGTGGGGATCGCCCATCCTCTGGCGGCATCCGCCCCGCCGGTGACCGCCAGGTACACCAGGGCAGGCACCACGACCCCGCCGAGCGCCGCGGCCACCGGCACCGCCGCCCGCCGCACGTCGCGCAGGTCACCGGCGACGAACTCACGCTTGAGCTCCAGCCCCGCCACGAAGAAGAAGACCGCCAGCAGCCCGTCCGCGGCCCAGGTGGCCAGGTCGAGGTTCAGGTGCAGCGCGGCGGGCCCGATCTCGATCGCGCGTAGATCCTGGTACGTCTGCGCCCACGGCGAGTTGGCCCAAATCAGCGCCGCCAGTGCGGCGACGAGCAGCAAAGCCCCACCGATGGTCTCCTTGCGCAGGATGTCGGCGATGCGACGGGCTTCTGGCCACGTGTTCCTGTTGAGCAGGCGTGGCGCACGTCGCAGGGTGGGGCCGGGCATGAAACTCCGCTCGTCGCAGGGGTCGGGTCACTCATTCGCCGACCAGACTTCCCGGCACACCTGTCATTAACGTATCAAGGAGCACAAAGAAGGGCATAATGGATTTACGTTCCGCCGACCTTCCCGGGGCGAGGGCGCAGGAGCGCAGGGTTCACCTACCCGAAGGGGTACTCCTGCCGGATCATCCTCCGCGGCGCGGGCCATCGCGACACTGCCGCACACGCACATGATGGGCCAAGCTCCGTGATCGGAAGATCGCGGGCCGGCCAGGCTTTCCGGCTCACCGACACCCGCGCCCCCGTCAGGGGCGCGATCTTTCCAGGTGCCAAGAATGCAACACCTGGCCAGGTGTGCCGCCTCCTCAGCCTTTGATGAAGCGGCGGGTCATGTAGTGGCGCACCGGTGGGAGCGCGGCCAGGCGTAGCGGGAGTTGGGTCAGCCACAGCAACACCGGGTTGGCGGGCGCGTAGACGCCTTTGACGCGGCGTCCGAGCTCCTGTTTGCGTTCGGCTTCGGGCCGGATGGCGGTCTCCCAGGCGGTCAGTGCGGCGGGGATGTCGCCGGGGTGGGCGGCCAGTTCGGTGCCGAGCCGGTCGGCGCCGCCGACGGCCAGGGCTGAGCCGTAGCCGGCGAACAGGGTGACGCACCAGGCGGCATCGCCCAGCAGCACCACGCGTCCGCTGCTCCAGGAGGGTGCCACGACCTGGCTGATCGTGTCGAAGTAGACCGCGTCGGCCCGCTGGAGCCCGGCGAGGGCTTCGGGAATGACCCAGCCGAGGTCGCCGTAGACGCGCTGCAGTTCGGTGGTCGCATCTTCGCCGGGGCGGGTGTGGTCGGCGCGGTAGCCGAAGAAGGCGACGTTGCGGCCGTCGCCGACGCTGATGACCGCCGCGGTACGGCCGCGTGAGGACAGGCTGCCGGTCGCACCGGGTGCGATGGTCGCGGGCCGCCGGTCGAGCATGAAGACGGCGACCTTGTGCTCCAGGTCGAGCAGGAAGTCTTCTTCCGGTCCGAACTGCAGGGCGCGGGTGGCCGAGTGCAGGCCGTCGGCGCCGATCAGCAGGTCGGCTTCCTCGATGGTGTTGTCGCTGAGGGTGACGCGGACGGTGTGGTCGTCCTGGTCGATGGCGGTGAGGGTGGTGCCGAAGCGGATCTCGGTGTGGTCCTTGACCTTGTCGTACAGAACGGCTTCGAGGTCGCCGCGCAGGATGGTGATCGTGCGCGGGCCGGTGATGGCGGCGATGGTGGCGCGGTCGAGGGCGAATCGGCGTTCGCCGTTCGGTTTGTGGTAGACGAGTTCGTCGGTGATGAAGCCCTTGGTGAGCAGGTCGGGCAGGATGCCCATGCGTTCGGCGGCGTCGTAGCCGATGCCGCCGAAGGTGACGGCGTAGCCGCCGCCGCGCCGCTCCGGGGCGCGTTCGATGATGAGGGTGTCCCAGCCGATCTGGTGCAGGCGCAGGGCCGTGGCCAGGCCGGCGATGCCGGCTCCGATGATGATGGCGCGCATGATGAGGTGCTGCTTTCTTAGCGGGAGAGCTGGTCGAGCAGCCGCTGTTCGGCGGCAGCGTCCAGCCAGGTGTCGGGGGAGGGCGCGTCGGCGCGGGGTGCCGGGTCGCCTTCGGCCTGGAGCCAGGCCCAGGTGTCGGCGAGAGTGTCGCGCAGCGGGCGCGTGGTGAGGCCTTCGGCCAGGGCGGCGCTGACGTCGGCGTCGTGCATGCCGTGCGGCGCGCTGCCGTCCGGCAGGCGGAGCCCGAGCTCCATGCCGAGCGGCAGGCCGTGCCGGCCGAGCAGTTCCGGCGGCACCCATACCAGGTCGGTGTCGAAGCCGGTGACGTCCAGCGCCGTGGTGAGCAGGTCGCCGAGGGTGATCGCGTCGGGCGGGCCGGTCGTGGTGAAGGCGCCGCTCAGGCCGCGTTCGGCCGAGCGCAGCATCCAGGCGGCCAGATCCCGGACGTCGAGGTACTGCAGCGGCGTCTCGGCGGGAGCGGGGGCCAGAACACGTCCGCCCTTTTCCAGGCGGCGCAGCCACCAGGGGATGCGGCCGACGTCCTCGTACGGGCCGAGGATCATCCCTGCTCTGGCCAGCAGCGCCGCCCCGGGGAAGGACTCGGTGACGGCGAGTTCGCCGCCGCGTTTGGCGGCGGCGTAGTCGGTGCCGTCGTTGCTGCCGGGGTCGCCGTCGACCAGGGGAGCCTGCTCGTTGGCGTGCGCGGGCCAGGGCCAGCGGTGCACGCCGCGGCTGGAGACGTAGCCGTAGTGGCCGACCCGGCCGGACAGCAGGCGGGCGCTGTCGCGCACCACCCGCGGCGCCCAGGCCCAGGTGTCGACGACCGCGTCCCACTGCCCATCGCCCAGTGCTCGCCGTACCGCCTCGGGGTCGATGCGGTCGGCGATGAGCGCCTCCACCTCGGGAGCGGGGTCGCGGCTGAGCCCGCGATTCAGCGTGCTCACCTCATCGCCGCGCTCAAGCGCCGCCTCGACGATTGCACGGCCGACGTGGTGGGTGCCGCCGAGAACGAGCAGTTTCATGATGCTCCAGAGATGAGGGGCAGCCAGAGGGCTGAGGGGTGGTCGGCGTCGTGGAAGACCTCGTGGTCGGAGGCGAGCAGCCCGGTCCCGGTCGCGAGGGGTTCGCCGGTGCCGGGGTTGCGGCCGAAACGCGGGTGGGCGCCGCCGGAGACCTGCAGCCGGATGCGGTGGCCGCGCCCGAACCTGTGGGCCATCGGCCACAGGACGACCTCGGCCGTCCGGATGTCGCCGGGGTCGCGCAGGCGGACGATGCCGTCGCACACGTTGATCGACCGGCCGCGCGGGTCCACGTCGCACAGCCGGGCGAAGTAGTCGGCGTGCGGGTTGTCCGAGCGCGTGTGCAACCGCACGCGGACCGGGCCGACGGCCTCGACGTCGTCGGTCAGGGGCGCGGTGGTGAAGGTGAGCACGTCGGCTCTGGCCTCGATGGCGCGGTTGTCCTTCGCCCCGGCCGATAGGCCCACCTGCGTGCCACCGACCGTGGGGGTGGGGTCGGCGGGGTCGTAGCGGTAGCGGCTGGGAGAACTGTGGCCGTCGTGCGGGTTGCGGCTGAGCCCGCCGTCCGGGTGCAGGAACCAGGGGGTCGCCTCGTGTACGGGTGGCCAGGCCGGCACGTCGATCCAGCGGTCCGCCCCGGTGACGTACAGTCGTACGCCCGCGGGCGTCTGCCGTCCGAGCAGGGCGGCGTCCAGCATGGCGAGCGCGTCGGTCAGCCCTTCACGGGTGTAGAGCCCGCGGCCGTGTCCCCATGGGCCGACCAGCAGCCGCACCTGACGCCCGGTGGCGACCAGGGCGGCGTGGTCGGCCAGCATGCCGGGCAGGAAGAAGTCGTGCCAGCCGCCCTGCAGGTGCACCACCGGCGGCATGCGCGCGACGTTGGCGCGGTGGTCGGTGCTCGCCCAGTACTCCTGGTCGGGACCGTGGCCGACCCAGTCCCGAAACCACGTCACCGGGTGCCCGGTCAGCGCCTGATCGGCCTCCTGCAGGGGCAGGGCGAGTGTGGCCTGCGACAGCCGCCGCGCGGCGCCGACCATCCCGGCCATCTGCCGGATGACGCCGTAGCCGCCGGTGAACATCCGCTCCACCAGCTGCACCCAGCCGAGCGCGTTCCCGGTCGCGAACGCTCCGCCGGGGTACATGAAGCCTTCGGCGAACGACGACGGCGCGTCCTGAATCAGCGCGATCTTCCATTCCGGGATATCCCGGGCGGCCAGCTCCCACTGCACGAAGCCGAGATAGCTGGCGCCCCACGTGGCCAGCTCGCCGCCGAACCACGGCTGGGCGCGCAGCCAGCTCAGCGTGCCGTCACCGTCGGCCGGGTCGATGACGAACCCGTCGAAGCGGCCCCCGGACCCGGCCGTGCCGCGCAGGCTCTGATACAGCACCTGATAGCCGCGCTCGGCCAGCAGCGCCGGGAGCCGATCCAGGGCGTTGCCGCGACCGTACGGGCTGCGCAGCAGCACCAGCGGCGGACGCTGCCGGCCCGCCGGGTAGTAGTGCGTGGCCAGCAGCCGCACGCCATCGGCGGCCGGGATCTCCACGTTCCGGCGTACGCGCACCCGGTGACGCAGGGCGGGGCGCACGCCGTACAAGCGGCTGAGCAAGGTCATCGGGATCATCTCCTCGTCGGCACGTGAGGCTCCTCACGTCGCCGACCAGGCTTCCCGGCACACCGTCGAACCTCCCGCGAGAGGCCGATACGAGAACTATAACGACTTTTCAGAAATTTCTAAAGAGTCAGTGTGTTCGATACCCTGTCTGCTGTGACGGAGGCGCATGTGAACGACAGGCTCGAACAGTGGCGCGCGGCGGAACGGCTGGCCCTGACGCTGATCGAGGGCGGGCTCCAGCGCATGGCCGCGCGCACCCTGGCGGTCTTCCTGTTCACCGACCAGGACAGTGTCACCGCCGGAGAGATCGCCGAGCGGCTGGAGGCCAGCGCGGGGTCGATCTCGGGCGCGATCAAATCGCTGCTCACGGTCGGGCTGATCGAACGCCTGCCCTCACCCGGCAGCCGCCGCGAGCACTACCGGCTCCGCGACGACGCCTGGGCCACCCTGTTCACCAGCCAGAACACCGTCATCCAGGCCATGCTCCAGGCCGCGGCCGCCGGGATCGCCGCCACCGCTGACGGTGATCCCGCCCATCACCGCCTGGCGCAGATGCACGCCTTCTACGAATTCCTGCTCGGCGAGCTCCCCGCCCTGCTGCACCGCTGGCACCAGCAGACCGGCTGACTCTGCGCCTGCCGAAAATTACGTCCGTGCAGTTCAAGCGGCATGTGAGTATTCGTGGAGGATGCCGCCAAGCCGGTCGCGTCGACGGATGCTCAGGTCGATGATGCGCGCCGGTTCGGCGATCGGGATAGGAACAGCGCGTACCGGAGCCGCCTGGTCGAGGGCTTGATGAGCGCGATGCTCGTTGTAGAAGCGTTCGTACTCGCCCAAGGCGTGGCGTAGATGGCGTTCATTCCAGAGCAGGCAGCGGTCCAGGAGTTCGCGGCGGCAGGTCTGCACCCACCGTTCCATGATGGAGTTCATCCGTGGCATCCGGATGCCGGTGAGTACGGTCCGGATTTTGGCTTCGGTGAGGATCTCGTTCATGAGTGCGGGGAATTTGCCGTCACGGTCTCGGATCAGGAAGCGTGCCCGGCAGCTCGCGTCATCCAGGTCCATGACGAGGTTTCTTATCGTCTGGGTCACCCAGGCCGCGGTGGGGTGAGCGGTGGTGCCAAGCACGCGGACGCGCCTGGTGGCGTGCTCGATGACGGCGAGGATGTATTGGCGCTGTCCGTTGAGGGTGACGGTTTCGATGAAGTCGCAAGCCAGGAGTGCGTCGGCTTGCGATCGTAGGAAGTCGGCCCAGGTCGTGGAGGCCCGCTCGGGTGCTGAATCAAAGCCTTCCTGCTGGAGGATCTCCCAGACTGTGGAAGCAGAAACCTTGAGGCCGAGCGTGGTGAGTTCACCGTGCACTCGCCGATAGCCCCAGGATGGGTTCTCTCGGACCAGGCGCAGGATGACTATGCGGATGGAGCGGACGGTCGGCGGACGCCCACGGCGTTTCGGCCGGCAGGTACGGGCATGTTGATGCTTCACCAACTCGCGGTGCCAGCGCAGGACGGTGTCCGGGCGCACGACAAGCCGGACTCGACGAGGACCGCTCGGGGCAGAGAGGTCAGGAGCGCCGCCAGGAAGAGGCGGTCCTCAGGGGTGAACCTCACCCCTGGCATCAGCGCCGAGTTGCCGTTCCAGGACCATGACCTGGTGGCGCAGAACAAGGATTTCGGTGTCCTTGTCCCGATCACTCATCGGTAGCAGTCGTAGCGCGGCGAAAGCGTTCGTGACGGCGAGATAGGCCAGGCGGAGGAGCACGACCGATCATCATGCCGCACGTGGATGCCGTCCCTGGTGTTGGAGGCTCGCACCCCGGCGTCCTCGCTCCGCAAGGCCATGACCTGGCCGGACGGGATTGTCGGCAGGCGCAGCGTGCGCGAAGGCTATCGCCAGCAACATGAAACCGCGGGCCAGGTCGGGGGCCCGGCCGGCGGTGTTCGGCGGGCTTTGCTGGGCGGTGGAGGCCTTGGCCGGGCTGTCTGTCACGTGGAACAAGCAGAGAAAGAGAGGGGGCGGTCCGGAATCCGGCTCGGACGGGCCGCCGCTCAAGCGCGGCGCCGTCGCGGTGGCCGCTGGACATGGAGCCGATGGCCGGAGCAGGTCACCAGCCACTCCCCGGTTCGAAGCAGTCGCGGTTCCGGGTGTGTCAGCCGATGCCGTATGACGGGTGCCGGTCTGGACGAGCGAAACGCCGGCTCGATACACGGCCACCTCCGTGTACGGAGCGCCGTCATCGCTGAACCCGGTGCGCAGATGCGTCCAGTGGGCCGAGTAGCCGGGATGGGTCCCGAAGCGTCTGCGCCGCTGGCCGCGGCGAGGACAGCGTCTGAACCGCCGGACGGTGATCGCCTGAAGGACAGCCCAGCTCATGGGCTGAAGCTCTGTTCCTTGTGTGTGTCCCAGAAGCGGCAGTGGTGTTCGGTGGAGCCGTCGTCTTTGCTTCGGGCCGAGGAAAAGAAGCGGGTGTGGTTCGCGCTCGTGCTGGTCAGGGGCTTCCATCGGGGCAAGCCCGGGTCGTTGGGGTTGCCGGTGGCGGCGAAACGGGTCCAGTGGAGGATCATCTGGTCGGCCAGGCGGCGTTGGCTTGCCGACAGGGGCTGGTCGGTGGCGGCGCCGGGGCCGTCGAAGAGGTAGGGCAGTTCCCCGCCGTGGTACGCGCCCAGAGGGAAGGTGGCGGGCACGGGGAACCCGGCCGGTCTGGGGGCGGTGTCGTCGGCGAACTCGTACTGGTAGACGGGGGTCTTGCGGGCGAGCAGGCGGTTACCCGCCCGGGTCGGGCAGGTCCATCCGCGGTCGGTGGCGATGGCCGCCCAGGCCAGGGAGGCCGAGCCGTGTGCGCTGACGGGATACCTGGCTGCGACCCGCCGGGCGTCCTTGCCGAAGGCGGTGCGCAGGAACTGCTGATAGGTCTGACGGTTCAGGGGCTGGCCGGGACCGTCGAAGTACATGGCCACGAAGTATCGGGCCTCGTGCGCGGTGGTGCCGACCATGAGCGACACCGGGTGTACGCGTCCCTCGGCCACCGCCCGGCCCGGGTGGAGCGGCAGTGTGTCGCTTCCGTACGAGGGCGCCCAGGTGGCGGGAATCTTCTGCTGCGCGGCGAGCAGGGCTGGGACAGGGGCCCGGCGCAGGCAGGCCACCGTCTGGGCGGCGTCGGTGCAGCCGACCTGCCCAGCGGCGGCCGCGGCGATCTGTTCGCCGGACTGCCGCGATGGCCACACGGTGTCGCCCCCGGCGGGGTCGATGCCCATCTGATGCATCGAGCAACTGCCGCTCTGGATGATCGCCTTGTCGAACAGCCCCGCCGCTGCAGGGGATGTCAGCTGAGCGCAGGTGCTGAACGCGCCCGCGGACTCGCCGAACAGGGTGACGTTGCGCGGGTCGCCGCCGAAGGCCGCCGCGTTGTGCCGTACCCAGCGCAGTGCGGCCTGCTGGTCGAGCAGGCCGAATGCGCCCGAGCCTGGCAGAGCGGGGTGGCCGAGGAAGCCGAAGATGCCCAGCCGGTAGTTGACGGTCACGACGACCGTGCCCGCCTCCGCCAGCCGCCGGGTGTCGTAGTCGCCGCCGGCGCCTTGGGTGAAGCCGCCGCCATGCAGCCAGACCATCACCGGCAGCCGTTGTCCGGCGGGCACGGTCCGGGGGGCGGTGACGTTCAGGTACAGGCAGTCCTCGGCGGTGCTGGCCGGGTTGGAGTCGGCGGGATTGGCGTTCTGCGGACAGCGCGGGGCCGTGCGGGTGCCGTCCTTGACGCCCTTCCACGCTTGGACAGGTTGCGTCGGCTGCCAGCGAAGTGCTCCGGTCGGCGGTGCGGCATAGGGGATGGCGTTGAACCGCTGCAGGTCCCGGCCGACATGGGCGCCGGCGACGGTGCCGGACGAGGTGTGCACGACAGGCTCGCGCGGGCTCGATGCCGGGCCGGTGGCGATCGCGCAGGCCGCCACGACGGGCAGGCCGGCCACCGCCGTGACCAGCACGCACGCCATTCCTCGGAGGCTCATCGGCGCACCGCCCGATACGCCGCAATGAGCAGGAACATGGCTCCGACGGTTCCCAAGGCAAGATCGGCCCAGCCGGGGACGCCGACAGCGCGTAGGAGGCCGGCGACTCCGAAACTGGTGCCCCACTGAGCCTCAGTGATCGCCGAACCGAACCCCTGCACGGTGAACAGAGCTCCGGCCAGCCACAGCGCCTTATCGGTCGTGCGGTTGCGTGTCTTCGAACGACTCATGCAGTCTCCCTGGTTCCGATGCAGACGCATCGAATAAAACAGAAAAGTTGATACGATGCAACCGCATCGAAAACTTGGCGGAAGGAAGTCCATGCCCAAGCAGGTCGACTACGAGGCGCGACGCCGCCACATCGCCGAAGCGGTCTGCGACCTGATCGACCGGCACGGCCCCGAAGGCGCGACCCTCCGGGACGTGGCACACCATGCCAAGGTGTCCATGGGAGCCGTGCAACGATGCTTCGCCACCAAGGACGACATGCTCGCCTTCGCCCTGCACCACATCACCGAACGCGTCACCGCGCAGGGCCAGGAGGAGATCGGCGCCTCCGCCGCCAAGGAGTCGGCGGTGACCCTGCTCGCCGCCACCCTGCGTACGCTCGCCCTGATCGAGCCGCACCAGCGACGCGACGCCAGAATTCTGGCGGCCTTCACCGCCCACGCCACGGCCATCCCGTCCCTGGCGGAGATCCTGCGTCAAGCCCACGCCGAAACGCGCGACCTACTGGCCTGGCTGATCCGTTATGGCCAGCGGAGCGGCGAGTTCCGCGCCGACCTCGACGCCGACATGGAGGCCGAGATTCTCCTGCCCCTCGTCGAAGGGCTGACCTCGCTCGCCCTGCTCGGGCACCGCCCCACCGTTCCCGCCCACGACATGCTGACTCGTCATATCGACGGCCTGCTCACGGAGCCATTCCGGCCGAGCCAACCGGCCTCATCGACCGCGATCATCTGAGGAAGCCTGGCAAGCGCCACGCCGGCGCTGCTTCCGTCACGCCACGTACGCCAAGACGCCTTCCAAGGAGCCAAGCGTTCATCGCCACGCTTGGCAGCCGGTGGCCTGATGCGAGCGAGACCCGCGAGGTGAATCAACAGGACGGTGGCCAATGGTTGCGGGATGACGACGGTTTGGGGACGGCCGTAGTGCGCAGTTCGTCGAGGTTGCGCAGCTCCAGCAGGGCCTGCATGGGACACCGCGAGAGCTGAACAAGACAGCCGCGCGTTGACCGAACCGACGAAGGGAGATCACCATGATCGACTACACGATCAAGTGATCCTTTCCTCGTGGCAACCAGATGGTCCTATCGCCCTGGCAAGCAACGACCCTACGCCGGGTGGCCGGAGGAGTTGCGCCGCCGGCCACCCGGCACACCGCCTGTGGATCTCACTGCGTCACCATCAGCATGCGTGGTCACAGGTGAGCGTCAGGCGCAGGACACTACGGTAGGCGTATGCGATCGGTAACGACCACGGCCGCTCCCCCGCCCCTCGGCCCGTTCCGGTGCCCGTTTGCTCGCTCCCCCGCAGGGGTCACCACGCGAACGGGCACCGTCAGGTTCCCGTTCGGCTTTTGTAGAGCCTCGCCCGAGAGGGTGCTGCCGGTTGCACCATACTCACCGGAGTTCCGCAGTTCCTGATGGCGCTGGTGACCGGTTACGGGCAGCAGACCAGGCGAACGGCGTTCGCGGTGGTGACACAGGGACGTCCGATTCGTGTCACCACGGACACCACTCGACACCGTGATTCTTAACGTCGTCCGAGGTCAGGCCGAAGAGCAACCAGCGAGCAACCGACGGCGTGATTGTGTGGCCTTGACCATTCCGATCGGCAGCTCCTGCTGCCCGGTTCGACATTCTGAACTCCGCAGAAAGCGAACGGCGACATCTTCGGGGAAGGAAAAGAAATGCGATCATTTCACACATTCGCCGGCTTGGCCGCCGCGGCGATCAGTCTCGTGGCGCTCGTAGGCCCGGCGACCGCGCAGGCCGCACCAGGGGCCGGCCAGGCCGCCGCCAACCTCTGTGGCGGGGGCGTGTTCCTCGACGGCATCAGGGCCCTCGAGGTCAGCGAAAACGGCCGGGACGAAGTGAAGATCGTGAATGGCAGGGGCAAGAAGATCTGGCCGGTGACCGCGTCTTATGTGTCGATCGCCCGGGACCAGCGGGTCGAGGTGGACAAGTGTGTCAAGGTCGGCAGCCTGCAAAGGCTCATCGAGGTCGATGACCTTGATGCAAACGACAACCTCGGCAGCATTCGCATCCGGGGGCATGTGAGCCGCAATTACGAATTCCGCAGTGGCGAGTCCAGGTACCGGATCGGCGTCATCCGCTGAGCCCACTACCTGCACCAGAGTCACGAACACCTGGCCATGGCCGCCATCACGCTCATGAGCCGGAGACTCACCGCAATCAGGCCGCCCGGGCTTGGACCAGACATCGGCCCGACTCGACCCAGGCGGCCTGATCCGCACGTGGATTACCGACGGATCGAAGGTGTCTTCTTAGCGGACTCGGTCGTAGACCATGGCGATCTCGCCCAGTTCGCCGCTTTGCTGGTGGCTGAGCATCCACCTCGAAGCTGGCAGGCCATCGTCGAACAGTCGCTGCCCACCTCCGACGATCTCGGGAAAGATCATGAGGTGCAGCCGGTCGAGCAGGTCTGCCGACAGGAGCGGCTTGATGATGCTCGCGCTGCTGTTGACGAGGATGTCGCCCTCACCAGTGGCCTTGAGGTCGGCAACGACATCGGCGGCGGGGGCGTTCACCACGCGGGTGCGTTCCCACGGCGCCTCGGTCAAGGTGGTCGAGAAGACGACCTTTTCTGTGTCGACCAGCCACTTGGCGTATCCGCGATCACGCGGGTCAGCGTTCTCGTCTTCGGCGACCGCTGGCCAGTAGCCCATGAATCCCTCCGCGTTGAGTCGGCCGAGCAGCGCCGTCGTCGCACTCTCCCAGATGCCGCCCATGTGGTTCCGCGCGACCTCGCTGGTCACATAGGGCGCGAACGCGGCGAAATCGCTGGGCCCGCCTGGACCGTTGTAACGCCCGTCGAGGGTGAGGCTCAGGTTCGCGGTCACTCTGCGGCCGGTCGAGTTCGTCATTTGGCGCTCCTTGTATGGGTGTCGTGCTCAGTGTCGTGCGTGTCCGCGGCGAGGGTCGCCGCGAGCTTGTCGAGGCTCTGGCCGAAGCCGATCTCGATGCCTGCGATGAAGTCCGCTGAGTCGACCGTGCTGTCGGTGACTTGGAAGTGGACATCGAGTTCTGTGCCCGTGTCGGTGCGCCGGAGCCCGAGGCCAAGGTGGGCGGTGAAGGCGAGGCTGCCGTCGGGAAGCTGAGGGGAGAGCCGGTAGGCGAGGCGCTCACCGGGGCGTACGTCCTCGACGACTCCCAGCGCGCGCCCGGCGACCAGGTCGGAGCCGTCGGCGTCCTCGGCGTCGCGGTACTCATGGACGATCCGCCCACCCGGTCGCGCCTCGAAGACAAGCTCGGAGACGCGCAGGTCATCCGGCGTCCACCAGCGGGCGAGTAGGGAAGCCTCGGTCAGGTGATGCCAGACCTCTTCCGGGCCCGCTGTCAGCGACCGGTGGAACGTGAATGAGCGGCCGTCGGCCCACCCCGGCTCGTTGGCGGCGAGCCGTTCTACGTGGAGGCTGAGCTCGTAGCGGTCGTAGGTCTCGCGCGAGCCGCCGGCTCGGTCCGCGGTGTCGGCCAGCCGAGTGAGCGCAGCCGCCAGTTCCCGTAGAGGTGCGGGCCGGAGCGCGTAGACGCGGCGCTGGCCGGAGCGCTGGGAGGTGACGACGCCGGCACGCTCAAGGGCCTGCAGGTGCTTGGTCGTCTGCGGCTGGCGCGCCTCTGCGAGCTGAGCGAGAACACCGACCGGGCGGGGCCGCTCGGCCAGCAGGCCCACGAGCCGCCAGCGGGCCGGGTCAGCCAGTGCGGTGAGGAGTGCGTCCATGCCGAGAAGTATTCACCAAAGCGAATATTCGCGTCAAGGAATACCTTGGCATGGTCAGGCAGCATCCGAATCGGGCAGGCCCGCTGTTGCCCTTGGCGATGAAACAGGTAGTGGCCGCCGACGGCGATGAAGTGGCGGGCGTGGTCGTGCTGGGTGTGCAGGGTGTCGGCGGTGATCACCGTGTGGCCGAGGTCCAGCCCGCGCCACCACCAGCGCACCTTCTGCTCCGCAGCCAGTCGCGCCCGCCGAACCGTGCGCCGAACCAGACGCCGAATCAGACCAGGGCCCGGCCGAGACCGCAGACGAGACGCTGGCCGAGGTGATCCCGCTGGGGCTGTTCGATCCCCTGGAAAATCCCTGGAGACGCTCGTGACCGACCGCGGCCACCTCACCGGCACCACCCTGCAGGCCGCCGACGAGCAGTCCGGGCAGCACCTGACCACCATTCCCGGCTGGCGGCGGTCGCTGGCCGAGCCCCCGGCCCCGCCTGCCTTGCTGAACGCCGCCGACCACGCCCGGCTGCCCGGCATCGCGCGCGACGCCTACGACGAAGCCCGGCTCGACCACCACGCGCGGCTGCTGGTGGTGGCCACCTCCGCCGTTCGCCACACGGTGACCTGCGGGCGGCGCCTGGTGCTGCTCAACCGGCACGCGATCAGCGCCCGCCGCGGGCTGATCGTCTCCGGCCCGGCCGGCACCGGCAAGACCATCGCCATCACCCAGCTCGGACGCGCCCACGAACTGCTGGACCGAGCCCGCCACCCGCACACCGGCGACAGGATCCCGGTCGCCTACATCACCGTCCCGCCCGCCGCCACCGCCCGCATGGTCGCCGCCGAATTCGGCCGCTTCCTCGGCCTGCCGGTCCGCAGCCGGCTCAACATCACCGACATCATCGAGTCCGTCGTGGGCGTGCTCACCGACACCCGCTGCGGGCTGATCCTGGTCGACGAACTGCACAACATCTCCCTGACCAGCCGCACCGGCGCCGAAGTCGCCGACACCCTCAAATACTTCTCCGAACGCATCCCGGCCACCTTCGTCTATACCGGCATCGACATCGAACGCAGCGACCTGCTGTCCGGCACCCGCGGCGCGCAGATCGCCGGACGCTTCACCCTCATCACCACCCAGCCGTTTCCCTACGGCCCCGAATGGCAGGGCCTGGTCGCCACCCTGGAACAGACGCTGCTGCTGCACGCCCACAAGCCCGGCACCCTCACCTGCCTGGACCGCTACCTGCACGACCGGACCGGCGGCATGATCGGCGCCTTATCCCACCAGATCCGCGGAGCCGCCCTCGACGCCATCCTCACCGGCACCGAAAGAATCACCAAGAAAGGGTTGGACGCAGTCCCGCTGGACCACACCGCCGAAACCACCCGCACCCGCGCCAAAACCGGCCCCAGCCGATGAACAACGTCCCGGACGAGCGGCTCGTCCCGCTGCCGATCCTGGTCCGTCCCCGATCCGGCGAAACCACCGGCTCCTACATCCGCCGTCTGGCCCGGGCCAACCACCTCAAGCCCAGCTACCTGCACGGCTTTCTCGCCGGCCCGCCGACGTGGTTCGGCAAGCCGCGTCTCGAACGACTCACCGTCTTATCCGGACGCACCCCTCAGGTGCTGCGAATACGCTCTCCGACGCCGGCCCAGCTCCCGGTCGAGACAAACCCGGCCCTTCCAACAAGCCCCAACGCATCGACAAGGCAGAGCTCTACCGGCGGATCCGTCACGATGCTGAGACCGAGAACCTGTCCATGCGCGCCCTGGTCAGGCGTCATCACGTCACCGGGCGCAGGGTCAAGGCCGCCCTCACCAACCCCGAGCCTCCGGCCCGCAAGCCCTTACCCCGCCGCCCCTCGGCCATCGATCCGATCCAGCACCTCATCGACGCCATGATCGAGAACGGTCACCGCCCTACAGAGATCTGGACACGGCTCATGGACGAGCACGACGTCTCGATCTCCTACGGCCTGATCAGGCTCTATGTCCACAACCAGACGATGCGCTGATGCGGCTCCCTGCGATACATGGCGGCTGAGGGAAGGTCGAGCTCGCGATTCTCCGCAGTGACCAGCTTCAGTTGGCGGGACATCCCCAGGTTTACTTGGCGGATTCGTACTTGATCACGGAGCGCACGGCCACATAAGGAGATACGTTGATCTCGGACTATCAGCAACGGTTGCGCCAGCACTTTCTTGCCGCTCCCGTAGTCCAGGCGCCGGCGCCCTGGCAGCCGGTGCTGGACAACAGAACGCCCATCGGCGGCTTGCTGGGAATCGGCTTCGCCGTCCATCCAGAGAGCGGACGAGATCTGGTCATGGTCGTCTCCAATGACGGCCATGGGCTCTTCGATGCGGGCACCGGCGAGAAGATTGCCCGAGATCGTGATCCCGACCCCGACACCAGCACACCTGACGCATCCCCGGACCTCACATGCCCCGGTCTCGGGCCAATCACAGGCACCCGGGTGCACATCGCCGGCCTCTTCGGTGGTGGCCTTCACAGCACCACCCCGGATGGCTGGGGCCTCGACGTCGTCAGCCCCGAATGGCCCAACGACCGCGTTTTGCTTTCTGCGGACGGCGACATCTACAAGGATCCGCCGGGAGAAGGCTGGTGGCACATCTTCCACGCCAACTACTCCACCTTCCGCGCCGCCGGATTCTCGCCTTCAGGCCTCACCCTCGCCGTTGCTACCAGCAGCGACCTCACCCTCTGGACGCGGCCAACTCTCAACTTGCGGGCATGAACACGGAGCCTGGCCTCACCCGATTGTCCTCGGCGCCAGGCTCCGCCAACAACAACTGGAACCGTCATCTATACGGAGGGCTGACCGCTCAACCTTCGTTGTCACAACTCAAGGTTCGCTGTCACGGGACAGCACCGGATGTCCCGCTCCTCCTGCACGCGGCCAGGCGCTCAGGACGTAGTCGAAGCGGCGATCGGAATAGAGCCCAGGGCGTGCCCAAGGATTGGCGTTGCTCCACGTGTAGCCGGGACCGCCGTCGCCGGCGATCTCCCAAGCGTCATAGAACACCACTCCAGGCGTCCCCGGCGCGCTACGTCCGGTCAGCATTCTGATCTCGTCACTGTCGGGCGCCGCGTTGAAATCCCCGCATACAACCGTTGGATGTCGCCGAGTGGCCACCTCCCCCACGAAAGAGGTCAGTGCCCGAACCTGCATCTGGCGAGCCTCCGACTCATCCAGGCGATACGCGCCGATCATCACGCTGAACACCTGCAGCGGTCCTCGTGGTCCCGCCACCTCACAGAACAACGCGCGTCCCGGCAGCGCCCCACCCAGCAGGTGCCGCTCAGTCCCGGTCTGGCTGCTCGGCGGATCCGAGCTCTCTCAGGAGGGCGTCGTGGCGGCGCAGGACCCGCAGTTGTGCGGGGTTGTAGAGAGCGTCGAGGGCGTGTGTGAGGACGCTTCCGGCGGTGGACGGCCCGAGCGGTGAACGATCCACGGTGTGGGCCAGCTCGGGAAAGCGTTCCCACTGCCGCCGCGAGGCCGCGACCACGCGGCGCGTGACGTCCTCGATGGTCGCGTCGTCCGCGTCGCCGGCCAGCCGCTCGAACTCCTCGTCGGTGTCCTCCTCAGCCATCAGTGCCCGCCGGAACGCATCGAGCGTCTCGGCATCGAAGACCTGCGCGTAGATCGCGAGGAGCGCTTGTTGCCTCGGCGAAAGGTCGGCGGCGAAGGCGGCGAAGTCGGCGGGCGTCTCGAGGGGGGCGCTGTGCGAGCGGAGGTGGGCGAGATCGGCGCGGACGCGCTCGAGCTGCTCGATGCGCGCCGCAAGATCGGCGTCGAGGGCGTCGATGGCGTTTTCCGCGTGCGAATCGCCTGCACCGAGCGCGGCGATCCGGCTCACTGAGAGGCCGAGCTCCCGCAGGCGCCTGATACGCAGCAGGTGGACGAGGTGCGCCACCTCGTAGCGCTTGTACCCGTTCGCCGCACGCTCGGGATGTGGGAGGAGCCCGACCCGGTGGTAGTACCGCACCGTGTTCTCGGTCGTGCCGGCGATCCGTGCGGCCTCCCGTGTGCTCCACGCCATGCGTCTGGGCCCCCTCGTCTCGATCCGGTCCATGCTCGCATTATCGCCTCATCCCGCCACGAGCAGAGGGACGATGTACACGATCGAGAACGCCTCGTACAGGGCGCCGACGATGAACAGCACCAGAGCCGGGACCCACATCACCCCGAGGAGCCGCATCCCGCGGACCCACGCCTGCCGGCGCGACGTCGCACCGACGCGAGCCGGTCGGATCCACGCCCGCCCCAGAAGACAGGCGCCGAACAGCAGCAGCACGTACGCCTGGAACTCCACCACCAGGGTGAGCGAGTGCGGAATGAGGCTCATCGTCACATCATGGTTGACCGGTGCCAGTTTGATTCCCGAGGTGAACGCGAAGTAAGCGAAGAACGGGATCCCGGCAAAGGGGACGATCATCGACGGAAGCGTGATGGCTACGAGCGCCACCCTCGTGAGATTCACGGCCAGGATCGTGACGGCGAACATCCACGGCTGGGAGAGCAGCGATTTGATGAGCGCCGAATCGCCGGAGGCGTCCATCGAGCCCATGTAGAAGGCGTTGAGTTCGGGGCTAAGCGCGCCGAGGACCATTCCGGCAACGACCAAGCCGTACGTCATCACGTTGAGGGACGCATACAGCCGCGCGTGCCGACGAATCAAGGTCAACGATGAGTTCAGCACGCGCCACGGCGCGCGGAGAGCGCCGTGGCGCGTCCGGCTGGATCCCGTTCTGGACGGCGCGGGGCTTGATGTTGGAGGCATGAAGCCATCAGAAACTCTGTTCCAAGAACGCAGTCAAGCGTCGGCGCTACCGAAGATCTGGCTGCTGACGGCGACGGCTGAAAACTGGATCAGGCAGCGGTGTTACCGCTGCGGGTGGGCTCCCCTGGACGCTTCGGGTGTTCGAGGTCCGTTGCGGTTCGGGGGAGCCCACCAGGCGATGTTCACACAGGGGGAAGACGTGGAAGCGCAGGCGTTGCGCGGGCAGGGCTGTCGATCTCGGCGATCGCTCGGCATTTGGGCCGGAACCGGCGGACGGTTCGGGCGTATCTGAGCGGGGAGCGCGTGCCGGGCCAGCGAAAGAGCGCGAGCCCGGATGGGTTCGCGCCGGTGGAGGAGTACTGCCGGATCCGGCTGCGGCAGGATCCGCATCTGCAGGCCACCACGCTGTTTGAGGAGGTGCAGGGGCTGGGTTATGCGGGCGGGGGCCCTTGGGCGTCTTCCCTGAGCTTCGCACCCCGGTGAGCAGGACCCACCGACGCACGTCGGGGCGGGGCTAATCTCGAACACTGATCAGGAACTACGCATCCGGCATAACCGGCCTCCAATCTGCGAGTTCACTCGAATGCGCGACTTCGTGTCGCGCCACTCAGGAGGAGCCGCACCCTACGAGATTAAGTTCACACGAATGGACCTGCCTCTACTGTGAATGAGGTGAGCGAGGAATTGAACGAGGCGCTTGGTGTGTTGGCGCTCCTCGGGGGTCTGCTGCTGCTTGTCATGCTGGTGTCCGGTGATTCCGAAGCCAAGCCAGCCGATAACGAAGTCGACCCGGCCGTGAAGCGACGGCGGTGGGAAGTGCGGGTCCAGGGGGCACGCCGCCTCCTGGAGGTCTGCCTCACCAACGCCGCCCACGGGGAGAAGCACTACCAGGAGGCTGAGAGGCGCCTTGCCACTCCTGGTTTGGAGATCCTCGCGGTCAGGGAGATCGAACAGGCCTGCATCTACAGGCACTGGCGGGCGCTGCTGCACTTGGCGGTTATCCGCGCCATGGAGAGGAGGCCCCAAGAGGCGATATATGCGTTCGACAAGGCCGTCCTGATGGTGAACCCTGCGGGGATCGAGCCCGACGACTTCCGGCCCAAAATGGTCGGGATGGCCCTGGTCTGGCTGGAGGTCCGCTCGGAGCTGGCCAAGGTGTGGGAGGACTCTGTAGGCCGGAGACATCCTGGCCTGTCCAGCTCGCAGTTGCGCGCCAAAGCCGTCGAAGAGATCATCGAGACGATCCCGCCCTTGAAACCATGACGCCCTCGCAGGGCTGCCACAGGCCGGGCGGGTTCTTGCCGCTGCCCAGCGCCGCCCACTACGCCGCATCCAAGGCCGCCCTCGAACAACTCGCCCGCAGCTGGGCGCTGGAACTGGTCGGCGACGGCATCCGCGTGAGCGCCCTGGCCCCCGGGCCTACCCAGAGCCAGGCTCTGACCACCGCCGGCCTGCCCGAGACCGTCGTCCAGCAGATCAAGCGCGAGGAGGCCGCCAGCACCCCGCTCGGCCGCCACGGCGAGCCCGACGAGGTCGCCACCTGGATCCCGCGCCGGGCCGACCTCGCCATGACCTGGCTGACCGGCCAGGTCATGGCCATCTACGGCGGCCTGAACCTCACTAGTCTAGGCCTTCCGCCTTGAGCTCCTCTTGGCCTTCTTGAGGGTCTAACCCTACTCAAGGGCCCAAGCCGGACCCCGGAACGCCCGGCCATGTGCCGGAACCGTGCCGAAGAGCAACCATCGAGCAACCCATGGCGCGCCTCGGTCTATCCAAAGGTGGGCGGAGGCCCTTCGAAAACCGAGAAACCCCAGCTCAGCGCGCTGAGCCAGGGTTTCGGTGCGGTGCGCCGCCAGGGACTCGAACCCCGGACCCGCTGATTAAGAGTCAGCTGCTCTGACCAACTGAGCTAGCGGCGCTGGCAGGAAGGAATATACCGGTGATCCGCATCTTGGTCGAATCGGAATCTGCTGGACACGACCCGCTAGAATAAAGTTCGGCAGCCTGCAGACAGGAGCATTGATGTTCGACTCGCTCGCCGAAGTGACGGAGCGGCTCGCCGCTGTGGACTACCTCTCCGACGACGCCATCTCCACCTCGGTGTTCCTGGCCGCGGCGCTGGGCAAGCCGCTGCTGGTCGAAGGGCCTGCGGGGGTCGGGAAGACGCAGCTGGCCAAGGCGGTGGCCATGACGACCGGGGCCGACCTGATCAGGCTGCAGTGTTACGAGGGGCTGGATGAGGCCAGGGCGCTGTACGAGTGGAACTACAAGAAGCAGCTCCTGCGTATCCAGGCCACCAGTGCCGACGACGACATCTTCAGCGAGGAGTTCCTGCTGGAGCGGCCGCTGCTCAAGGCGATCAGGGCCGAGCGGCCCACCGTGCTGCTCATCGACGAGACCGACAAGGCCGACGTCGAGGTCGAGGGGCTGCTGCTGGAGCTGTTGTCGGACTTCCAGGTGACGATTCCCGAGCTGGGCACGATCGCCGCCACGCGCAGGCCGTACGTGGTGCTGACCTCCAACGCCACCCGCGAGTTGTCGGAGGCGCTCAAGCGGCGCTGCCTCTACCTGCACATCGAGTACCCCACGCCGGAACGCGAGCGGGACATCGTGCTGGCCCAGGTGCCGGGTATCCGGGCCGAGCTGGCCGAGCAGCTGGCCAGGACGGTGGCGACGCTGCGGTCGCTGGAGTTGAAGAAGGCGCCGTCCGTGGCCGAGACCGTGGACTGGGCCAACACGCTGCTGGCGCTGGGACGGGAGGAGCTGGACGAGGCGACGGTGGCCGGGACGCTCGGCGTGGTGCTCAAGCACGCCTCCGACCACGAGCGGGCGGCCAAGGAGCTGGGATTGCCCGATGCCTGAGCAGCCGTCGCCCGAGCAGCCGTCCACTGAGCAGCCGTCCACTGAGCAGCCGTCCACTGAGCAGCCGTCCACTGAGCAGCCGTCCGCTGAGCAGTCGTCCCCTAAGCGGTCGTCGCTGGTGGGCAGGCATGTCGGGTTCGTGCACGCGTTGCGCGCGGCCGGGGTGCCGGTGTCGGTGGCCGAGGGGCTTGACGCGGCCTACGCGCTGCGGGTGATCGAGCTGGCCGATCGGGAGTCGTTGCGGGCGGCGTACGCGGCGACGCTGGTGAAGAAGCCGGCCTACCGGCCGGGCTTCGACGTGCTGTTTGACCTGTGGTTTCCGGCGACCACGACGGGGCTGGCCGCCGTACGGGCGAATGGCCGGATGAATCCGGAGACGGCCGAGGTGAAGGAGCTGCGCGAGCATCTCGCCGGCCTGCTGATGAACTCAACCGACCAGGAGTTGCGGGAGTTCGCGCAGGCCATGGTGGAGCGGTTCGGACGGCAGCAAACGGCGGGCCCCGGCCGCCAGAACTGGTTCTCCTACGGCGTCCTGCGTGCCCTGTCCCCCGAGACCCTGATGGCCGGCATCCTGCGCGAGGTGCTGCGCGGCCACGAGCGCGGCGGGCTGGCGGAGAAGACCGCGCGCCAGCGGGTCAACACCGGGATCAGGCGCTTCGAGGAGGCCGTGGCCACCGACGTGCGCCGGCGCATCGCCGAGGACGCGGGCATCGAGCGCATCGCCCGCTCGGCCGTACGCCCCCCGCTCGACCAGATCGACTTCCTGCGCGTCACCAAGGCCGACCTGGCCAGGCTGCGCCGCGAGGTGCACCCGCTGGCCCGGCGCCTGGCCGCCCGCCTGACCATCAAGCACAGAAAGGGCAAACGCGGCAGGCTCGACTTCCGCAGGACCGTACGGGCCTCGCTGCAGAGCGGCGGCGTGCCGCTCACCACCCACTTCAAACCGCCCCGGCCGCACAAGCCCGAGCTGGTCATCCTCTGCGACACCAGCGACTCGGTCTCGTCGTTCGCGCACTTCACGCTGCTGCTCACGTACGCGCTGCGCGAGCAGTTCACCAAGGTACGGGCGTTCGGCTTCGTGGACACGGTGGATGAGATCACCCGGTTCTTCCTGCCGGGCTCCGACGTGGTCGAGGCCATGACCAGGCTGGCGAACGAGGCCGACATGGTGCGCTTCGGCCGTACCAACTACGGGCACTCCCTGGAGGGCTTCGCCGAACGGTACGGCGACGCGATCGGCCCCAAGACGTCCCTGCTGATCCTGGGCGACGCCCGCTCCAACTACCAGCCGCCCGCCCTGGACGTGCTCAAGTCGCTGGCCTCCCGGTCCCGCCACGCCTACTGGCTCAACCCCGAGCCGAGGCAGCAGTGGGACACGGGCGACTCGGTGGCGGGCGACTACGGCACGGTCGTGCCCATGTACGAGTGCCGCAACGTCGCCCAGCTCACCACGTTCATCGAGACCCTGGCATAAACCAGGACCTCAGACGCGCTGCAGTTCGCGGGCCGCGGTGCGGGCGAGCAGTTCGATCTGCGTGTCGTTGAGCACGCCGCCGTCGGCCGCCGCGATCACCCTGGCGGCCGTGCGCGGCCTGAGCATCGTCAGGCCCTCCGCCTGCACCACGCCGGCGCCCTTGGGCAGGATGCCGCAGTGCACCGCGATCATGGGCACGATCGTCACCGGCACGCCGGTCTCGCGCGCGAGCAGGTCGGCGAACGCCTCGGCCCGCTCGACCAGCGCCTTGGCGGTCTTGCTGCCGTACTTCTCGCCGAAGAACAGCCGTCCCGCGTAGGAGGCGATCTCGATGTCGGGGGCCCACGACTCGTTGTCCAGGATCCAGACGCCGCCTGGCCCGATCACGAGGTGGTCGATCGAGGCCTGGCCGCGGATGGCCCGGCCGTCGAGCACCTGGTAGCCGTGGCGGCGCAGCGACTTGCGCAGGATCCGGCCGGTGATCAGCTCACCGCGCCTGGCGCCGCGCCACACCGCCGTGCGGTGGAAGGAGTACCAGTCCAGGAGCCAGTCGCCGCCGTAGGTGAGCGCCGCGAAGAGCAGGCCGATGAGCGCGGAGGCGCCGGTGAGCTCGAAGCGCAGCCCCACTGCCACGCCGATGACGAACCCCACGGCGGCCTTAACGTATCTGAGCTTGCGCCGGTTCGGCGCGTCCTCCCGCCAGAACTTCTCGTACCACCACTGCGGGGACGACCCCGTGTACTTCTCGTTGGGCTGCACGTAGATAGAGCCACCGGGCACGGCAAACTCCCCGAATGAGTAGATGATATCCAGGATCTGCCACGCCGAAGATCCCTCGCCGGTCAAGGGATACCCGTTCCCCAACCAAGGTGAGCCTAAGGTGACGGAATTAGTACCCGCAAGACCATCTACCGACCAGTCGGTATGCTAGGGCGGTGACCAAGGGGGACATTGTGAAAGAGGAACCGGTCAGACAGCGGTTGCTGGCCGAGGCGACCCGCCTGTTCGCCGAGCGCGGATTCGAGAGTACCTCGGTGCAGGAGATCGTCCTGGCGGCGGGTGTCACCAAGGGCGCCATGTACCACTATTTCGACTCCAAAGATGATCTGCTGCACGAGATCTACGCCCGCGTGTTGCGCATGCAGATGGACCGGCTGGCCCAGATCGCCGACGGGCCTGGCCCGGTCAGGCAGCGCCTGCACAGGGCCGCGGCCGACGTCGTGGAGACGACGGCCGCCAACCTCGACGACTCGAAGATCTTCTTCAGGTCGATCCACCTGCTCGCGCCCGAGACCCAGAAGACCGTCCGCGCCGAGCGCCGCCGTTACCACGAGCGCTTCCGCGCGCTGGTGGCCGAGGGACAGAAGGCGGGCGTGCTCGCCGACCGCGTCCCCGCGGAGCTGGTCGTGGACTACTTCTTCGGCTCGGTGCACCACCTGGGCACGTGGTTCCACGCGGACGGGCCGCTCACCGGCGCCCAGGTGGGCAGGCACTTCGCCGACCTGCTCCTGACCTCACTCGGGGCCGGGGACGCCGACGAGTGAGGCCAGGGCCGCGTGGTGGTCGCCGGGCGTGCCCAGCGCGATCTCGGTGGCCTTGGCGCGCTTGAGGTACAGGTGCACGGGATGCTCCCAGGTCATCCCGATCCCTCCGTGCAACTGCAGCGCCTCCTCGGCCGCGTGCACGGCCACGCCCGCGTTCCACGCCTGGGCGACGGCCACGGAGACAGACGAGGCGTCGGAGACCGCGTTCCTGGCGGCGGCCCTGGCCCGTACCACGTCGAGCCAGAGGTCGGCCAGCCGGTGCTTGATCGCCTGGAACGAGCCGATCGGGCGGGCGAACTGGTGGCGCTCCTTGGCGTAGGCCAGCGTGGTCTCCAGGCACCACTCGGCCACGCCGAGCTGCTCGGAGGCCAGCAGCCCCGCCCCGAACCGCAGCACCGCGGCCAGGTCGCAGGCGCCCACCCGGCGGGCCCGCGCCCCGGCGAACGTGACGGTGGCCACCGGCCTGGTCAGGTCCAGCGAGGGCACGACCTCGACCGTGGCGCCCTCGACCGCGTACAGGTCGCCGGCCACCGGCACCAGCAGCACGTCGGCCACGTCCGCCCCGGCCACGCCGGTGACGGTCCCGGACAGCCGCCCGTCGCCGTCCACACTGACCGAGGAACCACGCGCGGGCTCGTACGGCGACGCGGCGAACGACACGGCCAGCGCCGCCGTCCGCCGCCCCTCGGCCAGCTCCCCGAGCAGTTCGTCACGCGTGGGCAGCAGCGCCTGCGTGGCCAGCACCGAGCTGGTGAAGAACGGCACCGGCGCCACCGACCGGCCCAGCTCCTCCAGCACCACGGCCACTTCGCTGGCCGAGGCCCCCGCGCCGCCCAATTCCTCGGGGACCAGCAGCCCGGCCACCCCGATCTCGCCGGCCAGCGTCTTCCACAGGTCCAGGTCGCAGGGCTCGGACTCGATGCGCTTGAGCACCGCCGACGGCGGGCAGCGGTCGGCCAGCAGGCCCCGTACGGAGGACCTGAGCTCCTCCTCGACCTCGGAGTACATCAGGCTCATCGCGGCAGGTCCTTCCAGGGCACGTCCTTGTCGACACGGGGTTCCGAGGGCAGGCCGAGCACCCGCTCGGAGATGATGTTGCGCAGGATCTCGGAGGTGCCGCCCTCGATGGAGTTGCCCTTGGCCCGCAGGTAGCGGTAGCCGGGGCCGCGGCCGTAGAAGTCGACGTCCTCGGAGCGGCGGAAGGACCAGTCGTCGTAGCCCAGGTCCCGGCGGAACTCCACGTCGAGCCCGGTCAGCTCCTGGTTCAGCCTGGCGAACGCGAGCTTCATGCCCGACCCCTCGGGCCCCGGCTGCCCGGCTGCCAGTTGCTCGCGCAGCCGCGCCCCGGACAGGCGGGTGACCTCGGCCTCCACCCACAGCGCCAGCAGCCGCTGGTGCAGGTCGTGGGTGCGCAGCTCGGGCTGCTCGCGCCAGGCCGCCAGCATGGAGGCCAGCACGCCGCCGCCGCGCCGCGTGGGAGCGCCGCCGATGGCGACGCGCTCGTTCATCAGCGTGGTCTGCGCGACCCGCCAGCCGTCGCCCACCTCGCCGAGCCGCAGGTCGTCGGAGAGCCGCACGCCGCTCAGGAACACCTCGTTGAACTCGGCCTCGCCGGTGATCTGCCGCAGCGGGCGCACCTCGACGCCCGGCGCGTGCATGTCGCACACGAAGTACGTCATCCCGCGGTGTTTGGGCACGTCCGGGTCGGTACGGGTGACGAGGATGGCCCACCGGGAGTGATGGGCGCCGGACGTCCACACCTTCTGGCCGTCCACCACCCACTCGTCGCCGTCCCTGACCGCCCTGGTCCCCAGGGTGGCCAGGTCGGACCCGGCGCCGGGCTCACTGAAGAGCTGGCACCAGATCTCCTCCCCCGTCCACAACGGCCGCAGGAACCGGCGCCGCTGCTCCGGGGTGCCGAACGCCAGGATCGTCGGGGCCGCCATGCCCAGGCCGATGCCCTGCTTGCCGCTGTTGAGCTGCGGCGTGTCGGCCAGCTCGCGCTCCACGACCTGCTGCAGCTCGCGGGAGACGCCCAGCCCGCCGAGCCCTTCGGGGAACCACACCCAGGCCAGTCCGGCGTCGAACCTGGCCCGCAGGAACTCCAGCCGGTCCCCGGCCGGGTCGTGCGCGCCGAGGAACGCGGCCACGCGCTCCTTGATGTCCGATTCGTTCACATCCACCTCTTCAGCTCGCGATAGGCCAGCGACCGCTTGTGCACCTCGTCGGGGCCGTCCGCCAGGCGCAGTGAACGGGCCCCCGCCCAGAGCGCGGCCAGCGGGAAGTCCTGGGAGACGCCGCCCGCGCCGTGCACCTGCACGGCCTTGTCGAGGATCCACTCCACGGTGATGGGAGTGGAGATCTTGATGGCCTGGATCTCGGTGTGGGCGCCCTGGTTGCCCACCGTGTCCATGAGCCAGGCGGTCTTGAGCACGAGCAGGCGGGCCTGCTCGATCTTGATGCGGGACTCGGCGATCCAGTCCTGGACCACGCCCTGCTGCGCGACGGGCTTGCCGAACGTGGTCCTGGCCAGGGCCCGCCTGCACATCAGCTCGACCGCGCGCTCGGCCATGCCGATCAGGCGCATGCAGTGGTGGATGCGGCCGGGGCCGAGCCTGGCCTGGGCGATGGCGAAGCCGCCGCCGTCCTCGCCGATGAGGTTCTCCTTCGGCACGCGTACGTCCTCGAACACGACCTCGGCGTGCCCGCCGTGGTCGGCGTCGGTGTAGCCGAAGACGTGCATGCCGCGCTTGACGTGCACGCCAGGCGTGTCGCGCGGGACCAGGATCATGCTCTGCTGCCGGTGTTTGGGCGCCTCGGGGTTGCTCTTGCCCATGACGATGAAGATCTTGCAGTTGGGGTTCATCGCGCCGGAGATGAACCATTTGCGGCCGTTGATGACGTACTCGTCGCCGTCGCGGACGATGGCGGTGGCGATGTTCGTGGCGTCGGAGGAGGCCACGTCGGGCTCGGTCATCGCGAACGCCGAGCGGATCTCGCCGTCGAGCAGGGGCCGCAGCCACTCCTTGCGCTGCCATTCGCTGCCGAACATGGACAGGACTTCCATGTTGCCCGTGTCGGGGGCGGCGCAGTTGGTGGCGGTGGGGGCGAGGGCGGGACTCCGGCCCATGATCTCGGCCAGGGGCGCGTACTGGAGGTTGGTCAGCCCGGCGCCGTGCTCGCCCGGCAGGAAGAGGTTCCACAGGCCGCGTTTCCTGGCCTCGTCCTTCAGGTCCTCCATCAGCGGCGGCGGGCCCCAGCCGCTGGTCGCCGCCTGCTCTTCGAAGGCCGCCTCGGCGGGGTAGACGCATTCGTCCATGAAGCGGAGCAGGCGCTCGCGCAGGTCCTCGGTGACTTGGTCAAAGGCGAAGTCCATGGGCGAGAGCCTACCGACCGGCCGGTATGAGTGTCGACAGGTGGTTCCCCGCAAAAAGCGGCAGGTGGCCATCAGCGTGGCAGAAGAGAGCTCCTAAGGTTTGCGTCATGACCGCGAAGCTGCCCGCGCCTGTGGTGCTCGAGAACGACGTCGTCCGGCTTGAGCCGCTCACCATGGACCACGTGCCCGACCTGTTCGCCGCCGGCGGCGGGGACGAGGACGTCTGGCGCTGGCTGCCCATCGCCACGCCGCACTCCGAGCAGGAGCTGGGCAAGGTGGCCAGAGGGCTGATCGACGACGACAAGCACGTGCCGCACGCCGTGGTGCCCAAGGAGAGCGGCCGGGCCGTCGGCTGGACCACCTACTGCGACGTGCCCGGCTTCGACGAGAGCGTCGAGATCGGCTGGACCTGGTACGGCAGGGCCGTCTGGCGCACCGCCGTGAACACCTCCTGCAAGCTGCTGCTCGTCAGCCACGCCTTCGACCTCGGCTACAACCGCGTACTGCTCAAGACCGACAACCTCAACGAGCGTTCGCAGAACGCCATCAGGCGCATCGGCGGCGTGCACGAGGGCACCCTGCGCCGCCACCGCAAGAGGCAGGACGGCACCTGGCGCGACACCGTCTGTTTCGGCATCCTCGAAGAGGAGTGGCCGCAGCACCGCGACCGCCTCAGGACGCGCTTGAACCTTTCGTAGAAGGGCGGCGTCTGATCTCGCATGACCGATCGGCTGGGAGGCTACTGGCTCGGCGCCCGGCTCGACGGCGGCGGACAGGTGATCGTCCGGGAGGCGTACGACGAGTCGGGGGTCCGCCACGCGCTGGGGCTGCCCTGCCCGCCCGACGCCGGGGCCAGGGCCGGGCTGGCCGCCTCGGCCGAGGCGGCGCGGCGGGTGCGCTCGTTGTCGGTGGCGGAGCTGACCGAGGTCTGCCTGGACGGCGAGCCCGCCTATCTGGTCAGCCAGTACATCGAGGGCCCGACCCTGCGCCGGGTCGTGGACCGGCACGGCCCCTTCGCGGGCGACGACCTCTACCGGCTAGCCGCCGCCGTGGCCACGGCTCTGGCGGCCGTGCACGAGGCGGGCGCGGCGCACGGGGCGCTGACGCCGGAGAAGGTCGTGCTGGGGGCCGAGGGGCCCAGGCTGGTCGGGCTGGGGCTGGCGGGCGACTGCGGCGGGCCGCCCGCCGACGTGCACGCCTGGGGGCGGCTGCTGGTGTTCGCCGCCTACGGGCCCGAACAACGATTAGGCGGCGGCGAGCGCCTGGACCGCCCCTTACGCGGTCTGGTGGCCGCCGCGCTGCACCCCGATCCCGAACACCGCCCGAACGCCCGCCAGCTCCTGATGTCCCTCCTGGACGCCCCGCAGTCCCAGCAGGGCCGCCTGCTCCCCCCTGAACCCATCGACGACCCGCCGCTCGGGGCCCGCGCCGAGGCCGTCTACCGCAAGCTCAGCCCCGCCGAGCAGGATCTCGTGCCCGAGGTGTTCCTGCGCCTGGTCGGCCTCGATGCCGACGGCGCCGACACGGTGGCCGCCGCGAGCAGGAAGGAGCTGGCGGGCGGGCGCGGGGCGGAGGAGGTGGCGGCGATCGACGGGGTGCTGGCGGCGTACGGGGAAGCGGGGTTGATCGTCAACGGTGAGACCGCCCGCATCGCCCACGCGGCGCTGTTACGGGCCTGGCCGCGGCTGCACGAGTGGCTGGACGGGGAGCGGGCGGGGCTGGCCGTGCACCGGGAGCTGGCCGAGGCGGCGCGGCGGTGGGAGGCGGGCGGGCGCCGCGAGTCGCAACTCCTGCGGGGGGAGCCGCTGGACAGGGCGCTGGCGTGGGCGGCCGGCGGGCGGCGGCGGGTGACGCTGAGCGCGGGCGAGCAGACGTTCCTGGACGCCGGGCTTGCGCGGGGGCGCAGCCAGGCGCGCGGGCGGCGCACGGCCATGGCGGGGCTGGCGGCGGTGGCGATGGTGGCCGCGCTGCTCGCGTTGTGGCAGCGCGGGGTCGCCGACGGGCGGCTGGACGAGGCGATGTCCAGGGTGGCGACGTCGCGGGCGGAGGCGCTGCGGGTGAGCGACCCGGTGACCGCGCGCAGGCTGAGCCTGGCCGCGTGGCTGCTGGCGCCGACTACGGAGGCCGGGCGGGCGCTGGCGGCGGAGGATCCGGCGGTGTCGGTGTTCGCCGACCCGCACGCGGGACCGCGCACGCTGTACGCGCTCACCGGCGACGGCGGCACGCTGGCCGCGCTGGAGGAGGGCAGGCTGCGGGTGTACGACCTGTCCTCAGGCCGGACGCTGGCCACCGAGACGGGCCCGGCGCAGAGCGTACGGGCGATGGCCTGGTCACCGGACGGCCGCACGCTGGCGCTGGTCGGGGTAGATCGCTCCTACCTGTACGACCTGCCAGCCAGAAAGCTGGGCCCGCCCTTCGGACGAGGGCTCGGCAGGCCAGGAGAGCAGTCGGCGTGGTTCAGCCCCGGCGGCGGCCTGCTGTTCGCGGCGGCCCCGCAGTCGGGCGAGCGGTGGGCGTGGGACTTCCGGGCGGGCCGGGCCGCGTACGTGGGCCGGTACGCCGTGATCGGCCCCCACGACCGGACGGCGCTGGTCTTCGACGGCAGACGGTCGTCGATCGAGCGGTTCGGCCGCTCGGCGCCCGCGCCGTGGCTGGAGCGGATGCCGTGGGAGTACACGACGGTCGCGCCCGACGGGCAGCGGGTGGCCATCGCCGAGGAGACCGGCATTCAGATCTACGACCTGGACGGCCTGCCCACCCGGCTGGTCCGCCTGCGCCCCTCCCCCGGCAGGCTGCTGTTCAGCCCGGACGGGCAACTCCTGGTCAGCACCGACAACGACCGGGTCAGGGTCTGGCGGCTCGACAGGGGCACGCTGCTGGCCGACCGGCAGGTCCCGGCCTCCGCCGACCGGCCCGCGCGGGCGGCGGTCTCGGCGGACGGCCGGTGGTTGCGCGTGCTGGCCGGGCGCGGCACGGTCCTGACCATCGACCTGGCGCGGCCGTCCGCCCCCGCCGACCCGGCCGCGTGGGTGTGCCAGAGGTACGGCCCGCTGTCGCCCGAGCAATGGCGGCGGCACCTGCCTGAGGTCTCCTATCGCGAGACGTGCTGAAATGGGTCATGGATCTGGACCATCTCGTCTACGCCACCCCCGACCTGGACGCGACCGTCGCCGAACTGGAGCGGTCGCTGGGCGTGCGAGCCGCCGTGGGCGGCCGGCACCCGGGGTTCGGGACCCGTAACCAGCTGCTGGGGCTGGGCGGGAAGAGCTATCTGGAGATCGTCGGGCCCGACCCTGAGCAGGGGCGGCCAGAACAGCCCAGGCCGTTCGGGATCGACACGCTGACCGAACCCGTGCTGGTGACGTGGGCCGTGGCGGTGGGCGACCTCGACGCGGTGATCGCCCGCGCCCGCGAACGCGGCTACGATCCCGGCGACGCCCAGGACATGTCCCGGTGCACGCCGTCGGGCGAGCTGCTGAGCTGGCGGCTCACCCTGCCGCACGAGAGCGGGATCGTGCCGTTCCTGATCGACTGGGGCGCCACGCGGCATCCGGCCGAGAGCGGGCTGCCGGCGGTCGAGCTGGTCTCGCTGGGCGGCGGCCATCCGGAGCCGGAGAGCGTACGTGGCGATCTGGCGGCCATCGACGTGCGGCTCGACCTGGACAAGCAGCTCCGTCCCTGCCTCACCGCCGTGTTGTCGGGACGGTACGGTCCGGTGACGCTGACCTGATCTAGGAGGCCCGTCGCAACATGCCCGACAGCAGGTCGCGCACGGCGTCCTCGATCTCCTCCTGAGTGGGTACGGCGCCCGCGCCGGCGATGGCGTCGAACATCAGGCCCTCGCCGAAGGCCACGAGGCTGCGGGCGTGCCGTACCGGGTCCTGTGAGCCCATGGTGGCCAGCATGGTGATGGCCGGGTCGCGGAAGTGCCGCCCGGCCTCGTCGTAGATCTGGCGCAGCTCCGGCCGCCTGGTCGCCTCCAGGGCCAGCTCGTAGCGGGCCAGGGTGCGGCGGCGGTCCGCGAGCTGGATGTGCAGGGCCTCGGCCATGCGGGCGGCCAGGCCCTGCGCCTCGTACGAGTCCGGCCCGTAGGCCACGGCCAGCGCCCGCAGCTCCAGTTCGGTGAGGCGCGACAACGTCAGCTCCAGCAGTGCCGCTCTGGTGCGGGCCAGGTTGGAGGTGGAGCCCGGCGGCAGTCGCGCGGCCTCGTCCACGGCGCGGTGCGTGAGGCCGCGCATGCCCCGCTCGGCCAGCAGCGTGATGGCCGTGTCGGCGACCAGGTCAGAGCGCTTCACGGGAGCCGATCCTACCGCGAACGAGGGCCCGCACTACAGGCGTAGTAGATTGACACTACAGACGTAGTGAGGGGAGGCCGCCATGGCCAGAGCCGTGGTGATCGGCGCGGGAGTGGGCGGGCTGACCGCCGGGGTGGCGCTGCGCCGCAAGGGGTGGGACGTGACCGTGCTGGAGCGCGCGCCCGAGATCGAGCCCGTCGGGTCGGGCCTGGTGATCGCCGCCAACGCGCTCAAGGCGCTCGACGTCATCGGCCTCGGCGACCGCGTCCGCGAGCTGGCCGTGACGGAGGGGCGGTTCGGCCTGCGCCGCGCGAACGGGAGCTGGCTGACGCAGACCACGGAGCAGGACGCGGACGCCAAGTACGGCGACTCGATGGTGGTCACGCTGCGGGCCACGCTGATGGAGGTGTTCATCGACGCTCTCGGCCGCGAGCGCCTGCGCCTGGGGACGACCGTCTCGGACGTGGACGCCGACAAGGGTGTCGTACGCACCGGGGCGGGCGACCTGGAGGCCGACCTCGTCGTGGCGGCCGACGGCATCCATTCGGCCACCCGGCGCACGCTGTTCCCCGGGCATCCCGGGCCGGCGTACTCGGGGGTGACGGCCTGGCGCGGCCTCATCCCTGGCGACGGGCTGACGGTCCCCCGTTCGGAGAGCTGGGGCAGGGGCACCGTGTTCGGCGTCCACCCGCTGGCCGGGGGCATCGTCTACGTCTACGCCACCGACGTGCTGCCCGCCGGGACCGTGCACGCGGACGAACGCGCGGAGTTGCTACGCAGGTTCGGCGGCTGGCACGAGCCGATCCCCGACCTGCTACGGGCCGCCGATCCCGCCAGGATCATCCGCAACGACGTCTACTACAACGCCGAGCCGCTGCCCGCCTTCCATCGGGGCCGGGTCGCCCTGGTCGGTGACGCGGCGCACGCGATGACGCCCAACCTGGGGCAGGGCGCCTGCCAGGCGATCGAGGACGGGGTGGTGCTGGGGCACATGGCCGGCGATGCCCGGGGCGGCGGCTCCCCGGCGCTGGCCGCTTACAGCGCGGCCCGGATGGAGCGGACGGCGAAGATCGTTCAGCGGTCGTGGACCATGTGCCGGATGACCAAGCTGCGCAATCCGCTGGCGGTACGGCTGCGGGACCTGGGGGTGTCGGCCGCGGCCCGGATCAGCCCAGATCTGATGTTGCGCTCGATGGACGAGATGTTGCGCTGGCGTCCACCGGCGACTGCTGGACGGTGATCACCCGCTCCAGGGGCGGGGACTTGCGCTCCAGGGACTGCGCCGCGGGCTCGGCGGTGACCGGCCGGGACTCCGTGGTGGCCGGTCGGGACTGGGTGGCGGCGGGGCGGCGTTCCGTGGTGGCGGGTGCCGCCTTGTGGTCGGGGGTGAGCCGGCCGAGCGTGATCGTGCCGCCGATGGTGAGCGCGGCGGCCAGCAGGGCGGGAACGGCGGTCGAGGGGTCGGTCGGCAGGGGCTCGCCGAGCAGGATGGCTCCGGCCAGCACGGAGGTGATCGGGTCGATGACCTGCACACCGGCGTAGGCGATGCCGAAGTAGCCCACGGCGTACGAGCGCTGCAGCAGCACCACCGCGCACACCAGCAGCACGGGCACGGCCAGGGTGAACCAGTGGATCAGCCGCCCCCAGTCGCCCTCCATCCCGCCGCCGACCACGCGTACGAACGTGGACACGCTCGCGGTGACCGCCCCGGCGCCCACGGCCAGCAGCAACGCCTTGTTAGCTCCGTGGACCCGGCTCGCGATCACCTGCGTGACCAGCGTGATCGCCGCGATCACGGCGATGAAGCCGAGCGCCGCGCCGTCGCTCAGGCTGGGCGTGACGTGGTGCGAGGGCACCAGCAGCATGAGCCAGAGCAGGCCCACGGCCACGGCGATCGAGCCCAGGATCTCGGCCCGGTACGGTCTGCGCCCGTACATGAACGCGGCCAGCGGCACCGCGAACACCAGCGTGGCGACGCTGATCGGCTGCACGGCGACCAGCGGCGCGAGGCTCAGCGCCACGGCGTGCAGGCAGGCTCCCGAGAAGCTGATGACGCCGCCGACCCACCAGCGCGGGCGCCTGACCAGCTTCAGCGAGGCGCCTTCCGCCACGACCTCGTACTGCTGGATCGCGGCGCCAAGTGCGTATCCCAGCGCTCCCGCCAGGGCGATCAGCATGCCGACCCAGGTCATCGCGGCCCGCGCAGGAGCAGAGATCCTTTCAAGAGCATTGCTCCAGCTTATGAGGCCACAGAGGTTCCAGAATCAACCTTTAGGCCGAAAAATCATCTCAAATTGCCTTCGACCTGCACGAACATGTGGCGCTTCCTTGAGCGGACACTGGATAACGAACCGGACCACAGTGTCCGGCCGGCGTCGGGCGGATGTCCGGGTCGCGTCGATCGGGCAGACAGTCGCGCAGGCAGTCAGGCGGTCAGGACTGCGGGGCATGCGGTCAGGTGGTCAGGTGGTCAGAACTGCGGGCAGACGATCAGGGGGTCAGGACTGCGGGCAGACGCAGAACAGGTGGCCCTCGGGGTCCTGCAGCACGATCCAGCGCGTGCCCTCCTCGGTGACGCCCGGCTGGAAGTCGGGCTTGGACGCGCCCAGCGCCACGTACTCCTCGGCCGCCTTGGCCACGTCGGGCACCCGGAAGTCGAGGTGGAACTGCTTGTCGGGGCCGGGCCACGCGGCCGGCTTACGATCGGCCACGCGGCCGAAGTAGATGCTGGTGGTGCCGTCGGTGATGGCGGCGTACTCGTCCTCGGCGTAGGTGATCTCCCACCCGGTGACCTCGTGGTAGAACCCGGCCAGCGCCTTGGGGGCGGCGCAGTCGATGGTGAAGGCCAGAAGTTGTGCTTTCGTCGTCATGCTGGCAAGCCTTCCAGCCATACCTGCCACCTGCTGTCAGGTACGCCACAACGTTCTCCGGAAACGCCAGGGGGCGCGCCCGGCGGCGCGGCCCCCCCTCTTGCGGCCTGGACTCACCCAGGGAAGCGGCGGTAGTAGTCGCCGAGCCGGGTGCGGTATTCGGGTTCCTTGTGAGCGCCCTCGTCGAACTCGGGCGCGTCCTTGATCTCGGCCTTGGTACGTGCCACGAAGATGTCGCGTTCCTGGGGATCGATCTTCGTGATCACCTGGGCCGGGAGCAGAACCTTCTTACCGAAGATCCACGGACCGGTGTCGACGATGAGGAAGCTCTCGCCCACCTCGTACGTCGCCTCGTCGACAGAACCGATCTTCCCGTCCGTCGCCTGGACGTGGTAGCCCACGAGGTCCAGCGCCTGCCCGCGGTTGTAGACGTCAGGTCGATAGTCCCAGAGCTCCATTGGTGCTCTCATCCTCTCTTCTTGTCGTCTTTCGGGCGAGACCACAACTACCCGTCGAAAATCGTGTAAACCCGTAAGAATGCCTTTGACGTTCTGCAACCAACTCGCAAGCTGATGCCGCCACCCTCTTCACATAGAAGGGAGAGACCCATGTCAACCAGGCCAGAACGGCTGTACGAGCTCGACGGGCTCCGACTGCTGGCGGCTCTGTTCGTGGTGCTCTTCCACTACGTGTTCTCCGGCTGGGCCGGCGACAAGACCACCGTGACGTTCGTCACCGAGAGCGCCTGGGCGAAGTACGGCTACCTGGGCGTCGACCTGTTCTTCCTGATCAGCGGCTTCGTCGTGCTGATGAGCGCGTGGGGCAGGAGCCCCAGGCAGTTCGTGGTCTCCCGGGTCGTGCGGCTCTACCCCGCCTACTGGATCGGCATCGCGGTCACCGCCCTGGTCACCGTGGCGCTGGGGCAGGGCCTGTTCCAGGTCTCGTTAACCCAGGTGCTGGCGAACCTGACGATGTTCCAGGCCATCCCCAACATCGAGAACGTGGACGTCGTCTACTGGACGTTGTGGGCGGAGATGCGGTTCTACCTGCTCATCCTGGTCTTCACCTTCATCGGGATGACGCGGGGGCGGGTCATGGCGGCCCTGTGGGGCTGGCTGGCGCTGACGTTCCTGGTCGAGGCGGGGGTGCTGCCGGGGATCGCGGACCTGGTGGTGCAGTCGGAGTTCTCGCACTACTTCATCGCCGGGATGGCGCTGTTCATGCTCTACCGGTTCGGGCTGGACTGGCAGATCGCGCTGCTGGTGCCGATCTGCCTGGGCAACGCGGTCTACCGGGCCATCGGGTACGCCGAGGCGGTCGGGGAACGCTACTCCGTCACGTACTCGCCGGTCGTCATCACGGCCCTCGTCGTGCTCATCTTCCTGATCATGACGTTCGTCGCGCTGCGGGTCACCCAGCCGCTGTCCAGGCCGGGCATGGTGACGGCGGGCGCGCTCACGTACCCGCTGTATCTGCTGCACGCGCACGTCGGCTTCATCCTGCTCGCGCGGCTGGAGGACTCGGTCAACAAGTACGTGCTGCTCGTCGGGCTGATCGTGGTCATGCTGGGGGCGGCGTACCTGGTGCACCGGTTCGTGGAGCGGCCGCTCGCGCCCCGGCTCAAGCGGCTGCTGTCCAAACGGGAACCCGCGCACGCCGCGGCCGCTCCGGCGGGCGCCCCGACACGGTGACCTGACTCTCCTGACAACCCCTCGCCAGGCCGGGCGCGGACTTCCCGGTGCGGATACGATCCGCGCATCGGTCTGTGGCACCGGTCCATCGGTCCATCGGTCCGTGGCACCGGTACCGCGGCATCGATCCCGCATCGGTCTGCGCGAGGAGGGCGGATGAGTGCCGAATGGGCGCCTCCCGGAGTGGATCCGGAGCGGCCCAGCGTGGCGCGTGTGCACGACGCGCTGCTGGGCGGCATGGAGAACTACGCCTCCGACCGTTCGGTGGCGCGCAAGCTGAAGGCCGCCGTGCCCGAGGTGGTCGATCTCGTCTGGTGCAACCGCGCCTTCATCGGCCGGGTGGTCGACTACCTCATCCGTGAGGCGGGCATCAGGCAGATCATCGACCTCGGCTCCGGGCTGCCCACCGTCGAGAACACCCACGAGGTCGCGCAGTTCGCCGACCCCACGGCCCGGGTCGTGTACGTGGACATCGACCCCATGGTGGAGCCGCACGCGCACGCCATACTGAGCGGCAACGCCTACGCCGAAGCCATCACCGCCGACGCCCGCGACGCGCACGGCGTGCTCGGCCACCCGGCCCTGCGCCGCCTGATCGACCCGTCGCAGCCCACGGCGCTGCTGGCCATCGGGCTGCTGCACCTGTTCTCCGACCAGGAGAACCCGCACGCCCTCATCCGTGACTACGTCAACGCGCTGGCGCCCGGCAGCTACCTGGCCGTCTCCAACTTCTTGGCCTCGGAGAGCCCCAAGGCCAAGGCGCTGGAGGTGATGTTGCAGGCCACCATGGGCACCGGCTATTTCCGGGACGAGGCGGCCATCGCGCGGTTCTTCGACGGCCTGGTGCTGGTGGAGCCGGGCGTGGTGCGCTTCCCCGAATGGCACCCCGACGAGCGCATCCCCGGCCCGCTGGCGCCCTGGGAGGAACTGCTGCTGGGCGGAGTCGCCCGCAAACCCTGAGGCGCCCCCGCCCGGACCGCCCGCCAGCCCTGACGCGCCCGGCCCAGGGTGCGCGGCCCTGAGGCGTCCGGGGCGCGCGGAAACCCTGAGGCGTTCGCGGTGGGGTGGCCGCTAGAGTCTGCGTCATGCCGAGACGGTTGATCTGCTCCCCGCCCGCCGCCCGATAGCGGGCGGCATTTCCTGATATTTCCGGGTCTGACCGATCCGGGGGTGGTCGCTGCCCGCACACGGGCCCCCTTCGACCACTCCTCCCGGAGAACACCTGTCATGACCCACGTCTCCGCCCGGCGGGGCGCACTCTACGTGTCCGTGGCCGCGACCGCCTGGGGCACCGGCGGCGCCGCCGGCTCCCTGCTCTTCGAGACCGGCGGCCTCGGCCCCGTCGGCGTCTCCCTCTGGCGCTACCTGCTCGGCGCCGCCTTCCTTCTCGCCCTGTCACTCAATAGCGCTCGCCTCACCGCACATCTCACCGCACATCTCAGCGGACGTCTCAGCGGACGTCCCAGCGGACGTCCCAGCGGACGTCCCAGCGGGCGCGTGCTGCTCATCGGCGCGGGCATGGCCGTCTATCAGACCGCGTACTTCGCCGCCATAGCCCACTCCGGCGTGGCCGTGGCGACCGTGGTGACGATGGGCGCCACCCCCATCTTCACCGCGCTCGGCAGCCACTTCCTGCTGCGCGAGCACCTCGGCAGGACCGCGCTCACCGCCCTGGCCGCCGCGCTGACCGGACTCGCCCTGCTCACGGGCGAAAGCGCCCTGCCGACCGAATCCGGAAGTGCCGAAGCTCTCGGCATCGTGCTCGCGCTGGCCTCGGCCGCCGGCTACGCCGGGGTCACCCTGCTCTCCAGGCGCGCCAACGAGGACGACCCGCGCGCGGTGGCGGTCGGCGGGTTCGTCGTCGGGGCGGTTTGCCTGGCGCCGTTCGCGCTGGTGGAAGGGGTGGTGCCGGAGGTGAGCTGGACGTCGGTGGCGCTGCTGGTCTACCTGGGCGCGGTGCCGACCGCACTCGCCTACGCCCTGTTCTTCCGCGCCCTGACCGCCCTGCGCGCCACCACGGTCTCGATCATCTCGCTCGGCGAGGCGGTGGGCGCGGCACTGCTCGGCGTGCTGCTCTTCGATGAGCGCCTGACGCCCCTGGCCTGGTCCGGCTGTGTGCTGCTGCTGGCCGCGGTGGCCGTGCTCGCCGTACGAACCGATGGAGCGTGATATGACAGGGCGGGCCCGCGGATGAGTTAAGGTCCGGTACGGCGACGCTTGCCGAATCGTCGCTCCGCTCCCCCACCCCGAATAAAGGGGAACGGTGTCGGCGAAGCGCGCGTTGGAGGAACTGTGGCCTCGATTAAGGGAATTCTGAGGAACCTCCTGGACCGTCCGGGAGGCGTACCTTTGACGCCCTATCAAAAGATCGTGAAAGCGGCGGACGGCCGGGCCGACCGGGTCGGCAAGCTTGATGATCTGCCTGTTCCCGACATGAGCGATCTGGCGGAGTTCTGTGCCGTGGCGCGGGAGGCCGCCGACCGTACCTTGGGGCTGCGTCCGTATGACGTGCAGATGCTGGGCACGCTGGCCCTGCTCGACGGCAAGGTCGCCGAGATGGCCACCGGTGAGGGCAAGACCCTGTCGGGGGCCATGGCGGCGGCCGGGTACGCGTTGCAGGGCAAGCGGGTGCACGTCATTTCCGTCAACGACTATCTGGCCAGGCGCGACGCCGAGTGGATGGGCCCCTTCTTCGAGGCGCTCGGGGTGAGCGTGGGCTGGATCGACCAGAACTCCACGCGGGCCGAGCGGCGGGAGGCGTACGCGAAGAACGTGACGTACGGGCCCGTCAGCGAGATCGGGTTCGACGTGCTGCGCGATCGGCTGCGCACGGACGCGAGCGGGATCATCGTGCCCGCGCCCGAGGTCGCGCTGATCGACGAGGCCGACTCCGTGCTCGTGGACGAGGCCCGCGTGCCGCTGGTCATGGCCGGGGCGGCCGACGCGGGCAACGCGGTGCCGGAGATGGCGGCGCTGGTCAGGCAGCTCGTACGCGGCTACCACTACGAGATCGACGAGCAGGCGCGCAACGTCTACCTGACCCCCAAGGGCGCCGACAGCGTGGAGAACCTGCTCAGCGTGGACCTCTACGACGAGCACGAGCCGGGCACGCTCATCGAGCTCAACCTGGCCCTGCACGCCCACGCGCTGCTGGCCCGCGACGTCGACTACATCGTGCGCGACGGCAAGGTGCAGCTCATCAACCCCTCGCGCGGCCGGGTCGCGGTGCTGCAGCGCTGGCCGAACGGCCTGCAGGCGGCCGTGGAGGCCAAGGAGGCGCTGCCGCCGAGCGAGAAGGGCGAGATCCTCGACTCGATCACGGTTCAGGGGCTGATCCGCCGCTACCCGCAGATCTGCGGCATGACCGGCACGGCCGTGGCCGTCAGCGAGCAGCTGGGCGAGTTCTACGGGCTCAAGGTCGCGGTGATCCCGCCGAACCGGCCGTGCGTGCGGGTGGACGAGCCCGACCGCATCTACCCGACCGTCCCCGACAAGGACGCGGCGCTGGTGGAGGAGATCCAGGCCGTCCACGAGAGCGGCCGGCCGATCCTGATCGGCACGCTGGACGTGGCCGAGTCGGAGAACCTGGCCAAGCTGCTGCAGCGGCGTTCGCTGGAGCCGGTCGTGCTCAACGCCAAGAACGACGCGGAAGAGGCGGCGATCATCGCCAGGGCGGGCGAGCGCGACGCCATCACGGTCTCCACGCAGATGGCCGGGCGCGGCACCGACATCCGCCTCGGGGAGGGCGTGGCCGAACTGGGCGGCCTGTACGTGATCGGCTCGGGCCGGCACGCCAGCAGCCGCCTGGACGACCAGCTCCGTGGGCGCGCGGGCCGGCAGGGCGACCCGGGCGGCTCGGTCTTCTTCGTGAGCACGAAGGACGATCTGATCACCCAGTTCGTCCCCGACGAGCGCCCGCCCGCCGCCGACGCGGACGGCCTGGTACGCCACCGGCGCGGCGCGTACCTGGTGGGCCATGCCCAGCGCGTCGCCGAGGGCGTCAACCTGGAGATCCACCGCAACACGTGGCGCTACACGCGGCTGCTGGAGCGCCAGCGCGAGCTGATCCTGGAGTGGCGCGACAAGGTCCTGCACGGCGACGCCGCCGCCAAGGCCCTGGCCGAGGCCGACAAGGAGCGCTGGGAGTCGATGCCGGAGGACACCAGGGAGGAGACGGCCCGGCAGATCGTGCTGCACGCCATCGACCGCTGCTGGACCGAGCACCTGGCGTTCCTGACCGACCTGCGCGAGGGCATCCATCTGCGGGCGCTGGGCCGGATGAGCCCGATCGACGAGTTCCACCGGGAGGCGGTGGCGGAGTACAAGTCGTTGCTGGCCGAGGTGGAGAAGCGCTCGCTGGAGTCGTTCGAGGCGCCGGAGCCGGATCTGCAGCGGCCGACGGCGACGTGGACGTACCTGGTGCAGGACAACCCGTTCGGCACGGAGTGGGACCGCATCCTCAAGCGCGTCACCGCCGCCACGAGGCGCGGCTGATCACGGCCACTTGGGGTCGCCGGAGGGCACGACCGGGCCGTTCAGCACGCCCAGCCGCTCCAGCAGGGTGATGAACGTGGCCGCGTAGGGGGAATCGGAGGTCACCGCGGCCACGCGCGGCCAGTCCACCTGCTCGCGCAGGGCCCGCACCTGGGGCAGCAGCGCGCCGTAGTCGCAGGCGTGCTCCGACAGCGGCAGCAGCCACGAGATGACCAGGTCGGTGGCCTCCAGCACGGGCACGACCACGGCCGACGCCTTCAGCGGCTCGGCCCTGTCCAGCAGCACGTCGGTGATCGGCAGGTCGGAGACCCGGAAGATGAGGTCGACCAGCCGGCCCTCGTCATAGGCCTTGACCAGCCAGTCCTCCGGAGGTTTGGCCGTCTGGAAGCCAAGCTGGCGCAGTGCCTCAAGCGCGGCGGGGACATCATGCTCGGTGAGGACGAAGTCCACGTCGTGAAGCGAGGGGGCGGCACCGCGCGCGTAGGCCGCGCATCCGCCGGCCAGCGCGAACTTCACTCCGGCTTCCTTCAGCCCCGAGCTGGCCCGCTTCAGCGTGTCAAGGATGGCGTCGGTGACCGCATGACCGTGGCTACTCATGTGAACGGGCTACCCAAACGATCGTCAAATAGACGTTGGTGATGATGGGCTGCGGGTAGCTCGAAACGCCATGTCAGAAATACTGGAAAAGACCGAGAAAGCCTACGAAGGCGGGCAGGACCGGCCGCTGGCGGGCTACGCCGGTCTCCTCAGCGCGTACGGGGGAACCGTCGGGGTGGCCGCCGTCGCGGCGATGCTGGCGGGACGCAAGGCCCCCGAGCACGTCGGGGTGATGGACCTGCTGCTGATGGCGGCCTGCACGCACAAGGTGTCGCGCCGCCTGGCCAAGGATCCGGTCACCAGCCCGCTGCGCGCCCCCTTCACTCAGTACGAAGGCCAGGGCGGCCCCGCGGAGGTGCGGGAGAAGCCGCGCGGCGCGATCGGCGAGCTGCTGGCCTGCCCGTTCTGCCTGGCCCAATGGGTCGCCACCGGGTACGCCGCCGGTCTCGTCCTGGCCCCGAGGGTCACCAGGCTCGTGGGCGCGACCATGACGGCCGTGGCCATCTCGGACTGGCTGCAGCTCGCCTACGCCAAGCTGATGAAGTCCGCCGAGTAAAGAGCCTCCGCGCTAGAAGGCATGTTATGGGGCGCTTTGCTAGGGCAGTGGCTGTTCATGGCTACTTTGCTCTGGATCATCGCAGTAATTCTCGTCATCTCCGGGATCTATGTGATCCTGGCCCGGCGCGATCTGCTCTGGGGGATCGTGCTCATCGTCCTCGGTTTCCTCGTCGGACCTGGTGGAGTCAGCATCTTCAATGTCTAGGGGCGCCGTCCGGACGCCCTCATCCGTATCCGCCGCTGGGCCGATCCCCGAGAACGGTCCAGCGGCCCCTAGCTGTTTTTGCAGAAATATCCATCAATAACGCCCCTCATTTCCCGCACACAGGGCATGAGGGGCGTTGTGAGTAGATATCCTCCGTTCAGCCGCTACGAATCCGGCGCTGTCTCGTCGAGGATTCGTGATCAGCTGTTGCGGCTGCGGCACCACATGCGCGGCGAGGCCATCCTCGACGAGGCCATCGCGCGGCTGGCGACCGAGATGAACATCCGTCCCGGCGAGGCCGCCGAGCAACTCGACAGAATGGCCCAGCACAGCGGCCTGGACCTGATCGAGATCGCCAAGGGCGTCGAGCCTCCCCGCGAGGAGATCAGGGACACGCCGGAGGCCCCCTCCTGGGTGCGCGGCATGCTGGAGGGGGTCCACGCGTCGGCTCTCTACCTGACCCCCATCAGGGACGCCACGGGCCGCGTCGTCGACTTCCTCATCATGGCCGCCAACCGGCACGCCAGGAGCGTGGCCGGACGTACCGCCGCGGAACTGACCGGGCGGCGACTCATGGCGACCAGCCCCGGCATGGCCAGCTCCGGGCTGCTGGACGACTACATCACCGTCTTCGAGACCGGCGAGCCCATGGTCCGCCCCGTGCTGGAGTTCGTGGAGGTGCGCGACTACCTGCTCTGGCCGGCCACCATCGCCGTGCGCGCGGCCCGGGTGAACGACGGGCTGCTGGCGAGCTGGCGGGCCCTGGACGATGAGGAACTGCTGGTCTCCGGCTGGGAACGCGCCCAGCGCCTGGCCGAGGTGGGCTGGGGCGAGTGGAACCTGGCCACGGAGCGCACGCTGTGGACGCCGCAGATGTATGAGATGTTCGGCTGCGACCGCGCCGACGGGCCGATCCCGCTGGAGGAGTTGCCCGCCGCGGTGCTCCCGGACGACCTGCCGATCGTCGAGGAGCAGTTGCGCTCGCTACTTGAGCACCGGGAGGCGGTCGAGACCGAGTTCCGGGTGCAGCAGCGGTACGGGGTGCGGCATCTGAGCGTCTTCAGCGAGCCGATACTCGACACCGACGGCGTGCCGGTCAAGGTGCGCTGCTTCGTACAGGACGTGACCAGGAACCGGCGCAGGGAGCGGGCGCTGGCCGTGGCGCACGAGCAGGCGCACCGGCAGCGCGAGCGGGCCGAACAGGAGCATCAGGTCACCGTCCAGCTGCAGAACACGATCCTGCCGATCCGCCGCGGCCTCATCCACCTGCCGGGGCTGACCGTCGGAGTGCGTTACCTGCCGGGCGAGGAGCTGATCAGGCTGGGCGGCGACTGGTTCAAGGCCCGGCTCATCCCCGACGGCAGGGTGCTGCTGGCGATCGGCGACGCGATGGGGCACGGGCTGACCGCCGCCAGCATCATGTTGCAGATGCGCTCGGGCCTGGCCGGCCTGGCCTACACGCAGGCGCCCGCCGGGCAGCTCGCCACCTGGCTGAACGACCTCATCGTGCACTCCAACGAGGGCGTCACCGTGACCGGCACCGCGATCATCGGGCACTTCGACCCCGAGGACTACACCTTCCGCTGGACGAACGCGGGCCATCCGGCCCCGATGCTCATCAGGGACGGCCAGGCGCGGCTGGTGGACGGGGTGGCGGGGATGATGCTGGGCGCGTTCGACGCGACCGAGTACGTCCTGAACACCACCCAGCTCCAGACCGACGACCTCCTCGTCCTCTACACCGACGGCGTCGTGGAGCGGCGCGGGCGCGACCTGGAGTCCGGCATGGACGCCCTGGTCCAGGCGGCCCATTTCTGCCCGGCCGACGACCCGGAGGAACTGATCGACTGCCTGCTCAAGCGGATGGGCGGCAAGTTCTCGGAGGACGACGTGTGCGTCATCGCCGCCCGAGTGCTCTAGCGCTCCAGTGGAGCCGGAAGCCGCCCTCCGCTCTCCAGTGCTGCCGGAAATTCTCTAGTGCTGCTGGAAGTCGTCCTCGCAGTCGAGGCAGTACACGCAGTAGGCCCTGTTGAGGACCGGCAGCGCCACGTTGCGCACCCGGATGCCGCCCGGCGTCATGCCCTTCTCGCTGCCCTTGTGCGCGTGCCCGTGCAGGATCAGGTCGGCCCCGGCCGTGTCCACCGCCTCGGCCAGCAGGTAGCTGCCGAGAAAGGGGAAGATCTCCGGCGGTTCGCCCTCCAGCGTCTCCTTGATCGGAGAGTAGTGCGACAACACCACGCGCTGGTCGGCCACGATCTCCTTCAGCGCCACCTTCCACGCCTCGGCGATGTGACGCGTGTGGGAGACGAAGTTCTTGATCTCGCGCTCACCGAACTCGCTGGCACACTTGCCCGCGAACCCGCCGCCGAAGCCCTTCCCGCCGACCACGCCCAGCTTCTTGTCACCGCACTGGATCACGACGCCGTCGTCGTCCAGCACCGTGACCCCCGCGTCGCGCAACTCGGAGGCGATCTCGTACTGCAGGTCGGAGTGGTAGTCGTGGTTGCCGAGCACCGCGACGACCGGGATCGGCAGGCCGCGCAGCTCGTCGGCCACCAGCCGGCCCTCCTCCAGAGTGCCGTGCCTGGTCAGGTCGCCCGCCAGCATGAACACATCCGCCCGGTCCTCGATGCCGTGCAGCTTCGCGCGGTACTGGCCTCTGACGTCCTCGCCCAGGTGGATGTCGCCCACGGCCGCTATGCGCAGGTCAGTCAAGATGCTCATCCTCTCCTGGCTCGGTGACCTCGACCACGTTGATCTCGTTGTGCAGGTGGAGCTCGGGTGCGGCCTCGTGTGCCACCTGGCCGAGTCGCTCGCGCTGCTCGGCCCCGCTCACGTGGCCGCGCAGGAAGAGCTGGTCGCCTCTGATGTCGACGCGTATGCCGAGCTCGTGTGTGCGTCCGTCCTCGGCCAGCGCCTGCTGGACGCGGGCCGCGACGTACTGCGGAGCTTCCATCGCTCTCCTCCTTCTCTTGTCGCCGCATGCCCCAGGAAGAACACCTCAAACGGTACGAATCAGGTCAATTACCGCCCGTTCCACCGGTCCCGCCGTGGCAAGCTGGCCGAAATCCGCGTCCGCCCCCAGCTCGGTCAGCGCCGCGGCGATGGTCCTGTCCTGGTCGTATGCCTCAACCACGCGCGGATCCACGTACGACGCCCTGGCCACGGTCGGCGTGTTGCCCAGGTACTCGGCGACCTCGCGCATCACCCGGACCACGGCCCGCTGCTTCTTGGTGGACCCCTCGCTCGCGGCCGGCCGGGACACCGCCAGGCCCACGGCCGCCAGTACGGTGGCGTGCCAGGTGCGGAAGTCCTTGGCGGTGACCTCGTACCCGATCGTCTCGCGCAGGTACTCGTTGATGTCCTCGCTCCTGATGTCGGCCCAGCCGCCGTCGCGCCGGTAACGCAGCAACTCGCCGTCCACCCGCAGCTTCTTCAGCGCCCGCAGCACCTTGCACGCCTCGGGATCGGCCACCTCGACCTCCCGCGCCAGGTCGCCCTTGGCCTGGTAGGAGCAGACGACGAGGCCGCGCGAGCAGGTGACGTGCTCCATCCTGAGCGTGGCCAGGCCGTAGGTGTCGTAGCTCTCGCCGCCGATGCGGAAGAAGCCGATGTCGAGCAGCCGGGCGGCGGCGGCCAGCACCCGCTGCCTGGTCAGCCCGCGCCCGCCGAGATCGTCGTCCACGGCCTTCCTGAAGGCGGGCAGCCGCTCGGCGACCTCCAGCACCCGGTCGAACTTGGCGCGGTCCTGCTGCTCGCGCCACACGTCGTGGTAGCGGTACTGCCGCCGGCCCGCCGCGTCCGTCCCGACGGCCTGCAGATGGCCCGTTGGGGACACGCAGATCCACACGTCCTGCCAGGCCGGCGGGATGGCCAGGGTCTTGATGCGGGCGAGCGTGCCCTTGTCGCGCACCGGCCTGCCGTTGGGGCCCACGTAGCTGAACCCGCGTCCGCGCCGCCGCCGTACGATGCCCGGCTCGTTCTGGTCGCTGGGCTGCAGCTCAAGGGCCGGACCGTCGCCACGCTGATCACCGTCAGGCACGCGAAGCGGGCTACCCCGGACGTTAGGCCGCAAACGGTACGGGCAGGTGAGCCGCATGTCTGACAACGGAGAATGGCACGAAGGACGGGACCGTAAAGGCCATGCCATGGTGCCCGCCACCCCTCGCGACGTGGTGCACATCAGGGTCGGGTCGTTCGTCCTGGTGTTCATGTTCGCGTTCGCGGTGCTGGGGCTGCTCACCGGCGCCTACGTGATAACGGCGATCGCGGTCGTGCTGGCCGTGGTCACGGTCGTCGACATGGTGATGGCCATCCGGCGGCAGAAGCGGGGACACGACGGAGAGGCAGGCTGATCTCGGCATGACGCCACTTCGAGGGCGTGTGGTAGTGGTGACGGGCGCGAGCGGCGGGGTCGGGCGCGCGGTGGTCCGCGAGCTCGGCGCGCGCGGGGCCAGGGTGGCCCTGATCGCCCGCGGCACGGCGGGCCTGGGCGCCGCCGCCGTGGACGTCGGTGCCGAGGGCGGCACCGGTCAGGTCTACGAGGCCGATGTCGCCGACTACGAGCAGGTACGGCAGGCGGCGGAGCGTATCGAGACGGAGATGGGCCCGATCTCCGCCTGGATCAACATCGCCTTTTCCTCCGTATTCGCCAAATTCACCGATATATCACCAGAGGAGTACACCCGCGCCACAGCGGTGACCTACCTGGGCTACGTCTGGGGCACCAAGGCCGCCCTGGACGTGATGCGCCCGCGCAACGCCGGCGCGATCGTCCAGGCGGGCTCGGCGCTGTCGCAGCGGGCCATCCCCCTGCAGTCCGCGTACTGCGGCGCGAAACACGCGGTCAAGGGCTTCACCGAGTCGGTCCGCACGGAGCTGATGTCCGACGGCAGCAACATCCACATCACGCTGGTGCAACTCCCCGCGCTCAACACGCCGCAGTTCGAGTGGGTCCTGTCCAAGCTGCGCCGCCATCCGCAGCCCGTCCCGCCGATCTACCAGCCGGAGGTGGCGGCCAGGGCGATCGTGTACGCGGCCGAGCACCCCGAGCGCAAGGAGTACTGGGTGGGCATCAGCACGACGGCCACCCTGCTGGCCCAGCGAGTGGCCCCCGCCCTCGTGGACCGGTACCTGGCCAAAACCGGCAAGAAGTCGCAGCAGACGGACGAGAAGGCGCCGACGGGCGTGGCCAACCTGTGGCAGCCCGCCGACGAATCCGAGGACTACGGCGCACACGGCACCTTCGGCTCCCGCTCCCACGCCCGCAGCCCCCAACTCTGGCTCTCCCAGCATCGCGCTCCCGTACTTCTGGGCCTCGCCGGCGCCGCAGCCCTCACGGTCACCGCGCTGCGCTCGTCCAGGCGCTCGTGACTCCGCTCCCACCGCGCGAGACCCCCGGCTCGTGACCCCACTCCCGCCGCGCCAGACCCCCGGCTCGTAACCCCGCTCCCACCGCGCCAGACCCCCGGCTCGCGCCCCGCGACCACCGAGCCGGGCAACTTGGGCTCGCGTCACGGCGGGCCACTGGTGACGGGTTCAGAGGCCGTTTCCTGGAGGGCCATCAGCCGAAGTGCGGCGAGTGGCGGACCACGGCAACGCGTAACAGATGGGCACGCAGCGGTGAGTCAAGGGGACGCACCCGGGCGGCGTGACAGAGGGAGATCACTGAGTAACAAACGACAGCTACGGCGGTTAATCAGGCGCGCCCGGGTAGACGGGGCTGAAACCGTCTAGAGGAGGTCATGATGCCGGAACGCGATCTTCAATACCTGGCCGCGCTGTCGGCGCAACTACGCGTCGACTCGGTGCGGGCGGCGGCCGAGGCCGGGTCCGGCCATCCGACCTCGTCCATGTCCGCCGCCGACCTCATGGCCGTGCTGTTCTCCTGCCACCTGCGCTACGACTTCGACAACCCCGCCAACCCCGCCAACGACCACCTGATCTTCTCCAAGGGACACGCCTCCCCCTTGCTCTACTCCCTCTACAAGGCCGCCGGCGTGATCACTGACGAGGAGCTGCTGTCGTTCAGGAAGCGCGGCAGCCGGCTGGAGGGGCATCCCTCGCCCCGGCTGCCCTGGGTGAACGTGGCCACCGGCTCGCTCGGACAAGGGCTGCCCGTCGGGGTGGGCGTGGCGATGGCCGGGCGGCTGGAGCGGCTGCCGTACCAGGTCTGGGTGTTGTGCGGCGACAGCGAGCTGGCCGAGGGGTCGATCTGGGAGGCCGCCGAGCACGCCGGGAGCGAAGGGCTGGCCAACGTGACGGCCATCGTGGACGTCAATCGGCTCGGGCAGCGGGGACCCACCCGGCACGGCTGGGACACCGGTGCGTACGCGCGCAGGTTCGGGGCCTTCGGCTGGCACACGATCGAGATCGACGGGCACGACCCCGGGCAGATCGACTACGCGCTGACCGACGCCCGCAACACGCGCCGCCGCCCGACCGTGATCCTGGCCAAGACCCGCAAGGGCGAAGGGGTGCTGGAGGTCGAGAACCGCGAGGGCGCCCACGGCAAGGCGCTCAAGGACCCGGACAAGGCCGTGGACGAGCTGGGCGGCCGGCGCAGCGTGCGGATCGACGTGGACAAGCCGGACAAGGAGGTGGCGGCGCCGTTCAGGTTCGACAGTGACGGGATGGAGCTGCCGTCGTACGCGGTGGGCGAGCGGGTCGCCACGCGCACGGCGTACGGGGCGGCGCTGAGGGCGCTCGGCGCGGCCCGGGGCGACGTGGTGGCGCTGGACGGCGAGGTGGCCGACTCCACCAAGACCGAGACGTTCGGCAAGGAGTTCCCCGAGCGGTTCTTCGAGATGTACATCGCCGAGCAGCAGCTCGTGGCGGCGGCCGTCGGGATGCAGGTGCGCGGCTGGAAGCCGTACGCGGCCACGTTCGCGGCGTTCCTGACCAGGGCGCACGACTTCATCAGGATGGCCGGGGTGAGCAGGGCGGACATCCGGCTGGTCGGCTCGCACGCCGGGGTGGCGATCGGCGAGGACGGACCCTCGCAGATGGGGCTCGAAGACCTGGCCATGATGCGGACCGTGCACGGCAGCACCGTGCTCTACCCGTGCGACGCCAACCAGACCGCGGCCCTGATCGCCGAGATGGCCGAGCTGGAGGGCGTCTCCTACCTGCGGACCACGCGGGGCGACACCCCGGTGATCTACGAGCCGGGCGAGCGGTTCCAGGTGGGCGGCTCGCGGGTGCTGCGGCACACGCCCGGCGACCGGGCCACGATCGTGGCGGCGGGCGTCACCGTGCACGAGGCGCTGGCGGCGGCCGACGACCTGGGTGCGGAGGGGATCCAGGTGGGGGTCATCGACCTGTACTCGATCAAGCCCGTGGACACGGCGGTGCTGACCGAGGCGGCCACGACCACCGGCAACCTGATCACGGTGGAGGACCATCGGGTCGAGGGCGGGCTGGGCGACGCGGTGATGGACGCGGTGTGCGAGCTGGGGCCGCGGGTGGTGAAGCTCGCCGTGACGGACCTGCCCGGCTCCGCCACGCCGCAGGAGCAACTCGCGGACGCCCGCATCGACCGCGCCGCCATCACCGCCGCGGTCAAGCGACTGCTGTGACCGCGCGTCTTCCAGAGCTCCCAGAGAGCTGCAGAGAACTTCCAGGTCCCCCGGAGACTCTCCGGGGGGCTTGCTGTTTTCCCGGGACCCCGGGACATGTGTGAGGGCCGACGAGTGATCTCGTCGGCCCTCTGGTCGGCCGGGTCAGCGGGACTTCGCCGTGGAAGTCTTCCTGCCCTTGGACGTCGTCCTGGAAGCCGAGGTCTTGGGCCTGGACGTCCTGGACCCGGTGGTCTTGGACGACCCGGTGGTCTTGGGCTTGGACGTC
>NZ_JBFAKB010000006.1:396836-606941 GCF_040655495.1 Nonomuraea sp. NPDC050404
ACGTCCTGGCCGTAGCCCTGGATCCCGAAGTCCTCGACGTCGCGGCCGAGGTCTTCTTGGACGACCCGGTGGTCTTGGGCTTGGACGTCCTGGCCGTAGCCCTGGATCCCGAAGTCCTCGACGTCGCGGCCGAGGTCTTCTTGGACGACCCGGTGGTCTTGGGCTTGGACGTCCTGGCCGAAGTCCTGGATCCCGAAGTCCTCGACGTCGCGGCCGACGTCTTCTTGGACGACCCGGTGGTCTTCGACGGCGTGGCCTTGGCCGAAGTCCTGGTCCCGGTGGTCTTCGACGTCGCGGCCTTCGCGGACGTCTTCTTCGTCGTGGACATCTTCTTGGCGCCCGAGCTCTTCGACACCGAAGCCTTGGTCGAGGTCTTCGAGCCGGACTTCGCCGCCGGGCGCGACTTGGCCGTGGACTTCGACGCGGGCCGCGACGTGGACTTCGACGTGGACTTCGACGTCGACTTCGAAGCGGGCCGTGAGGTGGCCGTGGCCTTCCTGTTGGCCTTCTTGATGGCGCTCACCAGCTCCTGCTTGGTCATCTTCGACCGTCCGGTCACGTCGAGCTTCGCCGCGACCTTCTGCAGGTGTTCCTTGCTGGCGTTGGCGTCCACACCCTCGGCCGTCCGGCCGGAGCGATCGGTGGCGCCCTTGTCGGACGGGCCCTTCCCGTTCTTCGACTCCCAGTGGTCGCCGACCTTCTCGAAGGAGTGCTTGAGCGCGGCGAACGCGGTCATGTGCGCCCGCCGCCCCTCTCCATACTCCTTCACAGCCGAATCGTGGGCCTTGATCCACGTGTTCTGTGCCTTCTTCGGCGAGCGTTTGACGGTCGACGGCAGCTCTTGGACGGCTGGCATGTCGATTGACACCTCCTACAGCGGTGGTTCGTTGTAGTGGCGGCGCTCCTCGTAGACCTCGGTTCTGCGGGTCTCGGGCTCCTCATAGACCTCGTGACGATGGACCGGCTCGTCGATGGGTCCTACCGCCCGGCGGGTGACCCTGATCCTGTATATGCCGAACAGGATCCCGACCAGACCACCGAGCATGAGGATGACGCCCACTACGTTGATGTCGAGGCCGGCGAGGTCGAACTCGACGGCCCAGGTGAGGATCGCACCGAGCATGATGAGGATGATGCTTCCGGCGATGGTCATCAGATTTACCTCCTTGACACGAAGGAACCTCTATCCACATGTCGAAAAACAAACCAGTCGTGGTGATCGGACTCATGGGCTCGGGCAAGACGACCTCGGGCCGGCTGATCGCTGAGGCCCTCGGCCTGCAGTTCAGCGACAGCGACCAGTACCTTCAGCGCGAGCACGGAGCGACCTCCGCGCCCATCGCCGCACGCGAGGGAAAGGAGGCGCTGCACCGGTACGAAGCCCAGCATGTGCTCGACGAACTGGCCGGCCCGCCCAAGGTGATCGCGGCGGCGGCCAGCACGCTGGAGGACGCCCGGGTGCGCGAGGCGATGCGGCAGGCGTTCGTGGTCTGGGTGGACGCGGCCGACGAGGTGCTGCTCGAACGGATGCGCACCAGCGACCACCGCCCCGACTATGCTCCTTCGGAGATGCGGGCCCGCCGCGAGCACTTCTTCCGCGAGGTGGCGGACCTGGTCTGCGACGTCGGCGTGCTCCGCCCGGAGCAGGTCAGGGACGAGGTGCTGGATAAAATGGGTTTGCCCGCTGTTGATCGCGACTGATAGCCAAAAGGGATGTTCGCCGAGAAACCCACGCTGAAGGGCGAGCGCGTAACGCTGCGCCCGGTCGGCCCCGAGCATGTCGAGGACCTGCTGGAAGCGATTGCCGACCCCGAGGTCGGCCGCCTGACGGGCTCGCACGGCTCGGTCAGCCCCGAGGCCATCCACCAGTGGTACGCCACCCGGGCCGACCAGCCCGACCGGCTCGACCTGGCGATCATGGCGGACGACGGCTGCGCGGGCGAGGTCGTGCTCAACAAGCTCGACACCGACAACCTGGCCTGCTGCCTGCGCATCATGCTCGGCCCGAGGTCCGTCGGCAAGGGTTACGGCACCGAGGCGATCGAGCTGGTGCTGGCCCACGCCTTCGCGACGACGCCGCTGCACCGGATCTGGCTGGGCGTCTACGCCTTCAACGAACGGGCGCGGCACGTCTACAAGAAGGTCGGCTTCGTCGAGGAGGGCGTCGAACGCGACGCCCTGCGGTGGGAGGGCCAGTGGTACGACTCGGTGCTGATGGCCATCCTCCGGCCGGATTGGCTGGCAAGATCCTGAAGCCTGGCATAATGATCATGACGCATGGGTCCCCCGAGGCGCGCGGGGGACCTGTGGCGTCGTTCCTGACAACCGTCGTTTCTGACAACCAATGGGCGGTGTCGTGCATCTAAGCCTCAGTGACGATGCGCTTGGTGCCGGGTGACCCCGAGCGGCTTGGCGGCTACTGGCCGGCCGCCAGGCTGGGTGCGGGCGCGCGCGGTGTCGTCTACGAGGCGTACGACGACGAGGGACGGGTCTTCGCCGTCACCGTGCCCCGGGGTGAGATCAAGCGCCGATTCGAGCGGGTGAGCTGCCGCCACCTGGCGGAAGTGGTCGCCGTCGGATCCGACGGGGGCGTCCCCTACGTGGTCAGCGAGTTCGTGCACGGCCCCGACCTGCGTCAGGCCGTGGAGCTGCACGGCCCGTACGCGGGCGGCGAGTTGGTCGCGCTGGCCGCGGCGCTGGCGCTCGCCCTCGACGCGCTGCACCGGGCCGAGCTGACGCACCGGGGGCTCAACCCGGAGAGCGTGCTGCTGGCCGACGACGGCCCCAAGGTGATCGAGCTGGGCCTGCCCACCCAGCAGCCGGTCGGCGCGACGTACACCTATCAGGCTCCCGAGCTGCTGACCGGGCAGAGCCCCGAGCCGGCGGCGGACGTGTTCGCGTGGGGCGCGGTGGTGTTGTTCGCGGCCACCGGGCAGGATCCGTTCCACGGCGACAGCCCCGGCGCGGTGATGCACCGGCTGCTGACGGTCGACCCCGACCTGGGCTGCCTGCCCGGCCCGCTGGGCGAGCTGGTCGGGCGGGCGCTGGCCAAGGATCCCGCCGAGCGGCCCGCGGCGGCCGAACTGCTGGCCGGCGACGTGCTGGCGGCCGGCGGCGTGGAGTTGCGGACGCCCGAGGCGTACGTGCGGCCGCGGTCGCTGGGCGAGGTGGCCGAGGAGGCGTACCTGGCGCTCAGCCCCGGTCAGCAGGAAGAGGTGCCGGGGGTGCTGCTGCGCCTGCTCGACGGCGACAGCCCGCACGACGAGGGCGACGTGCTCGGCCCGCTCATGGCGGCGGGCCTGCTGGTGCGCCGCAGCGTGCGCGTGCCGTCCGTGGACACCCCCGCCGGCAGGCTCGTGGCCGTCAGCGACGACCGGGTGACGCCGGTCAGCGCCGCGCTCTACCGGGCCTGGCCCCGGCTGCGCGGCTGGGTGTCCGACGAGCGCGAGGGCCTGCGGGCGCACCGCCAGATCCGCGAGGCCGCCAGGCACTGGTCAGAGCACCGGCGCGGCAGGAGCCTGCTGCTGCGCGGCCAGGAGCTCGACTCGGCGCTCGGCTGGGCCGCGACCAAGCGCCGCCACCTGCGGCTCAACCAACTCGAACGCGACTTCATCAACGACAGCGTGGCCCTGTCCAAGCAGCGCAGGAAGCTCCTGGTCCCGTCGCTGGCGTCGGTGGCCGCGGTGCTGGCGGTGGCGGTCACGATGACCGTGGTGTCCGTGGACAGCCAGAACGACCTGCGCGGACGCCTCATCGAGGCCGACGCCAGAGCCGTGGCCGCCAGGGCCGAGGCGCTGCGGGACGGCGATCCGCGCACGGCGATGCGGCTGAGCGTGGCCGCGTGGCGGCTGGCGCCGGTGTTCGAGGCGCGGGCGGCGCTGCAGGCCTCGCTCGTGCAGCCGGAGCTGGCCGTGTTCACCGACCCCGGGGCGGACGCGCGGGCGCACTACCTGCTGCGCGGGGACGAGCTGGTCAGGTGGGACACCGGCGCGGTCACCGTCTACGACGTGGCCGGGGGGCGGCGGACGGCGTCGTACGAGCTGCCGGTGGGCAGCACCGCGCTGAGCGCGGACGGCCGGTACGCGGAGGGGCCCGGCGACCGGCCCTTCGACGTCGCCACCGGGCAGGCGCCCGCGGACGCCGTCTACACGATCAGCCGGGGCAACAGGACGAAGGTCTACCGGGGCACGAAGGTGCTCTTCGACGTGACCGACAGGAAGGTGGCGCTCTCGCCCGACGGGACCAGGGCGGCCGTGTCCCGGCTGAACGGGCGGGTGGAGTTGTGGGCGCTGGCCCCGCGTCAGGTCAGGACGCAGGTCATCGAGGTCGAGCCGCTCACCGGCGCGGACGCGGCGGCGCCCACCCTGGCCTTCAGCCCGGACGGGGCCACCCTGGCCGTGGCCGGGCGTGACGGGGTCACGCTGGTGTCGGCGAAGGACGCGCGGGCCGGGGGTGCGGAGGCGGCGCGCGCGTACGGCACGGTCCGCGAGCCCGGCCCCCACACCCCCGCCGAAGCCGCCGCACCACCCTCGACCGGCGACACGCCACCCTCGACCGCCGCCACAGCTCCCTCGACCGCCGACGCGCCCGTCACGGCCGCCCGCCCCTCGGAGCGGACCGCCCCGAGCACGTCCGCGAACCCCGGCGTGCTCGCCCTACCGGCCCCCACCCCGAGCCCATCAGCGCCTCCCTCCGCGAACCCGTCCCAGGCCCCGTCCAGGAGCGCCCCCCAGGCCCCGCCCGCGAGCACGTCCCAGATCCCGCCCGCGAGCACGTCCCAGATCCCGTCCGCGAGCGCGTCCCAGCTTCCGTCCGCGAACACGTTCGCGGCTCCGTCCGTGAGCGCCGACACCGGCCGGGCCGCCAGACCGGAGGCACGCGCGAGCGGCACCGGCGATCCGGGCGCGAAGGACAAGGCGTGGGGGGTCGAGGTCGTGGACGGGCTGGAGACGCCCTCGGGAAGCTACGACGGCCCGCTCGTCTTCAGCCCCGACGGCCGCCTGCTCGCCCTGCCCGGCGACGGCGAGGTACGGGTCTGGAACGTGGCCGAACGCCGCCTGGCCGGCTCCTACCCCCTCAAGGACCCCGGCCACGGCCTGGCCTTCTCCCAGGACGGCCGGGTGCTGCGCTACCTCAGCGGCACCGGCTCGGTCGTCTCGCTCGACGTCTCAGGGCTGCCCGCCCCGTCCGACGACGGCCACGTCGCCGCCTTCTCGGGCAACGGCCGGGTCGCGGCCAAGGAGGTCGGCAACGCGATAGAGCTCACCGACACCGAGAAACGCAGGCAGCTCGGCCGCATCGCCGCCGCCGGCGACCTGGCCTTCGACGCGGGCGGCCGGCTGCTCGCCGTGGCGGGCGACCCGGTGACGGTGTGGGAGGTGGCGGGCGGCAGGCAGGTGGCGGCCATCGACGCGGGCGGCGACGTGCCGGCCGTGGCGCTGTCCCCCGACGGCCGCACGCTGGCCACCGCGCGCGGCAGAACCCTGGAGACGTGGGACGTGCAGGAGGGACGCCGGATCAAGGCGTACGAGGGCGCGGGCGACCTCGCGATGGCCTTCTCCCCCGACGGCTCCACGCTGGCCGCCGGCGTCAACCTGCTGAACCTGCGCACCGGCCAGGTCACCCCGCTCGACCTGACCGGCGGTGCCGCCCCGACGGCGCTGGCCTTCTCCCCCGACGGGCGCAGGCTGGCGTTCGGGCTGGAGGGCGGCCGGGTGCTGCTCGTGAACGTACGCGAGCGCAAGCCCATCGGCACGATCGAGACCGGCGCGGCCCCCGTGGACGAGCTGCGCTTCTCCCCGTCCAACGACCTGCTGGCCGTGGACGCCGCCCGCATGTCGCTCTGGGACACCCGCAAGCTGCGCGAGGTCGGCAAGGTCGGCTCGTGGGCCAACGGGCTGGCCTTCAGCCGGGACGGCAAGCGGTTGCGCGGCGTGGCGCTGGACGGGACCGTACGGGAGATCGCGATCGATCCCGCGCTGACGGCCGGCGAGGTGTGCGCCAGGGCGGGCGGGCCGCTGAGCAAGGCGGAGTGGACCCGGCTGATCCCGGAGAGTGGTTACCAGGACTCCTGCTGACCGCACGCCAAGTCAGCCACCAGAGAACCATAAGTGGCCGCGGCCATGCTGAACGGCATGCGAACCGTACAGATCCCGGCCATCGCCCCCAGACGGACGAGCGAGCCCGAGCCGGACCTCACCTCCATGTACGTCATCCACCGCGCCATGCTCACCGACCTGCGCCGCCTCATCAAGGTCCTGGGCGGCCCCGCCCGGCTGCGCGGCTCCCGTGACAGGGCGGTCCGCCGGTACGCGGGCTCGATCCTCACCGAGGTGCACCATCACCACGCCAACGAGGACGACCTGCTCTGGCCGATCATCGCGCGCACGGCCGGGCACGCCGTGGACCTGGCGCCCTACACCGACGACCACGAGGCGCTGGCCCCCGTGCTCGACCGGTGCACGACCGCGCTCGGCGGCGACCAGCGGGCGTTGGGGCAGGCCCTGGCCGCGCTGCTCGACCTGCTCGACGACCACATCGCCGAGGAGGAGTCCGCGCTGCTGCCCATCGTGGCCAGGTACGTGCCGTACGACGCCTACGTGTGGGCGGAGCGGCAGATCGCCAGGCGGGCGTCGTTCGGGCAGCTCATGTTCACCGCGCCGTGGCTGGTGCGGCACGCCACGGCCGAGGAGGCCGCGCGGCTGCTGGCGGGGGCCGGCGCGCCACTGCGGGTCCTGGTGGCGCTCTCCAGGCGCGGGTACGCGCGCCGCGAACGCGAAGCCTTCGGGGCCGAGGGCCGCGCATGAGACGGCGCGAAGCCAACCCGCCAGCGCGCAGGGTCAGGCACTGGTGGCCAGGTCCTCCACGGTCACGCCGTGCGCGAACGGCAGGCCCTTGGCGTACCTGGCCACCTCGTCCACCGCCAGGTCGGCGATGCGGGCCAGCTCCCCGCCCAGCGAGCCGGCGATGTGCGGGGTGAGCAGGACGCCGGGCAGGTCGTACAGGGGCGAGTCCGGCAGCGGCGGGTCGGGCTCGGTGACGTCGATGACCGCGTGCAGCCGCCCGGAGGACACCTCGGCGATGAGCGCGTCCTCGTCCACGAGCGCGCCGCGGGCGGTGTTGATCAGGGTGGCGCCGTCGCGCATGGCGGCCAGGCGGGCGGCGTTCACGAGGTGGTGGGTCTCGGGCAGCGCGGGGGCGTGCACGCTGACCACGTCGGACCGCTCGAACAGCTCGTCCAGGCCGACCTGCCGAACACCCAGATCCTCGGTCAGGTACGGGTCCGAGACCAGCACCTCCAGCTCGAACGGCCGCAGCAACTCGATCACCCGCCGGCCGATCCTGGACGCGCCGATGATGCCGACCGCGCGGCGGTAGTTGCCGTACCCGGCGTAGAGCCCGTCCAGGTCGATCCGGCCGCGTCGCTCCCGGTAGAGGCGGGCGCTCTCCAGCACCCGCTTGCCGGCGAACAGGATGGCGGCCAGCGTGTACTCGGCGACGGGCTCGGCGTTGGCCGCCGCCGCGGAGGAGACGAGCAGGCCGCGCTGCCAGCACGCCTCGGTGACGTGGTGCTTGACGGAGCCCGCCGCGTGCACGATCGCGCGCAGCCTGGGCGCGGCGGCCAGCACCTCGGCGGTGATGGGCGGGCACCACCAGCTCGTGTACAGCACCTCGGCCTCGGCCAGCGCCCCGGCCACGGCCGGGTCGGTGAAGTCGGCGGCCACCAGATCGGGGTCCACGTCGGCGATCGCGACCAGGCGCTCGCGCACCGGCCCCGCGATGAGCTTGGCGGCGGTCTGGGGCCCCATGGCGAGCAGGGTCTTCGGCCGTGATTCGGTCATTTCGCTCCCCCGAGCCTCAATAGGATCGCTTGATCATAACGGTGGCCCAAGGGGCGAGTCGGGCGCGGGTCGCCGGTCAAATCCTCATCGGACGAGTCCGGCCCACACCGCTGGTCACAGGCTCAGCGGACGAGCCCGGCGCGAACTGGTCACAGGCTCAGCGGACGAGCCCGGCGCGGACTGGTCACGAGCTCAGCGGGCGAGCCCGGCGCGGGCCGCCTCGGTCCAGCGGCGTACCCCGGCGCGTTCCGCGATCTCCAGCGCCTCCCGGTAGTGCGGCCCGGCGGGCCGTCCCAGGAAGGAGGCCAGATCCCCGAGCACCTGGGCGACCGGCCACACGGCCAGGTAACCGGTGCCGCCCACGGACTCGGCCGCGAACGGCAGCAGCGCCTCGTACACCGCCTCCGCCCGCTTCCTGTCCCCGATCGCGACGCCGAGCAGCCCCCGGACGGTCATCAGGATCTGCCAGAAGTAGTCGCGCCTGACCGTCGGCGGCTCGGCGGGCACCAGCGCCCGTGCCTCCTCGGCCCGCCCGGCGTGGCAGAGCGCCAGCGCGTACGCCTCGCGGAGTTGCTCCTGCCACGGCCCCGCGAAGGCCAGCGGCTCGACGTCGGGCAACAAGGGCGAGGTGTCCCCGCGCATCAGGTGCATGCCGTACCGGGCGAGCAGCAGGATCCCCGTCTCGTGCTGCCACATGCCCAGCCGCCCGGCCAGCGCGGCGGCGGCGCGGAAGCGGGCCTCGGCCCCCTCGTGATCGTCGCCGAGCGCCTTGCGCAGGCCGTCGTAGAAGCCGGTCGTGGCCAGGGTGAGCGGCAGGTCGTACAGCTCGGCCAGGCGGGTGGCCGCGGCGGCGTGCACGTCGGCGGCGGCCAGGTCGGCCCGGCTGGTCGCGGTCTGCATGAGAATGAGGTGGCCGAGCGCCTCGACCGTCACGTCCGAGCCGGACAGGCTGAGCAGTTCGGCGCCGATCCGCTCGCGTTCTGCGTTGCCGCCGTAGCGGTAGCTCTGGTGCATGCGGCCGTTGAGTGCGAGCACGAGCAGGTGACGCTCGCCGAGCCGGCGGGCCATCTCGACGGCCTCCCGTGAGGCTTCGTAGCCGCGTTCGTCCTGCTCACCCTCCAGCTCGTACGCCAGCGCGGTGAGCAGCCGGCACCGGGTGACGCCATCGCCGGGCGGCAGCCGTTCCAGCGCCCGCTCCACGGCCCCGACCAGGACGGCGTCGAAGGTGGCGTACTCCCTGTTGGCCCAGAACGTCGGCACGTCGAAGGAGATGATCACCCGGGCGAGCAGGGCCGGGTCGTCCAGGGGCAGCACGTCGCGCGCGGCACGTTCCCGGTAGGTCCTGCCCTCCACCAGCCTGCCGGTGTTGGCCAGCGCGGCCACCAGCGACATGGTGAGCTCCAGCCGCTCGCGCGGGTCGCCGCCGGCGCAGGCGTCCAGCGCCTGCTTCCACAACGCGGCGGCCTCGTGGTGGGCGAAGCGGCGCTCGGCCTGCTCGGCGGCGAGCCGGGCGTAGCACACGGCCTTGGCCGGGTCGGCGGCGGCGGCCGTGTAGTGGTGGGCGAGCGCGGCCACGTCGCCCGGGTCGTGCTCCTCGATGGCCCTGGCCACGCGCAGGTGCATCCTGGCGCGGCGGATGCGGGACAGGTCGTCGTAGAGGGTGTCGCGGATGAGCACGTGCGCGAACCGCAGCCGGCCCGCCCGCGGCTCCGTCAGCAGCCCGGTCACCAGCCCTGACTCGATGGCGGCCAGCACCGTCTCCTCGTCGCCGCCACTGACGGCGGTCAGCACGTCCACGTCGCTCTCGCGGCCGATCACGGCGCCGTGCCGCAGGATCGTCTGCGCCCCGGCGGGCAGCCTGGCCACGCGGCGGCGCAGCACGTCGCGCACGCCGGCCGGGATCGCGGCCCCGCCGTCCGGACCTTCGGCGTCCAGCAGGCGCGCGGTCTCCTTGACGAAGAACGGGTTGCCGCCGGTCCTCTCGACGATCTCCGCGACCGTACCCGGCGCGGCCGGCCTGCCGCAGGTGAGGTTGATCAGCTCGGCCACCTCGTGCGGGGGCAGTCCGTCGAGCCGCAGCCTGGCGGGCTCGCGGGCGGCGACGGCGGCCAGGGCGTCGGCGAGGTGGTCGTTCGGCTCGGTGTGCCGGTAGCCGGCCGCGACCAGGACGGGCAGCCCGGCGGCGGCGCCGGTCACGTGGGTCAGGATGGCCAGGGTCTCGGGGTCGGCGCGGTGCAGGTCGTCGAGCACGATCAGGACGGGACGGCCGATCGAGGTGACGAACGCGCCCACCGCGCGGCGCAGCCGGAACCTGGCGCCCGGCACGTCGCCGCCGGCCGGGGCGTCGAACAGCAGCGGGGCCAGCGCCTCCGGGTCGCCCGGCGGGAAGCGGGCGGCCAGCTCCCTGAGCAGTTCGGCCCACGCCCAGCCGGCCGGGGCGCCCTCGTGCTCGGGGCAGCGGCCCCAGCCGACGGCCCGGCCCTCGGCCTCCAGGACGCCGCGTACCTGCTCCATGAACGCGGTCTTGCCCGCGCCGGGCTCGCCGCTGACCAGCACCACCCCGCCCTTCAGCGCGGTCACCCGGTCCAGCTCGGCACGCCTGCCGACGTACGGCGGCCTGGTCACGGCGGGCCTGGCGACCGGCGCGGGCGGGGGCGCGGCCTCGCTCAGATGGGCGGCGTGGTGGAGTATGTCCTCCTCCAGCCGCCGCAGCTCGGGCCCCGGATCGACGCCGAGCTCCTCGGCCAGGTGGTCGCGGGCCCTGCGCAGCGCGCCGAGCGCCTCGCCCTGCCGGCCGCACCGGTACAGCGCCCTGGCCAGCAGCGACCACGCGCCCTCGCGCAGCGGATGCTCCGCGGCCAGCCGCTCCAGATCCGGTACGGCCCGCGCCGCCCCGCCGAGCCTGATGACCGCGTCGGCGTGCCGCTCGATGGTGGACAGGCGCAGCTCCTCCAGCCGTGACGCCTCGGCGTCGGCCCAGGGGGCGCCGGTGAACTCCTGGTAGGCCGGGCCGTGCCACAACGCCAGCGCCTCGGCCAGCTTCTCGTGGCCGGCCGCCGGGTCGCTCACCATGCCCTCGAACCGCCAGGCGTCCACCGCGCCGTCGTCCAGGCGCAGCGCGTACCCGGGCGCCTGGGTGACGAGCACGCCGGCCGGGGCGCGCGGCGACCTGCCGGGCTCCAGGGCGCGGCGCAGGTTGGAGATGTAGGACTGGACGGCGGCCAGCGCCTTGGGCGGGGCCTCCTCCGCGTACAGGTCGTCGATCAGCCGGTCCACGGGCACGGCCCGGCCGCCGGCGGCCAGCAGGCGGGCCAGCACCGAGCGCTGGCGCGGCGTGCCGAGCGCGACGGGCTCGCCGTCGAGTTGGGCGGCGAGCGGCCCGAGCACGCTGAAGGTCAACACGATGCTGACACGGTACGACAGGGCACCTCCAGTGCACAGTCCGGGCTATCCGCCGAGATCGCTCAGCTTGCCGATGAGCGCCGTCCTGGAGGTGATGCCGAGCTTGGTGTAGATGTGGCTCAGGTGGTATTCGACGGTCTTGACGCTCAGCACCAGCTTGCGCGCCGCCTGCCGGTTGGTCAGCCCCCTGCTGATCAGCACCGCCACCGTGTGCTCCTGCGGCGTCAGCCCCAGCCTGGCGGTGTCCTGCGGGCGCAGCACCGCCCGCCCGCTCGCGGCCAGCTCCAGGTCGCACTGCTCCAGGTACGGCAGCGCCCCCAGCCTCGACAACGTGAGCTGGGCCGCTTCGAGCTGCTCGGCGGCGGCCGACCTGCGGCCCCTGCGGCGCAGGAACGTTCCGTAGGCGAGCTGGATGCGCGCCTCCTCGAACGGCATCTCGATCTTGGCCGTGTGCTCCAGCGCCACCTGGTAACAGATCTCCGCCTCGGCCGGCTCGTGCCTGACCGCGTGCAGCCCGGCCCTGGCCCGCGCGGCGGCGGCCAGCACGCTGCGCCGCTCCCTGTCCAGGGCCAGCAGCTCGCACGGCACCAGGACCTCCTCGGCCTCGTCCGGCCGGCCCGCGTTGACCAGGGCGTCGGCCAGCAGCGTACGCCAGAGCACGACGGTCGGCTCGTCGGGCAGGTTCGTCCTGGTGAGCGGCATGAGGGCGGTGACGGCCATCTCGTGGTCGCCGCGCGCGGTGGCCACCAGGGCCTCGGCGGCGGCCGTACTGACCTGGGCGGAGACGTTGTCGGGCGAGCAGGCGGCACGGGCGGCGCGCACGTGGGCGGCGGCCCGCTCCCACTCGCCGCGCGCGGCCGGCACCAGCGTGGCCACGGCGTGGGCGTGGCTCGCCAGCCACGCCTGCCCGAAGTCGTCGGCCGTGGACGCGCCGATCTCGGCGTGCCCGGCCGCGTCGTCCCAGCGGCCGAGCCGGTACTCGGTCTGGGCCAGCGTGACCGCCGTCAGGAGCTGGAACGGGGCCGAGCGGTCGGCGCTCACGGCGAGCAGCCCGAGCAGGTCGGTCTGCGCCCCGGCCAGGTCGTCGGCCCAGAGGCGCAGGGTGGCCCGGCCGAGCAGCGCGTCCAGCTCCGCCGGCGCGCCCTGGGTGGGCACGGGCAACTCCGCGCTCTCCGCCAGCCCCGCGTCAACGTCCCCGGCCAGCCCGAGCCCGACCAGCCGCGCGAACCGCACCATCTCCCCCGCCCCGGCCGCCTCTTCCTCCTCCGGTGGGGCCAGCGCGCATTCGGCCCAGCGGGCGGCGGCGCCCCCACCGGCGCGTAACAGTGCCGCCATCGCCTGGCGTCCGGCGACCGCCGCCGCCAGCCGCCCGTCACGTGCGGCGAAGGACCACGCGTGGTCGAGCCACCGCACCGCCTCCTCCACCCGCCCCGCGACGAGCGCCACCGACCCCATCACGTAGTCGTGCACCCCGGGATCCCCGCCCGGCGCGACCTGGGCGGCCAGCGCGCCGGCGTCTCCGGGCCGGCCGGCCGCCAGCAGTGCCTCCACGGCCTCCGCGATCAGCCGGTCCCGCACCGGCCCCTCCGCCGTGAGCTGCACGGCCCGCGTCAGGCAGCCGCACGCGCTGGGCCAGCGACCGGCCGCCGCCTGCCGCCGCCCCACCACGGCCACCTCCCGCACGAGCTCCTCGTCCACCTGGTCGGCGGCGGCCAGCCGATGGTGCAGCCGGCGCACCGCGTCGTCCACCACGTCGGCGGCCAGCAGGTGCAGGCGGCGGCGGGTGGCGGGCCCGAGGGTGTGGTAGATGGCCGCCCTGACCAGGGGGTTCGGGAAGCCCACCGACACCCCGGCCCCGGTGCGCCACTCCACGAGCAGCCCGGCCCCGGTGACCTGCTCCAGCTCCGGCAGCGGCTCGGCCAGTTCGGCCATGCCGGCCACCAGGTGAAGGGGCGCGGAGGTGCCCAGCACGGCCGCGGCCGTCAGCAGCCGTCGCGCCGCCTCCCCGCATTTCGTCATCCGCCCGAGCACCAGCGTGGTGTAGGCGCGCGGCGCGGGCAGCGGGGCGTCCACGTCGGCCAGGGTCTCGGCGCGTACCTGCTGCAGCAGCGCCCGCGCGTGCAGCGGCACGCCCTTGGTGTGCTCGTGCAGCCGCTCGGCGGCCTGGGGGGTCAGCCGTACGGGGCCGAGCCGGGCGCTGAGCGCCTGCAACTCGCGCGCGTTCAGCCCGCTCATCTGCAACCGCAGCGCCGCGCCGCCGCGCAGCAGCCGCCGCAGCCCGTCGGGCAGCCGGGGGTCGTCGCCCTCCCTGACGATCACGATGGCCAGCACCCGGTCGGTACGCAGCCTCCGCAGCGCGAACGTCAGCGCCTGCAAGGAGGGCAGGTCCGCCCAGTCGGCCCCGTCGATCGCGACGACCACGGGAGCGGTCTGCTGGAGCTGGGCCAGCAGTTCCAGCAGCGCGGCCCCCACCACCAGCGGGTCGGGCGGCGCGAACGGCTCGACCTGCCGCTCCAGCCCGGCCAGCACCTCGGGCACGGACCGCGCCTGCGGCCCCAACTGCCCGAGCACTCCGTAGGCCAGCTCGGACTCACCCTCGTCCCCGCTGACCTCAAGCACCACCGCGTTCTCGATCACCGCCAGGAACTCCCCAGCCAGGGCGGTCTTGCCGATCCCGGCCGGCCCGTCCAGCACGACCAGGGTGGAGCGGCCCTCGCAGGCACGGCCCAGTTGGGCGTGCAGCACCGCCAGCTCACGACCCCGGCCGACGAACTGTTCGTCCCGGGAGCGCTCGGGTCCGTTCCGAAGGGCGCGGGCTGCCATCGGACTCACCCCCCTGGCCAAAGTTCATCGTGTGCCTTGGCCCGGCGGGCGTCCAGTGCCCTTGACCCGAGTCAGCTCTTTAGGTCATTAGGGAAATGCCCCGGGGTAATCCCCAGGGTGTTCCCTGATGCTCCCGGCAAAGCACGTTCATAGCGTCCAACGTGGACGAACGCCCCAAAACGCCGGGAGAAGATCATGCCGTCCTACATCGCAGAGGAACAGCGGGGAGCGGAGGCACGAATTCTCAACGTGCTGTTCCCCACGATCCTCCAGGGACTCCAACTGACCCACCAGGCAGCGGACCAGTTCGGCGCACGTCCGCAACAGGCCCACCTGCTGCCGATGGGGCCGCGGACCGAGCACCGGCCCGTGGAGTACCAGCAGCAACAGCAGCAGCGGTACACCATGTCGGAGACCTACGCCCAGCTCGCCGCCGACCGCTCCTTCATGGACGTCGCCGCCATCCTCATGCCGGTCGTGCAGGCCATCATCCCGCCGCTCGTGGAGCAGCTCCTCTCCTTCGGCCCGCCCAAGGCCGACACCGACCAGAACGAGGAGGACCGCTTCCTGCAGTTCGTGCCGCAGCTTCTCGGCACGGTCACGCCGATCATGATGCAGGTCCTCCCCGGCCTGCTCCAGAGCATGAACGGCACCCGCGCCGAGCACCCCGTACGCGTGACCGACCGCGAGCTCAACCAGCGCTACTTCGGTCCCATCGTGCAGGCCACCCTGCCCGCGATCGTCGCGCAGCTCCCTGACCTGCTGGCCATGGTCCACGGCGACCAGCGCACCCCGGTCAGGTACGAGCGCATGCCCGGCCGCAGCCCGGTCCAGCTCATGCGGATCGGCAGGAACGACCTCACCAGCGCCCACCGTCTTCGCGACGGCGACGTCCTGCACATGACCGAGACCCCGGCCCCGCCCGGAACCACGGAGATCCGCATCACCCGCGCCCCGCACAGCACGTGGTGGAAGGGCATCCAGGTCACCGACGAGACCGACAGGCAGATCTGCTTCGTCGAGACCGACGGAGACAGGTACGCCACGTTCGAGTCCAGGTCCGTGCAGGCCGGCGGCGCCATCGTGCTGTGGAAGGCGAGGATGTTCGGCGAGCACACACCGATGTACCTCATCCCGATCGCCGACCTGGCGCCAGACGGGAAGTGCTTCAACTTCCACTGGGCCGCCGACTGATGGCCGGGCCCACGCTGCGGCTCGGCAGCAGAGGCGAAGAGGTCAGGAGGCTCCAGGAGTTGCTGCGCGAGCGCGGCTACCGCCTGCCCGCGGACGGCTACTTCGGCGCCGCCACCTACGGGGCCGTGATGAACCTCCAGCAGCGCGAGGGCCTGCCCGCCGACGGCGTGGCCGGTCCGGGCACGTGGCAGGCTCTCGGCCAGACCAGGACGATGGCCGCCGAGCCCCGCTCGGACGAGCCCGCCGAGTGGAACGTCATGGTCTACATGGCGGGCAACAACAACCTGTCCGACGCCGCGGGCCGCGACCTGGAGGAGTTGCGCGCGGTTCACTCGTACAACGGCGTGCGGGTGACCGCGTTCGTCAAACGGCAGGACGGCGGCGGCCGGGCCCGGCACATGGAGGTGCGCCCCGGCGGGGCCCCCGACCTGATCGAGGAGCTGCACCCGCCGATCGACTCGGGCCACCCCCAGACGCTGCTGAACTTCGTGCGCTGGTCCGTCAGGCGCGCGCCCGCCAGGCGGTACGCGCTGGTGGTCTGGAACCACGGCGGCGGCTGGACCCCCGACGACCTCGACCAGATCTACACCCAGGTCAGGGGCCGCTCGGCGCGGCGCGACGTCGAGACGGGCTACGTACGCCGGGCGCCGCGCGCGGCCATGGTGGAGGGCGAGCCGCCCTTCTCCGAGCTGTCCAGGCTGTCGGAGACCCAGGAGATCACCAAGGCGCTGTTCTCGACCTCGCTGAGCGAGGTGCTCAGGCTGCCCACCGGGCAGGACCGCGCGATCGCCAGTGACGACGGCACGCTGCACTCGCTGGACACGATCGAGCTGTGCAACGTCCTGCGGACCGTGCACGAGGAGCTCGGCCGGCCGCTCGACCTGCTCGGCATGGACGCCTGCCTCATGAGCAACCTGGAGGTCTGCTACGAGATCCGCGAGCACGCCGCCGTCGTGGTGGGCTCGGAGGAGCTCGAACCCAACGAAGGATGGCCCTACACCGAGATCCTGTCCGCCATGGCCGCCAACCCGCGCATGGACGCGCGTGAGCTGGGCCGGATCGTGGTGGAGGAGTACATCAGGTCCTACCGCGGCACGCACCAGACCGTCACCCAGTGCGCGGTGGACGCGACGCGGATCGAGGAGTTCATGCGCGAGTTCCAGACCCTGGCCGACTGCCTGCGTCAGCAGGTGAGCGCCAACCGGTCGGTGGTGGACAGCGTGCAGTCGGTCGCGACCCGCTTCCACATCGACCGGTCGCTGGTGGACCTGCGCACGATCTGCCTGGCGCTGCTCGCCGACTCGCGGACCGACCCGACGCTGGCCTCGGTGGCCGACAAGCTGCTGGCCATCCAGAGCCCCGGCGGCTTCGTGATCAACGAGGCGCACCAGGGCGAGAAGGTCGACGGGTGCGGCGGGCTCAGCGCGTACTTCCCGATGGAGCGCACGATCTCGCGCTTCTACGGGGACCTGCAGATCGCCCAGCACACGGAATGGGACGAATTCCTCAGGGACTACGCGAACGCGCGTACCATCAGGCGTTAGGAGACGTCGAAGGCCACATGCCGGCGATCCGCCGGCGCCCTTGGGGCTATTGCGGCCCGGGACCGGCCGCAATAGCCCCTACCTTTGTTGTCATGGACCCCCTCATCAGCCGCAGGGCGCTCAACCGGGCCACCCTGGACAGGCAGCACCTGCTGCGCCGCACCGGCCTCTCCGTGGCCGAGGTCGTGGCGCACCTGGGCGGCCTGCAGGCGCAAACCCCGCACACCTGGTACGTCGGGCTGTGGAACCGCGTCGCGGGCTTCGTGCCGGAAGACGCCGCGGACCTGCTGCTCTCGCGGGAGCTGGTCCGCATCGCGTTGCAGCGCTCGACCATCCACCTGGTCACCGCCCGCGACTGCCTGGCGATGCGGCCGGCGCTGCAGGCGGTCACCGAGCGCATGACGCGTACGACGTTCGGCAAGCGGCTGGCCGGGGTGGACCTGGACGAGCTGGCGGCGGCCGGGCGGGCGTTGCTGGAGGCGCGGCCGATGACCTTCGCCGACCTGGGCAGGGCGCTGGCCGAGCGGTGGCCGGGCAACGACCCGCACGCGCTGGGCCAGGGGGTGCGCTGGCTGGTGCCGCTGGTGCAGGTGCCGCCGCGCGGCGTGTGGGGAAAGAGCGGGCCCGTCGCGCACACGAGCGCGGAGTCCTGGCTGGGCTTCGAGACGCCACCGATGACGCCGGCCGAACTGGTGCTGCGTTATCTGGGGGCGTACGGTCCCGCGTCGGTGCAGGACGTGCAGACGTGGTCGGGGCTGACCAGGCTGGGCGAGGTGGTGGAGTCGCTGGACCTGGTCAGGTTGAGGGACGAGGGCGGCAGGACCCTGTACGACCTGCCGGACGCGCCCCGGCCGCCCGAGGACGTGCCCGCCCCCGTGCGGCTCATGTACGACTTCGACAACCTGTTCATCGGCTACGCCGACCGGTCCAGGACGATCACCGAGATCGGGGCGGCGGCGCTGGGCGGCTTCATGGGCACCAACGTGCAGCCCCGCGTGATCCTGGTGGACGGCGTCACGGCCGGCGACTGGACCGTCACCCGGGCCAAGGGCGTCTCGACTCTGAACGTGCACCAGTGGGAGCCGATCAAGGTCATGGACGAGGTCGCGGAGGAGGGACGGCGGCTGCTGGAGTTCCTGGCCCCGGGCGACAAGCACGAAATTTCAGTCTTTGACGGCCCCTCCAAGTCCTGACACCAGCCGCCGCTGCACGGCCACGAAGAAGATCAGCACCGGGATCGTCATCAGCGTCGAGGCCGCCATGATGCCGCCCCAGTCGTTCTCGTCCGGCTTGAAGAAGACCAGCAGCGCCGCGGGCAGGGTCTGGTTGTCCTTGGCCGAGATGATGAAGGTCCTGGCGAAGATGAAGTCGTTCCACGCGGTGATGAAGGAGAACACGCTGGTCGCCACCAGCCCGGGGGCGACCAGCGGGAACAGCACCCGCCACAACACGGTCGCCCGCCCGGCCCCGTCGATCATCGCCGCCTCCTCCAGCGACTCCGGCACGGCGGCCACGAACCCGCGCATCATCCAGATCGCGAACGGCAGCGTGAACGCCAGTTGCACCACCACCAGCGAGGCCAGCGTGTTCAGCAGCCCGAGGTCCCTGACCACGAAGAACAGCGGGATCGTGAGCGCCTCCACCGGCACCATCTGCGCGATCAGGAACATGATCAGCACGGTCGTCCTGAACCGGAACCTGAGCCTGGTCACCGCCACGGCGGCGAGGAAGGCCACCCCGGCCGACAACACCACCACGGTCAGCGCCACGCCCGCGCTGTTGAGCAGGTAACGCCCGAAACCCTCACCGGTGAGCACCCTGATGAAGTTGTCCAGCGTCGGGTGCAACGTCCAGGGCCGGGCGTCCAGGGACTGGATCTCGCCGTCGGGCTTGAGCGCCGACAACACCATCCAGTACAGCGGGAACGCGGTCAGGAACGCGACCACGCAGGCCACGGCGCCGGGAACAATTCGCCTTCTCAAAGCCGCTCCCCGTTTCGATACAGCGCCCTGATGTAGAGCAGGGTGAACGCCAGCAGCACGAGCGTCATCACCACGGCGATGGCCGAGCCGAGGCCGTACTCGGAGGAGCCGAAGGCGGTCTGGTAGGCGTAGACGTTCAGCACGGTGTTCTGCCCGGCCACGCCGCCGCCGTTGGTCATCACGTAGATCTGCGTGAACACCTTGAAGTCCCAGATGACCGACTGGATGACCACGATCGTGACCAGCGGCCGCAACATCGGCACGATCACCTTCCAGAACGAGTGCCAGGCCGAGGCCCCGTCGAGCGCCGCCGCCTCCAGCACCGAGGCCGGGATCGCCTGGATGCCCGCGTAGAGCGTGAGCATGACCAGCGGGAAGGAGTGCCACACGATCGTCGCCCCGACCACGAGGAAGGTCACCCAACGGTCGTAGAACCAGTTGAACCCCTCCAGCCCCAGCACCTGGTTGACCAGGCCGAGGTCGGCGTCGAACAGGAACATCCACACGGTGGAGCCGGTCATCGCGGGCGCCGCCCACGCGCCGAGCGCGGCCAGCGACAGCAGGGTCCTGGGCACCGGCCCCGTCCTGGTCAGCAGCACCGCCAGCGCCGCGCCGACCGCCAGCGTGGCCAGCACCAGCGCCGCCGCGAACCCGACCGTCTGCAGCAGCACCTCCCAGAACCGGCCGTCGCCCAGCAGCGTCGCGTAGTTCGCGAACCCGACGAACGTGCTCGGCTGTCCCCCGCTGACCTGGGCCTGCCGGTAGTCGAAGACCGACAGCAGGCCCAGCATGTAGACGGGGTAGCCGAACATGGGCACCAGCACGGCCGCCGCCGGCAGCAGGTAGAGCCACGGCCGCGGCCTGACCATGACAACCCCAGAGGTCACGAGCGGCCGAATGCCGTCTTCACGGCGGTGGCCGCCTCGGTGGTGGCGGCGTCCACGTCCGCCTGACCGGTGGCGATCTTCTGCAGCATGGTGGGGATGACCTTGCCGTTGTCGATCTTCACCCAGGCGGGGTCGATGGGCACGAACTTCGTCCCCTTGGCGACCGTGTCGAGGAACGGCTTCAGGAACGTGTCCTTGGCCGCCAGTTCGTCGCGCGCGCCGGTCAGCGTGGGCAGGTTGCCCATGGCCTCGTACATCTTGGTCTGGTACGCCTTGCCGCCCAGCAGCTTGACGAACTCCACGGCCAGCGTCCGGTGCTTGGCGTTCTTCATGACGCCCAGGTTGTTGCCCCCGGCGAAGGCCGGCGCGATCGAACCGGGCGCCGAGCCGGGCAGCGGGACGACCGCGTACTTGCCGGCCGCCGCCCCCGCGTCCACGGCCGCGCGGTTGAAGTTGCCCAGGATGCCCATGGCCGCCTTGCCGCCGGCGAACAGCTCGACGGTCTTGCCGCCGGTCAGCGACACGCACGCCTGCGGCGGGCAGATGTCGTCCTTGAGCAGGTCGGTGTAGGACTTGACGCCCTTGCGCGAGGCGGGCGAGTCCAGGGCGGTGATGTCGCCGCCGGCGTCCCAGACGAAGGGCAGGGCGCCGAAGGTGTACTCGCCGCCGACGGCGATGCCGTACAGGCCGGGTTTCTTGGCGCGGATCGTGCGGGCGGTCTCGGTCAGCTCGGCGATCGACGTCGGCGGCTTCAGCTTGAGCTCGTCGAAGACGTCGGTGCGGTAGTAGAGGGCGCGGACGCCGACGAACCAGGGCAGGCCGTACTGCTTGCCGTCCACGGCGGCCGATTTCAGCAGCTCGGGCGTCATGTCCTGGCCCTGGAGGTCCGCGGTCAGGTCGGCGAACCCGCCGGCGGCGGCGTACTCGGCCAGGTCGGTGTTGCCGTACTCGGCGACGTCCGGCGAACTGGCCGGGTCGTTGAACGCGCCCTTGAACTTCTCGTGTCTCGCGGGCGTGGTCGGGACGTAGGCGACCTCGACCTGGACGTCGGCGTGCGCGGCGGTGAACTCCTTGATCGCCTCGCCCACGACCTTCTCCTTGGGCGCGCGGTTCGGCTCGTCGTAGAGCCACACGCGCAGCGTCCCGGTCTTCTCGTCACCGCCGCCCGGGGCCGGGGCGGTCGAGGGGGCGCAGGCGGCCAGCCCGGTCAGCATGGTCAGGGCGACGCCGGCGGCAGCATAGTTAAGAAACTTCACTATTTACCTCCCGAGCGCGACCCTAGGAACCGACGGGCGTCAAGGGAAGGCGTCAACCCAAGTTGTTGTGCACTGCACAACAGCATGTTGCATACGGATTTCGCCGGTATCGTGGGCCACGTGCAGGAACGCAACCACTCGGCCTCGCTCCGGCGCGCTCTGGGCGTGCTTGAGCACGTGCGCGAGCAGCCGGGCCTCACCCTCACCCAGCTCTCCGAGGCCGTGGGCCTGTCCAAGAGCACGGTGCTGCGGCTGACCGTGCCGCTGGTGGAGGCCAAGCTGCTCGAACGCGACCGCAGGAGCGGCGTCTACCGGCTGGGCCACGGCACGTTGCGGCTCGGCCAGACCTACCTGGCCACGCTCGACCTGCGCTCCGTTGCGGCCGAGGAGTCGCACCGGCTGATGAGCGAGGTGCGCGAGACCGTGCACCTGGTCGTCTACGACCCGCCGCACGTCGTCTACATCGACAAGGTGGAGAACGAGACCAACGTCCGCATGGCCTCGCGCATCGGCAGCCGCGGTCCCGTGCACTGCACCGCCGTCGGCAAGGCCATCCTGGCCTGGCAGCCCGAGGAGGCCCTGGCCGAGCTGGTCCTGGAGCCCAGGACCAAGCACACGATCACCGAGGCCGGGCGGCTGCGCGCGGAGCTGGCGCACATCAGGCGGCGCGGCTACGCGGTGGACGACCGGGAGAACGAGCCCGAGGTGCGCTGCGTGGCCGCACCGATCTTCAACCACAACGACGCCGTCGCCGCGGCCATCTCCGTCTCCGGCCTCACCTCGCGGATCACCGCCGCGCGGGTGCGCGAGCTGGGGCCGCTGGTGGCCGGGACGGCGGCGCGCATCTCCAGAAAGCTGGGTAGCACCATCCGATGAGCAGGCCGACGACCGAGCCACCGACCTCTGAGCCACTGATGACCGGGCCGATGATCGAGCCGCCGCTGACTTGCGGTGACGTCGATGACTGAGCTGGTGACCTGCGGCGAGACCATGGCGCTGTTCACCGCGCGCCGCACGGGGCCGCTGCGCTTCGCCCGCGACTTCGACCTGGGCCTGGGCGGCGCCGAGTCCAACGTCGCGATCGGCGTGGCCAGGCTCGGCCGTGCCGCGACGTGGGTGGGCCGGGTGGGGGCCGACGAGTTCGGCGACCTGATCAGGGCCACGCTCGCTGGCGAGGGCGTGGACGTGCGCGCGATCCCCGACCCCGGCGCGCCGACCGGGCTGATGATCAAGGGCAGGCGCACGGCCGACCTCATCGACGTGCGTTACTACCGCAAGGGCAGCGCGGGCTCGCGGCTGTGCGCCGCCGATCTGGACGCCGATCTCATCAGGTCGGCCCGCGTGCTGCACGTCTCCGCGATCACGCCCGCGCTGTCGGATTCGGCGCGCGAGGCCGTGCGGCACGCGATGGCCGAGGCGCGGGCCGCCGGGGTGCCGGTCTCGCTCGACGTCAACTACCGGCGCGCGTTGTGGACGCCCGAGGAGGCCGGCGCCTGGTTGCGGGAGGCGGTCGGCGAGGTGGACGTGCTGTTCGCGACCGAGGCGGAGGGCCGGCTGATCGCCGACGTCGAAGGGGCGGAGGAGCTGGCCAAGGCCCTGGCGGGGCTGGGGCCGCGGCACGTGCTGCTCAAGTTCGGCGCGCGGGGGGCGATGGAGCTGACCGACGGCGTCGTACGGCGGGCGGAGCCGTACCGGGTGACGGAGGTCGACTCCGTGGGCGCGGGCGACGCCTTCGCGGCCGGCTGGCTGGCCGACTGGCTGGCCGCGGCCGATCCCGAGGAGCGCCTGGCCACCGCGTGCGCGGCCGGGGCGTTCGCGGTCACCAGCCAGGGCGACTGGGAGAGCCTCCCGCGCCGCGCCGACCTGAGCCTCCTGCGCAACCCCGCCGACGGCGTGAACCGCTGACCGCACAACGCCCAGAATCCCTCGGGACGAGCCGCTGACCGCACGGCACCGAAACCCGGCGGGGTGAGCTGCTGACCGCACGGCACCAAAACCCGGCGAAAACCGGTGCAATTGCCATAATCTGCCGGAATGCTCGACCAACATCTCGACGAACTCTTCCAGGCGGCCGAAGACCGCGATGCGGACCGGCTCTTCGCCTGCGTGCCCCGCCTCTACGCGGCCACGGAAACCGCCGACGAGGCGTCCCTGTCCGCCGTGGCGGCCAGGCTCAGCGAACTGCTCGCCCGGCTGCCCTCCGGGGTGGCCGTCCGCCTGGGCATTCTCGCCGGAGCGCTGGCCGAGCGCGGCGCCGACCCGATGCCGCTGGCCGGAACCCTGGTGGACAGGCTGACCGAGCACCTGGAGCGGTCGGCCGGGTTCGTCGCCGCCTGGCGGTCGGCCACCGGCGAGGACCCGCCGCAGCCCGAGGACGACGACCCCGACTGGGTGGTCGGCGTGGCGTCCCGTCTGACGGGGCTCGACGAACAGGAGGCGTTCGGGCTGGCCCAGGCCTGGGCTCTCACGCACCTGGCGACCATGCCGGTCCTGTCCATCCTGCAGCTCTCCACCCCGGTACGCGCCGCGCTGCCCGGCCGCGAGCGGCTGACGGCGGCCCTGTCGGCCGTGTACGACGACCGCGACGACCTGGGCTGGCTGGCGGGCCTGCTGCGCGTGCTGGACGAGGAACACCTGATCGTCCTGCACCGGGAGAGCGGCAACGGCTACGAGGTCGTCATCGGCGGGCTCGGCGACAACTTCCAGCTCCACACGCTGCTGGCCGACGCGGTGAGCGGCCCGGTCACCGAAGGGCTGATCGAGGGCGTGCAGCCGGACCCGCGCTGGGTGTGGGGCGCCTCCGACGGCCCCGTGGACCCGGACGGTGAGCCGGTGCGCGGCCAGTTCAACCTGACGGACGCCCATGGCAAGTGGATCTGGAACGAGGGCGTCCCCGCCGAGATCCCGCACCTGGACGGGGTCCGGGTCGTCGTGCTCGACCCGCCGCCGTACGAGCGGTCGTGGAGCCCCGGGCGACGCTACCCGCTGATGAGCGGCAGCATCCGCCTGGAGCGCATCCTGCCCGCGGAGGAGGCGGCGTCCTGGCTGACCAAGGTGGCGCCGAGCGGCGGATACGGCACCTGAAGCGGACGGGGTCAAACACACCACAACCCTTAACATGTGGTGCATGAAACGCGCCCTCGGAGATCTCGAATCCACGATCATGGACAGGATGTGGGCCTACCGCAGGCCCGCGTCCGTCCGTGACGTGCTCGAAGACCTCCGCAAGGAGCGCGAGATTGCCTACACCACGGTCATGACGGTCATGGACAAGCTGCACACCAAGGGCCTGCTCAGGCGCGAGCCGGTCGGCCGCGCCTACGTGTACGAGCCGATCTCCACCAAGGAGGCCTACACCGCGGAGCTGATGCGGCACGCGCTGGCCGCCAGCGGCAACCAGGCCGCCACCCTGGTCCACTTCCTCGAACGCCTCACCCCGGAGGAGGCCACGGCGCTGGAGGCCGCGCTGCAGGTCTTCCCGTTCGGGGGCAGCCGCCGCCCGTAGGGCGATCTTTGCCCGTTTCCGTTCCGGCCTTGGGGGCAGGCGGGGAAGATCTCGTCCGGGGGAAGGAACGGTGCGATGACAGACGTCTCGGGCATGGGGTCTCAGTCTGACGACCAGCGTGAGGTGCTCACCAACAGGCAGGGGCACCCGGTCTACGACAACCAGAACCAGCGCACGATCGGCCCGCGCGGGCCGGCGACGCTGGAGAACTACCAGTTCCTGGAGAAGATCAGCCATTTCGACCGGGAACGCATACCCGAGCGCGTGGTGCACGCCAGGGGCACGCTCAGCTACGGCTACTTCGAGGCGTACGGCAAGTTCGGCGACGAGCCGATCAGCCGCTACACCAGGGCCAAGCTCTTCCAGGAGGCCGGCAAGCGCACGGACATCGCGCTGCGCTTCTCCACGGTGATCGGCGGGCGTGACTCGGCGGAGACGGCCCGCGACCCGCGTGGCTTCGCGATCAAGTTCTACACCGAGGACGGCAACTGGGACCTCGTGGGCAACAACCTGGCCGTCTTCTTCATCAGGGACGCCATCAAGTTCCCCGACGTGATCCACTCGCTCAAGCCGGACCCCGTGACGTTCAGGCAGGACCCCAACCGGATCTTCGACTTCATGTCGCAGACCCCGGAGTGCATGCACATGCTGGTCAACCTGTTCAGCCCGCGCGGCATCCCCGCCGACTACCGGCACATGCAGGGATTCGGCGTGAACACCTACAAGTGGGTCAACGCGCAGGGCGAGACGCATTTGGTGAAATATCACTGGATGCCCAAGCAGGGCGTACGCAGCATGACCGAGGCGGACGCGGCGGCCGTTCAGGCCGGCGACCTCGGCCACGCCACCAAGGACCTGCACGAGGCCATCGAGCGCGGCGACTACCCCGAGTGGGAGCTGCTGGTCCAGGTCATGACCGACGACGAGCACCCCGAGCTGGACTTCGACCCGCTGGACGACACCAAGGTGTGGCCGGAGAACGACTTCCCGCCGCGCGCCGTCGGCCGCCTGGTGCTGGACCGCAACGTGGACAACCAGTTCGCCGAGAACGAGCAGTCCGCGTTCGGCACCGGCGTGCTCGTGGACGGCCTCGACTTCTCCGACGACAAGATGCTGGTCGGCAGGACCTTCTCCTACAGCGACACGCAGCGCTACCGGGTCGGCCCTAACTACCTGCAACTTCCGGTCAACCAGACCAGGGCGCCGTGCAGGACGAACCAGCGCGACGGCCAGATGACCTACTTCGTCGACACGGGCGGCGAGAGCCCGCACATCAACTACGAGCCGTCCCTGCGCGACGGGCTGCGCGAGGCCCATTACCCGCACAACGACGAGGTCGGCCCGGCCGTCTCGGGGCGGCTCACGCGGGCCCGCATTCCGCGTACGAACGACTACAAGCAGGCCGGCCAGCGTTACCTGCTCATGGAGGACTGGGAGCGCGACGACCTGGTGCACAACTTCGTCACCGCGCTCAAGCAGTGCGACCGGGGCATCCAGGAGCGCATGGTCTGGCACTTCCTGCTCGTCGAGGACGATCTGGGCCTGCGCGTCGGCGAGGGGCTGGGCATCACCCCCGACGACGTGACCGGGCTGGAGCCGCTGCGGGGTCAGGACCTGACCGAGGAGGACCGCTACCGGCTGGGCAAGCTGGGCAGGAACGGTCCCCGCGACGTACAGGATCTGAAGATGACCCACTGCGTGCCCAACGAGCGGGCGGACCACACCGGCCGCTGACGCTCTCCTTTACGTCAGCCTCTCGCGGAGAGAGGCTGAAGGAGGAGGTGGACATCATGGAGTACAAGCAGTGGAACATCCAGATCTGGATCAGCGAGGACGACGATGACGCTCTGACCACGGCCACGGCGGTGCTGTTCACCCCGGATGGCAAGCGGCACGAGAGCGTGGCGCACGCCCGCCGTAATCCTGGTGACCGGCCCGTGCCCGGCATCGGGGACGAGCTGGCCGCCGGACGGGCGCTGTCCGACCTGGCCTCCAAGCTGATCGAGGACGGCGCCAACGACGTGGCCCAGATGGCCAGCCCCGCCTGAGCCAGGCCGGAGCAGACCCGCCTGAGCCAGGCCGGAGCAGACCCGCCTGAGCCAGGCCGGAGCAGCCTCGCCTGAGCCGGGCCGGAGCAGCCCCGCCCTGCCGGGGCTAGAGCAGCCCGGCGCTCGCCAGGAGCTTGCCGATCCGGCCGACCTCGTCCTCGTTCAGCGGGATCTGCGGGAGCGCGGTGATCGGGCAGTCGATGACGCCGCGCAGGTGCAGTGCGGCCTTGAACGCCCCGAGACCGGACGAGCTGCCGCCCATGCGCCCGCCACCGACGAAAACGATCTCGAACAGCCTGACCAGGCGCTCCTGCTCCGCCCGCGCCGCCTCCCAGTCACCCTGGGAGGCGCAGCGGTACAGCTCGGCGTACCCCTGCGGGTCCACGTTGCCCAGTCCGGGCACGACGCCGTCCGCGCCCATCCACAACGCCGAGTCCACGGTCACCTCGGACCCGGTGAGCACGCTGAACGACGGCTCGCGCCGCATGATGACCGCGCGCATCCCGCCGTCGTCGCCGCTGGAGTCCTTCAGCCCGGCCAGCGCGCCCTCGGCGGCCAGTTCCAGCAGCAGGTCGGCGCTCAGCTTCGTGTGTACGGAGACCGGCAGGTCATAGGCGTACACCGGCAGCCCGGCCCGCGCCGCGAGCGTCCTGAAGTGGGTGCGGATCTCCTCGGGATGCGTACGCGTGTAGAACGGCGCCGTCGCCACCAGCCCCGACGCCCCGGCCCCGGCCGCGACACGGGCGTGTTCGAGCACCCGTGGCGTGGTCATGTCGATCACCCCGGCCAGCACCGGCACCTGCCCGCCCACGTGCCCGACCACGGTCTCCAGCACCGTACGGCGCTGCGCGTCCGTCAGGTAGGCCACCTCCGAGGTGGACCCCAGCACGAACAGCGCGTCCACACCACCGTCGATGAGGTGGTCGATCAGCCGGACGAGCGAGGCGGTGTCCACCTCGTAGTCAGGGGTCATGGGGGTGCACACGGGAGGGATGACACCGGACAAACTCATATACGCTCCTGGATCAGTTCGACATCGGTCGCCCCAGCCACCACCGGATGGTGGCAGTGGAAGAGGTGGTCGTCCTCGACGGTCGGTGCGGGCATCTCGGCGGCGCAGACGTCGTCCGCCCGCCAGCACCGCGTGCGGAACGGGCATCCGCTGGGCGGCTTCGTGGCCGAGGGCACGGCTCCCACCAGCGGGATCGGGTTGATCGGCGAGATCAGCCCCGGCGTGGCGGAGAACAGCGCCCGCGTGTACGGATGCCGCGCGCCCAGCGGCACCGCCTTTGCCGGCGTCTGCTCCACGATCCTGCCCAGGTACATGGTGATCACGCGGTCGCTCATCCTTCGTACCGTCTGGATGTCGTGCGAGACGAACACCATCGCCAGCCCGAGCCGCTCCTTCAGATCCAACAGCAGGTTGAGTATCTGGGCCCGTACCGACACGTCGAGCGCGCTGGTCGGCTCGTCGGCCACGACCAGGTCGGGTTCGAGCGCCAGCGCCCTGGCCACCGCCACGCGCTGGCGCTGCCCGCCGGACAGCTGGCTCGGCAGCGCGTCGGCGGCGCTCGCGGGCAGCCCGACGAGGTCGAGCAGTTCGCGTACGCGGGCGTCGCGCTGGGCGGAGGTGCCGCGGTTGTGCACGTTGAGCGGGTCGCGCAGCACCTGCCTGATGGGCAGCCGCCGGTTGAGCGCCGTGGACGGATCCTGGAAGATCATGCCCACGCTCGCCCCGACCAGCTCGCGCCGCTGTGACTCCTTCATCCCCCACAGGTCCTGCCCGCGGTAGGTGACGGTGCCCGAGGTCGGCCGCTGCAGCCCCACCAGCACCCTGGCCAGCGTGGACTTGCCGCAGCCCGACTCGCCCACGACGCCGACCGTCTCGCCCGCGGCCACCGTGAGGTCGGCGCCGGTCAGCGCGTACACGCGGTCGCGCGAGAACACGCCGCCCGAGCGGGCCTTGTGCACCACGTGCACGTCGTTCAGCTCAAGCATGCTGCTCGCTCCTCGCCAGGGACTCGGCCGGATGGTGGCAGGCGACCTGGTGCGTGTCGTGCCCTTCCAACCGGGGCCTTTCCGTACGGCACACGTCCGAGGCCATCGGGCACCGGTCGGCGAACCGGCAGCCGGCCGGGAAGTCGGCGGGGGCGGGCACCACGCCGCGGATCTGGGTGAGCCGCTCGGCCCCCGACTCCAGCGACAACACCGAGCCCAGCAGGCCGCGGGCGTAGTGGTGGGCGGGCTTGCCGACCAGGGCCGCGGTGACGCCGGTCTCGACGATCTGGCCGCCGTACATGACCACCACGCGGTCGGTCACGTCGGCCACCAGCGCCAGGTCGTGCGAGACGAGGATCAGCGCGAACCCCAGCTCCTCGCGCAGCTTCAGCAGCAGCTCGATGACCTGCGCCTGCACGGTCACGTCGAGCGCGGTGGTGGGCTCGTCGGCGACGATCAGCTTGGGCTCGCGCGACAACGCCATCGCGATGAGCACCCGCTGCCGCTGCCCGCCCGACAACTCGTGCGGGTAGGCGGACAGGGTGCGGCGGGCGTCGAGGCCGACGAGTTCGAGCAGCTCGGCGGGGGTGCGCCGGCCGCCGCGCCGGGTGAGCTGCTTGAGCTGCGCCTTGATGGTCATGGCCGGGTTCAGCGAGGACAGGGCGTCCTGGTAGATCATCGCCATCTCGTGGCCGAGCAGGCGGCGGCGCGCGCCGCGCGACTCGGCGAGCAGTTCCCGCTGGTCGAAGCGGACGTGACCGCTGACCCGCGCGTTGCGGGGTTGCAGGCCCATGATGGTCAGCGCGGTCAGCGACTTGCCGCAGCCGGACTCGCCGACCAGGCCGAGCACCTCGCCGGGGCGTACCTCGAAGCCGATGCCGTCCACGATGTCGACGCCTTCGGCGAACCCGATCCGCAACCGTTCGACGGCGAGGATCGGCGGCCCCTGTGGCAGCGGTCTGGCCCGTTCTGCCAGCCGTTGCGCGGCCTCGGCCAGTCCCGGCAGCTCGACGACCTCGCCGGAGCCGGGCTTGGCCTGCTCGAACGCGTCGTCCTTGCGCACGCCGGCCTTGCGGGCTGCCGGGGCGGCCCAGGCGTCGGAGATGCCCTCGGACAGGATGTTCAGCGCGAGCACGGTGATGAGGATCAGCAGGCCGGGGAAGACCGTGGCCCACCAGCCGCCGAGCAGCACCAGGTTCTTCCCGTCGGCGATGACGCTGCCCCAGGAGGGGTTCGGCGGGCGCACGCCTGCCCCGATGAACGACAGCGACGCCTCGAACACGATCGCGTCGGCCACCATGACCGTGCAGAACACCAGCACGGGCGCGGCGCAGTTGATCGCGACGTGCTTGACGATGATGTGCGGCGTGCGGGCGCCGATGACGCGCTCGGCCGCCACGTAGTCCTCGCCGTACTGGGCGAGCACGTTGGCCCGCACGACCCGGGCCACGGACGGCATGTAGAGGAAGGCCATGGCCATGACCAGCACGGGGATGCTGCCGCCGAACACGGCCACGAGCACCGCGGCCAGCGCGATGCCGGGGAAGGCCATGATGACGTCGAGCACGCGCATGAGCGTCTCGTCCACGGCCTTGCGCGAGGTGGCCGCGATGGCGCCGAGTATCGCCCCGGCGACCAGGGCAAGCCCGGTCGCGCCGAGGCCGATGATGAGCGACCAGCGGGCCCCGTACAGGAGTCTGGACAGGATGTCGCGGTTGGCGCTGTCCAGTCCCATCCAGTGCGCGGCGGACGGCCCGCCGCCAGAAGCCTCTTGGAAGTACGGCGAGTGCGGCGCGATCCACGGCGCCAGCAGCGCGGCCAGCACGACCACGGCGATGAGGCCCAGCGACAGCCACGACATGGGCTTGAGCCGCCGGAAAACGACGCCGCCGGGGCGGGACAACCGTTCTGTCAGTCCTCGTCTCATGTGGCACTCCTGAGGCGGGGGTTGACCAGCAGATACAGAACGTCGACGATCAGGTTGACGATCATGAAGCCGATCGCGATGGTCAGTACCACGCCCTGGACGACGGCGGGGTCACCGTCGCGCACGGCGTTGATCATGAGCTGGCCCATGCCGGGCAGCCCGTAGATGGTCTCGATCACGACGGTGCCGCCGATCAGGTAGCCGATGCGCAGACCCAGCACGGTCAGCGGGTTGATCAGGGCGTTGCGCAGCACGTTCCGGCCGACGACCACGATCATGGGCAGGCCGCTGCCGATCGCGGTGCGTACGTAGTCGCGATCCAGCTCCTCCACCATCGACGTGCGGATGATGCGGGTGAGCTGGGCGGCGATCGGCAACGACAACGACAGGGCGGGCAGCGTCATCGACAGCAGCCAGCCGCTGAAGGAGTCGGCCGGGTTGATGTACCCGCCGGTCGGGAACAGCCCCTCCCCGACGGCCAGCCACTGGATCATCAGCAGCGCCAGCCAGAACGCGGGGGCGGCCACCCCGATCAGCGACACCATGCGGATCACCTGGTCGGGCCAGCGGTCGCGGAACAGCGCCGCCGTGACGCCGAACACCAGCGACAACACCACCGCCACGATCAGCCCGAGGAAGGTGAGCTGCAACGTCAGCGGCAGCGCGGTCGTCACGGATTCGAGCACCGGCTTCTTCGTCAGCACGCTGGTGCCCATGTCGCCCTGCGCCAGGTCCGCGACGAAGCGGACATAGCGCAGCGGCAGCGGGTCCAGCAGGCCGTTCTCTAGCTGGAATTGGCGGATTTGCTCGGGGGTCGGGTTCGCGCCCTGGAAGTAGGCGTACTCCGGCTTGCTGCCGGAGAACCGCATGACGATGAACACGAACGCGACCACGCCGAGCACCAGCGGGATCAGGATGAGCAGCCGCCGCAGCAACATCCGGGCGACGAGGGTCATGTCCTCTTGGCCTGCAGCAGGTTGATGCCCGGGTACGGCTGGGCGCGCACGCCGGACAACTTCTTCGGATCCCAGGCCGTCATCAGCTCGTTGTGCACGACCGGGTAGAGGATGGCCTGCTCAGCCACGAAATCCAGATATTTGTGGATCAGCGTGGTCCGTTGGGCCTTGTCCGTTTCCTTGCTCGCGTCGTCCATCATCGCGAACAACTTCTCGGCGTCCTTGGTGCCGTCCCAGTGGCTGTACTTCATCCACAGCCCGCCGGGCACGTAGTTGTAGTGCAGGATCAGGTCGGCGTCCATGCCGAACTGGTTGGGGTTCGAGGCCGCGGCCACCACCTGGTAGTCCTGGAACTGGTCCATCTTGGTGAACAGCGCGGCCGTGTCCTGCGGCTGCAGCGTGGTCTTGACGCCGATGGCCTCCCAGGAGGCGGCGATGGTGGGCAGGCAGTCCACGATCCAGCTCACGTTCACCGCCATGAGGTCGACCGTCAGGTCGCTGACCCCGGCCTCCTTCAGCAGCGCCTTGGCCTTCTCCGGGTCGTAGTCGTAGACGACCGAGGCGCGCTGGTGGTCCGGGTGCCCCTCGTTGAGGAAGGAACTGGAGGCCGTGCCGTGGCCCTTGAGCGCCACGTCGATCATCTTCTGCTTGTCGATGGCGTAGTGCAGGGCCTGGCGGACCCGTACGTCGTCGAACGGCTTGGCGCCGGTGTTGAACATCAGGAACATGTGGTTCATGCCCTTGCCGCCCTCGACGGTCAGCCCCTGCTGCTTGAGCTGGTCCACGTTGGCGTACGGGATGTTGTCGGCGACCTGCGCCTCGGCCGAGCCGCCGGAGATCTTGGCCACCCGGGCGGCGGCGTCCACGATCGTCAGCCAGTTCATCTTCTTGACCGTCGCGGGCCGCGGCCCGTTGTAGCCGTCGAACGCCTCGAACGAGGTGTTGGACTTCGGGTTGTGCGCCGTCTGCTTGTACGGCCCCGAGCCCACGACCTTGCCGCCCTTGGCCGCGTCCCAGGCCCCGGCCTGGGAGAACACGTGCTTCGGCATGATCTTCGCGATCGTCAGGCGCGGCGCGGCGTCGGGGAAGGCGTACTTGAACACCAGCTCCACGTTCTTGTCATCCACCTTCTTCACCTCCTTCAACCAGGACTTGAAGAAATTACCCACCAGCACGTTCGCCTCGGTGTCGAGGATGCGCTCGAAGGTGAAGACCACGTCGTCGGCGGTCACCGGCTGCCCGTCGTGCCACTTGGCGCCGTCCCTGAGCGTGAACTTCCACGTCGTCGCGTTCAGGTCGGCGGGCAGCGCGGTGGCCAGCGCCGGATAGGGCTCGCGAGTGATCGGGTCGGTGTCGAGCAGGCCCTCGTAGACGTGGTTGATGCCCGCCATGGCGAACGCCGAGGCCGTCTGCGTGGGGTCCCAGCTCTGGTCGTTGCCGTACCCGATCACTGCGGTGATGAGGTCCTTGTTGGTTCCCGCGCCGACCGAACCGGTCGAGGCCGGGCCTCCGGAACAGGCGGAGAGCGTGGCCGCGATGAACGCCGCCGCCCCGGTCGCCCCGCTGTAACGCAGGAAGTCGCGGCGACTGAAGTCAGAGCTCACGGTTGCCTCCTGAGGTTGAAACATAGGACATGGGACATCCCATGTCCTACGATGTGCGTAAAGTGGACGCTAAACGCCATCAAGGCTTGAGGTCAACGGAAGATTTCCGGATTGTTACCTGAGACGAAAGGATTCTTCATGGCCACAGTCCCGCGTCCGGCGCGTCTTAGCCGCGCCACCGAGGCCCAGGAGGGCGTCAAAGACCTCATCGTCAGGCGCGGGCTGGTGGCGGGAGATCCCCTGCCCACCGAGTCGGAGCTCATGGAGGAGCTTCAGGTCAGCCGCAACTCCATCCGCGAGGCGCTGAAGGCCCTGCAGGCGGTCGGCATCGTGGACATCCGGCACGGCTTCGGCATGTTCGTCGGCCGCATGTCGCTCGCCGGCCTGGTGGACGAGCTGACCTTCCACAGCCGCATCACCCTCCAGAACGGCGCCCACCACCTGGCCCACCTGGTGGAGATCCGCGAGATCCTGGAGAGCGGCCTGGTCCAGCGGCTGATCGAGCTCGGCCCCGACGTGGACCTGACACCCGTCGCCGACGTCATGGCCAGGATGGAGCGCGAGGCGGAGGCCGGGCTGGTCTCCCCCGAGACCGACCGCCTCTTCCACGACCTGCTCTACCGCCCGCTCGGCAATCCCCTGGTGAGCCAGCTGCTGGGCGCGTTCTGGGACGTCTACTACCAGCTCCGCGACGCCCTCGGCACGCCCGACGAGCCGCCCGCCGACGTCGCCAGGCGCCACCGCGACATCCACACGGCGGTGCTCAAGGGCGACAGGGCCGCCGCCGTGGCCGCCGTACAGGCGCATTTCGAGGGTGTACGCAACCGCGTGGCCAGGATCGGCGGCTGAGTGACGCGGGCGCTAGTCCGGCCAGCGTTCCACCCGCCGCCAGTGCCCCCGCCACTCCCCGAACCACTGCGCGAACCACGGATGCGCCCCCGCCAGCGGCACGATGTGGGCCACGGTCTCCAGGTAGTAGCGCCGCTGGAAGCGCCACGGCATGCGCTGCAACTCCTGCACGTTGCTCACCCGGTCCGACAACTTCACCAGCACGGCCCGGGGCGGCGCCTTGGCGAGCGTGGCCAGGTAGTCGGCCTTCGCGCCGCCGTCGGGCTTGGTCACCCACCGCACGAGCGTCGAGACCTCGGGCCCGAAGCGCCTGGCCACCTCCCCCTCCGTGCACGAGGTGTCCTCAAGTACGTCGTGCAGCACGGTCGCGACCAGCACCTCCTTCTCGCTCAGCCCGGCGCCTTCCACCGCCACCTGCAGCGCCTCAAGCAGATGCTCCAGGTACGGCCGCCCGGTGGGCCGCTGCTGCACGCCGTGTTTGCGCCGGGCGAAGGTCACCGCGTCACGCAGGAGGGTCACGGTGGGTGCGGGCAGCGCCCGGCTCAGCGGGCCTTCCGCGTGCGCCCAGGACGGCCAGCTCGTGAAGATCTCCATCCCGCTCCTTCATATCGGTAGTGCCGGCGGCGTGTCCTAGGCTGAGAATATGGCCGAGATCGCTGTCTCCGACGGGTCGTGGACGTTCAATGGGGAAATGCTGCGGATCGTCCCCGGGAGCGACAAGGACGTACATGAGCTACGCCGCACCCTCGGCGAGGTGCGGGTGCCGCTGGAGGCGATCGCCGGCGTGGCCTTCGAGCCCGCGCGCAAGGGCGGGCATCTGCGGCTGAGGCTGCGCAAGGGGGCCGACGCGCTGTCCGACGTCGTGGCCGGCACGCTCAAGCCGCCCGCCGACCCGTACCGGCTGGCCGTGCCCAAGGCCAGGGTGGGCGCGGCCGAATACTTCGCCGACGAGGTCCGCGACACGATGACCGTCTACCAGACGCCCGGCGGCCCCTGCGACGACTACCTCCTGCCCGTCCCCGACGTGCCCATCTCGGCGACGGCCGGCGACGGCACCGCGTTCTTCGACGGGGAGCGGGTGCGGCTGGAGTGGAGCGGCTGGGCCAGCACCGAGAAGGAGAAGGCGGGCACGCAGGAGTTCGCCCTGTCGGACGTGTCCGGCGTGGAGTGGAAGCCGCAGTCCGGCATGAGCTACGGCACGCTGCGCTTCCGCATCAAGGGCGAGGCTCCGGCCCGCTCGCCGGAGAAGGACCTGCGCTGCGTGTCCTGGGGCGTCCAGCCGTACGGCGGCGCTACCGCCCTGGTCGCCGCCGCCGTGCTGGCCCGCCTGCCGCGCGAGGCGCCCGAGTTGCCCCCTCCCCCGCCGCCCGTCTCCGACGACGTGCACGACGCGGTTCTGCGCCGCCTGGCCGAGCTGGGCCAGTTGCACCGCTCGGGCGTGCTGACCGACGAGGAGTTCGCGGCGGCCAAGCAGGCGATGATCCGGCGGCTCCAGGACTCGTAATTCCCTGGCCGCGAGAACACCCTCCGCGTACGATCGACTTCGGAAAGTGATGGTCGATCACTGTTCAAGGAGGGGCAATGTTCCAGGGAGCACGCATCGCGGCCGCCACGGCCGGAGCCTTCGCGCTGATCTCGGCGGGGCTGCCGTCATCCGCTTCGGCGGCGGCCACGGTACTCAACTGCGACACCTTCGTCCACAACAACGACAACTACCTGGGCATCGCCTCGTGTAGCAACCCCACGGGCCAGACCTGGAGGTTCCGGGCCGTGATCACCTGCGGCTGGGCGCCTGACGTCGTCGGGGAGTGGATCACGCTCGCGCCGGGCGGCTCCGGGCAGTCGCAGGGCGTCTGCGGCCGGCTCGGCTCCGGCGTCGGCGCCGTCGGGGTGGACGAGCGCCGGGTCTGAAACGCCAACGGGCACCGTCCAGAAATGGACGGTGCCCGTATGTGTGGTGGTGCGCCGCCAGGGACTCGAACCCCGGACCCGCTGATTAAGAGTCAGCTGCTCTGACCAACTGAGCTAGCGGCGCAACAAGAGAAACTCTATCAGCCGCCGGCCAGTGCCCGCGCCGCGTCACCCCAGCCGGGCCGCCAGCTTCTCGTACGCCCCGACCACCAGATCCCAGAATCTGGGCACGTCCAGAGAGGTCGCCACCAGCGCGTTCGCACCCTGCTCCGCGACCCGGAAATCCGTCACGGTCATGCCCCGGGTGTACTGCCCGGCGGTCTCCACGTTGACCACCGCCGGCACGCAGGTGAACAACTCGGGATCGAGCACGTACGCCACCGCGCACGCGTCATGGATGGCCGGCCCGCCCTCGGCCGTCACCATCCCGTAGAACTGCGTCGCCGGGACCAGCAGCTCCGACAACCGCCCGAGCGGCCGCATCCGGTCCAGCACCGCCGTGGTGACCGACGCCTTCAGCGTGACGTCGAGCCCGAGCATCCTGACCGTCCAGCCGGCCTCGAACACGATCGCCGCCGCCTCGGGGTCGGCCAGCATGTTGAACTCGGCCGCCGGGTTGTGGTTGCCGCGCGTGTAGGAGCCGCCCATGATGACCAGGTCGCGGGCCCACTCCACGATGCGCGGCTCGCGGCGTACGGCCAGGGCGATGTTCGTCAGCGGGCCCACGGCCACCAGCGTGATCTCGCCGGGGTCGGCCTTCAGCGTCTCGACGATGAAGTCGACCGCGTGGCCCTCCGACACCCCCCGCTGCGGCTCGGGCAGCACCACGTCGCCGAGGCCGCTGGTCCCGTGCACGTGGGCGGCCCTGACCGTGCGCGGCAGCAGCGCGCCCGCGCTTCCGGGGACCACGGGCACCTGGCCCATCGCCAGGAACTCCCGCAGGGCCAGCGCGTTCGCCGTGGTCAACTCCAGGTCTACGTTGCCGCCCACGGTGGTGATGCCCACGATGTCGAGGTGGTCCGCGGAGCCCGCCGCCAGGGCCAGGGCGAGCGCGTCGTCGATGCCGGGGTCGCAGTCGATAAGAACTTTCTTCACGTAACCGGAGGATACGCACGAATCCCACCCGAAGGTACGCATGGATCGGGCCGGGCAGTTCCCCCAAAGCTGCCCGGCCCGATCGGCGGCGGTCCAGGCCGGCGCTTTCCCCCAAAAGCACCGGCGGTCCCGCACTAGCAGACCGCGGTCCCCCTCCGCGTCCGCATCGGTGAAGGTCTATCGGCCAGTCTCAGTGCTCCTGACCTGCTACAACGCTACCGAGACGAATGCAACGGTCGCGTCATAACGGGGTCGAATAAGCGTCTTATCCACCTACGGAACCTCCGGAAGCTCCAATCGAACCTCCGTGCCGTCCTCCAGAGACCTGCTCACCGTGCAGTACTTCTCGTGCACCCGCCCGGCCACCGCCCTGAACACCGCATCGGCCGCCTCCGAGGGCAGCTCCACGTCATAGGTGACCGTCACCGGGCCGAGCTTGTTCTGCTCGACCTTCTCCGCCTCCACCGTCATCGCCAGCCGTACCAGCCGGTGCCCGCGCTGGGCGGTCAGCGGCTCGACCGTCACGATGTTGCATCCGCCCACCGCCGCCAGCAACAACTCGACCGGGGTGAACACCCCTTCGTCGTCGCCACCACCGATCAGGACCTCGGCGCCACGGGCGTTCGTGGCCCGGAATCCGCCCTCTTCAGTACGCTCGACTCGCACGTTAGCCATGTTTCAGACCCTACTCAGAAAGCTTTCATGTTCGTTCAGGATCGTGAACACATGGCTAGCGAGGTGAATGCTAATCCCGGCCCCATCCTGTTCTGGTCCGGGGTCGCGGTCGCCGAGTTCGGCGCGATCCGACCGGGTTACGGCTACCCGTGGACTCCGACCGCCTTCGTCGCCGCGACACTGCTCGTGGCACTCGGCTTCCTGAGCGTGCGCGCCGCCGACTACCTGCGTACCGAGGAGGCCAGGCAACGGCTGCGGCTCGGCTCCTATCTGGCCGGGGCACTGCTGGTGGCGCACCAGTTCAGCTCCACGGCCTCGGTGACCGAGTTCAGCCGGGTGGGCTCGTTGCTGCTCTATTCGATGGCCGCCGTGATGGCCGTCCGGAGCCACCGGGTGCCCCACACGGACCGGCCCGCGCTGCTGATCGCGACCGGGCTCGACCCCGGCTCGCTGCGCGCCCGCCTGGCGGGCGCGACGGACACCGCGACCGACATCGTGGCCGTCTACCGCACGATGCGCGCCACCGACGAGCTGCGCGACCTTGAGGCCCGCTTCGGGTTGATCATCGTGGAGGGCGCGGAGCACGACCCGAGGGCCAAGGAGCGCCTGAGCGCCTCCGGGCTGAGCCGCCAGATTCCCGACATCGCCGAGCGCGAGGTGGTGGTGGCCGGTCCACGGCAGTTCAAGCGGTACGTCGCGGGCGCATTGTCACGCCTTGCCGTCCCCAGATCACAGATTCATTTCAAGTCGGGGCAAAAGGTTTAGGCCCACCATACGGCCCGCCTGGCAGCGTGGACACCGACAAGGAGGCAAGGTGACGACTTTCCCCGGAAGCGCCCGTGTCGAAATGATCATGGGCATACCGGTCAGTGTGGATATCCGTACGGCTCTCCCGGCTCGCGAGTTGACCCCCCTGCTCGATGACGCATTCGCCTGGCTGAGGTGGGTGGATGACACCTTCAGCCCGCTCAAGGAGGACAGCCAGGTCGCGCGGCTCAACCGTGGCGGGACGATCGACCAGATCCCCGAACTCATCGAGGTCCTGCACCGCTGCGAGGAACTCGGCGAGGCCACCGGCGGCTGGTTTGAATCCCGGATCAACGGCGTCATCGACCCGTCCGGCTACATCAAGGGCTGGGCGCTGGAGCGGCTGTCGCGCGGCCTGGTCAACGCAGGAGCCGGTGACCACCGCCTGTCCGCCGGCGGCGACATCAGGGTGCGCGGCTCGGCCGCCCCCGGCAAACGCTGGCGCGTCGGCATCCGCGACCCCCACACCGACCTGGTACGCAAGGTCGTCTTCGCGCACGACCTGGGCATCGCCACCTCCGGCGCCACGCCCATCGTCGACCCGCACACCGGCCAGACCCAGCAGGGGCTCGGCTCGGCCACCGTGATCGGCCCCGACCTCGGCGTGGCCGACGCCTACGCCACCGCGATCCACGCCATGGGGCCCGCCAGGGGCCGGCGATTCGCCGCCGGGCTCGCGCGCTCCGGGCCGTACGAGACCATGATCGTCACCCCGGACGGCCAGGAAGTGATCACTCCCGGCTTCCTCGACTACAACGGCACGCAGTCCCGCCTGGCGGGCTGACAGGACCGGCACACACGCCGGACGCGCCGGGGGCCAGACCGTGAAGGGGCTCGCCACGCGCGTGACAGGGCGCCCGGACTGCCGCAGTCCGGGCGCCCGGATCACCGGCGCTAGGCGTCGGGGTGTTTGCGCAGATACTCGATATAGATCGGGCGCAGCGCCTCACCCAGCCGGCCCTCGCCCGCCGCGATGGCATCGCTGAGCAACGCGGAGACCCGGCTGAGGTCGGCGGCGGCCTCGGTCGTGTGACCGCTGGCGGCCTCGGCGGCCGGGATCACTTTCAGCAGGTCCCACAGGAACCCCAGATCCCCGTGGCGTACGGCATAACTGACCGCACGCTCGTGCAACTCGTTGGCCGGCAGCGACTCGAGCCCTTTCGTGTCCATTTCGCTCCCTCCCTCGCACGCCTCTTCCCCCCTTGGTTCGACCATAACCGGTGACTACGCACGGTGATCGGGGGGCATCGTAGTGGCGGCGCCCCTATCTAGAGCCGATCTCAAGTGGGAGGATCAATCAGCGTGAGATTCATCATCAGAACCGTCGCGGCCGCGGTGGCCCTGTGGGTGGCCATCCAGTTCATCGACGGCATAGACGTCGACGCTCCCACCAACTCGGCGCGCTACTGGGGCGTCCTGCTGCTCGTGGCCCTGATCTTCGGCGTCATCAACGCCATCGTCAAACCCATCGTGAAGGCCCTCGGCTGCGCGATCATCGTGCTGACGCTGGGCCTGTTCCTGCTAGTGATCAACGCGGCCATGCTCTTCCTGACGAGCTGGATCGCGGGCGAGTTCGACATCCCGTTCCATGTCGACAACTTCTATCCGGCCGCGTTCTGGGGAGCGGTCATCATCAGCGTGGTGAGCTGGGTGCTCGGCCTGTTCATCCCCGACAACGACTGAACCACCCATGGAGCTCGGGCCGCGCGAGCCCTGTCGCACCCGCTCAGGGCACGCGTGCGTCCTGTCCGCGGCCCTTCCCGTCCGGCCGCCTGCTCAGGAGAGCCTGGCGACCGAGCCCCGCTCCCGCAGTGTCGGCCTCTGCATGACGCGCCGCCGCCTGGCCCCGCCGTCGGCCGCCGCCGAGATGAGCCGCACCGCGGCCCGCACGATGCCGTCGATGTCCCAGTCCATCGTCGTCAGTCCCGGCGTGAGCAGGCCCGACATCGGATGGTCGTCGTAACCCATGACCGACACCTCGCCCGGGATCGACAACCCCAGCTCCTGCGCCGCCGCGTAGACCCCGTACGCGATCGAGTCGGCGAAGCAGAACACGGCGCTCGGCTTGTCCCCCGACAGCAGTTCGTGGGCGACCGCGGTGGCCCCGCTCAGGCCGTGCGGCGCGGTCGCGACCTCGATGTCCAGCCCCAGCCGCTCGGCCTCGGCGGTGACGTGCACGTCGGCGGGCCGGTCGGGCGTGCTGGCCTGGGTCGAGGTCAGCACGGCGACGCGGTGGTGGCCGAGGTCGCGCAGGTGCTCAAGGGCCAGGGTGACCCCGCGCCGGTTGTCGAAGACGACCTCGCCGGCCGTGCCCGCGATCGAGTCGCCGATCGCGACCACCGGCAGCGACTCGCACAACTCGGGCCAGAACTCCGCGGCCGGATCGATGGCCTGCACGATCAGCCCGTCCACGCGCTGGTCGCGCAGCTGCTGGGCCAGCGCCCGCTCCCTGGCCGGGTCGCCGAACGCGTCGAGGATCAGCGCGTAGCGGTCCTTCTCCCGCAGCCCTCTGCTGATGCCGACCGCCAGGGACTGCTGCCACAGGTCCTCCAGCGAGCCGCACAGCAGGCCGATCATGCCGGTACGCCCGCTGGCCAGGGCTCTGGCGATGGGGTCGGCCTCGTAGCCGAGCTCGGCGGCCGCGGCGCGCACGCGCTCCATGGTCTCCTCCGACACCTGCAGACCGCGCAGCGCGTAGGAGACAGCCGCCGGGGACAGGCCCGTGGCCTGGGCCACCTCACGAATGGTGGCTCTCTTGCGAGGCATTACGCCAGCCTATTGCGTGTCACCGACGAAAACCGATTTCCCGCCACGCGGTTGTCAGGTTTGTCACATGTGTCAGCCAATGCCGGTCGGACCGGCGATGGCCCCAGGCGGGACGCGGCGTTGACAAGCCCGATGTGAAGCGGTTCACTGAACCGTATCACTGAAACGGTTCACAGTGGCGACATCACAGCGTGGCAGGTTTACATGTATTGTGAGTAGGAAATAGCGGGAGGAGGGGTTTCGATGAGTATTGACCTGCACCAGCACCTGTGGACACCCGAGTTCGTCGCGGCCCTGCGTGCCCGCACGGCCCCGCCCAGGCTCGACGGCTGGACGCTGATCCTCGACGGCGAGCCGCCGTACGAGGTCGATCCCGCCGACCACGAGCACCGCGACACCACCGGCCTGGAGCTGGCCCTGGTCTCGATGTCGAGCCCGCTCGGGATCGAGTTCCTGCCGCCGGAGGAGTCCTGGCCGCTGATCGACGCCCACCACGACGGCGCGCTGGCGCTGGGCGAGCCCTTCGGGGTGTGGGCGGCCACCTGCCACAGCGAGCCCGACCCGGAACGGCTGGCCAAGGACCTCGACCGCGGCCTCGCGGGCCTGCAGAGCCCGGCCACGGCCGCGCCCGACGACGAGCTGCTGGAGGTGCTCACCGACCGGAACCTGCCGCTGTTCGTGCATCCGGGACCTGCGGGGCCCGCGCCGGGGCCGCCGCCGTTCCCGCGCGAGAGGCACGGCTCCGGCACGCCGCCCTGGTGGCCGGCGCTGGTGCCGTACGTGCAGCAGATGCACGCGTCGTGGCACTACTTCCACGCCGTCGTCCGGCCCAGGCATCCACGGCTGCGCGTGTGCTTCGCGCTGCTGGCGGGGCTGGCGCCGCTGCACTCGGAGCGCCTGATCGCCAGGGGCGGCGGGCGCGGCCTGATCGACGGGGACTTCTTCGTGGAGACGTCCTCGTACGGCCCGCGCGCGATCGACGCGATCGTCCGCGAGCTCGGCATCGACGTCGTGGTCAACGGCTCCGACGCCCCTTATGCCACAGCACCTGATCCCGGACTCGGCGCGGCCGCCGGTCACGCCATCCGGGTCGTCAACCCTCGTCGCCTGCTTCAAGGGAAGGAGACTCGTACGTGAGCATCGACCAGATCCAGGGCGGGGGCACGTGTGCCGGCCTCCCCGAGCGCGTTCTTGACCGGCGTGAGCTGCGCGACCTGGTGAACAAGCTGGCCGCCAACCCGGAGGAGTGGCGCGGGCAGGTGGACTTCCCCGAGGACGGCGGACGCCACTACGCCTCGCTCTACCGTGACGCCTACGTGGACGTCTGGCTGCTGTGCTGGCGGCCCGAGGACGACACGGGCTGGCACGACCACGACATCTCCTCGGGGGCCGTGCACGTGGTGCAGGGCGTGTTGCAGGAGTGCAACCCGCGGATCGGCGGCGAGCACCTGGAGACCGTGGTGACGGAGGGGCAGTCGTTCTCGTTCGGGCCCGACCACATCCACCGGCTCACCGGCGCGGTGGACGAGAGCGTCTCGATCCACGCCTACTCGCCGCCGCTGTGGCGGCTGGGCCAGTACTCGATCGACGGGACCGGCGTCATGCGCCGCGTCTCGGTGAGCTACGCCGACGAACTGCGTCCCATGGACGACCCCATCGCCGTCGCGTGAAAGCTATGGCTTTCGTGGTCTGAGCACGCAGCAGCTTCCGCAGGGCTCCACGTCCGGCAGGGCGATCCACAGGCAGCAGGTCCTGCGGAAGTAACCGTCGCCGGAGGGCTCGACCAGCCCGTCCACGGGCCGGCCGAGCTCCTTCAGCAACCGCATGTAGTCACCGCGCACGATCGAGGTCAGCGGATGGGCGAACGCCTCCGCCGTGGATCCCCACAACGTGCGCTCGCCCACCTTCGCCATGGCACTGAGCACCTCGACGAGGGGCCGCTGCGACTCCTCCAGCGCCTCCGAGATCGCGCCCGCGCCGGTGGCCCAGCTCACACGCGTGGCCGCGATCGTCACCCCCGCGCCCGACACCTTGAAGTACGTCTCCGCCGGCCGCATGACCGGAACCCGCCCGTCCAGCGCCCACCCGAGCGCCATCGGCAGCGTGTGCCAGTAGCCGTAGGTCTTCCAGAACAACGCGGCCCCGACGTGGCGCGGCGCGTTCCAGCGATCTGCGGTCTCGTCCACCAGCCGGCCCAGCAGCGTGTACGGCTCCCGTACCAGCTCGCCGACCGGCGTCCAGCTCTCGTCGGGCTCGATCACGAGGCCGGGCTCGACCCCGAGCACCCCGCTGCGCTCGTCGGCCACCCGCTGGAGCGTCTCGGTCAGCACGCTGGAGCTCATGACTGAAAGGTTAGCCTTGCCCGAAGCGGTGCTCATGACCGCAGGCCGGCCTTACCCGAAGTGGTGCTCACGACCGAAGGTCCGCCTTGCCCAAGGTGGCGGGGCGCCCGGCGAACCAGCCGGCCACGATCTGCACCGCGCAGACCCCGAGTCCGGCGATCAGCGGCACCGTCCAGCCGCCGGACACCTGCCGCAGGAAGCCGAACGCCAGCGGCCCCAGCGCCGCCACCACGTACCCCACCGACTGCGCCACGGCCGACAGCGCGGTCACCGTGGCGGGGTCGGCGGGCCGCAGCGCGATGATCAGCAGGGCCAGCGCGAACGAGGCCCCCTGCCCGATGCCGAGCACGATCATCCACAACCACGGCAGCGTGGTCGGGGCCAGCAGCACGCCCAGGTAGCCGAGCACGGTCAGCGCGCCTGCCCCGACCACGTACGGCACCTGCGAGGCGCGCCGACCGGCCAGCACGGGCACCGCCAGCGAGGTGCCGACCTGCACCAGGTTCGTCAGGCTGAGCAGGTAGCCGGCCTGGTCGGCGGGGTAGCCGGCCTCCAGGTAGATCGTCGGCAGCCAGGCCAGCATGACGTAGAAGGTCAGCGACTGCAGGCCCATGAGCGCGGTGACGTACCAGGTGACGCGGCTGCGCAGCACCTCGCCGAACGGCCTGGGGCCGTTCTGGCCCGCCGGCCGCCCGCGCAGCGCCTGCGGCAACCAGAGCAGCGCCGCCAGCAGCGCGGGGACGGCCAGGAGTGCGGTGACGCCGCGCCAGTCGTACCCGGTGGCGTGTTCGATCGGGACCACCAGCGCGGAGGCGGCCGCGGCGCCGCCCACCACGCAGGAGACGTAGACGCCGGTCAGCAGGTTGACCCTGGTGGGGAAGTGCTGCTTGACGATGCCGGGCATGGAGACGTTCATGACGGCGATGGCGGTGGCGGCCAGGGCCGAGCCGAGGTAGAGCACGAAGACGCCGCCCGTGCCGCGCAGGGCCACGCCGGCGGCGATGACCAGCAGGCCCGCCAGCAGCGTGCGGTCGAGCCCGATGCGGCGCGCGAGCAGCGGGGTGAGCGGCCCGAAGATGCCCAGGCAGACCACCATGACGGTGGTGATCGCGCCGCCGCCCGCGGGCGAGAGCCCCACGTCGTTCATGATCTCGTCGAGGAGGGGTGAGACGCCCGCGAGTGCGGGGCGCAGGTTGAGCGCGGCCAGGGCGAACCCGGCCACGAGCAAGACGGATCGCGGCGACATAGAGGACCACTCTCGCATAAGCCCTTGACAACGTTGTCCACCCCTCCCGCATGAGAAATGATCCTCGCGTGAGACCGACGATGAAGGACGTCGCCTCGGCGGCCGGCGTGGCGCTCAAGACCGTCTCGCGCGTCGTGAACGGCGAGCCAGGGGTGCACCCGGCCACCGCCGAACGCGTGCGCACGGCCATCGACCGGCTGGGCTACAGCCGCAACGAGAGCGCACGGGTGCTGCGCAGGGGCAGGACCGCCACGATCGGGCTGGTCATCGAGGACGTGTCGGACCCGTTCTACTCGGGTCTGAGCAGGGCCGTTGAGGGTGTGGTCATCGAGCACGGGTGCCTGCTGCTGAGCGGCTCGTCAGGTGAGGAGCCCGGCAGGGAGCGCGAGCTGGTCGAGACGTTCTGCGCGCGCAGGGTGGACGGGCTGATCGTGGTGCCCGCGGGCGACGACCACACCTACCTGCGGCCGGAGCTGGAGGCCGGCACGCCGGTGGTGTTCGCGGACCGGCCGCCGGGGCCTGGGATCAACGTGGACACCGTGCTGACCGACAACGCGGGCGGGGCCAGGCAGGCGGTCCGTCACCTCATGACGCACGGGCATCGCAGGATCGCCTTCCTGGGGGACGATCCGGCGATCTTCACGGCGGCCGAGCGGCTGCGCGGGTACCGGGCCGAGCTGGGCGGGCTGTTCGACGGGCGGCTGGTGTCGATGCGGCCGCCGGAGACCGGCGCGATCCGTACGGACCTGACGCGCATGTTCGCCCTGGACGATCCGCCGACGGCGCTGTTCACCGGCAACGGCCGCTACACCGTGGCGACCCTGCGAGCCCTGGCCGGGCAGCGGGTGGCGCTGGTGGGGTTCGACGACTTCGAGCTGGCCGACCTGCTCGACCCGGGGGTGAGCGTGGTGGCGCAGGACCCGTCCTGGATGGGTCGGATGGCCGCCGAGCTGCTGTTCCGCCGCCTGCGCGGCGACGCGGGCCCGCCACAACACCTCGAACTCCCGGTACGCCTCGTGACCCGCGGCTCAGGCGAACTCCCCCCAGGCTAGACCGAGACGGAGGCGGGGGTGGGCCGTAGTACGCGGGCCAGGGCGAGCGCGACCAGCACCCCCGCCCCGCCCGCCGCCGCGATGGCGTACCCGGGCCCGACCACCTCCCCCAGCACCCCGACCAGCGCCGCCCCGACCGCCTGCCCGGTCATCAGCCCCGCCGACTGCAACCCGAACGCCTGCCCCCGCGCCTCCTCCGGCACCGCGTCCACGAACCGCCGCTGCAACCCGAGCTGGTACGACAACCCGCCCACCGCCAGAAAGGCGACCACGGCCGCCCAGCCCACCCCCGGCCCGGCCACGAAGACCAGCCACGGCGCCCCCAGCAGCACCGCCAGCGGCAACGACAACCGCTCCCGCAGTTCGGGAGCCGCGAACCGCCCCACCGCGAACTCCCCCAAAGCCATCCCACCGGCCGCCGCCGCGAGCACCACCCCGGCCTGCGCCTGCCCGCCCAGGTACGGCACCACCATGGCCTCCGCCCCCGCCAGGCACACGCACGGCAACCACTGGGCCAGCAACAGCCCCCGCACCCGCCCATCGGCCAGCAACCGCCGATTGACCCCCAACGTCTGCCGCACCGCCCCCCGCCCGACCACACCCCGCCCGGCTCCTGCCACGCCCCGCGCGGCCCGGTGCGGCAGCCCGTACCGCAGCACCACCGCCCCGACCACGGACAGCCCGGCGGTGGCCCACAGCGCCCCGGACGGCCCGGCGAAGGCCAGGAACGCGCCCCCGGCCGCGAGCCCCGCGATCTGCGCGCTCGCCGAGGCCATGTTCAGGAGCGAGCGCCCCAGCACGAACGCGTCCCCCGGCAACACCTCGGGCAACATGGCCGACCGAGCCGCCATGAACACCGGCGAGAACACCCCGGTGGCCAGCACCAGCGCCAGCATCGCCCACACCGGCAGCCCCGCGAAGGCCAGCAGCGCACAGGTGAGCGCCCTGACCAGCTCCCCCGTCACCATCAGCGCCCTGGGCGGGACCCGGTCGGCCAGGGAGAGCAGGAACAGCCCGCCGAAGACGTAGGGCAACCAGCCGGCCATGTACGCGGCGGCCGACAACCCGGCAGACCCCGTCCGCGCGTACACCAGCACCGACAGCGCCAGCATCTTGATCATGTCCCCGCCGACCAGCAGCACGAAGCCGGCGAACAACACGCGGAACTCCTTGACGGCGAACACCTCGCCGAACGTCGCGCCCTTCACGCCCACGATGGTGCGGAGCACGCCCGCACCCGGGCGAATCTTTCGCGTATAACCGAAAGGTGGTGCTGGTGCAGATCGAGGTCGTGCCGCAGGACCTGATGGCGAGCAGGTTCGCGATCTCGCCGCTCATCGAGACCATGCACGCCCACTGGGTGCTGGCAGGTCACTACGCGGCGGGCGTGCACGGCCCGTGGGCGGCGCGGTGGCGGGAGACCTACGGGAGGCTGGCGCGGGAGCACCCGGTGCTGCGGGCCGCCGCCGCGGTCAGCGGCTACCTGCCGGGCCCGAACGTCGACTTCATCGCTCCCCCGCCCACGGCCGTGCACGTGCCGTTCGAGGCGGAGCTGGCCGCGGTGCGCCGTACGCCGCCGGCCCAGGCGCACGCGGAAATCGAGCGGGTGCTAACCGGGCGGCCACCGGTGGCCCGCTGGGTCAGGGAGCTGCTGCTGGGGCCGGAGGTGGTGGCGCGGTTCGCGGGGGCGTACGAGGCGTTGTGGATGGAGATCCTCTCCCACGACTGGCCGCGCCTGCACGCGATCCTGCAGCGCGACGTGGCCTACCGGGCGGGGCGGCTGGCGGCCTACGGCTGGCAGGCGGCCCTGGAGGATCTCAGCCCGCGCGTGCGCTGGCGGGACGGGGGCCGGATCGAGATCGAGATGGGCGCGGGGAACCCGGTCAACCGGCTCGGCGGCAAGGGGCTGCTCTTCCTGCCGTCGGCGTTCATGGGCGGCGTGGCGACCTATCTGGAGGCCGACTGGCCGTACGCGATGGTCTATCCCGCCAGGGGCATCGCGGCCCGGCCGCCCGTACCCGACCGGAATCTGGCGGCGCTGATCGGCCGCAGCCGGGCGCGCATCCTCGCCGAGCTGGCCGAGCCCGCCACCACCACCCAGCTCGCCGCCCTGCTCGGGCAGAGTTTGGGCACCACGGGCGGCCACCTGGCCGCGCTGCGCGGGACGGGCCTGATCGCGGGCACCCGCACGGGCCGCAGCGTCCGGTACGCGCGCACCCCGCTCGGCGACGCCCTGATCAACGGCTAGCCTGTCCTTTCGGAAACACCGGGAAGCACGAAGCTATAGTGGTTGCGCATCAGTTCAGCAAATCTGTTCACAGGAGCGCGCGAATGAATGCCGCCGACGTCGCACCCGATGCGCAGGCCAGGTTTCCGCAAGAGCTGATGTACGCGGCGGCCCAGCAGTACTACCTCCAGGACGCCACCCAGGGCGACATCGCCAAGCGGCTGGGCGTCAGCAGGGCGACCGTGAGCCGGCTGCTCACCGAGGCCCGCAGGCAGGGCATCGTCGAGATCAAGGTGCACCGGCCCGCCTCGCTCGGCGAGGGCCCGCTGGCCGCCGAGGTGGCGCGGGCGCTCGGCCTGGCGCGCGTGCACCTGGTTCCCAAGGTCAGCGGCCCGGCGCTGGGCCCGTGGCTGGCCCCGGGCGTGGCCCGCGCGCTGGCCGGGGTGGGCCTGGAGTCGGGCGACGTGGTGCTGGTGTCCTCCGGCACCACCGTCTACGAGTGCGCCCGCGAGGGGCTCGGCCAGTACCCGGGCGTCACGATCGCGCCGGCCGTGGGCGGCCAGGAGGAGCCGCAGCCCTGGTTCCAGACCAACGAGACCACCCGCATCCTGGCCGAGGGCATCGGCGGCGTGCCCGCCTACCTGTACGCGCCCGCGCTGCCGGGGCCCGAGCTGTTCTACTCGTTGCAGCACGAGCCGTCCGTGCGCCGGGTCATGGATTTGTGGGCGCACGCCAAGTGCGCGCTCGTGGGCGTCGGCTCACCGCCGCTGACCAGGCAGATGGTGCCCGCCCTGATGCCCCGCGAGGCCGAGGGCCTGCGCCAGGCGGTGGGCGACGTGTGCATGCGGACCTACGACCGCGACGGGGCCCCGGTCACCTATCCGGGCAGCGAGCGGCTGGTCGCGCCGAAGCCGGAGGAACTGCGCCGGATTCCGCACACGATCGCCGTCGCCGTCGGCGCGGAGAAGGTGCTCTCGATCCTGGCCGGGGCCAGGGGCGGGTACTTCAACCAGCTCGTCACGGACACTCCCACGGCGGAGGGACTGGTGGCGGCCACACACCAGCTCTGAACACTTTTGCTGGACAAAGTTTCTGAACGCGCGCTAACGTGAGCCGCACCACAGGGTGAGCGCTCTTGTGATGGCGTCCCTTGTGTCGGGGGCAGCGTGCGTTCGACACCCGGCGTAAGTGAGGAAACAACCCGTGAACAGAGCTCAAGTGCGTACCTCCGCGTTCGCCGCAGTGGCGGTGCTCGCAGGCTCGATGCTGGCGGCGTGCGGCTCCGGAGGCTCCGGCGGCTCCGGAAGCGAGGCCGGCGGCGAGGGCGACCTGCAGAACGCCAAGGTCGCCTTCCTCATGCCCGACCTCGCGTCGACCCGGTACGAGCTGCAGGACAAGCCCCTGTTCGAGGCCAAGATGAAGCAGCTCTGCCCGACCTGCCAGGTCATCTACCAGAACGCCGACTCCGACGCCGCCAAGCAGCAGCAACAGGCCAACTCGGCGCTCGCCCAGGGCGTCAAGGCGATCGTGATCGACCCGGTGGACTCCGCCGCCGCGGCCACCATCGTGAAGTCCGCGCAGTCGCAGCAGGTCCCGATCATCGCCTACGACCGGCCGATCCCGGCCACGCCCGCCGACTACTACATCTCCTTCGACAACGAGAAGATCGGCTCCATGATCGGCCAGTCCCTGGTCGACCACCTCAAGGCCGAGAAGGCCGAGGGCGGCATCCTCCAGGTCAACGGCTCCCCCACGGACGCGGCGGCCGGGCTGATCAAGAAGGGCATCCACACCGCGGTGGACTCCAGCGGGTTCAAGCTGCTGGCCGAGTACGACACCCCCGACTGGCAGCCGGAGAAGGCGCAGACCTGGGTCAGCGGCCAGATCACCCAGTTCAAGGACGAGATCGCCGGCGTGGTCGCGGCCAACGACGGCACCGGCGGCGGCTCGATCGCCGCGTTCAAGGCCGCCGGGGTCAAGGTGCCGCCGATCACCGGCAACGACGCCGAGGTGGCCGCCGCCCAGCGCATCATCTCGGGCGACCAGTACAACACCATCTCCAAGCCCATCAAGATCGTGGCCGAGGCGTCGGCGAACGCGGCCTGGGAGTTCATGCAGGGCAAGAAGCCCGCGGGCAAGGCCCAGCTGTTCAACACGCCGTCCGAGCTCTTCGTGCCCACGGTGGTGACCACGGAGAACATCAAGGAAGTGTTGTTCGACAGCGGCATCATGAAGGCCGCCGAGGTGTGCACGGGCGACTACGCCAAGGGCTGCCAGGAGCTCGGGATCCAATGACGAGCGTCCTGTCCTTGCGCGGGATCAGCAAGAGCTTCGGCGCGGTGGCCGCGCTGAGCGACATCGAACTCGACGTGGCCGCCGGCCAGGTCGTGGCGATCGTCGGCGACAACGGCGCGGGCAAGTCCACGCTGGTCAAGATCCTGTCCGGGGTGCACCCGCCCGACTCGGGCACGATCACGTTCGAGGGCCGCGAGGTGGAGATCCCCGCCCCCGCCGCCGCGCACCGGCTCGGCATCGCCACCGTCTTCCAGGACCTGGCGCTCTGCGAGAACCTCAACGTGATCCAGAACCTGTTCCTCGGCCAGGAGATCCGCCCGCTGCGGCTGAACGACGTGGCCATGGAGACCCGCTCGTGGGAGCTGCTCCGCCAGCTCTCCGCCAAGATCCCGAGCGTACGGGTGCCGGTCGCGGCGCTGTCGGGCGGCCAGCGGCAGACGGTGGCCATCGCCAGGTCGCTGCTCGGCGACCCCAAGGTGATCATCCTGGACGAGCCCACCGCCGCGCTCGGCGTGGCCCAGACGGCCGAGGTGCTCAACCTGGTCGAGCGGCTGCGCGAGAACGGCCTGGGCGTCATCATGATCAGCCACAACATGGCGGACGTGAAGGCCGTCGCCGACACCGTGGCGGTGCTCCGGCTCGGCCGCAACAACGGGGTGTTCGACGTGGCCGCCGTCACCACCGAGGAGATCGTCGCCGCCATCACCGGCGCCACCGACAACGTGGTGTCCCGCCGCGCCCAAAGGGGACAGCAGTGACCATGACTACGGCAACCGACCGCCAGGACGAGCGGCTCCAGGACCGCGAGGGGTTGCGCGGCGCGCTGGCCGGCGTGGTGGACCGGGCCCGCGGCGGCGACCTGGGCGTCATCCCCGTCGTGGTGGGGCTCATCGTCATCTGGTCGGTGTTCCAGATCCTCAACCCGATCTTCCTGTCCAGCGCGAACCTGGTGAACCTCACCCTCGAATCGGCCGCCGTCGGCGTCATCGCGCTCGGCATCGTGTGCGTGTTGCTGGTGGGCCAGATCGACCTGTCCGTCGGCTCGGTCAGCGGCCTGTCGGGGGCGGTGCTGGCGGTGCTGTTCGTGGGCGAGGGGCTGCCGGTCTGGCTGGCGATCGGGGCCGCGGTGCTCATGGGCGCGGTCATCGGCTGGTTGTACGGGCAGCTGTTCAACCGGTTCGGCGTGCCCAGCTTCGTGATCACGCTGGCCGGCCTGCTGGGCTTCCTCGGGCTGCAGTTGTACGTGCTGGGCAGCAAGGGGTCGATCAACCTGCCGTTCGACTCGGGGCTGGTGAACTTCGCGCAGCTCGACTTCGTACCGGCGTGGTTGTCCTACACCTTCGCCGTCATCGCGGCCGTCTGGTTGTTCGCCACCGGATACCTGCACGCGCGGGAGCGGCGCGCGGCCGGGCTGTCGGCCAGGAGTGTCTCCACCCTGGCGGTCAGGAGCGTGGCGCTGCTCGCGGTGCTGGCGTTCGTGGTCTGGTACCTGGGGCAGACGCGCGGCGTGGGCTGGATGTTCGTCTTCTTCGTGGCGTTGGTCCTGATCATGCACTACCTGCTGTCGCGGACGAAGTGGGGCCGCTCGGTCTACGCCGTGGGCGGCAACGTCGAGGCCGCGCGCCGGGCCGGCATCAACGTCAGGGCCGTCTACACCTCCGTGTTCGTGCTCTGCTCGACCTTCGCCGCGGTCGGCGGCATCCTGGCCGCGGCCCGGCTGGCGGCGGCCAACCAGAGCAGCGGCGCGGGCGACATCAACCTCAACGCCATCGCGGCGGCGGTGATCGGCGGGACGAGCCTGTTCGGCGGGCGCGGCACGGCGTTCGGCGCGCTGCTCGGCATCATCGTGATCCAGTCCATCTCCAGCGGCCTGACCCTGCTCAACCTGGACTCCTCCATCCGGTTCGTGGTCACCGGCGCGGTGCTGCTGCTCGCGGTGGTCGTCGACTCGGTCTCGCGCCGCTCCAGGACCTCCCACGGCAGGGCCTGATGGCGATCATCTGCGTGGACGCCGGCACCACCGTCATCAAGGCCGTCGGGTACGACGCCACGGGCGCCGAAACGGCGGTGGCCAGGCGCGCGACGGTCGTGTCCAGGCCCGCGCCCGGCCACGCCGAGCAGGACATGCACGCCGTCTGGGAGGCGGTCGCCGCCACGGTGCGCGAGGTCGCCGCCCGGGTGGGCGCGCCCGACTTCGTGGCGATCACCGCCCAGGGCGACGGCTTTTGGCCGGTGGGCTTTGACGGCGAGCCGACCGGCCCCGCGATCCTCTGGAACGACGCCAGGGCCGCCTCGATCGCCGACGCCTGGACCCGCGAGGGCACCGCCGCGGCGGCCTTCGGCATCAACGGCTCCGCGACGGCCTCCGGGCTGCCGCACGCGATCCTGGCGTGGTTGCGGGCGCACGACCCCGCGCGGCTCGACCGGTCCGGCGCCCTGCTGACCTGCGGCGGGTGGATCTTCTCCCGGATGACCGGGGAGCTGGTGGCCGACGAGTCCGACGCCTCGGCGCCGTTCATGGATCTGCGGGCGCGGGCGTACTCGCCGGAGTTGTTCGCCCTGTACGGCCTGGACTGGGCGCGGCGGCTGCTGCCCGAGATCCGGCCCTGCCCCGTGGCCGGGCTGACCCCCGGCGCGGCCGGCGCGCTCGGCCTGCCCGCGGGGACGCCCGTCGTGATGGCCCCCTACGACATCGCCTCGACCGCGCTGGGCGCGGGGGCGGTCGAGGCCGGGCAGGCGTGCGGGATCCTCGGCACCACCCTGTGCACCGAGGTCGTGGTCGGCTCACCCGATCTCGACGGCGAGCCGACCGGCATCACGATCGCGCTGCCCGGCGGCTACCTGCGGGCCTTCCCGACGTTCGCCGGCACCGAGGTGGTGCAGTGGACCTGCCGCCTGCTGGGACTGTCCGACCCCGCCGAGCTGGGCGAGCTGGCGATGCTGAGCGAGCCAGGGGCGGGCGGGCTGGCGTTCCTGCCGTACCTGTCGCCCGCCGGCGAACGGGCGCCCTTCTCCGACCCGCTGGCCAGGGGCGCGCTGCTGGGCATGTCGTTCGAGCACGGGCGCGAGGACGTGGCCAGGGCGGTGCTCGAAGGGCTCACGATGGTCATCCGCGACTGCCTGACGGCCACCGGGGCCGCCCCGACCGAGCTGGCGGTCTGCGGGGGCGGCTCGGCCAACGCCACCTGGCTCGGGCTGATCGCCGACGTCACGGGGCTGCCCGTGCGCCGCTCCGCCGACGCCGAGGTGGGGGCTCGGGGGGCGTACCTGGTCGGGCTGGCCGCCACGGGCGCCGCGCCGTCGGTCGCCGAGGCCGCGGCCGGGCACGTACGGCTGCGCGAGGCGGTCGAGCCCGACCTCGCCCGCCGGGCACGCTACGACCGGCTGTTCGAGGACTTCCTGACCCTGCGCGGCACCACCGCCGGCACGTGGCCGCTGCTGAGCGACATGAGGGACCGTACGTGAGTATGAGAGGCCGTACATGAGCGTCTGGATCGGCATCGACCTCGGGACGCAGAGCGTGCGGGCGCTGGCCGTCGCCGCGGACGGCCGGGTGCTCGGCTCCGCGAGCCGTCCCCTGACCAGCCACCGCGACGGGCCACGCCACGAGCAGGACCCGGAGGAGTGGTGGCGCGAGCTGGCCGCCGCCACCCGGCTGGCCCTGCGCGACGTGCCCGCCGCCTGGATCGAGGGCGTCGCGGTGGCCGCCACCTCTGGAACGGTCCTGCTCACGGACCCCTCAGGACGTCCCCTGACACCCGCTCTCATGTACGACGACCGCCGCGCCGACGCCTCCCTGGCGAACGAGGCCGGGGCGCATGTGTGGGAACGGCTCGGCTACCGGCGCATGCAGCCCAACTGGGCGCTGCCGAAGCTGCTGTGGCTGCTGCGCGACGCCCCCGCGGACGCCCGCCTCGCCCACCAGAGCGACTTCGTCAACCGGCGGCTGGTGGGCCGGGCGGTGGCCACCGATCTGAGCAACGCGCTCAAGACCGGCGTGGACCTCGTCGAGGAGCGCTGGCCCGAGGAGGTGTTCGACGCGCTGGGGGTGTCCGCCGGGGTGCTGCCCGAGGTCGTACGGCCCGGCGCCCTGCTCGGCACGGTGTGCGCGACGGCGGCCGAGGAGACCGGGATCCCGGCCGGCACGCCGGTGATCGCCGGCACCACCGACGGTTGCGCGGCCCAGCTCGGCGCGGGGGCCACACGGCCGGGGAGCTGGAACTCGGTGCTGGGCACGACGCTCGTGCTGAAGGGCGTGACGAAGGAGCTGATCCACGACCCGCTCGGGGTGGTGTACTCGCATCGCGCGCCGGACGGGTCGTGGCTGCCGGGCGGGGCGTCCAGCACGGGAGCGGGCGTACTGTCCCGCGACCTGCCGGACCGCGACCTCGACGCGCTCGCCGCCGAGGCGATGGCGCGCTACGGCCCGCCCCCGGGCCGCACACCCGACGCCCTCACGCCACACCCCGGCAACCGCACGCCCGACGGCCTCCCGGCACGCCCCGGCAACCGCACGCCCGACGGCCCCACGCCACACCCCGGCAACCTCACGCCCGGCAGCCTCACGCCTGGCAACCTCACGCCGCGCCCGAACAGCCGCGCGTGGCGACAGGGCCGCCCGTCCGGCGCCGCGTCCGCCCGGCGGATGCCTCCCGCCGTGAGCTACCCGCTCGTGTCACGGGGCGAGCGGTTCCCCTTCGCCGCGCCCGACGCCGAGTCCTTCACGCTCGGCGAGCCCGCCGACGACGTCGAGCGCTACGTCGCCATCCTGCTCGGCGCGGCCTTCGTCGAGCGCCTCTGCTTCGACTACCTCGACCTCCTCGGCGCCCCCGTGGACGGTGAGATCATCCTGACCGGCGGCGCCACCAGGAGCGCGTACTGGACGCAGTTGCGGGCCGACGTCCTGGAGCGCCCGGTGACGCTGCGCGAGAACGCCGAACCGGCCCTGGGCATGGCCGTCCTGGCGGGCGGCGACCCGGCCCGCATGATCAGGACCCGCGCGGTCGTGCGGCCGTCCGGGGCCGACCTGCGCGAGCCGTACCTGCGTTTCGTCGCCGAGCTGGAACGGCGCGGCTGGCTGGACGCGACCGCCGCCGCACACGCCCGCGAGAGGACCGCCTGATCCCATGACCGACCCGGTGCCCGCCCGCGAGAGGACCACCACCCGATGACCGACCTCGTGCTCGTCCGCCACGGCGAGACCGTCTGGCACGCCGAGAACCGCTACGCCGGGCTCACCGACGTCGAGCTGACCCCGCGCGGCCACGACCAGGCCGCGCAACTTGCCGGCTGGGCCGCACGGGCGGGCCTGGAAGCGGTGTGGGCCTCCCCACTGAGCCGCGCCAGAATCACCGCCGAGGCCGCCGCCGCCAACGCGGGCCCGCTCGCCGCCGCCCCAACCGCCGAGGCCGCCGCCGCACAGAGCGGCCCGCCCGCCCCGGCTGCCGGGACGGGCCCGGTGGTGCGGATCGACGAGCGGCTGCGGGAGCTGGACTTCGGGCAGGGTGACGGACTCACCGCGGCCGAAATGAAGGCCCGTTTCCCCGAGGCCCGCGCCGCGTTCGAGGCCGACCCGGCGGAGCACCCGCTGCCGGGCGGCGAGGACCCACACGAGGCCGCCGCCCGTTTCGCGGCCGCACTCCACGACATCGCGGCGGCGCACCCCAATGGCCGCGTGCTCGTGGTCGCGCACACCACCGCCATCAGGCTCGCCCTGTGCCGGCTCATCGGGGTGCCGCTGGGCCGGTACCGGCGGTTGTTCCCGCGCCTGGACAACTGCGCGCTGACCGAGTTGCGCCTCAACCCCGGGCAGGTGGCGTTGTTGCAGTACAACTCCCCGATTGGAGCCGTTCGTTGACCATCAGAGTCCTCGCCGCAGGAGACCACTTCGTCCAGAACCGCCTGCTCATCGATGCCATCCGGCACGCGGTCCCCGGCGAGGTGGACGTCCGCGAGCTGACGCTGCCGTGGCCGGTGGAGCCGTTCGGCCAGGTGGGCGAGGTGAACGAGGCCTCCGACGTGGAGGAGGAGCTGATCGAGGCGCTGCGCGGCGTGGAAGTCTGCGTGACGCAGATGGCGCCGCTGACCAAGCGTGTCCTGGACGCCTCGCCCGATCTGCGGCTGTTCTGCGTGAGCAGGGGCGGTCCCGTCAACGCCAATCTGGAGGCGGCGGCGCGGGCGGGGGTGTCGGTGACGTACGCGCCGGGCCGCAACGCGGTGGCCACCGCCGAGCACACGCTGGCCATGTTGCTGGCCGCCACCCGGCGCATCCCGCAGACGCACGGCGACCTGGCGGGGGGCGTGTGGCGGGGCGACTACTACACCTACGACAACGTCGGCCCCGAATTGGAGGGCGGCACGGTCGGCCTGGTCGGCTACGGGGCCATAGGCCGCCGCGTGGCCCGCATGCTGGCGGGCTTCGGCGCGGAGGTCCTCGTGCACGACCCGTACGTGGACGTCGAGAACCAGGTCGAACTTCCCGAACTGCTCGAACGCTCCCGCTTCCTCTCCCTGCACGCCCGCGCCACCCCGGAGACCGCCGGCATGATCGGCGCCGCCGAGATCGCCGCCATGCCGCGCGGCTCCGTCCTGGTCAACTGCGCCAGGGGCGCGCTGCTCGACTATGACGCGTTGTGCGACGCGCTCGACTCGGGCCACCTGTTCGGCGCCGCGATGGACGTCTTCCCGCAGGAGCCGATCCCGGCGGGCTCACGCCTGCTCACGACGCCGAACCTGGTCATGACCCCGCACCTGGCCGGGGCCAGCAAGGAGACGGCGATGAAGGCCGCCGCGATCGTGGCGGCCGACGTGGCCCGCTACGTACGCGGCGAGCCCCTCGCCCACCTGGCTAACCCTTGAGCGCCCCGGCCATCAGCCCCCGCATGAAGAACCGCCCCAGCAGGACGTAGATCACCATCGTCGGGATGGACGCCAGGATCGCCGCCGCCATCTGCTGGCTGTACGGGGTGGCCTGCGCGCCCGCGATGTTGTTCAGCATCACGGTCGTGGGCCAGCTCTGCGGCCCGGTCAGGAAGACGGCGAACAGGAAGTCGTTCCAGAGCGAGGTGAACTGCCAGATGATCACCACGGCGATGGCGGGCCCCGACACCGGCAGCACCACCGACCAGTACGCCCGCAACATCCCGGCCCCGTCCACCCGTGACGCCTCGATCAGCTCGTCGGGGATCGTCACGTAGTAGTTGCGGAAGATCAGCGTGCAGATCGGGATGCCGTACACGACGTGCGCCAGCACCAGCCCGGGAATGCCGCCGTAGAAGACGCCCTGCAGCCCGGCCAGCTCATCCACGTTCACCAGCAGCTGCACCAGCGGGATCATCACCCCCTGGTAGGGGATGAACATCCCGAACAGGAACAGCGTGAACAACACGTCCGCCCCGGGAAAGCGCCACTTGGACAACACGTACCCGTTCATGGACCCCAGCGCGCACGACAGCAACGACCCCGGCACCGCCAGCAGCACGCTGTTCCACATGCCGGGGGCCAGCTTCTCCCAGGCCACCTGCCACGCCTCGGTCGTCCACGTCTGGGGCAGGTTCCACGCCTGCCCCGCGTCCGCCTCGGTGAGCGGCTTGAAGCTGGTGGCCAGCAGGACGTAGATCGGGATCAGGAAGACCAGCACGAAGAGCAGCAGCAGCCCGAACCGCAGCCACGCGAAGCCCACCGCCCTGCGCCCGGCCACCGCCGTCATGATCGCCTCTCCTTACGGACCGACCAGATCAGGTACGGGATCACGAAGACGGCCACGCTGAGCACGATGTACGAAGCGATAGTGGCCCCCTTTGCCGGGTCGTTGGAATCGAACACCGCCACCCACATGAACACCGCGGGCACGTCCGTGATGATCTGCTTGCCCGACACCGCGACGATCAGGTCGAACACCTTGAGCGAGATATGTCCGAGGATGATCAGCGCGGACAACGTGACCGGCCGCAGCAGGGGCAGCACCACGTGCCGGTAGACGCCCCACTCGGTGCAGCCGTCCACGCGCGCCGCCTCGCGCAGCTCCTCGGGCACGCCCCGGAACCCGGCCAGGAAGAGTGCCATGACATATCCGGACATCTGCCAGATGGCCGGCAACGCCATCGCGGCCATGCCCCAGTCCGGGTCCCTGAACCACTGCCACTGTGGCAGTCCAATCCAGTCGAACAGCCGGTTCAGCCCGACCGCCCGCTCCTCCGTCCCCGAGTTCATCAGCCACCGCCACACGATGCCGGTCGCCACGAACGAGATGGCCATCGGGAACAGGTAGATCGCCCTGAACGTCCCCTCGCCCCTGATCCCCTTCTCCATGAGGAACGCCAGCAGCCACCCGAGCAGCAGCGCCCCCAGCACGAACACGACCGTGAAGACGATCGCGTGGTTCACCGAGATGTGCCATCGGGGCAGGTCCCAGATGTCGATGAAGTTCTGCAGCCCGACGAACTTCCCCTCGGACACGGCATCGTGCTGGTCGGTCATGGCGACCTGGAAGTTCCAGCCGAGCATGCCGTACACGAAGACGCCGATCGCGATGATCGACGGCGTGACGAGGAGAAGTCCGGGCAGCCACGTGCGTGCCCGCCTCACAAGCCTTCCCTCCAGGGGGCGGCCACGGCCGCCCCCATGAGCCAGAGTTACTGGGCGTTGGCGGTGGCCGCGTCGGCCAGCGCCTGCTGCAGCGCCTTGACGTCCTTGCTGCCGATGTACAGGCCCACCGCCTCGTTGATCGAGGCCAGCCACGGCTGGTTCACCGCCACGCCGTGCTGGATCGATCCGGCGAGCTTGTTGCCCGACCAGTCCTTGAGCGCGTCGGCCAGGTAGTCGGTGTACAGGCTCTGGTCGGCGTCCTTGCGCGCGGGGATGGAGCCCTTCTTCGGGTTGAAGGCGTCCTGGCCCTCCTTGCTGGCCGCGACCTTCAGCCAGGCCATCGCCCCTTCACGGTTCTTCGCGCCCTTGGGCAGGGTGAAGCTGTCGGACAACCACAGGTAGGTGCCCTCGGTGCCGGGCGCGGGCGCCCAGTCGAAGTCCGTCTTCGACGCCTTGCCCAGGCCGCCCTGCGGCGGATTGTGGAAGTAGCCGTACGCCCAGTCACCCATGACGTTGAACGCGGCCTCGCCGTCGGCCACCTGCTTGGCCGCGGGCTGCCAGTCGTCCTGCGGGTCGCCCGCGTACGTCATGATCTTGGCGAAGTTCTCCAGCGCCGCCGTCACCTGCGCGCTGTTCCAGTCGGCGCCCGGGTTGAACAGGGCGTTGTAGGCGTCGGTGCCCAGCGTGCCGAGCAGCACGCTCTCCATCAGGTGGGTGACGGTCCACTCCGACCCGATGGACAGCGGGATCTTGCCCTTGGCCTTGACCTTCTCCAGGGCCGCGAGGAACTCCTCGATCGTCTTCGGCGCGGCGGCGACCCCGGCCTCCTTGAGCACCGCGGGGTTGAACCACAGGACGTTGGAGCGGTGGATGTTCACCGGCACGGAGTAGATCTTGCCCTCGACGCTGATCTGCTCGACGAGCTGGGCGGGGAAGACGTCCTTGAGCTTCAGCTCGTCATACAGCGAGGTCAGGTCCTCCAGGTTGCCCGCCTTGATGTAGCCCTGCAACTCGGCGCCCGCGTGTCCCTGGAAGGTGTCGGGCGGGGTGTTCGCCTGGAGCTTCGACTGCAGCAACGCCTTGGCCTTGTCACCCGAGCCACCGGCCACCGCGGCGTCGAAGAAGGTGTAGGACGGGTTCTGCTCCTCGAAGATCTTTCTCATCGCCTGCAGGCCGTCGGCCTCACCCGGGCCCGTCCACCATGAGAAGACTTCAACCTGCTGTTTCCCGCCGCCGGTGGCCGCGGGCGGCTGTCCCGTCTGTGCCGTCTGCCCGCCGCCGCCTCCGCAGGCAGCCAGGGTGAGCACGCTTGCCATCGTGATCGATAAGGCCGCTAACCATCGTCGCATTACGCACCATCCCTTCGAAGTCCCCCGAAAGTTGGTGAATGCTTGACAACGTTGTCAACAACGGCTATCAACCCATTTTCCGGCGCGTGCCGTCAAGGGATCGGCGGTAACAGCTCCGCATATTCGCCGCCCCGCGCCCGCTCCCGCCAGCCGACGCGCCCCAGGCACCCGTCCCGGCCCCTCAGCCAGCGCGCTCCAGCCACCCGTCCCGGCCCCTCAGCCAGCGCGCTCCAGCCACCCGTCCCGGCCCCTCAGCCAGCGCGCTCCAGCCACCCGTCCGGGCCTAGTCAGCCGACGCGCTCCAGCCGCCCGTCCGGGCCCGTCATCACCGTGACGCCGAAGTCGTGGCTGGTGCCCGCGAGATCGCCGTCCTTCGCGGCCACCACCAGCGCGCCCTTCGACACCCCGAGACAGACCAGGGCGAGCAGCCCGCAGCCGCCGTCGGGCAACCACGTGCTCAGCACCACGTCGGACTCGGCCAGGCGGACCGTCAGGTCCAGCTCCGCCATCCTGGCCAGCAGCTCCGCGTGCGACAGGCGGCTCCCGTCGGCGAGCAGGAGGGCGTGCTGGCGCTTGGCGTCGAGCGGCGGCAGCGCAGTGGGCTCCAGGGTGAGCAGGCAGCGGAAGTCGATCGTGTCGACCGCCGGACCCAGCGAGACGACCTGACGGATCCGCGACTCCTCGGCCGCCAGGATCGCGGTCTCCGCCAGGTCGGGCGTGGTGATCAGGGTACGGGCGTCGCATTCACGCAACCACGCGGCCATCTCATAGGCGCTGGCCGACGGGTCGATCGGCGCCGCCACCCCTCCTGCGGCCACCACGGTGTGCGCCGCCAGCGTCTGGGCGCCCGCCGTGGACACGCACACGCCCACCACCTGGTCACGCCGGGCGCCCCTGCGCACCAGCCCGGAGGCCGCCCTGGTCACCTCGTTCACCAGCCTGCGATAGCCGTAGACATGGCCACCACGCAGGTCGATCAGTGCGGGGCGGTCGCCGCGCTCGTAGGCCCGGCGGAACACTTCGTGGATCACGGTGCCGGTGGTCGAGGCGGTGCGTTTCATGCCCGCCAACGTACGACCGCCGGGGCGGCCGGAGCATCCACCGATCTATGTAGGCACCTATGCATTCGTCACCGGATCGGCGCGGCGGGTTGGGCGGGCCCGAGCCCTGCGCGGCTCGAGCCCGCTGCCACGCGTCCGGAGCCAGGCCTCCACCCCTCCGAGAAGGCCCCTGCTCCGCATGGACGCGTGACGTCCCCGACCGATCGGCCGCGGCGCCCCCGTCGCGAGGGGCGAGGTACGCGCGGTGCGGTCGATCACAGGAAGAAACGGTAGGCGTGCAGGGGGTGGCGGCACATGCACTGACATGCCCATTCGAAGATGTATGCGCGATGTGTAGAAGGCCACCAGCCCCGGAGCCTGGCGTAAAAAGGCGCCCGCCTCAGTGCTCGCCCCGGCGGGTGCCTCAGCGGCTGCCTCAGCGGCTGCCGACCACCCATGCGGCGATCTGTGTACGCGTGGCGAAGCCCAGCTTGGCCAGGATGTTGGCCACGTGGCGGGCGACGGTGGCCGGGCTGATGACCAGTTCGTCGGCGATCCCCCGGTTGCTCAACCCCCTCGCGACCAGCTCGGCGATCTCCTGTTCCCTGGGCGTCAGCCTGCTGTCCTGGGCCACGGCCGTGACCGGCTCGGTGGGCGGCTCGGGCAGGTCGCCTTCGAGCGCGCAGGCCACGGCCTGGTCGGCGGTCAGGTTCGCGCCCTGCGCCCACAACACCGCGACGACGGCCTCGCCGAGGCGGTCGCGGGCGGGCCGCAGCACCTCCTCGGTACGCGCGTCCGGCTGCCGCCCGCCCAGCGCCACCGAGGCCGCCACCAGCAGGACCGCCCGCCGGTGATCGCCCTCGGCGGTGACCAGGGACGCCCACGCCGCCAGCCGCCTGGCGATGCCCGCCCGCAGGCCCGCGTCCCGGCTGAGCACCAGCGCCTCGGTGAGCCTCGCCCTGGCCTCCACCAGATCGCCCTGGTCCAGCGCCACCCAGCCGAGCCCGGCCAGGCAGCTCACGATGTGCTGCCTGGCGTCCATGTGGCGCAGCAGGCGCAGCCCCGAGGCGTAGTGCCGCTTGGCGGTGGCGGGGTCGCCCGACCGCCTGGCCGCGCGGGCCAGGCCGATGTGGCCGAAGGTCTGGCCGAAGTGGTTGTCGATCTCCTCGCTGATCGACAACACCTCCTGGTAGCCCCGCCGTGCCTCGTGCATCCGCCCCTGGTGCAGGCACAGGCTGGCCCATGTGGCCTGGACCAGGGATTCCAGGACGAGGTCGCCGGACTCCCTGGCCGTCTCCAGCGCGTTGCCCAGTTGCTCCTGCTCGCCCGTCAGCCTGGCCAGCACGATCGTGCCCATGGCCGCGCCGTAGCTGTCCCCGGCCGCCGCGCACAACTTCAGCCCCGCGCGTACGTGCCGCAGCGCCGGTTCGCGATCCCCGGCGGCCAGCGCCAGCTCGCCGCGCACGATCGAGGCGCGCCCGCGCAGCCCGTGCGGCACCTGGGGGGCGTCGAGGGCGAGCAGCCGGTCGAGCCGCTCGGCCACGTCGAGCTTGCGCCCGCTCCCGACCAGCAGGTAGCGGATGCCGGTCATCATGGTGAGCGCGGTCTCCGGCATGCCGATCGCGATCGACCAGTCGCAGGCGGAGATGACCTCGGCCTTGAGCCCGTCGAAGAGGTTGATGTGCCGCTCGACCACCGGCCACGACGTGCGCGCCCCGGGCCCAAGCGAGTCCTCGAACCCGACGGCCATCCTGGTCAGCGCCATCAGGTGGCCGCGCCGCAGCTCGGCCTCCTCACCGGACTCGGCCAGCTGTTCCAGCGCGTATTCGCGTACGGTCTCCAGCAGCCGGTAGCGCGCGTACCCCGCGACCTCCCCGTCGAGGACCACCAGCGACTTGTCCACCAGGTCGCACAGTCGCGGCAGCACCTCCTCCTCCGTCAGCCCGGGGCCCGAGCAGACCGATTCGGCCAGGTCCAGCGTCCAGCAGGAGCGGAAGGTGGCCGTACGGCGCAGCAGCAGCCGCTCCTGCGGGGTGAGCAGCCGGTAGCTCCAGTCCACGGCCGCCCGCAGCGTGCGGTGCCGGGCGGGAGCGGTGCGCGCGCCGCCCGCCAGCAGCCTGAACCGGTCGTCGAGCCGCTCGACGAGCTGCCCCACCGACAGGACCCTGACCATGGCGGCGGCCAGCTCGATCGCCAGCGGCACCCCGTCGAGCGCCTCGCACAGCTCCACGACCAGCGGTCTCGTCTCGTCGGTCAGCTCGAACCCGGGCACGGCGGCAGTGGCCCTGGCCACGAACAACCGCACCGCCTCACTCTCGCCCCCGCTCCCCGCACCGCCTTCCGTCCCGCCCCCGGTCCCGCCTCCGGACCCGCTCCCCGGCCCGCTCGCGGCACCGGCTCCAGACGCGCTCCTCACTCCGCTCTCCGGCCCACTCCCGGTGCCGCCTCCGGTCCCTGCTCCGCTCTCCGGCCGGCGCACCGACAGCGGTGGCACCCGCCACACCGTCTCGCCCGGCACGCGCAGCGGCTCCCGGCTGGTGGCCAGGACGGTCACGCCGGGACAGGCCCGCAGCAGATCGCGGCACAACTCGGCGCACTCGCCGATGACCGGCTCGCAGTTGTCGAGCAATAACAGGATCCGCCGATCCCCGATCGTCTCCGTCAGCTCGCCCGCGATCCCAAGCCCGGCCGCGACATGCGCCCTGAGCTGCCCCTTCTCCAGGTCGGCCAGCTCGGTCACGCACACCCCACCCGGATGGGCGGAGGCGATCCTGGCGGCGAGCCGCAGGGCGAGGCGGGTCTTGCCGATGCCGCCGGCCCCGCACAGGGTCACCAGACGCGAGACCCGCATCAGGTGGACGAGTTCATCGATGTCGGCCTCCCGGCCCACGAACGCGTTGGGCTCGGCCGGTAGGTCGCGGAAGTCGCCAGGTCGCTTCATCACTGTGAGTGTGCCATCAACTACGCTTCGCGCCCATACTTAATCGATGCCAATGCGCTCAGGCCCTCACCCCAGCACCGCCTTAGCGACCGTACGACCTCACCCCAGCACCGCCTCGACGACCGTACGACCTCACCCCAGCACCGCCTCGACGACCGTACGACCTCACCCCAGCGCCGCCTCGATCACCGCGCGGGCGATCACCGCGACCGCGTCCGCCCGATCCCCCGGCCGTTCCAGCACCACCCCCACCGCCACCTCCGGCGTCTGGGCCGGCGCGAAGGCCGTGACCAGGGCGTGGTCCGCGGGCTCCCCCTCGTCCGCGGCCGTCTTGGACGCCATCCGCACCCCGGGACTCCCCGCCGCCGTGCCGCCCGGCGACGACGCCGACGTCATCATCGCCGCCAGAGAACGGGCCAGTCCGGGCGAGACGGCCCTGCGGTAAGGCGCCGGATCGGCCCGGTTGATGACCGAGCCGTCCGGCAGCCGCACCTCCTCCACCAGGTACGGCCGCATCAGCACCCCGTCGTTGGCCACCGCCGCCGACATCATGGCCACCATCAGCGGCGTCACCCGGTTCTCGTGGTGCCCGATGGCGGCCAGGGCCGTCTGGGACCGGTCGGCGGTCAGCGGATACCGGCTCGGCGTCGCGGGCAGCGGAATCCGCAGATTGCCCGCGTTGAAGCCGAACGCCTCCGCCTGATCCCGCAGCGGATCCTGCCCGAGCCGAAGCCCGATGGTGGCGAACGCCGTATCGCATGACGCCTGGAACGCGTACGCGAGCGTCGGACGCCCGCTCTCCGCGCAGCGCCCCTCCACGTACGCCGGCGCCCCGGGCAACCGCAGCCGCGCGGGCGCCTCCACCGGCGCCGACGGGCTGTACTCCCCCGACGCCAGCGCCGCCGCCGCGGTGACCAGCTTGAACGTCGACCCGGGCGGATAGACCTGGTTGAGCGCCCGGTTGAGCAGGGGCTGCGCGGGCTCCTGCCGCAACCGCCGCGCCGTCTCCGCCAGCCGGCCCCGGTCGAACGTGGCCAGCGCGTTCGGGTCATAAGTCGGATACGTGGCCAGCGCCCGCACGGCCCCCGTCGCCGGATCGAGGGCCACCACCGCCCCGGGCAACCCGGCCGACCTCAGCCCCTGGTGGGCCGCCCGCTGCACCCGGTCGCTGATCGTCAGCCGGACGTCGGCCCCCTCGATGGTCCCGCGCTGGACCAGCGACCTGAGCCTGACCTTGGGGTCGGCCCCCGACAACACCGCGTCCTGCGCGTGCTCGATGCCGGTCGCGCGGTGCAGCGCGGTGTACCCGGTGACGGCCGCGTACGGCTCACCCTGTGGATAGAGGCGCCGGTAGCGGTACGGGCCCGCGCCGGACGGGCGGCTGACGGCGAGCGGGGTGCCGTCGTAGGACAGGATGGCGCCGCGCGGATGGCCGTACCTGGCGAGCAGGGGGCGCTCGTTCCTGCGGTCGGCGTTGAGCGTGGGCGGGCCGATCGACTGGAGCAGCGTGATGTGCGTGAGCAGGACGAACAACATCGCCGCGGAGAGCCGGGCGACCCGGAGCAGCGGGACGTCGAGCAGCCGGCCCCTCGATCCAGCCATGAATCGAGATCTAGCAAGCGGGCCGCAAAGGCAGGGCTAGAGGACTCTGCGGTAGTAGGAAATCTTGGTGTGGATGTAGCGCTGGCGCGCGGCGAGGTTCTCGATCTGCGCCTGGACCTGCCGGTCGTGCTCCTCCAGGAGCTTGATGCGGTCGGGGATCGTGTGGTCGCCCGCGCGGACGAGTTCGGCGAAGCGCAACATCGTGGCGATCGGCATGCCCGTGTCACGCAGGCAGCGGACCATGCCCAGCCAGCCGACGTCCTCCTGGCTGAACCTGCGCTGACCGGCCGCGTTCCTGTCGATGCGCTCCAGCAGGCCGATCTTCTCGTAGTAGCGCAGGGTGTCGATGCTGAAGCCCGTCTCCTCGACCACTTCGGCAGGTGTGTACACGCTCACGCGACCTCCTCCGGAGGCCGCGCGAGCGAAACACTGCTGTGTCTAATTGTTCGCTCACTGCGCTCACTCACGCTCCCAGGATTTCACCTGGAGTGGGCTCCAGGTCAAGAGGTTGACCTGGAGCCTGGTCCAGGTCTCAGCATCTGAGCCATGAACTTCGCACTCGGCACGATTCCGTTCGGCACGACCGTCGGCATGGGCGACACCTTCGCCATCCTGGACCGCTTCCGGGAGGCCGGCGGCACCATGCTCGACACGGCCGACAACTACCCCTTCTGGGTGGAGGGCAGGACCGGCGATGAGAGTGAGCTGGCCATCGGCGCGTGGCTGGCCGCCCGTGGCAACCGGGAGGAGGTCTTCATCAGCACCAAGGTCGGCGCCCGGCCCACCGTCCCCGGCGACCTCACCCTGGACTCGGCGGAGGGCCTGTCCGCCGCCGCCATCGCCACGGCGGCCGAGGGCAGCCTCAAGAGATTGGGGACGGACTACATAGATGTGTATTGGGCGCACATCGAGGACCGTTCCGTACCGATTGAGGAGACTTTGGGGGCGTTCAACGAGCTGGCGGAGGCAGGCAAGATCCGCGCGCTCGGCGCCAGCAATGTGGCCACCTGGCGGCTTGACCGGGCCAGGACCATCGCGGCGGCGCGCGGCTGGATGCCCTACACCTTCGTGCAGCTCCGTCACACCTACCTGCGTCCGCGCCCGGACACCAGGCTCGCCGAGTCGGGGCACACGCTGGCCTCGGACGAACTGCTCGATTACCTGGCCGCCGAGCCCGGGATGACGCTGTGGGCGTACAACACGCTGATGTTCGGCGCCTACACGCGTCCCGACCGCGCGATCCCGGACATCTACGATCACCCGGGCACGACCCGGCGGCTGGCCGCCCTGCGTGAGGTCGCGGACGAGCTGGGCGTCACCCGGAACCAGGTCGTCCTGGCCTGGCTCATGGGCGACGGGATCGTGCCCATCGTGGGCGTCTCCACGATGGCGCAGCTGGAGGAGGCCATCGGCGCGGCGGACCTCAAACTGGACGCCGAGCTGCGGGCCCGCCTGGACGCCGCCTGCTGAGAGCGGGGGCGGTCAGGGCAGGTGGTCGGCCAGGTAGCGGCGGACGAGTTGCTTGCACTCGGCGATGAGGACGGGGTCGCCCTTCCTGTCGGCCCGGAAGGCGAGCTTGAGCACGGCGTCCGTCGCCTCCACCGCCACCAGCAGCGCCCGGTCGAGCCCTGGACCCGCGGGGGCGTCCAGGAGTTCGAGGGTCAGGGCGCGCAGGCGTTCGGCCACGACGACGTTGTTCTCCCGCGTCTCGTTGAGCGCCCGGCTGCTGCCCTCGACGGCCGGGCCGCCGGGGGCGGCGAGCACCTCGCCGAAGTCCACCACGGCGAATCCGGGCGTGCTGCGCTTCATGTCGACGAACTCGTCGATGGTCAGATCGACCAGGTCCGTCCAGTGCGAGACGTCCACGGTGGGGATGAGCTGGGTGATGCGCTGCAGGAACGCCTCCAGGTTGCGCCGCGCCAGCGCGCGCACCAGCCCCTGCTTGTCGTGGAAGAACTGGTAGAACGTGCCGATCGGCACCTCGGCCCGGCGCGCGACCTCTTTCGTGGTCAGCGCCTCGTAACCGACCTCGTCTAGCAGGAGCGCGCACTCGTCGAGCATCCGCTCCACCCGCACGACGCTCCGGCGTTGCGCGGGGCGGCGACGCAAGGTACTGGTCATGTTCCCATCCTGGCGCATTTCCGCGGGCCCCGAGTCATGGAATTCCACGTCGGTTAACATGAGCCTTTCTCGCATAACGGGAGGCCGGGATGTTCTTATGGGGTACGGCCACGGCGGCCTACCAGATCGAGGGCGCCACGGGCGAGGACGGCAGGGGCCCCTCCATCTGGGACACCTTCGCCCACGAGCCCGGCCGTACCAGGGACGGGCACACCGGGGACGTGGCGTGCGATCACTACCACCGCTGGCGCGAGGACGTCGCGCTCATGGCGGGGCTCGGCGTGAACGCCTACCGCTTCTCGATCGCCTGGCCGCGCGTGTTGCCCGTGGGCTCGGGCCGGGTGGATCCGCGGGGCCTGGACTTCTACGACCGGCTGGTGGACGCGCTGCTGGCGGCGGGGATCGAGCCGGTGCCGACGTTGTTCCACTGGGATCTGCCGCAGGCGCTGGAGGAGCGCGGCGGATGGCTGAACCGCGACGTCTGCCGGATCTTCGCCGACTACGCCGCCACGGTCGCCGCCCGGCTGGCCGATCGTGTCCCGTGGTGGATCACGCTGAACGAGCCGTTCGTCCACATGGCCTACGGCTACGCCATGGGCGTGCACGCCCCCGGCAGGCTGCTGATGACCGGCGCCCTGCCCGCCGCCCACCACCAGTTGCTCGCCCACGGGCTGGCCGTCCAGGCGCTGCGCGCGGCCGGCGCCCGTCAGGTGGCGCTCACCAACAACTGCACGCCGGTACGGCCCGCCTCTGACGGGGAGGCGGACCTGAAGGCGGCCGAGGCGTACGACATCCTGCACAACCGCCTGTTCAACGACCCCATACTTCTCGGGAAATATCCGGACCTGTCGGCGTATGTGCCCGAGGTGGACTTCGTCCGCGACGGAGACCTGGAGACCATCTCCGCCCCGCTGGACGCCCTCGGCGTCAACTACTACAACCCCACCCGCATCGCCGCCCCGCCACCCGGCGCCGGGCTCCCGTTCGAGGACGCGGGCATCACCGGCCACCCGGTCACCGCCTTCGGCTGGCCTGTCGTCCCCGACGGCCTGCGCGAACTGCTCACGGGCCTCAAGTCGAGGTACGGCACCGCCCTCCCGCCGATCCTGATCACCGAGAACGGCTGCTCCCAGGAGGACGCCCTCACCCCGGACGGCAGGGTCGAGGACGACGCCCGCGTCGCCTACCTCGACGGCCACCTGACCGCCATGCGGCAGGCCATGGCCGAGGGCGTGGACGTACGCGGCTACTTCGTCTGGTCGCTGCTGGACAACTTCGAGTGGGCCGAGGGCTACCACCAGCGCTTCGGCCTCGTACACGTGGACTTCGCCACCCAGCGCCGCACCCCGAAGCGCTCCTACCACTGGTACCGCGACTACCTGCGGAAGGCTCAGAACACCGACACGTGAACGTGGTCGTAGTGGTTGGCGGTGACCCCGCCGCGGTCCGACATCGGATCCCAGCCGCCGCCCGACCGGATGTCGTAGTAGCGCTGCTTCCAGATGATGTACATGACGCCGAGCCGCGAGCCGTTCTTGATCAGCCAGTCGGCCAGCGCGTCGCCGTTGGCCGCGTCGTTCCCGCCGGCCATACTGCCGCCGCCGGACATCATGAAGTCGCAGGCCCTGCCCTTGCCGTGCTCGCCCGGGTCACCGGGGCGCAGGCAGCCGACGCCGTACCGCATGGGGAAGTTCGCCATGATCTCCGCGCGGACGTTGATCATGCGCGGGGTCAGGCCCTCCGCGCCGCCCGGCTGCTGGAAGCCGTACTTCTGCAGCAGCTTCTGGATGTCGTCCTTCTTGTTCTGCAGGGTCTTGATCTCTTTGCGGAGCTTCTCGACCTTCTCGTTGGCGTTGAGCTTCGCCTCGTCGGCCTTCTCGATCAGCTTCTTGACGTTCTCGACCCGCTGCGCGCGCTCGTTGGCCATGTAGGTCATGTTGGCGGCCTGCCCCAGCATCGCGTACGGGTCGCCGTTGGGCGTGATGAGCCGGATGCCGTCGAGCGGCCCCACCATGTAGGAGGTCTGCACGATCCGGCTCACCTCCTCCTGGGCGGCCCTGAGCTGGGCCTGCAGGTTGCCGGAGTTGTCCGTGGCCTTCTTCGCCTGGATCCTGATCTCCTCCAGGCTCTGGATCTGGCCGCGGTAGAGGTCGTTCAGCCGCGCCGCCTGCTTGGTGAGTTTGCGCAGTTCGGCGGGGGAAGGGTCGGCCGCGGCCGGGGTGGGGGAAGGCAGTCCGAGCAGCCCCGAGAGAACGGCGACAAGAACGGCGAGCCGCCAGATTCTCACACCCGTCCCCTCCCTCATAGACGGTCCGAAACTATAGAAGATGATCTTGATCTCTGTCATCCGAATGACCGAACTGCTGCACCTTTGGAGGTGTTTTCAGGCTTTTGTCCGGTTTGAGGGCCGACGGAAAGTTGGGTCTTGTCTAGATCGCTCCAAACGTCTGAGATGGCGATCGATTCCGTCTCTGCGAAGGGGCAGACCGTGTCTCGATCCTTTGTCCTCACCACCGCCGTCATCCTCGGCTTATGCACCTCCATCGTGGCGACGCCCGCCGTGGCGTCCGTGGATCCGCTGCCACCCGCCGACCGCATCGAGTTGTACCAGCTCGACAGCCCGCCGGGCACCGCCCAGGCGCTCAGGGAGAAGGGCTTCGACGTCGTCAGGCAGGAGTCCAAGGGCGACAAGGAACACATCGAACTGACCGCCGACCGGCCGGACCTCGCCGCCCTGGCCAAGCTGGGCCACCGGCCCCAGGTCGTACGCAATCCGCAGGGCCAGTCCCAGCTGGAGGCCGCCAAGGCGCAGGCGGCCGCCGGCTACACCGTCTTCAAGTCCTATTCCGAGCCCGGCGGCATCGCCGACCAGCTCAGGGCGATCGCCCGCGACCACAGGGACGTCGTCAAGCTGCAGTCGATCGGCAAGAGCCTGCGCGGCCAGGACATCCTGGCCGCCAAGGTCACCACCGGCGCCCGGCTGCTGCCCGACGGCGTCAAGCCTTCGACGCTCTTCTCCGCCACCCAGCACGCCCGCGAGTGGATCTCCACCGAGGTGGACATGCGGCTGCTGAAGCACGTGGTCGCGAACAAGCGCTCGCTGCGGGACCTGCTGAACAGGACCGAGCTGTGGTTCGTGCCGGTGGCCAACCCCGACGGCTACGACTTCACCTTCACCGACGGCAACCGCCTGTGGCGCAAGAACCTGCGTGACAACAACGGCGACGGCCGGATCACCGGCGGCGACGGCGTGGACCCGAACCGGAACTTCCCCACGAACTTCCACTACGACGAGGAAGGCTCCTCCAGCATCCCCAGCAGCGAGACCTACCGCGGCACCGGCCCGGCCAGCGAGCCGGAGACCAGGGCCATGGACGGCCTGCTGCGGCGCGTCGGCTTCGAGACGCAGCTCAACTACCACTCCTACGGCCCGCTGCTGCTCTACCCGATCGGCTGGCAGATCGCCACGGAGACCGCCGACAACCCGATCTACGAGGCCCTCACCGGCGACGACGCCAACCCGGCGGTGCCCGGCTTCGACCCCGACCTCGGCGCCGAGTTGTACACCACCAACGGCGACACCAACGACCACGCCCACTCCCGGTACGGCACGCTGTCGTGGACGCCCGAGCTCAACGAGGGCTGCGACGGTTGCGGCTTCGTCTTCCCCGACAACGAGGCGCTGGTCCAGGAGGAGTTCGAGAAGAACCTGCCGTTCGCGCTCGACGTGGCCAAGTCGGCCGCCAACCCGGTCGAGCCGGTCAGCCACCTGGGCAACAGGACGCCCGACTTCGTGATCGACCCGTTCGAGGTCAGCCACGGCAGGGACCAGGTCGTCCAGGTCAACGCCAAGCGCAGGCTCGGTCCGGTGTTCCTGAACTACCAGGTCAACGGGGGCCGTACGAAGACGGCACTGACGAGGGAGTGGAAGGGCGGCGAGCGCTACGGCAAGGGCTACGACCGCTACTACCACCGGCTGCGCGGCAAGATCACCGGCACCAAGCCGGGTGACAAGGTCAAGGTCTGGTTCAGCTCGATCGGCAGGAAGAGCGCCGACTTCACCTACACCGTCGCCACCGACATCGGCGGCAAGGTGCTGGTGCTGGCCACGGAGGACGTCACCGGCCTGAGCCCCGCGCAGGGCGTGACCGAGGCCAAGTACGCCGACGAGTACGCCGCCGCCCTGCGGTCCTCCGGCTACACCTCCGACGTGTACGACATGGACAAGGCAGGCCGCAAGGCCCCGCACCCGCTGGGCGTGCTCAGCCACTACAAGGCGGTGGTCTGGGAGACCGGCGACGACGTCATCCCCAGGTCGCAGGGCCAGGTGCCGGGCACCACCTCCAAGGGCGGCGTGGACACCGAACTCGCGGTGCGCGACTACCTGAACGAGGGCGGCAAGCTGCTGCACGCCGGCAAGTACCCGTCGTACGCGGCCAACTTCAACGGCTCCTACTACTACGAGCCCGACCAGCCGCAGAACCCCGAGTGCACGGTGGACGACGACCCGCCCTGCATCCCGGTGTTCAACGACTTCCAGCAGTACTACCTGGGCGCGTACGTCTTCTTCGACAACGCCGGCACCGACCAGAGCACCCAGCAGCCGTTCGCGCTGCAGGGCAACGGCGGCGCGTTCGACGGCTTCAACGCCACGATCGAGCCCAGCCACACGCAGTCGTTCGTGGCCACCTCGGCCATCCTGCCCGCCGCGGACTTCCCCCGCTTCGCCAGCTCGGCCCAGGTCAAGTGGGTACGCCCGGGAGGCCCGTTCGACCCGCACACCGGTTCCTGGGACGTCTACAGCGGCATCGCCGACGTCTCGTGGAAGCGGCTGACCAAGACCATCGACCTGACCGGCAAATCCAGCGGCGACCTGTCGTTCTGGACGTCGTACGACACCGAACTGCACTGGGACCACCTGACGGTCGAGGCGCGCACGGCGGGCGGCGACGACTGGACCACGCTGCCGGACGCCAACGGGCACACCACCCAGGAGACCGGTGACAGCTGCCTGGTGGAGAACAGCGGCGGCTGGCGCGTGATCCACCCGTTCACCCAGCGCTACCAGGGCGTCAACTGCGAGCCGACCGGCACCTCCGGCGCGTGGCACGCGGCCTCGGGCAACTCCGGCGGCTGGCAGCAGTGGAAGATCGACCTGACCCCGTACGCGGGCAAGCAGGTCGAGATCTCCATCTCCTACATCAGCGACTGGGCCACCCAGGGCGCGGGCGTCTTCCTCGACGACGCCACCGTCACCCTGGACGGCGCGGTGAGCGAGACGACCTCGTTCGAGACGGACCTGGGCGGCTGGGCCGTCGGCGCGCAGCCCGAGGGCAGCTCGCCGTCGATCAACAACTGGTTCCGCACGGACCAGGTCTTCGAGGAGGGCGGCGGCATCGTCACCGAGGACACCGTCTACCTCGGCTTCGGCGTCGAGACCGTGGCCGATCAGAGCGCACGCGACGATCTGGTCAAGCGCTCCATGCGGCACCTGCTCGGCAATCCTCGCTGACGTCTGACCGAGGGGTGCGGCGCGCGACGCCGCACCCCTCTTGCGTGCCCGGACAGAACATGATTCGGTCACCTTGAGGCACACCGATAGCAAGCAAGCATTCGGTCAAGCGAGGAGCTCACGACATGCGCCAGCACGACAAGCTGTTCATCGGGGGCGAATGGGTGGCCCCAGCGGGCACCGGCACCATAGACGTCATCTCCCCGCACACCGAGGAGATCGTCGGCCGCGTGCCCGACGGCACGCCCGAGGACATGAACCGCGCGGTCGCGGCGGCCAGGGAGGCGTTCGACCACGGGCCGTGGCCGCGGATGACGTTCGCCGAGCGGGCCGCGGTGATCGGCAGGCTGGCCGAGATCTACAACGAGCGACAGGCCGAGATGGCCCAGCTCATCACCGAGGAGATGGGCTCGCCGATCAGCTTCTCCAACCTCGCGCAGGCGCCCCAGCCGCTCGGCATGTTGCAGTACTACGCCGAACTGGGCAAGACGTTCGCGCAGGAGGAGCAGCGGCCGGGGCTGTTCGGCCCGATCACCGTGCGCAGGGAGCCGGTGGGCGTGGTCGCGGCCGTGGTGCCGTGGAACGTGCCGCAGTTCGTGACCATGACCAAACTCGCGCCCGCGCTGCTGGCCGGCTGCACGATGGTGCTCAAGCCGGCCCCCGAGACGCCGCTGGACGCCTACCTGCTGGCCGACTGGGCCGCCGAGGCCGGCGTGCCGAGGGGCGTGCTGAACATCGTGGTCGCGGGCCGCGAGGTGGGCGAGCACCTGATCTCGCACCCGGGCGTGGACAAGGTGGCCTTCACCGGCTCGACCGCGGCGGGCCGGCGCATCGGCGCGATCTGCGGCGAGCAGCTCAAGCGGGTCAGCCTGGAGCTGGGCGGCAAGTCGGCCGCGATCATCCTGGACGACGCCGACCTGGCCGCCAGCATGGGCTTCCTGTCCATGGCCTCCCTCATGAACAACGGCCAGGCGTGCGTCGCCCAGACCCGCATCCTGGCCTCCCGCCACCGCTACGACGAGGTCGTGGACGCGATCGCGGGCATGGTCGGCGCCCAGCCCGTCGGCGACCCCGCCGACCCCTCGACCGGCATCGGCCCGCTGGTGGCCAAGCGGCAGCAGGACCGGGTGGAGGGCTACATCAGGCTCGGCATCGACGAGGGCGCCAAGGTCGTGGTCGGCGGCCTTGACCGGCCCTACGACAAGGGCTGGTACGTCTCGCCCACCGTCTTCGCGGGCGTCAGCAACGACATGCGCATCGCCCGTGAGGAGATCTTCGGGCCCGTGCTGGCGGTGATCCCGTACGAGGACGAGGCCGACGCCGTACGCATCGCCAACGACAGCGACTACGGCCTGGCCGGCACGGTGTGGACGGCCGACACCGAACACGGCATGGACGTGGCCCGCCAGGTGCGTACCGGGACGTACGGCGTGAACTGCTTCATGCTGGAGACCGGCGCGCCCTTCGGCGGCTACAAGGCCAGCGGCATCGGCCGCGAGCTGGGCCCCGAGGGCCTGAACAGCTACCTGGAGTACAAGACGATCGCCCGCCTCGGCTGAGCCCATCTCGGCTTCGACTGAGACCGTCCTGGCTGAGACCGTCCTGGCTGAGGCCGCACGTGAAAAGGGCCCCGCGTCGCGAGGCCCTTTTCCCTGCGTGGGCGGCCACCCAGCGCGCCCCCGCGACGCTGGGCGGCGAAACCACCCGGAAAGCCGCCGAAAACCGCCACCCACAGAAAATCACGACACTGTGGGCAACCGCCCGGTTACTACTGCAGTATCTCCTACGTCCACCGCAGCGTCGGTTTCCTTCCCTGCGGACTTTCTCCCGGTGGATTCTTTCCTTCCGCCCTAGGTAGACGTGTTTCACTCACGAAAAGTTCGAAGAGATCCACTTGCCGATTCTGCGGATGAGTTCGGGGGTCGCCGCGGACTCCGCGTGGCCGTACCCCGGCTCGATCCAGAGCTCCTTCGGCTCCCGCGCGCCGTCGTAGAGTTGCCGCGCGTGATCGAGCGGGAAGAAGGTGTCCGCGTCCCCGTGCACGATCAGCAGCGGCACGGGCGAGATGAGCCCGGCGGCCTCGTGCGGCGGCATCGGGATCGGGTCCCACTGGGCGCGCGCGATCCTCGTGCGCTTGGCCACCCGCGCCGCCCACCGGCCCAGCGGCCGCTCGATGGCCCAGTGCACCTGGCGCATCGGCCTGGTGCCCCGGTAGTACCAGCGGGCCGGGCCGCTCACCGCCACCACCGCGTCCACCCCGCCACGCAGCCCCGCGTGCCGGACGGCCACCGACGCCCCCATGGAGAAGCCCACGACCGCGATCTTGGAATAGCCGACCACGCGGGCGTGCCTGATCGCGGCCTCCAGGTCGAAGACCTCCCGGTCGCCCACCGTCGTCTCGCCGCCGGAGCGCCCATGACCGCGGAAGTCGAACGCGATCACCCCGCCGTACCCGCTCAGCACGTGCGCGATGCGGCGGGCGGTGCGGTCCCGCCACGAGCCGGTGAAACCGTGCGCCAGCACGATCCCCACATCCGACGAGTGGGGCGAGCGGGTGTGCGCGGCGTCGATGCGGACCCCGTCCTCGGTTCTGAGCATGACGGGGAAATGCGGCGCGTAAGGCATGGAACAGAGGTTATGTCCGCTGAACGTCGATCCCGCGCTCGGCCGCCCACACCGCGATCTGCGAGCGGGCGTCGAAGCCCAGTTTGTCCATGATGTTGGCGATGTGCCTGGCCACGGTTGCGGGGCTGATCACCAACTCCCCCGCGATGGCCCGGTTCGTCAGGCCGCGGGTGAGCAACGCGGCGATCTCGCGCTCCCTGGCGGTCAGCCCGGCCCCGCCCTCGGGCCCCCGCCCGGCCGCCCCAGACGGCCAAGCCCGTCCGGCCGCTCCTGACGGCCAAGCCCGCCCGGCCGCTCCTGACGGCCAAGCCCGCCCGTCCGCACCCGATGGCCATGCCTGCCCATCCGTCTCCTCGAACGGCCAGCCCTGCCCGTCGAGCGCGCGGACGGCCGCCTCTCCGGTCGGCTGGTTCTCGCCGTCGAGCACCCGCCCGGCCGCCTGCCCGGTCGGTTGGATCTCGCCGTCGAGCACCCGCCTGGCCGCCTCCGGCGTCCACTCCGCGCCCCTGGCCCACAACAGCCGCACCCGGCCCTCACCAAGCCGCTCGCGGGCCAGTGCCAGCAGTTCCTGCACCCGTCCCGGCGTGCCGAACTGCCCGATCGACTCGCGCAACGCGCCCGCCGCCGCCGCGGCCAGCACCGCGCCCTCCAGGTCGCCCCACGCCTGGGCCAGGGCCGACAGGGCCATGAGCGCCCGTACGATCCCCCTGCGCTGCCCGGTCTGCGTGGACAACTCCAGGCTCGCCGACACATGTCTCCTCGCGGCGGCATGGTCGCCCAGCCCGGCGGCCACCCGGCCCACCTGCGCATGGCAGCGGGCCAGCTCGACCCGGTTGTCCATGCCCTCCAGCAGCGGCAGCGCGGCGCAGTGGTGCGACATGGCCGCCTCCAGGTCGCCCGCAGCCTCGGCCACCGCGCCGAGATGGGTCAGCGCCCTGGCCTGCGTCCAGTGGTGCCCGGCCGCCCTGCCCAGCGCGAGCGCCTCCTCACCGCGGCACCGCGCCTGACGCAGCCGTCCCTCGAAGAGCGCCAGGTTGAGCTGCGCGATCCGGACCGTGGCCAGGTTGAACAGGTCGTCATGCGCGGTCGCCGCCGCCTCCAGCTCCTCCAGGTAGCCCGTCGCCCGCTCGGTCTGCCCCGTACGGAAGAACACGGTCAGCGCCACGCCGTAGGTGATGCCCAGCCAGTGTGTGTAGGGATGCCGCTTCTGCTCCGCCACGCCCTGCACGATGAGCTCCTGCGCGCGCTCCAGCTCATCACCCAGCTCCAGCCCGTACGCCAGCGCCCCCTTGGCCACCGCCAGGAGGTCGGCGGGCACCTCGGACACGTCCAGCGCCAGCAGCCGCTCATGCCATCCGACGCTCTCCCTCAGGTCGCCGCGGACGGCCAGGATCGCCAGCGCCGCACGGGCCAGGCGCAGCCCGAGCACCGGCTCGCGCGCCCGCACCGCCCACTCGATCGCGATCCCGCAGTCGTCGAGCAGCTCACGACCCCTGCTGAAGTACGCGAACCGCTCCGGCCACGGCATCCGCCGATCGAGCGAGCCGCCCTCGTAACAGCGCTCCACCTCCTCGCAGAACACCCGCAGGTGCCGGCCGCGCAGCCGCTCCACCTCGCCCACCTCGGCCAGCCGGTCGGCGGCGTACTGGCGGATGGTCTCCAGCAGGTGGTAGCGCCCCGACGCGCCCTGGTGCAGCACCAGCGACTTGTCCACCAGGCCGCCCAGCAGGTCGAGCACCTCACCCCTGCGCAGGATCCCGCCGTCGGCGCACACCCGCTCGGCCAGCGTGAGGTCGAACAACCCCGCGAACACCGCCAGCCTGCGCAGCAGCACCCGCTCCTTCGGCTTGAGCAGGTCGTGGCTCCACTCCACGGTGGCCAGCAGCGTGCTCTGCCGGTCGGGCGCCGTACGGTGGCCGGTGGTGAGCAGGGTGAACCGGTCGCCGAGCCGGTCGGCGATGCGCCCCGGGCTCAGCAGACTCGTACGGGCCGCCGCCAGCTCCAGCGCCAGCGGCAGGCCGTCGAGCGCGCGGCACAGGCGTACGACGTCGTCCATGCTCTCCGACACCCCGCGCGCCCCCGCCGCCAGCGCCCGCTCCACGAACAGCAGCACGGACTCGGCGTCGGGATGGTGGTCGTCGGGCAGCTCCAGCGGCGGCACGCGCCAGATCAGCTCGCCCTGGATGCGCAGCGGCTCCCTGCTGGTGAGCAGGAACCTCAGCTCGGGGCACTCGGCGATCAGCTCCGACACCAGCTCGGCGCAGGACTCGACCAGGTGCTCGCAGTTGTCCAGCACGATCAGCGCGCCGGCGTCGCGCAGGCGCACCAGCAGGCCGTCGAGCAGCCGGCCCGGGATCTCGTCGCGCACTCCGAGCACCCCGGCGATCTCGCTCACCACGAGCGCCGGACTGCCGACGCGGGCCAGCTCCACCAGCCACACGCCGTCGGCGAACCAGGGCAGCGCCTGCTCGGCCACCCGCAGCGCCAGCCGGGTCTTGCCGATGCCGCCCACGCCACTCAGCGTGACCAGGCGTTCCTCACGGACGAGCGCGCCCAGCTCCACCACGTCACGCGCGCGTCCGATGAAGCGGTTGGGCTCTACGGGCAGGTTGTGCGGAGCACGAGGGGTCATGTCGTCCAGGCCTGGGCGGTCACGGGAGGCTCACCTTCGCGCCAAGTCTCCCCCTACGCGGGGCCCGATGCGATCACTTTGCGTACATAGTTAACGACTGGTTGGACACGAATGTGCAGCGCTCAGGTCTGCGACGCTCATGATGATCCGTACCCGGGACTCGTCGGCCGCCTCCAGAGCCGGCCGGACGTTGGAGATCATCACCCGGGCCGCGCTCTCCTGGATGCGATCCCGCAGCGTGGCCGCGTCCAGATCGACGGGCAGCGGCCAGACGACTCCGCCGGCGGCGATCACCGCGTGGGTCGCCACCAGCAGGTCGGGCCCCACGGGCAGGCAGATGAGCACGGTGTCCCCAGCGCGCACTCCTCTGCGCCGCAGCTGGACGGCCGCGACCGCGGACCTCTCGTCCAGCTGCTCCTCGGTGAGCTTCAGGCCGGTGCCCGAGTCCACCATCACGATGCGCTCATCCATGTGGCCCACCGTAGGGAGGGCATCTCGTGCACACATGGGGCGGAATATGCAGATCCCTATGCAGAAGCGCGCGACCGCTCAGGAGGAGCCCTTGGGATGCTCGGCAGCCCACACCGCGATCTGCGCCCTGGAGGTGTAGCCGAGCTTCTCCATGATGTTGGCGATGTGCCTGGCCACCGTCGCCGGGCTGATCACCAGCTCCCCGGCGATGGCCCGGTTGGACAACCCCCGGGTGAGCAGGCCGGCGATCTCCTGCTCGCGGGCGGTCAGCAACGAGTGCCTGACCGGCTCGGCCGCCACCGGCGTGCGCTGCACGAGCCGCTCGCCCTCCAGCACGTGGCGGGCGGCGTCGTCGGGACTCATCGCCCTGCCACGCGACCACAACGAGGTGGTACGGCCGTCGCCCAGCTTGGTGCGGGCCCGGCCGAGCAACTCCTCGATCCTGACCGTGGCCGCGTGTTGCCCGATCGACTCGCGCAGACCGGACGCCGCCGCCGCCGCCAGCACCGCGCCGTCCAGGTCGCCTTCGTACTCGGCCAGCACCGACAGCCCCACCAGACAGCGGGCCACGCCCTGGCGCTGCCCGGTGGCCCGCCCCAGCGCAAGGGCGGCGGCCAGCCGCTCCCGCGCGGTGCCGAACTCGTGCAACATCGCCGCCACCCGGCCGATCCTGGCCAGGCAGCGCGCCAGTTCGGTATCGCTGCCCACCTCACGCAGCCAGGGGACGGCCAGCTCGTACTGGGCCTTGGCGGTCACCAGGTCGCCGCGGGCCTCGGCCACCGCGCCGAGCTGCCCGGCCGTCCTGGCCATCAGCCAGCGGTGACCGTGCTCGCGGGCCCGCGCCAGCGCCTCCTCGCCGTGCCGCTGCGCCTCGCGCAGCCGGCCCCTGGTCAGCGCCACCGCCGACAACCCGAGCAGCCCGGCCGTCTGGTTCCAGGTGTCGCCGGAGCCGGTGGCCAGCGCCAGGCCCTCCTCCGCGTGGTGCAGAGCGTCGTCGGCGCGGCCCATCCGCAGCAGCACGACCACCATCAGGCTGTGCATGACGCAGCGCGGGAACACCTCCTCCGGCGCCATCCCCGCCAGGCTCTGCCCGGCCGCCTCCAGCGACCTGCCCAGCTCGTCCCTCGCCTCCAGGCCATAGGCCAGGTACGCCTTGGCGTGCGCGACCTGGGTGGCGGGAACCCCGTCTCGGTCGAGCGAGAGCAGCCGCTCCACCCAGCCGACGATCTCCGTCAGGCTGCCCCCCATGGGCAGCAGCCCCGTGCTGGTCGTGCACAGCCGAAGGCCCAGGACCACGTTGCCGGACTCGGCCGCCCAGTCGAGCGCCACCCGCTGGTCGGCGACCAGGTCACGGCTGGCGATCAGCGCCTTCAGCCGTACCGGCCAGGGCGTGGCGGGCTGCACCATCTCGGTCGCGAAGTGGCGCTCCTGCAGCTCGCAGAGCACGTTGAGGTGCCGCTCGCGCAGGACCTCCCGCTCGCCGGCCTGGTCGAGGCGCTCGATCGCGTACCGCTTGATGGTCTCCAGCAGCCAGTAGCGCCTGCGGCCCTCGTCGCACAACACCAGCGACTTGTCCACCAGGCCGCCGAGCAGGTCGACGATCTCGCCCGGGGCGATGGGACGTTCGGCGCAGGTCTGCTCGGCCAGGTCGAGGTCGAAATCACCGGCGAACACCGACAACCGGCGCAACAGAATCTGCTCCTTGGCCGAGAGCAGGTCGTAACTCCACTCGACGGCCGCCAGCAGCGTGCGCTGCCTGGCCGGGGCGGTGCGCCCGCCGGTGGTGAGCAGGGAGAAGCGGTCGTCTATCCGGTCGGCGATCTGCCCGGGACTGAGCAGGCTGGTACGGGCGGCGGCCAGCTCCAGCGCCAGCGGCAACCCGTCGAGCGCCCGGCACAGGCGCACCACGTCACCCAGGCTCTCCGGCCCCAGCCTGGTCCCCGCCGCGGCCGCCCGATCCATGAACAACTGCACCGCCTCGGAGCCGGCACCGGCGTCGGCCAGGTCGGGAGCGCCATCGCTGGGGGCCGCTCCTCCTGGCGCTCCTCCTGGCGCTTCTCCTGGCGCTTCTGCTGGCGCTTCTCCTGGCGAGCGGGGAGCTTCTCCGGGCGAGCCGGGGACGGTCTTGCCGGGCAGGAGGTCGGGCAGGTCGAGTGGTGGCACCCGCCAGATCAGCTCACTGGCGATGCGCAGCGGCTCCCTGCTGGTGGCCAGCACGCGCAGTGACGGGCAGGTCGCGACCAGCGCGGCGGTGATCTCGGCGCACCTGTCGACCAGATGCTCGCAGTTGTCCAGCAGCAGCAGGCAGGACTGGTCGCGCAGGCGGGCCGCCACGGTGTCGAGCAGCGGCCGGCCGGCCTCCTCACGCACGCCGAGCACGCGCGCGATCTCCTGCTCGACCAGCTCGGGACGGCCGAGCCTGGCCAGCTCCACCAGCCAGACGCCATCGGGATAGGCCGGCACCAGCCCGATGGCCACCTTCATGGCCAGCCGGGTCTTGCCGATGCCGCCCACCCCGCACAACGTCACCACACGCGTCTCGCCGAACAGGTCGTGCAGGTCGTCGAGGTCACGCTCGCGACCCACGAACCGGTTGGGCTCTGCCGGAAGGTTGTGCCGGGGGGATGTTGGCATGTGCTCACCCTGCGTCGCGGAAGGATCACACTCTTCCACAGTGTCGCACTTTTCACAGGCCAAGCGAGCTCACGACCGCCCTTTCGTCCACGACGCGCAGCACGGGATCGCCGAGCAGCCTCCTGGCCAGCTCGTACGGCGCCACGACCACGGTGGCCCCGCGCTCCTGCGCCAGCACCCGGCAGCCGATCACGCTGGGCTCGTGGGCGACCACGACCTCGGCCCCCGACGTCATGGCCAGATCGATCACCCGTAGCCCGCGCAGCGGCTCGCTCACCGCGCTGAGCACGATGTCGTCCTTGCCGATCACCAGCCGGGTGGCGAGGTTGCGCAGGTCGGTGGTCAGCTCCGAGTTGTCGAACAGGCGCCGCCCGTCGAGCGAGAGCGCCGGCCCGGCCAGCGGCCCGAACTCCAGCGCGCCGTCGGTCATCAGCTCCGAGAACAGCCTCGCGCCGGGCGTGGGGCGGAAGGAGAAGACCTGGTCCACCTTCACCCCGGCCGGGTCGAAGTGGTCCTGGGCGATCATCATGCGGGCGGCGCCCGAGGCCGCGAGCACCGCGACCCCGCCGGCCCAGGCGACGGCGTGCACCGCCACGGGCAGGGTCGCGCCGAGGGGAACGTTGACCAGGACGTGGTCGCCATAACGCAGGCCCTTGGCGCGCAGGCCGGCCGCGGCTCGGGTGACCCGTCTGGCGAAGGCCGCGTAGGACAGCACCTCACCGGTCCTGACGTCGCTCACCGCCGGCTGATCGCCCTGAATCGGTGCCGCCGCCATAACCAGCTCTGTCCAGGTCATGCCGACAATCTAGGTTTCCGGCCGGAGCTTGCCATGCGCACAATTGTGCAATGCGCTATGTAGCCGCCCCCGGCGAGCCGCAGGTGGGGCCCTGACGTGGTTGCTCACAGCTACGGTGGCCGGTTCGTAACGGTGAGGATGCCCGCGTGTACCCTCGCCGCCATCTTGTCGCGCTCTTGCCATCTGAGGGGATCAACTAGACTTATGAGGTCGCGACTTCGCGCGGCCGCCCCCACGACACAGAGCGAGACGTCATCATGCCTTTGAACAGCCGCGACGACCTGCGGAACATCGCGATCATCGCGCACGTCGACCATGGCAAGACCACGCTCGTCGACGCCATGCTCTGGCAGTCCGGGGCATTCCGCGCCAACCAGGACGTCGACGACCGTGTGATGGACTCCAACGACCTTGAGCGCGAGAAGGGCATCACCATTCTCGCGAAGAACACCGCGGTCAAGCACGGCGGGATGACCCTCAACATCATCGACACCCCCGGCCACGCCGACTTCGGCGGCGAGGTCGAGCGCGGCCTGTCGATGGTCGACGGCGTGGTGCTGCTGGTGGACGCCTCCGAGGGGCCGCTGCCGCAGACCCGGTTCGTGTTGCGCAAGGCCTTCGCCGCCAAGATGCCGGTTATTTTGTGCATCAACAAGGTGGACCGCCCCGACGCCCGCATCAAGGAGGTCGTGGACGAGGTCTACGAGTTGTTCATGGACCTCGACGCCACCGAGGAGCAGATCGACTTCCCGATCGTCTACGCCTCCGCCAAGGCCGGCCGGGCCTCCATGGAGCGCCCCGCCGACGGCGGGATGCCCGACTCCGAGGACCTCGAGCCGCTGTTCGACATCATCAAGTCGACGATCCCGGCGCCCACCTACGACCCGAACGCGCCGCTGCAGGCCCACGTCACCAACCTCGACGCCTCCTCCTACCTGGGCCGGATCGCGCTGTGCCGGATCCACCAGGGCGTCCTGCGCAAGGGCCAGCAGGTGGCCTGGTGCCGTACCGACGGCTCGATCCAGCGCGTCAAGATCACCGAGCTGCTCATGACCGAGGCGCTGGAGCGCAAGCCGGCCGAGGAGGCCGGCCCCGGCGACATCATCGCCATCGCCGGCATCCCGGAGATCATGATCGGTGAGACGCTGGCCGACCCCGACGACCCGCGCCCGCTGCCGCTGATCACGGTGGACGAGCCGGCCATCTCGATGACCATCGGCACCAACACCTCGCCCCTGGTCGGCAAGGTGAAGGGCGGCAAGGTCACCGCGCGCATGGTCAAGGACCGCCTCGACAAGGAGCTGGTCGGCAACGTCTCGCTGCGCGTGCTGCAGACCGACCGGCCCGACGCCTGGGAGGTGCAGGGCCGTGGTGAGCTGGCGCTGGCCATCCTGGTGGAGCAGATGCGCCGCGAGGGCTACGAGCTGACCGTCGGCAAGCCGCAGGTGGTCACCAAGGACATCGACGGCAAGGTGCACGAGCCGGTCGAGCGGCTGACGGTCGACTGCCCCGAGGAGTACCTCGGCGCGGTCACCCAGCTCCTGGCCGTGCGCAAGGGCCGCATGGAGCACATGACCAACCACGGCACCGGCTGGATCCGGATGGAGTTCGTGGTGCCGGCGCGTGGGCTGATCGGCTTCCGTACCGAGTTCCTGACCGAGACGCGCGGCACCGGCCTGGTGCACCACGTGTTCGACTCCTACGAGCCGTGGTTCGGCGAGCTGCGCACCCGTAACAACGGTTCGCTGGTGGCCGACAGGTCGGGCCCGGTGACCGCGTTCGCCATGCTCAACCTGCAGGAGCGCGGCGCCCTGTTCGTCTCGCCGACCACCGAGGTCTACGAGGGCATGATCGTCGGTGAGAACTCCCGGTCCGACGACATGGACGTCAACATCACCAAGGAGAAGAAGCTCACCAACATGCGCTCCTCCACCAGCGAGGAGACGGAGAAGGTGATCCCGCCGCGCGCCATGTCGCTGGAGCAGGCCCTGGAGTTCATCCGCGAGGACGAGTGCGTGGAGATCACTCCGGACGCCGTGCGCATCCGCAAGGTGGTGCTGGACGCCGCCACCCGTGGCCGCGCCGCCGCCCGCGCCAAGCGAGGCTGACCGCAAGTCTCACATCACACATCCGGCCGCGCTTCGCTCGCTTTTTGCGAACAAAGCGCGGCTTTCGGGTAAGTACGGGCAGTAAGTGTCCGGCCTCGGCCACGTGCGATTGCAGAACTCTCCCGTGTCTCGCCGTAAAGAAAAGTTGTTATGGGAGCAGCTGTAATCACACCGTTACCCTTAGAGATAGAACAAACGCGTATGCCGGAGAATCATCCAAATTGTGGGAAAGCTCCGGATCGCAATCGCGTTCGGGCTGGCGCTGGTGTCGTTGGGGGCGATCGTTTGGTGCACCGTCGCAGCCAGGCCCGTGGCAGGACCCGCGCCGCCGAGAGGCATGGCGGCGCCCAACCCGTGGGTGGCCGCCGCCATCCGTGCCACCCTCGACATGCGCTATGCCCGCAGGGCCACCACCGAGATCATGGTCACCAGGGCGCGCACGGCCGACCTGGACTCGGTTCCTGAGGGACGGCTGGACCCTCGCCAGCGCCAGGTCAAGGTGACCATCGTGCACCGGCTCCAGCTCACCCGCGAGGACCCGCTCACCGAGGCGTTACGCCAGGGCAGCGGCTTCCCCGACACGATCCAGCAGGTCAACGACTCCGTCTTCGGCCCGATCAAGGTGGACGGCACCAGCCTGGAGCCCACCACGCGCCTCGCGCCGATCCTCACCTCCGACAGCAGGCAAGTCACCGCCCAGTTCACGGTCACGGTGTTGCGGCAGGTCCACATGGACGCGCTGCTGAAGCTGGGCTTCGGGCAGCCCACCTCCTTCCCCCTGATCGTGACCACGCGGGCGGTCACCGTGCTGCCCGGCGAGTGGACCGTGCTGCGCCTTGAGGGCTTCGAGCCGGAGCAGGAGCAGGAGGACCGGCTGGTGTTCACCGTCGGGGCCTACCCGGTGAGCATGACGCTGGCGCCGGACTCCTACGGGTTCGCCGACGTGGTGGTGGCCGACGACTTCTCGTGGGCCACCGCGCTCGGCGTGCTCACCGCGATCGCGCTGTTCGTCTTCCTGCTGCGCTCGCTGGGCCAGGGCTGGTGGGCGCGGCTGGCCAACAGGGAGTTGTTCATCGTCCTGATGCTGGCCGCGCCCACGCTGCTGATCCCGCTGTTCGCCGAGGACTGGTCGGCGGTGGCGTACGTGATCCTCTTCGTCGCCCTGCCCCTGCTCGCGCTGCGGCACGCCGGCCGGGTGCTGCCGACGAGCCCGCCTTGGAACAGCCGCGACCTGCTGATCGTGACCGGGGTCGGGCTGCTGATCGGGCTGGGCATGCTCAGCTGGTCGTGGCTGCACGGCCAGCTCTCCGGCCAGGCCCTGCTGGCGGGCGGGGCGGTGGCGGCCGTGGCGGCGGCGGGCTCGGCGGTCGCCTTCAGCGTGGACCTGGGCGTGCGGCCGGTGATCATCCGGCTGGTCGTGTTGTCGGCCGAGGCGGCGATCGGGCTGCTGGCGCTGGCCCTGTGGTTGCGGGCGCTGCTGGGCGGGGTGTACCCGCCCGACAGCATCCGGCTGGTGCTGGCGCTGAGCTGGGCGATGATCCCGATCGGCGCGATGGCCGTGGCGACCAAGCAGTGGAAGCGCCAGACCGTCGTGGGCGCCGTGCTCATCAGCCTGCTGGTGCAGGGCTGGCCGACCGAGTGGCTGGACTCGGGGTCGTGGAGCCTGGCGGTGTCGCAGCCGGAGCCGCAGATCGGCAGCCTCGTCCTCACTCCGATCGTCCGCGGCGTGCTGGGGCTGCTGCTGCTCGGTTTCGTGATGCTGGTGCTGCGACTGCGGCGGCTCGGCGGGCAGGTGTCGGCGATCGACAACCCGGTCGTGGAGTCCACCATGATCTGCGTGCTGATGGTGCTGTACATCACGCCGGGCGGCAGCACGACATTGGCCGACATCGACGTGCCGCTGCCCCTGCTGGCCATCACCTCGCTCGTGGCCTGGGGAACCGCCCGCTGGCTGCTCAGCGGCCCGCGCCCGGCGCTGCCCGAGCCGCTCAACCTGGAGGAACACCGGCAACTCGTCAGGGCCGCCCTGCACAAGCGGCTGCTGCTGGTCTCCGAGCAGGAGCTCTACCGGATCGGGCGGGGCAGGATCGGCGGCGGCGACATGACGATGTCCGAGTTCGACCAGCAGCGCAACGTCCTGGAGTCGGCGCTGAACCAGCACGGCAGGCACCCGGAGACCGCGTTCGCCACCTCCGCCGGCTGCACGCCCTGGCACAACGGCGTGCACGCCTTCACCGTCAGCCTGCTGCTGAGCCTGCCGTTCGCGCTGGTGTACGGCTGGCCGGAGGGAGTGGACCTGACCAGCTTCGTCTTCGACGGGCGCTACCTGATCACCGTGCCCGCATTCGGGTTCCTGTTCGGCTACTTCTACCCGCGCATCCGTGGCACCCAGCCGATGACCAAGGCCTTGCACCTGGCCGCCGCGGCCCTGATGACGGAGTTGTCGGGCTTCCTGTCCACGCTCGCCGAGCCGGACATCGGCGCCTTCGACAAGCTGGTGGTGATCGGCATCGTGGTGGGGCAGGTGATGATGGTGTGCATCGGGCTCGGGCTGTTCTGGGAGTGGCGGATGATGCACCTTGCGGGCGAGCCGTGGGCGCGCGTACGCAACCTGCGCAGCGTCCGCAGCCTGGCGGCGCCGACGCTGGCCCTGCTGCTGGCGGCCGGCACGACGGCGGCCTCTTCGGCGGCGGGACAGACGGTGGACCGCATCCTGAAGGGCGACCAGATCGTCACGATCACCACCCCACCACCCCGCTGAGCCACCAGGGCCGCCACCCCGGGGCCGCCGATCCACGCTGGCACCCCGGGCGGTCAGCGGCGGGGCAGTTCGCTGCCCCGTACGTGCGTGCACAGCCACTCCACCAGCGGCCCGAACGCCCGCCACGTGTGCTCGACCCGCTCGCGCACCTGCGCCGTGTGCACCCACTCCGCGGGCTCGAACCGCATCCCGGCGAACAACGACTTGTGCCGCAGCAGCTCGATCCGCGGATGCTCATCCCCGAACCCGCGCGGCCGGGTCTTGAGCCGCTCGCCGCGCAGTTCGTAGCCCTCGGCCGTCAGCGCGTCCGCGATCGACTCCAGCACCTTGCCGGACAGGTCCTCATCCACGGCCGCCCGGTAGCGGGCCACCTGGTCGGAGGCCGTGGAGTAGACGCCGCCCGCCGTGGACAGCCCCTCCGCGCTGATCTCCACGTAGAACCCGATCGCGGGCATGGCCTCCACGAACGCGCCCTGATGTGTCTTGTAGGGCGTCTTGTCCTTGGAGAAGCGCACGTCGCGGTAGGGCCGGAAGAGGTGCGCCCGCCCGAACTCCCCGGCCAGCTCCTCGGTGAGCGCGAGCATGGGCTCCCGCACGGCCTCCTCGTAGAGCCGCTTGTGCTGAGCGAAGTAGGTCTTGGAGTTGTCCGCCTCAAGACCCTCGTAGAAGAGGATCGCCTCGTCGGGAAAGCCGCTGAAACCCATGGCGACAAGACTGCCACGCGCCACCGACAACTCCGTCCGCCGGTGGTGAAGTGCGGATGACCGGTCATCGCTCGGTGTAGGTCCGGCCGGGGGACGGCGTCCTGCCGTACAGCTCCGACACGGTGACGAACGTGTAGCCCTTCCTGTCCAGCGAGTCGAGCAGCTTCGGCACGGCGTCCACCGTGCTGCGGTGGATGTCGTGCAGCAGCACGATCGAGCCGGGCTTGGCGTCGCCGGCCCGCTTGGCCACGGTCGCGGCGACCCGGTCGCGCCAGTCCAGGGTGTCCACGTTCCACAGGATCTGGGCCAGGCCCTCGCGCCGCGTCTCGGCCTCGACCTGGTCGTCGGTAGACCCGTACGGCGGCCGCATCACCCGCATCCGCACCCCGGTCAGCTTCCGCACGATGTCGTCGGTGTATTTGAGCTCCCGTTTGAGCGCTTCCTGCGACAACCCGGCCAGCGCCGGATGGCTCCACGAGTGGTTGCCGATCTCGTGGCCGTCGTCCACGATGCGCCGGACGGTGCGCCCTTCCTTGTCGGCCGCCACCATCTGCCCGATGACGAAGAACGTGGCCCTGACGTCGCGGCTGCTGAGCAGGTCGAGCAGCCGCCCGGTGTGCTCCCCCGGGCCGTCGTCGAAGGTCAGCGCCACGCATTTGAGCTTCGCGCAGTCGAACTTACGGCTGCGCGGCCAGCCCGACTGCATCGACACCAGCCGCTTGGCGAGCACGACGGGATCGACGGCGACCGGACTGGACGGCATGAAAGGCACCTCGGCCTGGTGCTGGCGGCGTGGCACCGATTGGGTGACGCAGCTCACCATAGCGACAAGGGCCAGCGGCAAAGCCCACCCGCGCATGATTCCCCCCGAAACGCCGCACGCGGGGGCTTACGGATAATCCTGGACCGGTGCCCCCCGCAGCTCCCTGGCCAGGTCGTCCCACCAGAGTGGGATATCCGCCTGCAATTCCTTGTAGCGGCGCGCCACGCGCATGGCACATCCGACCGGATCCGTACCCAGATGCCGACGTTTAACCGGCCCTTCCTGCCAACGGTAAAATCCATCCCTATAGCGGACGACCAGTCCTATCCACACCGAGATGGTCTCGTCGTCGCCCACCTCGTACGCGCTGGTGACGCCCAGACCATGCAGCTCCGAATGGAGCTTCTCCGTCGCCGCTCGGGCCTCACTCACACGCCACCCCCTGCCGACGTTTCGCAAGCCGTGCGGAGCGGGCGCGACCCGCTCACCGCATACAAGGGATGTACCCAACAACGGGCATCAGCCGTCCAAGACATGGAGTAATCATGAAACTCCGCCGGGTTACATGGGGGGCGTTCGCGGTAATTGGTCACGCGGGCGCGGCAGGATTTTGGGGCTGCGGTGGCGCGTGTGAGTCGTGGGGCTCGCGCGGTTCGGCGACGACCATCATGAATCTGAGCTGCCCTTCGCCCCGGTTCGCGTAGACATGGGGCCGGTCCGCGGTGAAGAGCACGGCGTCGTCCTTGCCGATCACGTAACTCTTGCCGTACACGGTCAGCGTCAGCTCGCCCTCCAGCACCGTGAGCATCTCGCGGGTGCCGGGCGGATGGGCGTCGCCGTCGTGGTGCTCGCCGGGCGCCAGCCGCCAGTCCCACAGTTCCAGGATCATCGGCACGTCCGCGCCCACCAGCAGCCGCGCCTCGGTGTCGCCCTGGCGGAAGGTGACCACGTCCGACTTGTCCACCACCCGCACCATCGGCACGTCGGCCACCTCGACCAGCCTGGCCACGGTGACGCCGAGCGCGGAGGCGATCCGGGTCAGGGTGGACACGCTGGGGTTCGTCCTGCCCTGCTCGACCTGGACCAGCATGCCCCTGCTCACCCCGGACCTGGCGGCCAGCGCGTCGAGGGTCAGCCCGCGGTGCGCGCGCTGGGCGCGGACGTTGTTCGCGATGGCCTGCGTGATCAGCTCCGCATCTTCCATGAGAGTGCAGTCTAGTGAAAAGGATTTGCAGTGGGTTGTACTCTTTGTGTTGCACTAACAGTGCAACAGAGTGAACTGGAGGAGCCCTGCGATGTCGGTGATCCTGGCCACGGCCTGCGCGCTCGTCTACGGCACGGCGGACTTCTTCGGCGGCCTGGCCACCCGACGCTCGCAGGTGTTGTCGGTCGTCGTGCTCTCACAGATCGCCGGCCTGGCACTGATCCTCGGCCTCATGTCGCTGCTGCCGGGCGCGTACAGCGACGCGGCCCTGTCCTGGGGGCTCGCCGCGGGCCTGTCGGGGGCGGCCGGGATGGTGCTGTTCTACCGGTCGCTGGCCACCGGCGTCATGTCGGTGGTGGCGCCGACGACCGCCGTCACCTCGGCCGCGCTGCCGGTGGCGTTCGGGCTGGTGAGCGGCGAACGACCGCACGTCTGGGCGCTGATCGGGGTGGCGCTGGCGCTCGGCTCCGTGCTGCTGATCAGCCAGGACAGGTCGGGCGGCGGGCGCTCATCGGCGGCGTCGGTGCTGACCGCGCTGGCCGCGGGGGCCGGCTTCGGCGGCTTCTTCATCCTGCTGTCCATGGCGCCGCACGAGGCGGGCCTGTGGCCGCTGGTCGGCGCCCGGCTGTCGTCGGTGTCCATGGTGGCCCTGGTGGCCCTGCTCACGCGGCGTACGCTGCGGCCGGGACCGGGCTCGCTGCACATCATCGTGGCGGCCGGGGTGCTCGACATGGGGGCCAACGTGCTCTACTTGCTGGCCCAGCAGGACGGCCTGCTCAGCCTGGTCGCCGTGCTGGTCTCGCTCTATCCGGCCAGCACGCTGCTGCTGGCCAGGAAGGTGCTGGGAGAACGGCTGCGGGCCGTCCAGGTGGCCGGCGTGGGATGCGCGCTCGCGGCAGTGGCTCTCATAGCCGTTGCGCAGCACCTCTAGCGCTTGCTACGTTTCGCCCGTGCGCCCTGGTGGGTCGTTGAAGCACGTCGCGGTGCCGTACGACTCTGATGAGTCCTTCCTGGATCTGGCCGTGCCGCGGGTGCGCTCCGCGCTGGACGAGGGCAGGCGCGTGCTGGTGATCACCTGCCGCCCCAAGCTGAACCTGCTGGCCGATCGCCTGGGCCGCGACGCCGGGCGGATCGACAGCCGTGCCTCGTCCTCCTGGTACGACCATCCGTACCGCACGCTGGCCGCCTACCACGAGTACACCAGGGGCCGCCGCACCCTCGTGATCGGCGAACCCGTCTGGCGGGACCGGAGCCTGCGCGAGATCAGGGAGCTCATCCGCTACGAGTCCGTGGTCAACGCCGCGCTGCACGCGACGGCCGTGATCATGTTATGCCTGTACGACCTGCGCGACGTGCCCAAGGACGTGCTCGACTTCGGCCCGATCAACCATCCCATGTTGCTCGGCGCGGACGGCGAGGTGACCAGCACCCAGTTCGTCCAGCCGCACGAGCTGGTGCTGAACGGCGACCGCCAGCCGCTGCCGCCGCCGGGCGGCGACGCCGAGACCATCCGGTTCACCGGCAGGGAGCTGAAGCGGCTGCGGCAGGGCGTCGGCGACTACGCCAGGGCGCGCGGCATGGACCGCAACCTCATCACCTCGCTGGTGATCAGCGTGTCCGAGATCGCGGCCAACAGCGTCGAGCACGGCGCCGGGCACGGCACGATCACGATGTGGGTGGCCGACGGGGAGCTGGTCTGCGAGGTCGCCGACCCCGGCGGCGCCCTGCACGACCCCTTACCCGGCTACATACCACCAGAGCCCGAATCCCCACGGGGATACGGGCTCTGGATCAGCAGGCAGTTGTGCGATCTGGTCGAGTTACGCGCGGAAGACGGACTCCTTCGAGTCCGTCTTCATCTCAAGATGGGGTCGTCCTAGGAGGTCAGGCGGCACGCTGGGCCGGCAGTCGCACGGCGCCCTCTTCGCGCACGTACTCCTCCAGCATCCCCCGGAGCTGGCGGCGGCCACGGTGCAGCCGCGACATCACGGTCCCGATGGGCGTGCCCATGCGGTCGGCGATCTCCTTGTACGCGAACCCCTCGACGTCGGCCAGGTAGACGGCCACGCGGAAGTCCTCGGGCAGGGAGCGCAGAGCGTTCATCACGACGTTGTCGGGCAGCCGGTCGAGCGCCTCGGTCTCGGCCGAACGCAGCCCGGTCGAGCTGTGCGACTCGGCGGCGTGCAGCTGCCAGTCCTCGATGTCCTCGGCGGCGGACAACTTCGGCGACCGCTGCTTCTTGCGATAGTCGTTGATGAAGTTGTTGGTCAGGATCCGGTGCAGCCACGCCTTGAGGTTGGTGCCCTCGCGGAACTGGTGGTAGGACGTGTACGCCTTGGCCACCGTCTCCTGCACCAGGTCCTCCGCGTCCGCGGTGTTACGGGTCAGGCGCATGGCGGAGGCGAAAAGCTGCGAGGTCACGGGCACGACATCGCGCTCGAACCAGTCCTGACGCTGCTCATCGGTCATAGTGATCAATTTTCATTCCCCCTTGCGCTATCCCCCGTTCGGCACAAGCCGCCTGACAGCATTTCCATCCTCGCAAGCCCCGCCTAAGGGGCGCGTTAGGAGGTTTCGCCTTGGTCAGAAGGGGTTGATCGTCCATCTGCTCGCGGCGTGCGTGGTCACGTCCACGGCCGGACAAGTCTCATTATCATAACACTAACCATCCAATTTTGTAGGAATAGTGGCCAGAGTCACATGGGATAGCGTATGAGGATGAGTTTCGTGGACCGGCACCACCTGGGCACACGCCGCTGGGTAGCTGAGGCCATACGCAAGGTCGAGGCCGATGCCAACCGTAGTTGCGACACACATCTGCACGTCTTTCCGCTGCCCTCGCATTGGGGGGTAAACCTCTACTTGAAAGACGAGTCAGTACACCCCACTGGTTCACTGAAACACCGTCTGGCCCGCTCGCTCTTCCTGTACGGCCTGGCCAACGGCTGGATCGGCCCGGCCACGACCTGCGTGGAGGCGTCGAGCGGCTCCACCGCCGTCAGCGAGGCGTACTTCGCCCGCCTGCTCGGCCTGCCGTTCATCGCCGTCATGCCCGCGTCCACGTCGCCGGAGAAGATCCACCTCATCGAGTTCTACGGGGGGAAATGCCATCTGGTCGACGATCCCACCCAGATCTATGACGAATCTCACCGGCTGGCCGACGAGACCGGCGGCCACTTCATGGACCAGTTCACCTACGCGGAACGGGCCACCGACTGGCGCGGCAACAACAACATCGCCGAGTCCATCTTCTCCCAGATGTCCCTGGAGCCCCACCCGGAACCGGCCTGGATCGTGGTGGGCGCCGGCACCGGCGGCACCTCCGCCACCATCGGCCGCTACATCCGCTACCGCCGCCACCCCACCCGCCTGGCCGTCGTGGACCCGGAGGGCTCGGCCTTCTACCCGAGCTGGACCTCCGGCGACACCTCGCTCACCGCTCCGGGCTCGCGCATCGAGGGCATCGGACGGCCCCGCGTGGAGCCGTCGTTCCAGCCCACGGTCATCGACCGCATGATCGCCGTGCCCGACGCCCGCTCGATCGCGGCCATGCACTGGACGCGCGAGGTGACCGGCCTGGACGTCGGGGGCTCGACGGGCACGAACCTGGCCGCCTGCGTGGACCTCATCGGCGAGATGCGCGACGAGGGCGTGCGGGGCAGCATCGTGACCCTGGTGTGCGACAGCGGCGACCGGTACAAGGGCACCTACGGCAACCCGGGCTGGCTGGCCGGCCAGGGCCTGGACATCGAGCCTCATCTGGACGGCCTGCGCGGCTTCATGACGGCCTGACCCGGATCGACGCCTTCATGACGGCCTGACCCGCCTTGGCGGGATCAACGGCTTCATGACGGCCTGACCCGCCTCGGCGGGATCAACGGCTTCATGACGGCCTGACCCGCCTCGGCGGGATCAACGGCTTCACGACGACCTAACCGGCTTTGGCGGGATCGACGCCGAACAGTTCGGCCACGTCGTCCAGGATCGCGTGCGCCCCCTGGATGCCCACCGCGCTCATCCACGTCAGGTCGTCCACCTCGTGCTTGTCGCCCTTGAGCCGGCCCCACAGCGGGTTGCCGACGAACTTCTCCTTCGGCCCGGCGCTGGCCGGGTCCGGGTAGGTCGAGACGAAGATGTGGTCGGCGTCCAGGTCCGCGATGCGTTCCTGGCTCACGTCCACCGCGATCGCGTCCTGCGCGACCGGCTGCTTCTCCGGGCGCGGGAACCCGACGTCCTTCATGACCACTCCGGAGTAGGACGCCTCCACGTACAGCCGGGTCGTGGGCTCACCGGCGAAGCGCACGATGGAGATCGTCGGCAGTTCGCCGTCCTTCTCCTTGATCGACGCGCCGATTTTGCCCGCCCGCTCCTCGAACGCCTTGAGAGTGGCGTCCGCGAGGTCCTCCTTGCCCAGGGCCTGGCCCATGAGGCGCACGTTCTCCTTCCAGATGGCCCCGGTGGTCTCGCTGAACACGGTCGGCGCGATCTTGGAGAGCTTGTCGTACAACGCCTCGTGCCGCACCTTCGCCGACACGATCAGGTCGGGCTTGAGCGCGATGATCTTCTCCAGGCTCGGCTGCTCCAGCGTGCCGACCGGGGTCGCCTCCTTGCCGTACCGCTCGGCGACCGTTCCGAGGTATGCGGGCAGCTTGTCGTCGATCGACCGGTACATCGTGTAGCCCACCACCGGCGTCTCCAGCGTCAGCACCGCGTCCACGAAGCTCTGGTCGAGCGCGACCACCCGCTTCGGCTGCGCGGGGATGACCGTCTCGCCCATCGCGTGCTTCACGGTCCTGAACGGGGCCGCGCCCGTGGACGGCGGCGCACCGCCCGTCGTCCCGGCCGAGCCGCAGGCGGCCAGTCCGGCCATGAGGACAACGCCGGCCAGCAACCGCAACGGTCTCATCGGACCCCTTCCAAAGGTAAGGCTAACCTAAACGCAGTCTAAGCTGACATACTGCACAGGATCGAGCAACGGCGAGGAGGACATGGGTGAGCGCAACCGCCGTCGCCCCCCGCCTCACCCGTCTCCGCGCCCGCCGCCTCACCGTGCTGCTCGCGCTGCTCGCCTGCGTGGCGCTCGCCGTGATCCTGAGCATCACGATCGGCTCAAAATCCGTGCCGATCGCCGACGCCTGGCACGCGCTGACGGCCCCCACCGGCACCGAGAACGACATCATCATCCGCTCACTGCGCGTCCCCAGGACCGCCCTGGGCATCCTGGCCGGAATCGCGCTCGGCGTGGCCGGCGCGCTCATGCAGGGCCACACCCGCAACCCGCTCGCCGACCCCGGCCTGCTCGGCGTCACGCAGGGCGCCGCCTTCGCGATGGTGGCCTCGATCATCCTGCTCGGCGCCTCCAGCCTGCTCGTCTACATCTGGTACGGCCTGGCGGGCGCGCTGGTCGCCAGCGTGGCGGTGTTCGCGCTCGGCATGGCCGGCGGCAGAGGCGGCCCAACCCCGGTCACCCTCGCCCTGGCGGGAACCGCCGTCAGCGCCCTGCTGTACGCGCTCACCTCGGCCATCGTCCTGCTGGACGAGCAGGCGATGGACGTCTTCAGGTTCTGGCAGGCCGGCTCGATCGCGGCCAGGGGCGCGGACGTGGTGTGGCAGGTGCTGCCGTTCATCGTCGCCGGGCTCGTGCTCGCGCTGGTGAACGCCCCGGGGCTGAACGCGCTCTCCCTCGGCGAGGACGTGGCCAGGAGCCTCGGCCAGAACATCCCCATGACCAGGGCCGTCGGCGTCACCGCCGTCACGCTGCTGTCCGGCGCGTCGGTCGCCGCCTGCGGGTCGCTGGCGTTCGTCGGGCTCATCGTGCCGCACCTGGCCCGCCCACTGTCGGGCACCGACCACCGGTGGCTGGTGCCGTACTCGGGGCTGATCGGCGCGGCGCTGCTGCTGACCGCCGACGTCATCGGCCGCCTGGTCGCCCCGCCGGGTGAGCTGGAGGTGGGCGTCGTGATCGCGCTGCTCGGCGCGCCGTTCTTCGTCGCCCTCGTCCGCCGCAGAAAGCCCGTGCGCCTGTGATGACCACCCTGTCCCTGCGCGTGGGCGCCCTGTCCTGGCGGGTACGGCCGCGCGGCGTCGCCGTCACCGTGGCGGGACTCGTGCTGCTCACCCTGCTCATGGCCCTGAACATGCGCATCGGCGACATCGAGATGACGCTGGCCGAGGTGATCGCGGGCACCTTCGACGCGAGCAGCCCCGCGCACTTCGTCATCATGGAGCTGCGCCTGCCCCGCGCCCTCACCGGCGCCCTGGTCGGCGCCGCACTCGCGCTGTCCGGCGCGATCATCCAGTCGATCGCCCGCAACCCGCTGGCCAGCCCCGAGATCCTCGGCGTCACCACCGGCGCCTCCGTCACCGTGGTCGCCGGCGTCGTGGCCGGCGGCAGCGTGTACGGCGGCGCCAGCGGCCTGCTGTCCACCCTCGGCATCCCCGCCCTGGCCCTGCTCGGCGGCCTGATCGGCGCGGCCGTCGTGTACGGCCTGGCCTGGCGGCGCGGCCTGGACGGCTACCGCCTGGTGCTGGTCGGCATCGGCGTGGCCGCCGTGTTCACCAACGTCAAGTTCTGGCTGCTGACCATCGGCGACGTCAACGACACCAGCCGCGCCATGGTCTGGATCAGCGGCTCGCTCAACGCCAGGGGCTGGGAGCACGTGACGCCCACGGCGCTGGCCCTGGCCGTACTGGTGCCGCTGACCCTGCTCGGCACCCGCTCGCTCGACGCCCTGCGCTTCGGCGACGACACGGTCACCGCGCTCGGCGTGCGCATGAACACCGCCCGCGCGCTGCTGATCCTGGCCGCCGTGCTGCTCGCCGCCGTGGCCACCGCCTCGGCCGGCCCGATCGCGTTCGTGGCCCTGGTCTCGCCGCAGATCGCGCTCCGGCTCGACCGCTCGGGCCGGCCTCCGCTGCTGTGCTCGGCGGTCATCGGCGGCGTGCTCACCACGGCGAGCGACCTGATCGCCAGGACCGCGTTCTCCCCCATCGAACTGCCCGTCGGCATCGTCACGGCCGTGCTGGGCGCCCCGTACCTGATCCACCTGATCTGGAGGTCGCGAAAGTGAGACTGCAGGCCGCCGGAGTCAAGCTCGGGTACGGCGAGCGCGTCGTCGTGGACGGGCTCGACCTCGGCATCGAGGCGGGCACCGTGACCACCATCATCGGCCCGAACGGCTGCGGCAAGTCCACGCTGCTGCGCGCGCTCGGCCGGCTGCTCAGACCGCAGGGCGGCGAGGTGCTGCTGGACGGCAAGCGCATCGACAAGATCCCCACCCGCGAGGTGGCCAAGATCCTCGGCGTGCTGCCCCAGTCGCCCAGCGCCCCCGAGGGCCTGACGGTGGCCGACCTGGTGGCCAGGGGACGGCATCCGCACCAGACGTGGTACCGGCAGTGGTCCTCCGACGACGAGGGCGCGGTCGCGGCGGCCCTCGACCTGACGGGCCTGGCCGACCTGGCGGAACGGCCGCTCGACGAGTTGTCCGGCGGGCAGCGGCAGCGGGCGTGGATCTCCATGGCGCTGGCCCAGGGCACCGACCTGCTGCTGCTCGACGAGCCGACCACGTTCCTGGACCTGGCCCATCAGGTGGAGGTGCTGGAGCTCGTACGGCACCTGCACCAGGAGGCCGGCCGCACGGTCGTCATGGTCCTGCACGACCTCAACCTGGCCGCCCGCTACGCCGACCGGCTGGTGGCCATGCGCTCGGGGCGGGTGATCGCCTCGGGCGCCCCGCAGGAGGTGCTGACCGAGGAGCTGCTGCGCGAGGTGTTCGAGCTGGACGCCAGGGTCATCGCCGACCCGGTGGCCGGAACGCCGCTGGTCGTCCCGATCGGCCCGCTCATCCGCCGCTGAGCTCTTATTCGCCCAGGATCGCGTCCACGAACACCTCGGGGTCGAACGGCGCCAGATCGTCGGGCCCCTCACCGAGCCCCACCAGCTTGACCGGAACGCCCAGTTCCCGCTGCACGGAGATGACGATGCCGCCCTTCGCGGTGCCGTCGAGCTTGGTCAGCGCGATGCCGGTGATGTTGACCACCTCGGCGAACACCTGGGCCTGGCGCATGCCGTTCTGACCCGTCGTGGCGTCGAGGACCAGCAGCACCTCATCGACCGTGGCCTTCTTCTCGATGACCCGCTTGACCTTGCCCAGCTCGTCCATGAGGCCGGTCTTGGTGTGCAGGCGGCCCGCCGTGTCGACGATGACGGTGTCGACCTTCTCCGCCATGCCCTTGGCCACCGCGTCGAAGGCCACGGAGGCCGGGTCGCCGCCCTCGGGGCCGCGTACCGTGTCGGCGCCCACCCGATCGCCCCAGGTCTGGAGCTGGTCGGCGGCGGCGGCGCGGAAGGTGTCGGCCGCGCCGAGCACCACCTTCTTGCCGTCGCCGATCAGGGAGCGGGCGAGCTTGCCCGTGGTGGTGGTCTTGCCGGTGCCGTTGACGCCCACGACGAGCAGCACCGCGGGCCGCTCACCGTGCTTCTGGACGTGCAGCGTACGGTCGAGGTCGGGGTTGACCTGGGCCAGGAGCTGCTCCCTGAGCAGGCCGCGCACCTCCTCCTGGGTGCGGCTGCCCAGCACCTTGACCTTGGTGCGCAACTCCTCGACCATCGCCTGGGTCGGCGCGACGCCCACGTCGGCCGTGATCAGGCTCTCCTCGATCTCGTCCCACACCTCGTCGTCGAGGCGGTCGCGCGACAGCAGTTCGAGCAGCCCGCGCCCGAACGCGCTCTGCGAGCGGGCCAGCCGCGAGCGCAGCCGCACCATCCGGCCCGCGGACGGCGGCGGAACCTCGACCTCGGGCTCGACGACCATCGGCTCGGCGGGCTTGGCCGCCGGCGGCGGAAGCGTGGTGGTGCCGCCCTCGGCCTCCTCACCGGCGCCCGCCGGCGGCTTCTCCTTCTCCTCGGGAAGCACTTGGGCCTGCGGCGGCTCGACAGGAGGCGCCTTGCGCCCCGGCCTGAACAGCAGGAAGAGACCGCCGGCCGCCAGCAGGGCGACGACGGCCACGATCACGATGACGCCGAGGTAACCATCCACAAGATGTCAGTTTTCCAGATCGACCACCATGGTCACGCCCAAGACCACACCGATCAGGCGGACTCTCGCTCCCGCAGCCGCTGGCTGACCACCTGCGTCACGCCGTCGCCGCGCATCGAAACGCCGTAGAGGGCGTCGGCTATCTCCATCGTGCGCTTGTTGTGGGTGATGACGATGAGCTGTGAGCTCTGTCGAAGTTCCTCGAACAACATCAGCAGCCGCTGCGTGTTGGTGTCGTCGAGCGCCGCCTCGACCTCGTCCATCACGTAGAACGGCGACGGCCGCGCCTTGAAGATCGAGATCAGGAACGCCACCGCCGTCAGCGACCGCTCCCCGCCCGACAGCAGCGACAGCCGCTTGACCTTCTTGCCCGGCGGCCTGGCCTCGACCTCGATCCCGGTGGTCAGCATGTCGGACGGCTCGGTGAGCACCAGCCGCCCGTCGCCGCCGGGGAAGACCCGGCCGAAGATCTGCTCGAACTCCCTGGCCACGTCCTCGTACGCCGAGGCGAACATCTGCTCAACCCGGTCATCGACCTCCTTGACCACGGTCATCAGATCGCGCCTGGTCTTCTTGAGGTCTTCGAGCTGGGAGTTGAGGAAGGTGTGCCGCTCCTCCAGGGCCGCGAACTCCTCCAGCGCCAGCGGGTTGACCTTGCCGAGCTGGTTCATCTGGCGCTCGGCCGCCTTGGCGCGCTTCTCCTGCTCCTCGCGTACGTACGGGACCGGCGGCTCGCCCGGCACCTGGGCCTCGGGGCCGTACTCGCTGATCAGCGCCTCGGACTCGACGCCGAACTCCTCCAGCGCCCGCTGCTCCATCTGCTCCAGCCGCAGCCGCTGCTCGGTGCGGGCCACCTCGTTGCCGTGCACCCGGTTGACCAGCTTGTCCAGCTCGTGGCCGAGTTCGCGCACCCGCACGCGGACCTGCTTGAGCTCGGCGTCCACCGCCACCCTGGCCAGGTCCGCCTCGTCCCGCTCCCTGGAGGCGAGCCGGATGGACTCCGCCAGCGCCGTGAGCACCTGCTTGGCGCCCTTGCTGACCGCCTCGGCCACGGCCGCCTGCCGCCTGCGCCTGGCGCGCTGCGCCGCCGCCTGTGCGCGCTCATCGCGCTCGCGCCTGGCGGCCCGCAGCAGGCCGTCGGCGCGGCCCTCGATGCCCTTGGCGCGCTCCTCGGCGGTGCGCACCTGCAGCCTGGTCTCCATCTCGCGCTGCCTGGCGCTCTCGCAGGCGCTCGCCAGCTCGTCGCGCTGGTCGGTGGTGGGCTCGGACTCCAGCTCCTGGGCGTACTCGGCCTCGGCCAGCCGGATCTCCAGCTCGGCCAGCTCCTCCAGCCCTTCCGTACGGGCCTCCTCCGCCCTGGCCACCCTGCCCGCCAGGCGCTCGGCCTCGTCGCGGGCCGCGTCGGCGGCGGCCTCCAGCTGGGCCAGCCGCTTGGCGGCGGCCGCGTTGCGCTGGTCGGCCTCCCGCTGGCGGCCCCTGACCTGGTCGAGCGCGCCCTGGGCGGCGCTCACGCCCGCCTGGGCGGTGGTGACGGCGGTCTGGGCCTCGCTGACGTGGGCCTGGGCGGCCTCAAGGGCGCTCTGGGCCTGCTGTTCCGCCTCGATCGCCTCGTCCAGGGCCTCTGTGCTCTGCTCGGCCCTGGCCTCGGCCTCCTCCAGGTCCCTGACGGCCTCGTCCAGCGCCGCCCTGACCTGGAGCACGGACGTACCGCCCTCAGACCCTCCGGCGGCCAGGTGGGCGGTGACCAGGTCTCCTGCCCTGCTCACCGCCTTCAGCTCGGGGTGGCGCTCGACGATCGCGCGGGCGGCCTCCAGGTCTTCGGCGAGGACGACACCTGCCAGCACGTGGTCCAGGGCGGGGCGCAGGTGGTCGGGCACCGTCACCAGGTCGGCCACCCACCGGCCACCGCCGGGAGCCGCCGCACGGGGGCGCCGGGCCCCGCCGTACACCTCCTCGCCGTCGCGGCGCTCAGGGAGCGTGGAGCCCGCATCGGAGCTCGCGCCGCCACCCGGGGCCGCGTCGCCGGGGCGTTCGGGGTCGGTGCCGGCTGGGAGGGCCACCAGGAGGGTGGCCTGGCCCGCGCCGCGGGTGCGCAGAAGCTCCAGGGCCTCCACCGCCGTGTCCAGGGTCTTCACCGTGATGGCCTCGGCCACGGGACCGAGCACGGCCGCGACCGCCAGTTCGGCCCCCGGCGTGACCTGCATCGAGGCGGCCAGCGGGCCCAGGACCCCGCCCAGGTCGGCCTCCAGGAGGGCAGTGCCGCCGTCGCCCTTGGCCAGGCCCAGTTCCAGGGCGTCGCGGCGGGCGGCCAGGGCGGCCACCGAGCGCTGTGCCTCCTGGTCGGCGGTGCGGGCGGTGCTCACGCCCGACTTGGCGGCCTGCAGCGCGGCGCGCGGCGCGTCGAGGGCGGACTTGGCCTCCTCCGCGGCGGCCCGCGTCTCGTCGGCGACCGCCCTGGCCTCCTCGACCACGGCCTGCGCGGTCGCGAGCTCCTCGACGAGCGCCGGATCGACGGCGGGCTCCTCCAGGCGCTGGGTCTCCAGGTCCTCCCTGGCCTGCCGCTCGCGCTCGCCCGCGTCATCGACGGCGTGCTTGAGCCGCCCGATCTCCTCCTCGGCGGCGCGTGCCCTGCTGCGTACGGAATCCACCTGGCCGCGCAGCTTGGCCAGCCCTTCGCGCCGGTCGGCGGCGGCCCTGGCGGCCATCGCGAGCCGCTGCTCCTCCGCGCTCAGCCCGGCCTCGGCCTCGGAGCGCCGCTCGACGGCCTCCTCCAGCAACTCCTGCGCCTGTTCGAGCTCGGCCTTGAGAATCAGCTCCCGCTCGCGCACCTCGGCCGCCTCGCGTTCGAGGTCCTCGGGGTCGCGGCCGCGGCGTTCGATGGCGGCGGCGTCGAGCGCGTGCCGGTGGCGTTCTGCGGCGAGTTGCTCCAGGCCGGTGATGCGCTCGCGCAGGGAGGAGAGCCTGAAGTACGTCTCCTGCGCCGCCGCCAGCCGGGGCTGCGTCTCGGCCTCGGCGGCCTCCAGGGCGCTCTCGCGCTGCTGGCCATCGGAAAGTTCGCTCTCCACCTGCTGCCGCCTGGCCGTGATCGCGGCCTCGTCGGCGGCGTCGCGCTCCAGCGTGACGCGCAGGATGCACACGTCGTCGGCCAGCAGCCGGAGCCTGGCATCACGCAGGTCGGCCTGGATGACGGCGGCCCTGCGGGCGATCTCCGCCTGGCGGCCCAGCGGTTTGAGCTGGCGGCGCAGCTCGGTGGCGAGGTCCTGGACGCGGGTGAGGTTGGCCTGCATCGCGTCGAGCTTGCGCAGCGCCTTCTCTTTGCGCTTGCGGTGCTTGAGCACGCCCGCGGCCTCTTCGATGAACGCCCGCCGGTCCTCGGGCCCCGCGTGCAGCACGGCGTCGAGCTGGCCCTGGCCGACGATCACGTGCATCTCGCGGCCGATGCCCGAGTCGGACAACAACTCCTGGATGTCGAGCAGGCGGCAGGTGTCGCCGTTGATCGCGTACTCGCTCTGCCCCGACCTGAACATCAGCCGGCTGATCGTGACCTCGGTGTAGTCGATCGGCAGCGCGCCATCGGTGTTGTCGATGGTCAGCGTCACCTCGGCGCGGCCGAGCGGCGGCCGGGAGGAGGTGCCGGCGAAGATGACGTCCTCCATCTTGCCGCCGCGCAGCGACTTGGCGCTGTGCTCGCCCATGACCCAGGCCAGGGCGTCGACGACGTTGGACTTGCCGGAGCCGTTGGGACCGACCACGCAGGTAATGCCCGGTTCGAAGCGCAGTGCCGTCGCGGAGGCGAAGGACTTGAAGCCGCGCAGGGTGAGGGTCTTCAGATACAAGCGCGGCCCCCTTCTCCCTGAACGGACTTCGGAAAAGCCTACTGGTCCTTGGTGCCCCACACGGGCATTCACATTCCGGGCCGCGTTTGACCAGGGCTTTGTTTGTCTCAGGGCATATAACTACCGGGGAAATAACAAGGGACGCCTCTTCGAGACGTCCCTGGAATCTTGCGCTCCGATCACTCTCAGGTGAGTGCCGGCTCGCGCTCCTGCACGCGGCTTAGCGCCTCGTCGCGGGTTTGCGCTGCAAGAGCGTCATTCGTGGCCTGAAGTCGGATGAGTTCTGCCTCAAGATCCCGGATACGCTGCTGCAGGCGGCGCATTTCCGAGACCATTCGAGGGTCAGGACCGCCGACGTGGCCGAGTAGAGCCTTCGCCATGGTAAAGGGTCCTCCACGCTGAGTGACCAGACTGGTTCGCGCACTTCTATTCCGCGGGAGGGGTGCGCGTGGTACCTAACAAGAGTCGCACCGGCAGTGTGGGCGGTCAAGTCGAACGAACCGCTGCGCCCTACTGATGGGCACTCCCGACATACAACTATACCCTATTTGGGCGGTTTGACGAAACGGGCTACCTCTCCACGAACCCGAGCAAACTACCTCGGGGTTCACTCCACCGTTCCACTACTCCAACCACTCTGCCCGGCGTGTCGCAACCTCTGAGCAGCGCCAGCAACTTCTCGCATGACTCGCGCGGCCCCTCCGCCACCACCTCGACGCGGGCGTCTTCCGTGTTGCGTGCCCAGCCTACGAGACCGAGTTCCAGCGCTCGCGCCCGGGTCCACCAGCGGAAGCCCACGCCCTGCACCCGGCCACGCACCCAGGCCGTCAACCGGATGTTCTCGCTGCCGTCCGGCATCTCATCTCCTCATGCCACCAGCGTCTCCACCGCTGCTGCCTCCATTGCCGCCTCCATCGCCACGGACTGCTGGACCGCCGCCTCGTCGAACGCCCTGATGGCGGCCGTCTCCCTGGTCCGCACCCAGGCCAGACCCAGGATCGAGGCGGGCAGCCCGGTGACGGGCACGAAGGCGACGTCGGGCCGTACGAGCTGGAGCGCCGTGGGTGCGCAGAACAACATTCCGCCCCGGTCGAGCGCCACCTGGGTCAGCCCCTCCTGCGTGGTGGCCACCCTACCGGCCAGGGGAATCGGACGTCCGGAAGGCGTCACGGAGGGTGCTATCCGCTCGTGCCACGACAGCGGCGCCGGCCCCTCCAGCCCGATCAGCGGAACCGAGACCAGTTCCTCCACGCCGATGCCCGGCCGTCCCGCCATCGGGTGCCGTACGGAGAGGCCGAGCAGATGGGAGACATGGTTCAGGCCCGCGCCGGTGGCCAGGTCCGGCTCCTGCGCCGGGAGCAGCGTGAAGGCGATGTCCACCCGCCCCGAGCGCAGCTTGCTGTAAGGGTCGGAGAGGGGGATCTCCACCAGTTCGACCACGCAGCCGGGGTTGCGGCGCTCGAAGGCCCGTACGCTGCCCGTGACGACCTCTGTCGGCGTGGCCAGGAACCCGACCCTGATCACCCCCGTGACCTCGCGCGCCGCCGCCTTGGCGCTGATCACGGCGTCGGTCAGGCCGTCGTAGGCGGGTCGCAGGCCGGCCAGGAAGTGCTCGCCCAGCGGCGTGAGCCGTACGCGCCTGCTCGTCCGGTCGAACAGCCGGCCGCCGATCCTGGTCTCCAGGGAACGCATGAGCTGGCTCACCCGTCCCGGCGAGAGGTAGAGGCGCTCTGCCGTACGCGCGAAGTGCAACTCCTCGCTGAGCACGATGAAGCACTCCAGCTCCCTGAACTCCATGCACGCCTCCGGCTGGGTCGTTTAATCCACCTAAACCAAGCCTTCGATCTTCGTCATTGTTCCCGCAGGCGGCCGGCAGGAGGCTGGGCGCCATGACAGTGAGTGATGTTTCCGGACCTTATGTCTCCAGTGACCTACGGGCGCGCTGGCTCGCCGTGACCTCGGTCGCGGTGGGCACCTTCACCGTGGTGACCAGTGAGATGTTGCCCGTCGGGCTGCTGACCTCGATGGCCGGGGAGCTCGGCGTGTCGGCGGGCACGGCCGGGCTGGCCATGTCCGCCCCCGGGCTGGTGGCCGCCGTCTCCGCGCCCCTGCTGGCCGTCACCGCGCGGCGGCTCGACCGGCGGGTCATCCTGCTGAGCCTGATGGCGCTGCTGGCGGTGGCCAACCTGGCCGCCGCGCTGGCGCCGAACCATCCCGTCATGCTGGCCGCCCGGGTGCTGACCGGGGTGAGCATCGGCGGCTTCTGGGCCTTCGCGGCCGGGCTCGGGACGCGCCTGGTGCCCGAGCGGTCCGTGGGGCGGGCCACGTCGATCATCTTGGGCGGGGTGTCGGTGGCGTCGGTGCTGGGGGTGCCCGCGGCGACGTTCGTCTCGTCGTTCGCGGGGTGGCGCAGCGCGTTCGCGGCCGCCGGGGTCCTCGCCCTGGCCCTGCTGGTGCTCCTGGCCACCACCCTGCCGCCCCTGAAGCCACAGCCCGAGCCCGCGTCGGACCTGGAGCCGCCGGCCGAGCCCGCGTCGGGCCTGAAGCCGCCGGCCGGACCCGCGTTGGACCTGAAGCCTCCGATCGAGCCTGCGTCGGGTCTGGAGCCTCCGATCGAGCCTGCGTCGCCTCAGAAGCCACCGACCGTACCCTTGCCGTCACCTATGCCGGAAAAGGGCTCCTCGTGGCTCTCAGGGCCTCTCAAGGCCGTCCTGGTGCTGACCGTCCTGACCATCTCAGGCCACTTCGCGGCCTACACCTACGTCCGCCCGTTCATGGAGCAGATCACGCACGCCGGCCCCGCCCTGGTCAGCACGGCACTCCTGCTGTACGGCGCCGCGGGCGTGGCGGGCAACTTCGCCGCCGGCGCCAGGGCGGCCAGGAACCCGAGTGCCACGCTGATCGTGCTGGTCACGCTCATGGCGGCGGCCATGGCGGGCCTGGTGCTGATCGGCCTGCCGCCGCTGGTCGCGCTCCTGGTCTGGGGCCTCGGCTACGGCGGCGTCGGCGTGACCCTGCAGTTGTGGATCATGCGCTCGGGCGGCGGCGAGATGGGCACGGCGCTCTTCGTCGGCGCGTTCAACGTCTCCATCGCGCTCGGCTCGTTCGCCGGCGGCCGGATCGCCGACGGCGTGTCGGTCTCCGCGGTGATGTGGGTGGGTGCCGGGCTCGCGGTGCTCAGCGGAGTCGTCGCCGGCATCGCGGGCAGGAGTGCTCAGCGGGGCCGTCGCTGGCACCGCGGGCAGGAGTAGGACGAGCGGTTCATGAACACCTCGCGCGTGATGGCGCTGCCGCAGCGGGAACAGGGCAGGTCGCGGCGGCCGTACACCTCCAGCGAACGCTCGAAGTAGCCGCTCTCGCCGTTGACGTTGACGTACAGGCTGTCGAACGACGTGCCGCCCTGCTCCAGGGCGGCGCTCATGACCAGGCGCACGGCGGCGAGCAGTTCGGCCACCTTGGGCCTGGTGAGCGTCTGCGTGGGGCGGGACCCGTGCAACTTGGCGATCCACAGGGCCTCGTCGGCGTAGATGTTGCCGACGCCGCTGATCAGCGACTGGTCGAGCAGCGCCCGCTTGATCTCGGTGCGCTTGGTCCTGAGCCTGCGGGTGAACTCGGCCTCGTCGAACGCCGCCTCGAACGGGTCGGGGGCGATGTGCGCGATCGGCGCGGGCACGTCGCCCGCCAGCGGGCTCAGCATGACGTGACCGAACGTGCGCTGGTCGACGAAGCGCAGGTCGGGGCCGCCGTCCTCGAAGCGCAGGCGTACCCGCAGATGTTTCTCCAGCGGCGAGTCCCCGTCCACGACCAGCAGCTGGCCGCTCATCCCCAGGTGGGCCATGAGCGCCTCTTCCGCGCCCGAAAGCGGGAGCCACAGGTACTTGCCGCGGCGCTCCGCGGACAGTACCGCGCGGCCCTTGAGACGTGCGGTGAACTCGTCGGCGCCGGGGAGGTGGCGCCTGATGGCGCGGGGGTGCAGCACCTCCGCCGAGGCGATCTCGCGACCCGTCACCCATTGCGCGAGGCCGCGCCTGACGACCTCGACCTCCGGCAGCTCAGGCACCTCGGACCTCGCTCTCTGAGGAAGGTAAGTCTCACCCTTTGGACAACATCCGGGGCCGCGCAGCCCTTCCCCCGGCCTCTCCTGGAAGGGCCGCCGGGAACGTCAGGAAGTGGCGGGCTCAGCCCGTCGGCTGGCTTTCGCGCTGGTCGCGGCGGGCCCTGATGCGGGTCCACGCCGCCTCGGCCGCCTGCTGCTCGGCCTCCTTCTTGCTGCGCCCGGTGCCCGAGCCGTAGGACTCGCCGCCGACGCGCACCGAGGCCGTGAACGACTTGGCGTGGTCGGGGCCGCTCTCCTCGACGTGGTACTCGGGCACGCCGAGCGCCTCGGAGGCGGTCAGCTCCTGCAGCGAGGTCTTCCAGTCGAGCCCGGCGCCGAGCGAGGCCGAGCGCACAATCAGCGGGTCGAACAGCAGGTGTACGACCCTGAACGCCTCGTCGAGGCCCTTGTCCACGTAGATCGCGCCGATCAGCGCCTCAAGGGTGTCGGCCAGGATCGAGGACTTGTCGCGCCCGCCGGTGCCCTCCTCGCCCCTGCCGAGCCGCAGGAACCGGCCCAGGCCAAGGCCGCGGGCCACATCGGCCAGCGCGCGCATGTTGACCACCGCGGCACGGAGCTTCGCGAGCTGGCCTTCCGGCAGGTCGGGGTGATTGCGGTAGAGAGTGTCGGTGACCACCAGGCCCAGCACCGAGTCGCCGAGGAACTCCAGGCGCTCGTTGGTGGGCAGGCCGCCGTTCTCGTACGCGTAGGAGCGGTGCGTCAGCGCCCGCTCGAGAATGTCGGGGTCCAGGCCGACCAACAGGACCCGCTCCAGCTCGTCTCTGGCGACCTCCACGGCCACCGGCTTAGGACCTGCGCCCACGTGCTTCCTCCTCGGACATCTTCACATGGCGCGTCGGCTGCGCATGATGCCCGAAAACGTGGTGGGCGTCGGGGTACCTCGTAGCCCCGGCGTCCACCACGACCGCGGGCGAACCGCCGCCGCACGCATCTGAGACGGTAACGCCGACCGAGGCACAATTGCACCCGGTCGGCATCACGTCAACTGCTGACGGGAAACCCGGGACGCGGAGCGCCGCGGCGGTCGCGGTGCGGCGGTCCAACGGTCGGGCTTCCTCATCGGCGAGATCAGGCGGACGGCTCGATGACCTGACGACGGTTGTAGGTGCCGCAGGTGGGACACGCGATGTGCGGCTGCTTGGGCGAACGGCACTGCGGGCAGCTCACCAGGGCGACAGCAGTCGTCTTCCACTGGGAGCGACGGGCGCGGGTGTTGCTCCGCGACATCTTTCGCTTCGGGACGGCCACGTCACTTCTCCTGATCGTTATCTTGGTCGGTAATCAGACCTTGCAACGACGCCCAACGGGCGTCGATCTTCTCGTGCCGGTGATCCTCGCCGGCCTCGGCCAGCTTGACCCCGCACTCCGTGCAGAGCCCCTGGCAGTCTTCACTGCACACGGGGCTCAACGGCAGTGCGAGCACCACCGCGTCGCGGAACGTCGGCTCGAGATCGAACAGCTCACCGTCGAGCAGCGAGTCCTCCTCCGAGGCGTCCTCGTCGGAGTAGAAGAACAGCTCCTGCAGGTCTACCTCGATCTCCGAGGTGACCGGGTCGAGGCACCGCGCGCACTCCCCGGCGAGCGGGGCCTGCGCCGTGCCTGAGACGAGCACGCCTTCCATCACTGCTTCGAGCCGGAGATCCAGCTCGACTTCGGCGTCTTTGGGGACACCGATCATGTCGACGGCGAGGTCAGCCGGTGCCGGGACAGTCAGGGTCATCTGCCGCATCGTCCCTGGCCGCTTTCCCAGGTCATGAGTGGAGATCACCCACGGGGAGCGGGGGTCGAGGTGCTGAGTCATCCTGCTCTCGCTAGGCATGGCGAAAAACATCGCCGTCGTACAAGGCCGAAATGAAAGGATAGCAGCTCGCGCTCAGCCCCTGAGCCGCTCGATGAGCAGCTTGTGCACGAGATCGGGCACCAGACCCGAGACGTCCCCACCATATCGGGCGATCTCCTTCACCCGGGAGGAGGAGAGGAACGAATATTCCGGGTTCGTGGGCATGAACAACGTCTCGACTCCCGACAGGCGGTAGTTGAGCTGCGCCATCTGCAGCTCGTAGTCGAAGTCGCTGACCACCCTGATGCCCTTGACGATGGCGGGGATGTCGTTCTGTTTGCAAAAGTCGACCAGCAGCCCATGGAATTTCCGGACTTTGACGTTCGGATACTCCTTGGTCACGGTCTGCAGGACCTCTATCCGTTCGTCCACCGTGAACAGGCTGCTCTTCTCGACGTTGATGAGGACGGCCACGGTCACCTCGTCGTACAGCCGCGCTGCGCGGCCGATGATGTCGAGATGTCCATTGGTGATGGGGTCGAACGACCCCGGGCAGACTACGCGGCGCAAGTCGCCTCCCAGGTCTACGGGTTCCCGGCGGCGCGACCGTACCAAACGGACGCTTCGCCATAACGACGGACCCTCTCCTCAACGTAACCTTCAGGCCACATCAGGGGCTTTCCCCTGCTTTCCCGCTCGAACGCCACCAATCCCTCATTTACCAACCATCCGTTGTCGCGCAGCAGCTCCAGCACCACGAGCACCTCGTCATCGGACACGGCGTAGGGGGGATCGGCGAACACGATGTCGTACGGGCCGCCGCTCCCTGACTCCTCGCCCGGCCCCTTGCCGAGCAGCCGCTCCACCTTGTCGGCCACCACGCGGGCGCCTTCGAGGCCGAGCGAGCGGACGTTGGCCTTGATCGTGCGGATCGCCTTGGGATCGGACTCGACCAGCACGGCCTCGGCCGCGCCCCGCGAGAGGGCCTCCAGGCCGATCGCGCCCGAACCGGAGTACAGGTCCATGACGCGGGCGTCGCGCAGGCCGTAGAGGGAGTCGAGGGTCAAGAAGATCCCTTCTCGTGCCCTGTCACTGGTCGGCCTCGTCCCGCGTCCCGGCGGCACGGCCAGCTGCCGCCCACCCACTGCGCCTGCGATGATCCGCGTCATGTGACCCATTGTTCCGCATGTTCACGCAGGTCAAGAGTGGACAAGTGTCGCCCTCATCTGCGCAAGGATGATTCACATCGGCGCACCGGCCGCGCATAGTGATGTCTGCGGCCTTCAAGGTGACCCACGTGGAGGCCGACCGGCGTGATCGTGAGCCCTTCCGCACGCCGGTTCCCTCGGCACCTGACCCGAGGGTGGGCCCAGCCGGGGACGGCATTCGGGGGGAGGCCGTCCCCGCGGCTGGGTTCTTTTTCATCCTTTACGGCGGAGCCAACCCGGCGCCACCCGCCGCCCCGCCCTGACGACCTTCCAGGGTGACGCTTCCCCGCCTCACCGCCGCCCCACCGTAACGGCGCCCGCTTGACCGGCTCCGTGGTTCGCGCCTGGCCACCGTGCTCGTGGCGCCGAGCCCCACCGCGCAGGCGCCGAAAGCCACAGCCCCGGCCCCGGATCCGGGCCCGAGTGGCCTTGCTTCGTACGGTCAGGTCTTCTCCAGGTAGTCCGCGCGCTCGTCCGCCAGCAGCCGGTCGATCTCCGCGCGCAGGCCCTCGTGGGCCGTCAGGTCGGGATCGTCCGACAGCAGCGCGCCCGCCTCAGCACGGGCCGTGGTGATCACGTCCTCGTCCCTGAGCAGTTGCAGCAGCTTCAGCGAGGAGCGCTTGCCCGACTGCGCCGCCCCCAGCACGTCGCCCTCCCGCCGCTGCTCCAGGTCCACCCGCGACAGCTCGAACCCGTCCAGCGTGGCGGCCACCGCGTCCAGCCGGGCCCTGGCGGGAGTGCCCTCGGGGAAGTCGGAGACCAGCAGGCAGAGGCCGGGCAGGCCGCCCCGGCCGACGCGGCCGCGGAGCTGGTGGAGCTGGGAGACGCCGAAGCGGTCGGCGTCCATGATGATCATGACGGAGGAGTTGGGCACGTCCACGCCGACCTCGATCACGGTCGTGGCCACCAGGACGTCGATCTCGCCGCGCGTGAACGAGCGCATGAGCGCGTCCTTCTCCTCCGGCGGGAGCTTGCCGTGCAGGGTGCCGACGCGCAGGTCGTGGAAGGGGCCCTGGGTCAGCAGGTCGGCCACGTCGAGCACCGCCAGCGGCGGGCGGCGCTCGTCGTCCGTGGCCGTCAGGTCGCCCTCGTCGCCCTCCAGGTCGCCGATGCGCGGGCACACGATGTAGGCCTGCCGCCCGAGCCCGACCTCCTCCCTGACCCGCTGCCAGGTGCGCTCCAGGTAGTGCGGCTTCTCGGCGGCCGGCACGACGTGGGTGGTGATGGGGGCGCGGCCCGAAGGGAGCTGGGACAGCGTCGAGACCTCCAGGTCGCCGAAGACCGTCATGGCCACAGTGCGCGGGATCGGCGTGGCGGTCATGACCAGGACGTGCGGACGTCCGCCGCCCGCCTTCTCGCGCAGCGCGTCGCGCTGCTCCACCCCGAACCGGTGCTGTTCGTCCACCACGACCAGTCCCAGGTCGGCGAACTGCACGCGCTCCTGCAGCAGCGCGTGCGTCCCGACGACGATGCCCGCCGTGCCCGAGGCCGCGTCGAGCATGGCCGAGCGCCGGGCCGCCGCGCCCATCGAGCCGGTCAGCAGCGTGACCGCGGTGCCGCCGAACATGCCGCCCTGGGCCAGGTCGCCCAGCATGTTCGTGATCGAGCGGTGGTGCTGCTGGGCCAGCACCTCGGTGGGCGCCAGCAGGGCCGCCTGGCCCCCGGCGTCCACCACCTGCAACATCGCCCGCAGCGCCACCACGGTCTTGCCCGCGCCGACCTCGCCCTGCAGCAGCCGGTGCATGGGATGCTCCAGCGCCAAATCGGCGGCGATCTCCTCGCCCACCTCGGCCTGTCCCTCGGTCAGCGAGAACGGCAGCCGCGTGTCGAAGTCGGCCAGCAGCCCGTCGGAGCGCCGCGGCCTGGACTTGGCCGGCCAGGCGGTGGCGGCCTGGCGGCGCTGGAGCAGCACGGCCTGCAACACGAACGCCTCGTCGAACTTCAGCCTGTTGCGCGCCCTGCCCACCTCCGCGAAGTCCTTGGGCCGGTGGATGGACACCAGCGCCTCACCGAGGTCCTGCAGGCCGTGGCGGGCGCGCAGGGCGGCGGGCAGCGGGTCGTCCAGGGGGCCGAGCGTGTCGAGCACCATGCCGATCGCGCGCCTGATCGCCCACGGCGTCAGGTCCTTGCCCGCCGGGTAGATGGGCACCGGCGCCGCCGCGAACTCCTCCGCGTTCGACTCGCCCTCCTCGAACAGCTCGAACTCGGGGTGGGTGAGCTGCCAGCGCGGGTTCGTACGCGACCCGAACAGCCCCACCTTGCCGGCGAACATCCCCCGCCTGCCCGGCTTGAGCCGCGACTCGGCCACGTGGGAGCCCTTGCCGAAGAACGACAGGTAGATCCTCTTGCCGTTGCCGTCGACGACCTCGGCCTCCAGCCAGGTGCCGCCGCGGTTGCGCATGGGTTTGCGCATCAGCCTGGTCACCTCGCCGACCACGGTGACGTGCTCGTCCACCTCCAGCGCGTCCAGCGAGGTCAGCTCGCCGCGCTCGGCGTAGCGGCGCGGGTAGTGGCGCAGCAGGTCGCCGACCGTCTCCAGGTCGAGCACGCTGTGCAGGAGCTTGGCGGTCTTCGGGTCGAGCGCCTTCGTCAGAGGCTCGTCGAAACGGCTCACGGCATTAAGTTCTACCGCGCCGGGCCGACAGGAATCCCCCACCGGCACAATCCCTCCGGCCGCGATCCCCCGCTGCCGCGATCCCCCATTGCCACGATTCCCGCCGGGTCACTCCACGCCGATCAGGAGCGGGTAGCCGCCCTGCTCGCCGTCGTACACGACCACGTCCACCTCCGGCCGCGTACGGCCGAGGTACTCCTCCACCGCGCCCACCAGCCCCTCCGGCGCTTCCGAGCCCGTGACCAGCGTCACCAGTTCGCCGCCGCCCGCCAGCATCCGGTTCACGACCACGGTAGCCACGCCGTCGAGCGAGCCGCCGATCACCGCCACGTCCCCCTCGATGAGGCCGAGCACGTCACCGGGCCGGCACACCCCGGCGCTGGTGAACGCCTCCCTGTCCGCCACCGTCACATGCCCGTACCTGGTGTGCCCCGCCGCGTCGGTCATCGCCACCACGTCGTCGTCGAAGCGCCGCAGCGGATCGTGCACGGCCAGCGCGGCCAGCCCCTGCACGGTCGCCTCCGTGGGCAGGACGCTGACCGTCACCCCGTCCTCGCGGGCGATCTCCGCCGCGGCGGCGGCGACCGCGCGTACGTTCTCGTCGTTCGGCAGGACCGCGACCTCGCCGCCCGCCTGCCTGATCGCCGCCAGCATGGCGGGGAGCGTGGGACGCGTGCCGGGCGCGCGGCGCACCACGACCGCGCCGCACTCCTCGAACAGCCGCGCGATCCCGTCCCCGGCGGCGACCGCCACGACGCCCCGGCCAGCGTCGCCCGTGTGCGTGCGCTCGGCCAGGTAGGTGATCCTGATCCGGTACGGCCGGCCCGCCCGCACCCCGGCCTCGACGGCGGGACCCGCCTCCGGCACGTGGACGTGCACGTTCCACAGGCCGTCGCCGCCGATCACGACCAGCGAGTCGCCCATGGCGTCGAGCTCGCGCCGCAGCCGGGCCACCGCCCGGTCGTCGGCGTCCAGCAGGTACATCACCTCATACCCCGCCCCCACCTCCGTCATCGGCGACACCCGCGACGTGGGCGCGGGCACCTCGTAGTGGCCGGCCGAGGCCCCGGTGACCACCGTGGCCAGGGTCTCCAGCACAATCGCCGCCCCCGCGCCGCCCGCGTCCACGACGCCGCTGCGGGCCAGCACCTCAAGCTGGCCCGGCGTGCGGCGCAACGCCGCCCGCGCCTCCCCCGCCGCCTGCCGCGCCACCTCGGGCAGGTCCCCCTCCATCTCCTGTACGGCCCGCGCCGCCGACTCCAGCACGCTCAGCACCGTGCCCTCGACCGGCCTGGCCACGGCCTCCCTGGCGAGCAGCGCCGCCCTGAGCAGCCCGGCGCGCAGGTCGGGACCGTCCTTCAGCACCTCGGCGAGGCCGCGCAGCGCCTGGCTGACGATCACGCCCGAGTTGCCGCGCGCCCCCACCAGCGCCCCGTACGACAGCGTCTGCCACACCACGGCCGCGTCCACGTCGTCGGGCAGCGACTCGACGGCCTCGGCGGCGGACAACATGGTCAGGTGCAGGTTCGTGCCGGTGTCGCCGTCGGCCACCGGGAACACGTTGAGCGCGTCGATCTCCGTTCTGGCCCGGCCCAGCGCGTCGGCGGCCAGGCGCGCCCAGCGGCGTACCGCGGGCGGATCGAGGATCTTCATCGGCGCCTCCGACCGGTCGAATGCGCTACCGTAGTCGGTGGAGAATATCCCCGCCAAGGGCCCGGTTCTGTTGCCTCAGTTCGCGCCCATGGGCGTGGATCGGATATTCTCTTTTGGCTGGCCGGTTGTCCCGGCATGCCCTCCGCCCGGAAAGCATCAGCGGACAGGGCTACATCGACTGTTTTAAGGAGCGATACCGTGGCTTCCGTCTGCGATGTCTGCCGCAAGGGCCCGACCTTCGGCAACAACGTGTCCCACTCGCACCGCCGTACCCGCCGTCGTTGGAACCCCAACATCCAGACGGTTCGCGCGGTCGTCGGCGGCACGCCGAAGAAGCTGAACGTGTGCACCTCGTGCATCAAGGCGGGCAAGGTCACCCGCTAGTTCTCAATCTTCCGCGAAGGCCCGCCGCCTCCCATCGAGGGAGCGGCGGGCCTTCGTCATGCCCGCGCCTCTGCCGAGCAGGTACGGGCGCGGGCATGACGCGCCTCTGCCGAGCAGGTACGGGCGCGGGCATGACGCGCCCGTGCCGATCAGGTACGCCAGCGCCACGCGTGATCCACCGGGCCGATGCCGTCCCCCAGCGGGAAGCCCTTGGCGATCGCGCCCGTCACGTACTCCTTCGCCGTGCCCACCGCCCGCGGCACGTCGTCGCCCAGCGCCAGACGTGAGGCGATGGCGGAGGCCAGCGTGCAGCCGGTGCCGTGGGTGTGGCGGTTGTCCAGGCGCTCGGCGGCGAAGCGGTGCTCGTTCACGCCGTCGGTGAGCAGGTCCACCGGCGGGCCCGGCAGATGGCCGCCCTTGATCAGCGCCCACGTGGGCCCCAGTGCCAGCACGGCGTCCGCGGCCCGCCGCAGCCCGTCCTCGTCCTCGACCTTGACCGAGGTGAGCTGCTCCACCTCCCACAGGTTCGGCGTCACCACGGTGGCCAGCGGCAGCAGGCGGGTGCGCAGCGTGTCGACCGCCTCCGGCGCGAGCAGCGCGTCGCCGTGCTTGGACACCCCGACGGGGTCCACGACCAGCGGCGCGGCGTGGCGGCCGAGCACGTCCGCGACCGTCTCCACCAGCGCGGGCGAGGCCAGCATGCCGGTCTTGACCGCCTGCGCGCCGATGTCCCCGAGCACCGAGTCGAGTTGCGCCCGTACGGCCTCTGGGGGCAGTTCCCAGTAACCCTGGACGCCCAGCGAGTTCTGAGCCGTCACCGCCGCGATGACGCTCATGCCGTGGACGCCCATGGCCAGCATGGTCTTCAGATCGGCCTGGATGCCGGCGCCGCCCCCCGAATCGGATCCGGCGACCGTGAGCACCCGTGGAGGGGTCGAAACCGTCATGCCCCCATAAAACCGCAAAGAGCTACGAGATGGCGCACTCCCCTGCGACCATGCCGCAGTTCTGGGCCTGCGAGCCCCTGCCGGTGGCCGTGAACGAGACCTTGATCGAGGCCCCCTTCGCCAGCGACGCCGACACGTCCAGGATCAGCAGGTCGCCGTCCTGCGTCCACTCGGCGCCGTCCACGTCCACGACCTTGCCGTCCACGGGCACGGAGACCGTGGGCTCGCTCAGCGTCGCCGCCGAGGCGTTGGAGAGCGTGAGGTCGGCTGAATAGGTGGTCAGGTTCTGCTGGATCTTCTGCCGCACGTTGATCGAGCTGCCGCTGACACCCTCCGACGATCCGAACGAGCCCTCGTCGGGCTCAAGGGTGGTGCCGGCGGGCGGCGCGATCTCGGCCTCGGTGGGCGACAACGACGGGGCGTCCTCGGTGGGCGGCGCCTCCGACGCGGTCTGGTCGGCCGGCGGCTCCTCCACCTCCTTGGGCTCCTTCGTCTTCTTGCTCTTGGTCTTGGTGGGCGTGGGCGCGGCGGTGCGGACCGGGGCCCGGACGTTGGAGGTGATCGTGGGCGTCGGGGTCCTGGGAGGGTCGCTCTCCTCCCTGGGCTCCTTCGCCGTCGGCTCCTCGTCCTCGGCGGCGGGCTCGGTCTCCTCCTCTTCGAGGGCCGGGTCGGAGGCGGCGGGCGCGGGCTGGCTCGTGGTGCCTTGTACGGCGGCGCAGGTCGTGCCCTGGCACTTGGTCGCCGGGTCGCTGCCGCTCATGAAGTTGACGCCCGCCACGGTGCCGCCGAGCACGACGGCCACGGCGGCCACCGAGAGCAGCGCCACGCGGCCCTTCCCGGCACCCGACGGGGCGGCCAGCACGTCGTCGCCACCGCCACCGCCGCGTCCCGACTTGCGGCGGCCGCGCCGGCCCCTGGGCTCCTGCGGCTGCTCCGGGCCGGAGTCCTCCGACCAGCCGGAGCCGAGGAATCCGGTGTCGGCGTTCGCCCAGGCGGGAGCCATCGCGGTGGTGGGCTCGCCGGCCACCTTGATGTCGCCCGGCTCGGGCGGCGGGCCGCCGTAGACGGGGCCCGAGGGCGAGTCGAACCTGGCGGTGCGCTCCGGGTCGTCGAAGGGGTTGTGACGGTCGCCTGGCCCGTCGAAGGGGTTGTGACGGTCACCTGGCCCGTCGAAAGGCCCGGGGCGGTCATCCACCCCGTCGAAGAAGGCCGTCCGCTCGGCCGGCCCGTCAAAAGGTCCAGAACGGTCATCAGGCCCACGGAAGGGTCCGGTGGGTCCGGAACGGTCGTCAGGCCCGTTGAAAGGCCCAGGACGGTTGTCCGGCCCGCTGAAGGCCCCGGGGCGATTGTCCGGCCCGTTGAAGGGTCCGGGGCGGTCGTCGGGTCCGTCGAAGAACGCGGTGCGTCCCGCCGGGTCGTCGTCCTGACGATCGAAGAACGAGGTCCGCTCGACCGCGTCGTCCAGCGGCCCCGGACGGTCGGCGGGCCGCTCGAAGGGGCCGGGCTGACCGAAGTGCTGAGGACCGCTGGGAGGGCCGGCGAAGTCGCCACCCTGGAAGTTCTGGTCCCATTCGGCCGGACGGGCGAAGGCGCCGGTCGTCTCGAACGGCCCGGCCTGGTCCTCCCTTGGCCCTCTCGGCGGCGGGAAGGCACCCGCAGGGTCGTTGGCCGGCGGAAATCCCTTGGCAAGGTCGCCGGGCAGCGCGAAAGCCCCGGTGGTCTCAAAAGGCTCCGGCTCCGGCCCGCGCGGAGGCGGCGGGTCGGTACGCCGGGGCATCGGGGCCCACTGCCCCGTCACCTCAGGCTGGTCCGGCAACGAGGGCCAGCCTGGCGGCTCGGCCTGCTCATCAGGACCCCAAAATGCGCTGTCACCCCGTTCATCCCCGTCTTCGGATCCACCTGTGCCGTGGCGGCCCATGGCTGGCCCTTTCTCCCGGTTACAGTGGCCGCCAATCTTCATAACACCTTTGCTAAGCCGTTGTCACAGCAATCCCACTAGTGGTACCTCAAATCCGGAAAATTTCACTTAAATCGGGACAAGTCATCACCGAAAGTGATCCCATCCGCGCGGCCCTATCTCCCGCCCGTACACCAGCACACCTTCGCCCTCGACGATCCGGCCCACCACCCGCCACTCCCGCGGCAGCCGTACCTCCGCGGGGAACACCGCGGCCAGAGCGTGATCTTCGCCACCCGCGAGCACCCACTCCAGCGGATCGGCCCCCAGTTCCTTGGCCGCCGCCGCCACCGGCTCGGCCACGGTGAACGCCTCGGGATCGAGCTCCACCCGCACCCCGCTGGCCTCGGCGATGTGGCCGAGGTCCTGCAACAGCCCGTCGCTGACGTCCAGCATCGCCGCGGCGCCCAGCTCGGCGGCCAGCGGCCCCATCTCGTACGGCGGGCAGGGCCGCCGATGCCCGGCCACCGCCTCCGCGAGCGGCCCACTGTCCACCGGCACGCCGGACTCCAGCAGCGCCCATCCGGCGGCGGCGTACCCCAGCCGGCCGGCCACTGCCACGACCTGCCCCGGCCTGGCCCCCGAGCGCAGCACCGGGGCCCGCCCGCCGAGGTCGCCCAGCGCCGTCACCCCGATGACCATCAGGTCGCAGCGGGTGACGTCACCGCCCGCCACGCTCGCCCCGACCGTCGCGCACTCGTCACGGAAGCCGTCCGTGAGCGCGTCCAGCCAGTCCAACGGCAGGTCGGACGGCACGCCGAGCCCGACCACGATGGACGTCGGCGTGGCGCCCATGGCGGCCACGTCGGCCAGGTTCTGGGCGGCGGCCTTGCGGCCCACGTCATAGCCGCCGGACCAGTCGCGGCGGAAGTGCCTTCCCTCCAGCAGAAGGTCCGTGGAGACGACGACGCGCCCGTCCGGCGCACTGATCATCGCGGCATCGTCCCCGGGACCGAGGATTACCGCCTCACCCTGGGGCAGACGAGCAGTAATACGATTTACCACACCGAATTCGCCGAGATCTCCGACTGTGATGACGCACCTCCTGACGCACACAGGGTACGGTGGCCCTTCGGCGTGATCGAATCGCCCGGGAGGACGTGATGGTGCAGGCCTACATCCTTATCCAGACCGAGGTCGGCAAGGCCGCCGCCGTGGCCCACGAGATCTCCGGGATTCCCGGGGTCACTCAGGCGGAAGATGTAACAGGGCCTTACGACGTGATCGTGCGCGCGGAGGCCAACAACGTCGACGAACTGGGCAAGCTCGTCGTCGCGCAGATTCAGGCGGTGGAAGGGATCACGCGTACGCTTACGTGCCCGATCGTCCGTCTCTGAGGCTTCCGAAGGTAGTAGTCGTCCCATGCGTGCCGCCGCCCTCCTGCTCGTTCTCCTGACGCTCGCCGGTTGCGGCGGCACCGTACAGGTCGATCCGCCCGTTCCATCGGGTGAGGCGGTGGCGGCCTGCGACAAGCTGGCCACCCTGCTGCCCGCGACCCTGGACGGCGACGAACGCGGCGAGTCCACGCCGGAGTCGCCGTACGTGGCCGTCTGGGGCTCGGGCACCATCGCGCTGCGCTGCGGCGTGTCGCGGCCGGCCAGGATGGCGCCCACCGACCGGCTCCAGGAGATCGGCGGCGTGGGGTGGTTCGCCGATCCTGAGCGGCCCACGCTGTTCACGGCCGTGACCGACACCGCCTACGTGGAGGTCACGGTCGGGGGCGAGCACGTGGCCGGCGAGGTGCTCACGGAGCTGTCCGAGCCTGTCGGCCGGCTCTCGCCCCAGCCCTCCACGCAGCCCTCGACCCAGCCGTCCACGCAGCCGTCCTCAGCGCAGCCGTCCTCAGCGCAGACCGGCTGAGCGTGACAGGGCGAGCTGGATGAGGCGGTCCACCAGCGCCGGGTAGGGCAGCCCCGAGGCCGCCCAGAGCTGCGGGGCCACCGACAGCGACGTGAACCCGGGCATGGTGTTGATCTCGTTGAAGACCAGCCTGCCGTCGGGCGTGTAGAAGAAGTCCACCCGCGCCAGCCCTTCGCAGTCCAGCGCCTCGAACGCGCGCACGGCCATCGCGCGCAGCTCCTCCGCCGTCTCCTGCGGGATGTCGGCGGGCACGGTCAGCGACATCTGGTCGGGGTAGTACTTCGCCGCGAAGTCGAAGAAGTCCTGCCCGCCCTCGACCCTGACCTCGCCGGGCAGCGACGCGGCGGCCGGCTCGTCGCCGGGCGACTGCAGCACCGCGCACTCGATCTCGCGGCCGGCGATCGCGGCCTCGATGAGCACCTTGGGGTCGTGCTGCCTGGCGAACTCCACGGCCTCCTCCAGCTCGGCCCGGTCGCCGGCCTTGGAGATGCCCTGCGAGGAGCCGGCCCTGGCGGGCTTGACGAAGACCGGGTAGCCGAGCTCCTCGGCCTCCTTGAGCACCAGCTCGCGGTTGAGCCGCCAGTCGCGGTCGCGTACGACGACGTAGCGGCCGGTCGGCAGTCCTGCGGCGACCATGACGGTCTTCATGTGGGCCTTGTCCATGCCGACGGCGCTGGCCAGCACGCCGGAGCCGACGTAACGCACACCGGCCATCTCCAGCAGACCCTGGATGGTGCCGTCCTCGGCGAACGGGCCGTGCATCACCGGGAACACCACGTCCACCGAGCCGAGCTCGACGGGGATGCTGCCGGGGTCGTAGGCCACCAGCGAGTTGTCGCCCGAGGGCAGCGCCAGCGCCGCGCCCGTGGTGTCGACGACCGGCAGCTCGCCGGCCTCGATGGCGAACCGCTGGTCGGAAGCGGCCAGCACCCACCTGCCGTCCTGGGCGATCCCGATGGGGATCACCTCGTACTTGCTCCTGTCGATCGCGTCCAGCACGCTGCCCGCCCCCATGAGGGAGACGGCGTGCTCAGAATTGCGACCTCCGAAAACGACGGCGACGCGTGGCTTGCTCATGGTGTCCGAATCTACCGGGGTGTCCGTGTCACAGCGAGCCAAGCACGCCGTATTCAGGTGTTTCTCACCCCGATCCGATGGGTCAAACGCCGCAGCGCCCAAACATGGACGGCTCGATCCGGCCGGTCATACGCCGTCGGGCGAGGGCTTGTGCGGCTCGATCCGGCCGGTCCGAGGGCTTGTGCGGCTCGATCCGGCCGGTCAGACGCCGTAGCGCTCGGGCTTGGGTGAGCGGGACATCAGCAACATGCCCGCCTCCGACGGCGACATGCCGTCGTGCACGACGCCGACGACGACCTCGGTGATCGGCATCTCCACGTCGTGTTTCCTGGCCAGCTCAAGGACGGACTCGCAGGACTTCACGCCTTCGGCGGTCTGCTTGGTGGCGGCCACGACCTCCTCCAGCGTCATGCCCCTGCCCAGGTTCTCGCCGAAGGTGCGGTTGCGCGACAGCGGTGACGTACAGGTCGCCACCAGGTCGCCCATGCCGGCGAGCCCGGCGAACGTGTGCGCGTCGGCCCCCAGCGCCGCCCCCAGGCGGGAGATCTCGGCCAGGCCCCTGGTGATGAGCATGGCGCTGACGTTGTCGCCCATGCCCATGCCCGCGGAAACGCCCACGGCCAGGGCGATCACGTTCTTCACCGCGCCACCCAGCTCCACCCCGACCACGTCGGGATTGGTGTAGGGGCGGAACCACGGCGGCAGGTGACAGATCGCCTGCAGCCGGCCGGCCACCGACTCGTCGGTGCAGGCCACCACGGTGGCGGCGGGCTGGCGGGCGGCGATCTCCGGCACCAGGTTCGGCCCTGAGACGACCGCCACCCGGTCCTCCGTCACCTCGGCGACCTCGCGGATTACCTCACTCATCCGCTTGGTGGTGCCGACCTCGATGCCCTTCATCAGGCTCACGAGCACCGCCTTCCGCGGGATCAGCTCCCGCCAGGCGCCGAGGTTGGCGCGTACGGTCTGCGAAGGCACCGCGAGCACCACGAAGTCCACCCCGTCGAGCGCCTCGGCCGGGTCGGTCGTCGCGCGGAGCGTGGGCGGCAGCGACACACCCGGCAGGTATTCGGGGTTGGCGTGGTCGCGGTCGATCGCCTCCACGACCTCGCTCCTGCGGCCCCACAGCGTGGTCCGGTTGCCCGCCTCCGCCAGGATCATCGCGAACGTGGTGCCCCACGAACCCGTACCGAACACGGCCACTTTCGTCACGTCGTCACCGTCCGGCGGGGTCGTAGGGAGTGGCGGGCGCCTTCTCGCCGCGCAACTCGGCCAGCTGCACGGTGATCGCCGCCATGATGTCGGCCGTGGCCTCGCGCAACACACCGGCCTGCGGCGCCCTGCCCGCGTACTTGGACAGGTCCACCGGGGGCCCCACGCTCACGTGGAACGTCTTGCGCGGGAACACCCTGGGCCTCTTCTCACCGTACGGCAACAGCTCCTGCGCCCCCCAGTGGGCCACCGGGATGACCGGCGCGCCGCTCTCCATCGCCAGCCGGGCCGCGCCCGTCTTGCCCACCATGGGCCACAGGCCGGGATCGCGGGTGCAGGTGCCCTCCGGGTAGAACAGGATCGCGCACCCGTCGCCGAGCCGCCGCGCCGAGAGGCTGAGCGACCTGGCCGCCTCGTCGCTGCCGCGCTCGACCGGGATCGCCAGCAGCCCCCGCACGGCCCGCCCCAGGAACGGCACCCTGAACAGGCCCGCCTTGGCCAGGATCACCGGCCAGCGGCCGTTGTTGAACAGGAAGTGCGACAGCAGGACGGGATCCGCCCACGACAGGTGGTTGGCCGCGATGATCACGCCGCCCGTCCTGGGGATGCGCTCTCCCCCGCGCCAGTCCCGCTTGACCAGGAGCCGCGACAGTGGTTTCACCACGGAGACGGCGAAGGTCTCCCAGAAACGCGATGGTCGCGTGGGGCGGCTCATGGTGTCCTCCAGCACGTACAGGGTGCGCCCAAGTCTCCCGGTTGCCCGCGTGGGATGTCGAGGCGCGATGCTTTACCTTATGAGCATTCGCTGGTCCCTGGTCATTCCGGTGAAGACGCTGGTCGCGGCGAAGACCCGGCTGGCCGCCGCGACAGGCCCGCACCGCACCCGGCTGGCCGTGGCCGTCGCCAGTGACACCGTGTCGGCCGCGCTGTCCTGCCCGCCCGTCGCGCGGGTCATCGTCGTCACCGCCGACCCCGCCGCCGCGGGCCCGCTGGCCGCGCTGGGCGCCGACGTGGTGCCCGACCCCGACCGAGGGCTCAACACGGCCTTGCGTACGGGAGCCGCGCATGCCGTTAGCGTGGCGCCCGGCGACGCGGTGGGCGCGCTCCAGGCCGACCTGCCCGCCCTGCGCCCCGCCGAACTGGCGCTGGCGCTCGGGGCGGCGGCCGAGTTCGACCAGGCGTTCGTGCCCGACGCGCTGGACGTGGGGACCACTTTTTACGGGGTACGGCCTGGCGTGCCGTTCACGCCGAAGTTCGGCGGCGAGTCGCGGGCCAAGCACCTGGGCGTCGGGGCCAAGGAGTTGTGCGTGCCGGGGATCGACTCGGTCAGGCGCGACGTGGACACACCCGACGACCTGCGGGCGGCGATCGCGCTCGGGCTGGGGACACACACGGCGGCAGTGGTCCGCGACCTGTGGCCGGAGGCCATCCCGCCCGCGTCGGCCTGATGGCGGGTGGCCGTTGGAGGCGGCCCGGAGGCCATCCCGCCCGCGTCAGCCTGATGGCGGGTGGCCGTTGGAGGCGGCCCGGAGGCCGTCCGGGACGGGCGCGGCCTCGAGGCCGCTGGAGGGCGACCCCGAGGTCATTGCGTCGGCGTCGATCTGATGGCCGGGGCGGTGACGACGGCCAGGTATGACAGTGCGAGCAGGGCTACGCCTGCCGCGAACACGCCGTAGCCGCCCAGCCACTCCCCCAGCAGGCCGCCCGCCAGGGCGCCCAGCGGCGTGGTGCCCCACATGAGGAAGCGCATGCTGGCGTTGACCCGGCCCAGGAGGTGCTCGGGGGTGATGCGCTGGCGGTGGCTGAGCTGTGCCACGTTGAAGATCATCCCCGCGACGCCGGCCAGGGCCGAGGTGATCGGGAAGATCAGCAGCCGCCATCCGGGCCCGGTGGCCACGGCGGGCAGTTGCAGGGCCATGACGAGCACCGCCGAGCCGTACAGGGTGGCGCCGACGCCGAACCGCTCCGTCACGCGGGCCACCAGCGTCGCTCCCGCCAGCGCGCCGATTGCCGCGGCCGACAGCAGCAGTCCGTAGGTCACGGCGTCCACCTGAAGGTCCACGTACAGGTAGAGGGGATAGGCGACGGCACAGACGCCCATGGCGATCCTGGTGAGCGCGCCGCCGATCGCGACCCTGCGCAACACCGGCTCCCGCACCACGAACGCCACACCCTCCCGCATCTCCCCCCACAACCGCCTCTCCACCAGCACGTCACGCGCCCCGGCCCCCTCCGCCCTGGACCTGTCCGCCACGGCGCCACCTGCCGGAGTGCCGTCCGCGACAGCCTCGGCGCGGGGCCGTTCCTCGGCTCGTACGCGGGACAGCAGCGTTCCCGAGACGAGGTAGGCGATGGCGTCGGCCAGCAACGCGAGCGGGGCCGTGAGCGTGCTCACCAGCCAGCCGCCCAGGCCGGGCCCCGCCAGCACGGAGACCTGCCGGGTGACCTCCAGCCGCCCGTTGGCGTGTTCGAGCCGTCGCCTGGGCACGATCGCCGGCAGGAAGCTCATCTGGGCCACGTCGGAGAACACGGTGCCCACGCCGAGCACGAGCGCGACCGCGTACAGGTGCGGCAGGGTGAGCGTGCCCGTCCAGGCGGCGGCGGGCACCGTCAGCAGCGCCGCTCCCCTGCTCAGGTCGGCCCAGACGAGGATCGGGCGGCGTCGCGTCCGGTCCACCCAGACCCCGGCGGGCAGGCCGATCACCAGGAACGCGGCCGTCTGCACGGCGGCCAGCAGGCCGAGCTGGAAGGCGCCGGCGTGCAGCGTGTGCACGGCGGTCAGCGGGAGGGCCACGAGCGTGACCTGGGTGCCCAGTTTGGTGATCGCGTCCGACCACATGAACCGCCGGAAATCACCCCGCAGGCGCATGACGTGATCGTGCGCGCTCGTCTCGCGCGCGGGCAACCCATTACTCTGATCGCGTGCAGGCGACGGTACGCAGCTTCGACGAGGCCACTCGCTCGGGCACGGTCTTCCTCGACGACGGGACCGTGCTGGAGTTCGGCACTCCCGCCTTCGACGCCGGCCCGCTGCGGCTGCTGCGCTCGGGCCAGCGGGTCAACCTCGTCATGTCCGGCCGGGAGATCACCTACATCACGCTGTCCACCTTCCCCGTCCCGGAGGCGTGACCGGTTCCCGCACGGGCTGGCAGGACGGGCTGACATACGTCACGCCCGGGCCGGAGCCCGGGCGTGCTGGCCGACCGGAACTACTTCCTCTTGCCGGTTTTCTTGCCGCCCTCGTTCACGAGCTCTTTGAAGTCGGATCCGGGACGGAACTTCGGCGCCCAGCTCTCAGCGACGTTGATTTCCGCGCCGGTCGACGGATTGCGCGCCGTGCGGGCCGGCTTGTGCACCATCTCGAACGCGCCGAAGCCCGTGATCGAGACCTTGTCACCGCTCGCCACGGCCTTCTGGATGGCGTCGATGACCGCGTTGACGGACTCCGTGGCCGTCTTCCTGTCGCCCACCCGATCCGCGATGGCCTCGACGAGTTCTCGCTTGTTCATGAAAGTCCTGCTCCCCCAGTTTGCGGCTCGGGGTTTCACGACTTCTTCGACAAAGAAACCCCTTACGCGCTCGAAAGTAGGCGGGATCGCGGGGGAACTCAATCACCCTGCGTGTTTTCCCCCTCGCGTGGCGTGTCGAAAGGCCCGTCGGCGGCCTCACAGGGGGGCTTGTCACCAGCCCCGGCAACGGTCTCGTCAAGGGAGGCCAGGAACGCCTCCAGGCGCGCGGCGGCCCGCTCCGGGTCGCGTTTGGCCAGGTCACAGATGGCGAGGTAGCGGCGGGCAAGACGTTCTTTGCGGGCGGCGGGCAGCATGCGGACGCGGCGGTGCGCATCGCGCAACCGCCGCGCCAGTTCGTCGTCTTCTAGACGGTCGTCGGCAGCCATGGCTGCCGACCATTCTCGTACGTGGCCACATCCTCGGCGTGACGCAGGGTCAGCCCGATGTCGTCGAGCCCCTCCATCAGCCGCCAGCGGGTGTAGTCGTCGATCTCGAAGCCGACGACCTCATCGGCCCAGCGGACCTGGCGTTCGACCAGGTCGACCGTCACTTCCAGGGTCGGCTCCGCCTCGACGGCCGTCTGCAGGGCCTCGACCTTGTCGCCGGGCAGGATGACCGGCAGCAGGCCCATCTTGGTGGAGTTGTTGCGGAAGATGTCGCCGAAGCGGGCGGCGATCACGGCGCGGAACCCGTACTGCTGCAGCGCCCACACGGCGTGCTCGCGGGAGGAGCCGGTGCCGAAGTCGGGGCCGGAGACCAGGATCGAGCCGCCCTCGTAGGAGGGGTCGTTCAGCACGAACGTGGGGTCCTCGCGCCAGGCGGCGAACAGGCCCTTCTCGAAGCCGGTGCGGCTGACCTGCTTGAGCCAGACGGCCGGGATGATCTGGTCGGTGTCGACGTTGCTGCGGCGCAGCGGCACCGCCGTACCGGTGTGGGTGGTGAAGGCGTCCATGAGCGGGTTTCTCCTTACAGGTCGGCGGGGGCGGTGAGGCGGCCGGTGACGGCGGTCGCGGCGGCGACCTGCGGCGACACCAGGTGGGTGCGGCCACCCTTGCCCTGGCGGCCCTCGAAGTTGCGGTTGGAGGTGGAGGCGCTGCGCTCGCCGGGCGAGAGCGTGTCGGGGTTCATGCCCAGGCACATCGAGCAGCCGGCTTCGCGCCACTCGGCGCCGGCGGCCTTGAACACCTCGTGCAGGCCCTCCTGCTCGGCCTGCAGCTTGACCAGCATCGAGCCGGGCACGATCAGCGTGCGGGTCTTGACCTGGCGGCCACGCAGGATCTCGGCGGCCGAGCGCAGGTCCTCGATGCGGCCGTTGGTGCACGAGCCGACGAACACGGTGTCGACCTCGATCTCGCGCAGCGGCGTGCCGGCGGTCAGGCCCATGTACTCCAGGGCGCGCTCGGCGGCCGAGCGCGCGACCGGGTCGGCGAAGGAGTCGGGGCTCGGCACGGACTCGCCCAGCGGCAGGCCCTGGCCCGGGTTGGTGCCCCACGTGACGAACGGGGTCAGCGTCGAGGCGTCGATCTCCACGACCCTGTCGAACTCGGCGTCGTCGTCGGTGCGCAGCGACTTCCAGTATTCGACGGCTTCGTCCCACGCCCGGCCCTCGGGGGCGTGCTTGCGGCCCTTGAGGTAGGCGAAGGTGGTCTCGTCCGGCGCGATCATGCCGGCGCGGGCGCCGGCCTCGATCGACATGTTGCAGACCGTCATGCGGCCCTCCATGGAGAGCTTGCGCACGGCCTCGCCGCGGTACTCCACGATGTAGCCCTGGCCGCCGCCGGTACCGATCTTGGCGATGATGGCCAGGATCAGGTCCTTCGCGGTGACGCCGGCGGGCAGTTCGCCCGTGACCTCGATGGCCATCGTCTTGGGCCGGTAGGCGGGCAGCGTCTGCGTGGCGAGCACGTGCTCGACCTCGGAGGTGCCGATGCCGAAGGCGATGCCGCCGAAGGCGCCGTGCGTGGAGGTGTGGGAGTCGCCGCACACGATCGTCATGCCGGGCTGGGTCAGCCCGAACTGCGGTCCGATGATGTGCACGACGCCCTGCCCGGCGTCGCCCATCGGATGCAGCCGGATGCCGAACTCGGCGGCGTTCTTGCGCAGCGTCTCGACCTGGGTCTTGGACACCGGGTCGGAGATCGGGCCCAGCACGGTCGGAACGTTGTGGTCCTCTGTGGCGATGGTGAGATCGGGCCTTCGCACCTTCCGGCCGGCGAGACGGAGCCCGTCGAACGCCTGCGGACTGGTCACCTCGTGAATGAGGTGCAGGTCGATGTAGAGCAGGTCCGGTTCGCCCTCCGCGCGACGGACTACGTGCTGCTCCCAGACCTTCTCGGCCAGTGTGCGGCCCATGATCTCCTCCTTGAGATTCCTCCGACTTGCCTTCTCATATGTCGAGACTGCAGTATCGGTACATGGACAACTCTAGCGGAGTCGGAGTACTCGACAAGGCAGTTCTTGTACTCAATGCGCTGGAAGCGGGACCCGCTTCACTGGCGCAGCTCGTTCAGGCCACCGGTCTGGCCCGACCCACTGCCCATCGGCTGGCCGTCGCTCTTGAGCATCACCGCATTGTGAGTCGCGACACACAGGGCCGTTTCGTCCTCGGCCCGCGGCTGTCCGAGTTGTCCACCGCGGCCGGCGAGGACCGGCTGCTGGCGGTGGCCGCGCCGGTGCTGCTGCAACTGCGGGACCTGACCGGCGAAAGCGCGCAACTTTACCGTCGCCAAGGTGACGAACGTGTTTGCGTGGCCGCGGCCGAACGCTCCAGCGGCCTGCGCGACACGGTCCCCGTGGGCTCCGCGCTGCCCATGACGGCAGGCTCGGCGGCGCAGATACTGCTGGCCTGGGAGGAGCCCGACCGCCTGCACAGAGGGCTGCGCGGCGCCAAGTTCACCGCCGCCACACTCGCCTCCGTACGGCGCCGTGGCTGGGCCCACAGCGTGGGAGAACGCGAGCAGGGGGTGGCCAGCGTCTCGGCTCCGATAAGGGGCAGCGGCGGCAAAGTGATCGCGGCCGTGTCGGTCTCCGGGCCCATCGAAAGGCTCACGCGCGCGCCCGGACGACTGCACGCGGTGCCCGTGATGGCGGCCGCGGAACGCATCACCGAAGCGATGCGCCGCACGTCATGATCAGCAAAAGGATGTATTTGGGGAGCCGAGTGCCTCGCTGGCGCACTAGCCTGAGTGCGTGACAGATCGCATCGAGGTAGCCGCCACTGAGCTGCGACCCCTGCTCGAAGAGTTCATCATGTGGGCGCGCGCCAACGCCCCTGGTAGCGACCCCGAGCTCGTGGGGCCCGCAGCACTGTGGCACCGTCTCGCCTTCTCGCAGGACCTCGGCACCTGGAAGCGGGCCGACCTGCGTAACTTGCTGCTCGACCGGATGCCCAAGGTCGTGGAGGATCCCGACGCCGCCGCCGACGGGATGCTCCCGGCCGTGGACGCGTACCTGACGTTCCTCTCCCAGACCGGCCGGCTGGGCAAGGGATCCGACTCCCTCGCCGATCTGCAGGCCGAACTCGACGACGTCGAGGACGAGTTCGTCGATCTCATGGAGGAACTGCTCGACGAATCCGACGGCAACGATGAGGAGGACGAGAGCGGCGACCTTGGTGATTTCGAGCCTTTCGCCGACGACCTGGCCGAGCTCGCCACGATCAGGCTGCGGCCCGACTCGGAGCTGGCAGCGGCGGCCCGTCAGGCGCCGCTGATCGCCAAGGCCCGCGATCTGGCCGTGTGGGTGGGCTCGGGCCGCAGGGTCGGTGAGGAGACGCTGCTCACCGACGCCGAGGTCGAGGAGGCCCTGACGGCCACCGGCCTGCCCAGGCCGGAGACCGACGGCCCCGTCGCCGAGGCCGTGCCCCAGCTCTGGAACATCTGGAACCTGGCCGTGGACCTGGAGTTCCTCGAACCCGGCGAGGCCGGCACGGTGGCGGTGCAGGACGACACCGCCGAGTGGCCGTTCGACGACGACGAGGACGTGCTCGACGCCTGGATGCTCGGCCTGCACTCGGTCGACTACGGCGACCCCGAGCTGGCCGACGACGACCTCACGATGGCCCTGGCGGGCCTGACCCGGGGCCTGCTGGTCCGGCTGCTGCTGGCCGGCGGCTCGCGCGAGCGCGAGGAGCTGTCGCGGGAGCTCGCGGAGGCCGCCGCCGACCTCGACGAGCTGGGCGGCGACGCGTGGGAGGCGGCGGGCGACCCGCTCGCCCCCGCGATCGACTGGCTGACCGGCTACGGCATGGTCGAGGTCGAGGGCGGCGCCGTCCGCCTGACGCCGCTCGGCACGGAAGGCGTCGTGCACCTCATCGACGACGCCGACATCGAGGTGGACGCCAGGCCGGCGATCGAGTCCATGAGCGCCCACGAACTGCTCGCACTGAGCGCCGAACTGCCGGAGGAGGAGGCCGACGCCGAGTTCGCGGCCTGGATGCGGCTGCGGGAGCCCGGCAAGGCGGCTGAGGAGCTGCTGGAGGCCGCGGCCGAGGACGAGAGCGACGCGCTGATCAGGGTGCAGGCGGCCAGCGTCGTCGGCACGCTGGGCGAGGCGGCCATCCCCGCCTGGCAGGAGGCGCTCAAACAGCCCTCACTGCGCCCGTACGCGGCCACGCACCTCAGCCAGCTTGAGGTGGAGGGCGCGCCGGAGCCCACGCAGGACGACACGCACTGGCTCATCCTCGACATGTGGACGATCTCGGCCGGCCTGGGCCGCTCGGAGTTCGTGACCAGCCTGCGCGACATCGGCCCCGACATGGTCAACAGCCTGCTGGAGGTGATCTGGAAGATCCCCCACGCCCACGTGGAGGAACTCCTGGACCTGATCTCCCAGGTCCACCCCGACAAGCAGGTGGCCAAATCAGCCCGCCGAGCCCTCTTCAAGGCCCGCTCGATGTAGTCCGCTTGGTTCGGAACGCCCCCGCCGTCGGGTTGGACGGCGGGGGCGTTCCGCTTGCGAACGGCGAGCCTGGGACTCACCCTGCCAACGACGTGCCGAGGGGCGGCCCGTGGTGGACGGCTCCGGCGAACGGCGGGGCGAGGTGACCGTGGAGGGCGGGCTGGCGCGTGGTGGACGGCTCCGGTGAACGGCGGGGTGGGGTGACCGTGGACGCCGGGCTGTCGAACGACCGGGCCGCCGGCGGTGAAGGCACGACGGGCCGGGGCTGTTGGTGAAATGGCATTCCGCCGGTAAATGACGCCAACGTCAAGGCGCGCTCAAAAGGTCAACGACTCTCACGTCGATGGTCAAGAATGCGCACGTAACGGCGAGTTACCCGTGAACCGGAGGAGCGTTTCCCTGGAAAGAGCCAGGCCATAGACGGCGATTGGAGCCGCCCGCCGTGAGCGTAAAATATTATGATTTGGATTTGGTAGTCCCGACCGGATTCGAACCGGCGCTACCGCCTTGAGAGGGCGGCGTCCTGGGCCACTAGACGACGGGACCTTCATGTGGGGCTTGTGGCAGTGGTAGTCCCGACCGGATTCGAACCGGCGCTACCGCCTTGAGAGGGCGGCGTCCTGGGCCACTAGACGACGGGACCCTGTCCACAAGCTGCTCTGCCGGAGTGTTTTCCTCCCCGGCAACGCAGGTAACTCTACCGCACCCGGAAGACCACACCAAACCACTTGTCAGTCCATCAGATCCCCACCAGATCGGGCCTGTAGTGGCGCACCCAGTCCCCCATCGGCCCCCGCTGCCACACCGCGTCGAACTCCCCCAGCGGGATCGTCACCTCCGGCCTGCCGCTGGCCGGATCGACGGGGACCCGCGCCAGCCGGTCGCGCATCCAGCCCGGGATGCGGGGCGGCACCACGCGCTCGCCCCAGCCGATCAGGCCGACGGAACGCAGCGGCTGGACCCGCACCCGCGCACCCCCGGGGCGGCCGACGCGGCGCGGGTTGGCGAGTTGGGTGTCCACGACGTCGATCCTGGTGATGTCGGGCCAGCGCAGCCGTACGCGGAAGCCGAGCGAGTCGGTCAGCTCCACCCCGTCGGGCGAGAAGCGCACGACGGTGCCCGAGGCCAGGCGGCGGTGCTTGGCGGCCAGGACGGCGACCAGGCCGCCGGTGGCCAGCGCGCCGACCACGGCGCCCAGCGGGGTGCTCTGGGTGAAGATGGCGCCGAGCAGGAGGCAGACGCCGAAGAACAGCACGAGCGGGGCGATGAACGGGGCGAGGAAGCGCGGGAAACTGCCCGAACGCATGCGAAATTCAGCCATAGGTGGGCCCGGACTTTACCGGAAACCCTCCTGACCTCGCATTACTCACGACTCCGGGCACCAAGACCACGCCAAGATCATCCGGTGAGCAGACCGCGACGGAACGCCTCGGCCACGGCGGCGGCGCGGTCGCGCACGTCGAGCTTGGCGTAGATGTGCAGCAGGTGCGTCTTCACGCTGGCCTCGCTGATGAACAGGCTGGCCGCCGCCTGCTTGTTCGTCGCTCCGCCCGCCACCAGCCGCAGCACCTCCATCTCGCGCTTGCTCAGCCTGCCCCTGGCCGGCCTGCGCAGATGGTCGGCCAGCCGGCCCGCCACGGCCGGGGCGAGCACGGTCTCACCCCTGTGGGTGGCGCGCACGGCCCTGACCAGCTCCTCCGGCGGCGCGTCCTTGAGCAGGTAGCCGCTGGCGCCCGCTTCGAGCGCGGGCATCACGTCGGTGTCGAACGTGGTCAGCACCAGCACCCGCGGCCCGGTCCCGCCGATCAACCGGATGGCCTCCACCCCGTCCATGCCGGGCATGCGCAGATCCATGAGGACGACGTCGGGGGCGAGCTCGGCGGCCAGCCGCACGGCCTCCTCCCCGTCGCCCGCCTCGCCGACGACCTCAAGGTCGGGCTCGCCGCCGAGGGCCGCGCGCAGGCCGTCGCGCACGATCGGATGGTCGTCGGCGATCAACACTCGCAGCGGCATCGGCACTCACCCTCCCCGATCAGCGGTCGCAACCGCAACGGCCCTCGCCATTCCCGATCAGCAGTCGCAGTGGCATCGGCCCTCCCATCCCGCTGTGATCGTCTCATTCCGCGGGCATGGCGGGCACGGCGGCGGCGACGGCCGTGCCCGCGCCGGGCTCCGACTCGATCTCCAGGGTGCCGCCCACACCCCTGACCCGCTGCCTCATCCCATCCAGGCCGAAGCCGTCAGCGGGCCTGTGCGGGTCGAAACCGGCCCCGTCGTCACGTACGTCGAGCAGGACCCCATCGTCCGTGTACGACAGGGTCAGGCCCGCCCTGGTGGCACTGGCGTGCTTGGCCACGTTCGACAACGCCTCCTGCGCGACGCGGAACAGGGCCGTCTCCACCTCGGCGGACAGCGCGACGGGCGTGCCCGTGACGTCGAGCCGCAGATCGACGCCCGCCGTGTCGGCCCACGACCTGGCCATGTGCTCGATCGCCTCCGGCAGCCCCGCGTCCTCCAGCGGTTCGGGGCGCAGCGCGCGTACGGAGCGGCGGGCCTCGGACAGGCCGCGGCGGGCCAGGTCCGCGGCGTGGGTGAGGTGGCGGCCGCGTGACTCCTCGTCGGAGCTGCGGTCGGCGGCGTGCAGCTGGCCGATCAGGGCGACGAGGTCCTGGGCGACCGTGTCGTGGATCTCCCCCGCCACGCGGTGCCGCTCGTCGAGCGCGCCCGCCCGCCTGGCCTGGTCGAGCAGCCTGGCGTTCAGTTCGGCGTTCTCCTCCATGGCGGCGCGCAGCCGTTCGACCAGGCGGCGCCGCCTGTCGTGCTCGGCGGAGACGTACCAGCCGGCGAAGACCAGCGGCACGGCCACGCCGGCGAGCACCGTCAGCAGGGCCGTCCTGTTGCCGGGGCCCGCCTGGGTGGTCACGTTGATCAGGGCGGTGAGCGTGACGCCGGCCATGACCAGCCGGGCCGGGAGCAGGGCGAAGGACAGCGGGTAGCCGATCGAGGCGAACAGGACGAAGACGACGCTCTGGAAGGACAGGGCCGCGGCGAGGGCCAGCAGGAGCAGGTAGTGGGCCACGGCGAGCGCCCGGTGCGTGTCGCGCCGCTGGTAGAGCCAGGCGATGGGGGCCGACCAGACGGCCGCCGCGAGCGCCAGTATCGGCCAGGGTGGCAGGAAGGGGATCAGCTCGGGCGGGAGAGGCTCGGACGGGAGCGGTTCGGCGGGCGTGCTCGACAGGGCGGCGGCGATCGAGGAGATCGCGAGCAGCCCGTACGCCAGCGCCAGGTAGGCCCAGCGCTCACGCCCGTCCAGCCACGGCATCGCCGCGAACCGCCGGACCCGCTCGTGCAACCAGTGCAGACCCGCACGCCGCTGGTCGGGGTCGGGCTGGTCGGGGTCGGGCTGGTCGGGGTCGGGCTGGTCGGGGTCGGGCTGGTCGGGGTCGGGTGAGGGCATGGTCGCACGCCGTCGAGCACGCTCGTCGAAGCGGTCCCGGGTCATGGCAGCCAGCCTGGCACACCATCAACCGATCGGTGGATGCCCGCCATCAGCCGCTTCTCCAGCCGACCGGGCGATGTTGCCCTCCCCTGACCTCGGCGAACATCGAAGACATGAACATTCCAACCCGTAGAACCGCATTCCGTCTCGCCGCCACCGGTGCCGGTGCGGCGGTCGCCGCCTCGTCCGTCGTGGGCCCCGCGAAGAAGAAGGACGTCACCACGTACGTCTTCGTGACCGGCTCCAACGGTGTGGCCGCGTCCGACCCGGAGCTGACGATGCGCGGCCACCGCACCGTGGGCGTGAACCTGCCGGGGCACGGCCCCGAGGAGCAGTTCCACATCGCCTACCAGGCGCCGCAGGACCTGAAGAAGCTGGCCACGCTGCCGTCCCCGGTGGCGGGGGTGACGCTGGACGACTACGTGGAGGCCACGGTGGACGTCGTGCGGCGGGTCGCCCGCTACGGCCCGGTGATCCTGGTCGGCGGCAGCCTGGGCGGGGCCGCGATCACGAAGGCGGCCGACGAGGTGCCCGACCTGATCGACCGGCTCGTGTACGACACCGCGTTCTGCTGCACGAAGCTGCGTTCGCCGGCCGACTACGTCAACTCCCCCGAGGGGAAGGAGAGCCTGTCGGCGGGCCTGATGCACGCCATCGTCGGCGACCCGACCAAGATCGGAGCCATCCGGATCAACTGGCGGACGGCCGACAGGAGGTTCCTGGACGCGGCCAAGGCGGCGTTCCTGGCGGAGGGCACCGAGGGTGAGTTCCTCGCCATGCTGAACACCATGCTGCCGGACGAGAGCCTCCAGGTGAGCAGCGCCGACGCCCGGGGACGGAAGGAGGCGTGGGGACGGGTGCCGCGCGTCTACATCAGGCACAGCAAGGACCGCACGATCCCGCTCGCGCTGCAGGACCGGATGATCAGGGAGGCGGACGCGGCCACGCCCGGCAACAAGTTCAAGGTGTTCACGGTGGAGGCGTCGCACGCGCCGACCGCCAAGGCGTATAAGCAGATCTCGGACATTCTGCATCGGCTGGCGAAATAAGAAAACGGATGTCCCGTCGGGGAGACATCCGTTGCAAATGCTGGGGTACCAGGACTCGAACCTAGACTAACTGAACCAGAATCAGTCGTGCTGCCAATTACACCATACCCCACCGCTGCGGGCTCCTCGCGGAGCTGCGCTTGGCGACGTCCGAAAGAATAGCCCAGCTCGGGTGCTAAGACCAAAACGATTGGCGGGACCGTCCTCCAGAGCTCCCGGCACGTGCCCGGCCGTGCCAAGCTGAAGAGGACAAAACACCACGTGGAGGAGCCCGAGCTTGCCCGAGAATCCGTTCTTCGCCCCAAGCGGCCTGCCGTACGAACTGCCGCCCTTCGCCGATGTTCGCGAGGAGCACTACCTGCCGGCGTTCGAGCGTGGCATGGCCGAGCAACTCGCCGAGGTCGACGCGGTCGCGAGCAGCACCGAGCCGCCGACCTTCGGCAACACGATCACCGCCCTGGAGCGGTCGGGCAGGATCCTCGACCGCACGGCCACGGTCTTCTTCAGCGTCAGCGCGTCCAACACGACCGACGGCCTGATGGAGATCGAGAAGGTGATCTCCCCCCAGCTCACCAGGCACAGCGACGCGATCCGGCTCAACCGGGCGCTGTGGGCCAGGATCAAGCAGGTCACCACGACGGACCCCGAGGAGTCCTGGCTGCTGGAGAAGTACCGCGAGGACTTCATCAGGGCCGGCGCCGACCTGTCGGAGTCCGACCAGGACCGGCTGCGCGCGCTCAACGAGGACCTGTCGAAGTTGTCCACCCAGTTCGCGCAGACCCTGCTCAGGGCCTCCACCGAGTCGGCGCTGGTGGTGACCGACCCCAAGGACCTCGACGGATTCGACGAGGCCAAGATCGAGTCGCTGCGCAAGGAGGACGGCACCTACGTCCTGCCGCTGCTCAACTACACCGCCCAGCCGGGCCTGTCCCAGCTCACCGACCGCGACGTGCGGCGCCGCCTGTATGAGCTGAGCGTCGGCCGCGCCCCCGGCAACTTCGACATCGCGGTCAAGATGACGGCGCTGCGGGCCGAGCGGGCGGCGCTGCTCGGCTTCCCCAGCCACGCCGCCTACACCGTGGCCGACCAGACGGCCAAGACCGTCGAGGCGGTCGAGAACATGCTCGGCCAGCTCGTCGGGCCGGCCGTGCGCAACGCCAAGAAGGAGGCCGAGGCGCTGGCGGAGCAGGCCGGGTTCGACCTTGAGCCGTGGGACTGGCCGTACTACTCCGAGAAGGTCCGCCAGGCCCGCTACGACTTCGACGGCGCCGCGATGCGGCCGTACTTCGAGCTGAACCGGGTCTACCGCGACGGCGTGTTCCACGCGGCCACCAAGCTGTACGGGATCACCTTCAGCGAGCGTGCCGACCTGGGCGGCTACCACCCCGACGTGACCGTGTTCGAGGTGTCGGACGAGGACGGGAGCCGGCTCGGGCTGTTCGTGCTCGACCCCTACGCCAGGCCGTCCAAGCGCGGCGGGGCGTGGATGAACAACCTGGTCGACCAGTCGTCCCTGTTCGGGCTGCGGCCGGTGGTCATGAACAACCTCAACGTCACCAAGCCGGCCTCGGGGCCGACGCTGCTGACGTACGACGAGGTGGAGACGGCCTTCCATGAGTTCGGCCACGCGCTGCACGGGTTGTTCTCGCAGGTGCGTTTCCCGAGGGTGTCGGGCACGAGCGTGCCGCGCGACTTCGTCGAGTACCCGTCGCAGGTCAACGAGATGTGGGTGACCTGGCCCGAGGTGCTGGCCAACTACGCCAAGCACCACGAGACGGGCGAGCCGATGCCGGAGGAGCTGGTACGGAAGCTGAAGGCGGCCGAGCAGTTCAACCAGGGCTTCGAGACCGTCGAATACCTGGCCGCCACGCTGCTCGACTGGGCCTGGCACAAGCTCGCCCCCGGCGAGAGCGTGACCGACCCCGAGGCATTCGAGGCGGCGGCGCTGGAGGCGGCCGGGATCGCCTACCCGCTGGTCCGGCCGCGTTACCGGACCAACTACTTCCAGCACATCTTCGCCGGCGGTTACAGCGCGGGCTACTACTCCTACATCTGGAGCGAGGTGCTCGACGCGGAGAGCGTGGAGTGGTTCAAGGAGAACGGCGGGCTCACCAGGGAGAACGGCGACCACTTCCGGCGCGAGCTGCTCTCCAGGGGTGGCAGCATCGACCCGTTGACGGCCTTCCGCAACTTCCGTGGACGCGAGGCCGGCATCCAGCCGCTGCTCAAGCGACGCGGCCTCATCTGAGCGCCGCAACGCGCCCGCGGCCTCATCTGAGCGCCGCGACGCGCCCGCGGCCTCATCTGAGCGCCGCGACGCGCCCGCGGCCTCATCTGAGCGCCGCATCGTGGCCGCGGCCTCATCGGAGGGCCGCGACGTGCCCGGCAGCCCACCGCGTGAACGTGCGCGGTGGGCGTCCCGTCACCGATGCGCGGGTCAGCCGCGCAGGCGGGTCAGCGCGGCGCGTACCCGATCCTGGGCGCGCTCGCGGCCCAGCACCTCGATCGACTCGAACAGCGGCAGGCCCACCGTCCGGCCGGTGATCGCCACCCGCACCGGAGCCTGCGCCTTGCCCAGCTTGAGCCCGTGGGCCGCGCCGACCTCCTCCAGCGCCTGCTTGAGCGACTCGGGATCCCAGCTCACGGCCTCCAGCCGCGCCAGGTAGCCGGTGAGGATCTCCTCGGCGGAGTTCTTCATGCCCTTGTCCCACGACGCCTGGTCGAAGACCGGCTCCTCCAGGAAGAGGAAGTCGACGTTCTGCCGGATCTCCGACAACACCCCGAGCCGCGTCTGCGCCAGCGCCGCGACCTTGCTGAACAGCTCCCGGTCCCAGGAGGGGTCGAGGTAGGCCGCGCAGCGCTCCTCGAACGTCTCCAGCGGCAGCGCCCGGATGTACTCGCCGTTGAAGGCGCGCAGCTTCTTCTCGTCGAAGAAAGCACTGGCGGAGTTGACGTCCTCGGCCCTGAACAGCGGCACCATCTCCGACCACGGCATGATCTCGCGATCCTCGCCGGGGCCCCAGCCGAGCAGCATCAGGTAGTTGACCATGGCCTCGGCCAGGTAACCCTCCGCGCGGTAGTCCTCAAGGGCCACCTTGTCGCGGCGCTTGGACAACTTCTTGCGCTGCTCGTTGACGATCACCGGCAGGTGCGCCCACACCGGCGGCGTCGCGCCCAGGGCCGGCCAGAGCAACATCTGCTTGGCCGCGTTGCCCAGGTGCTCCTCGCCGCGTACGACGTGGGTGATGTTCTGCGTGATGTCGTCCACCGCGTTGGCCAGCACGTAGAGCGGCGAGCCGTCGGTGCGGGCGATGACGAAGTCCTCCTGCGCCGCGTTGGGGAACTCCACCTCGCCTCGGACGAGGTCGCTCACGACGGTCACGCCCTCGTCGGGCGTGCGGAAGCGGGTGGCGCCCTCGGTCAGCCCCCGGTCGCGGCAGTGGCCGTCATAGCCCTTCTGCTCGGAGCCGGTACGGGCCACCAGCGCCTCGCGCGTGCAGTCGCAGTAGTACGCCCTGCCGTCGGCCAGCAGCTTGGCCACGGCCTCGCGGTGCTGCGGCTCGTACGCCGACTGGAAGTAGGGGCCCTCGAACACCGGGTTGGTGCCGTTGATGCCGATCCAGTCGAGGGCCGAGATGATGCCCTCGGTCCACTCCGGCCGGTTACGCGAGGCGTCGGTGTCCTCGATGCGCAGCACGAACCGGCCGCCGGACTGTTCGGCCAGCGCCCAGTTGAACAGCGCCGTGCGAGCGCCGCCGACGTGGAACATGCCGGTTGGGGACGGAGCGAACCGGACCCGTACGTCAGTCACGGGAGACCACCTTGTTCGTGAGTGTGCCGATGCCTTCGATGCCGACGCTGACCTCGTCGCCGATCTCGAGCGGGCCGACGCCCGCCGGGGTGCCGGTCAGGATGACGTCGCCGGGGATCAGGGTCATGACCGCGCTGACGTAGGCCACCAGCGCGGGGATGTCGTTGATGAGCTGGCTGGTGCGCCCGCTCTGCCGGATGTCGCCGTTGACCGTGGTCGTCAGGGCCAGGTCGGCCGCGTCCAGATCGGTCTGGATCCACGGCCCGAGCGGGCAGAACGTGTCGAACCCCTTGGCCCGCGTGAACTGCACGTCCTTCTTCTGCAGATCGCGGGCGGTGACGTCATTGGCGCAGGTGTAGCCGAAGATGACGTCCTTGACCCGCTCGACCGGCACCTCCCGGCAGAGCCGGCCGATCACCACGGCCAGCTCCCCCTCGAAGTCGACGCGGTCGGACAACGACGTGGGGTAGGCGATGTTCTCGCCGTGGCCGATCACCGTGGTGGACGGCTTCATGAAGATGAGCGGTTCTTCCGGCACCTCGTTGCCCATCTCGGCCGCGTGCTCGGCGTAGTTTCTGCCGATGGCGACCACCTTGCTCGGCAGCATGGGGGCCAGCAGCTTCACCTGGGACAGCGGGAAACGCTCGCCGGTGAACTGCACCTGGCCGAACGGATGGCCGGAGACCGTGGAGATGAACTCCTCTCCCGGACCGCCCTCGACCACGCCGAACGAGACGCCTTCGCCTGTGGAGAACCTCGCTATACGCACCTGACAAGGCTATCGCCGCCGCTGGAGGGGTCCGCCACCTTTTAACGCGTCGCAGTCGGCACAAGTCAGGAACCGTCCATTAATGAGCCCAGAGTCCGTTTTGATGGGATTCGACCGGGTGGCAGCGGTTAGCTCTGCGTAGCAGTGAGACACCTGGGAGGTGACGGATCATGTCGGAGACGATGTCCAATCGGCCCACGGGACCCGGTGCGGCGGGGACGGTGCCACGGGCCCGGGAGCGGGACGGCGGCGGCGCCACCGGCTCGGCGACCTCGCTGGTCACGGACAAGGGCACCACCAGCATCGACGACGGGGTAGTCGCCAAGATCGCCGGCCTGGCCGCCCGTGAGGTGTCCGGCGTGTACGCCATGGGCGGAGGCGCGGCGCGGGCCCTCGGCAGCATGCGCAACATCGTCGGCGGTGACGCGAGCGTCGCCCAGGGCGTGTCGGTCGAGGTGGGCGAGCGGCAGGCCGCCGTGGACCTCGACCTGGTGACCGAGTACGGCACCGCGATCCCCGACCTGGCGGCGGCGGTGCGCAAGAACGTGATCGGGGCGGTCGAGCGGATGTGCGGGCTGGAGGTGACCGAGGTCAACATCCACGTGGACGACGTCCACCTGCCCGACCAGGACCGGGACCGCGATCGGGGCCGTGATCGGGGCCGTGATCGGGGCAGGGACGGGGACCGGGGCCACGACGGGCACCGGCAGGACGCGGAGCCGGAGTCCCGGGTCCGATGACGTCCGCGCCGCCCGATTCCGGCACCCCGCCAGGACCCGGTGCCGGTGCTGCGACCGAGGCCCGGATGATCGCTGATCGGGCTCGGGGGTGTGCCGGGGTGGCGGGGTTGTCCGGGGGGCCTTTCGGGACGGTGGCGACATATCTGCCGGGTGAGCGGCTCACGGGGGTGTCCGTGGGCGAGCTCGTGATCGAGGTCGCCATCGTGGCCACGCTGGCCCGCCCGCTGCCGGAGACAGCAGACGAAGTGCGGCGGGCCGTGGCGGACCTGGCCGGGGACCGCCCGGTGAACGTGCGTGTGGACGACATCGTCGTCTAGATCGCCCCTGGAGATCGCCCGTGGAGATCATCGTGGAGGAGAAATGAACAACATCCAGTGGATGCCGCTCATCGGCATGGCCGTCGGCATCGTTCTCGGACTGGCCGGGGCGTTCGGGGGGCTGAGCGCGTTCCTGCTCGTCCTCGTGCTGGGCGCGGTCGGCTTCCTGGTGGGGCGGTTCGCCGAGACCGGCGAGGTCAACCTGTCCAACTTCTCCGTGAGACGCAAATGACGGGCGCGCCCGAACCGCGCGGGCACACGGAGGTCGCCGACCGGGTGATCACCAAGATCGCCTGCTGCGCCGCCGAGGAGGTCCCCGAGGTGCGCGAGGTGCACGTACGGGGGCGGCCCTGGGCGCGGGCGTCGGACGGCGAGGTGAACGGCGGGCAGGCCACGGTACGGCTGAACGTGGCCGTGGCCTATCCGGCACCGCTGCACGCCGTGGCGGCGCGACTGCGCGAGCACGTGATCCGGCGTGTGGCGTTCCAGACAGGCGTGGAGGTCTCCCGCCTGGACATCACCATGACCGACCTGGGCGGTGACCTGCCATGACACATCTACGCGCCATCCCAAGGCCAGGCGGTGAGCGGCCATGACCGCCCACGACGTGCCGGGTGGTGAGCGGCCATGACCGCCCACGACGTGCCGGGTGGTGAGCGGCCATGACCGCCTACGACGTGCCGCCCGTGCAGGCTGCGCCGTCCGGTGCGCATCGGGCGGGGAACGAGTTGCCGCCGCTGCGGGACAAGGCCGCCGATCGGGCGGCGATCCGGGCGTTCCGGCCCAGCAGGAAGGTGCCCGCGATCGTGGTGGCCCTCCTGCTCACGCTGCTCAGCCTGCTCGTCCTCGCCGAGACGATCTCGGCGCTGGCCGGGCGCCCGCTGCGCTGGATCCCGTACGACCGCATGCTGGCCTGGGCCTCCTCGACGCTCTGGTCGGATCCGCTGGTCCTGCTCGGGTCGGCGGTCGTGACGCTGCTGGGGCTGGCGTTGCTGGCCCTGGCGCTGGTGCCGGGGCGGCCGAGCATGGTGCCGGTACGCAGCGGCGACCCCGACCTGATCATCGGCCTGCGTCCCAGGAGCGTCACCCGGGCCCTGGCGCACGCGGCCGAGCAGGTGCCCGGGGTGCTCTCGGCCCGGGTCACCCGGCGCGGTCACACGTTCGCCGTCACGCCGGTCACGTCCAAACGGGACGCGGACGGGTTCGGCCAGGACGTGCGCGGGGCCGTGCTGGACAGGCTGGCGGGGCTGGATCTGGTGGAGCCGTACCGGGTGGCCGTGCAGGTCAAGGAGCGCGAGTGAGCAGGAAGGCGAGGCGGGGCAACCGGTGGGGGCTGGCGCTGGTCGGGCTGGTGCTGGCGGTGCTGGGGGGCTCCGCGCTGGCCAGAGGGCTGGGCGGGTTCTCGCAGCAGTGGGCCGCCGCGCGGACGACGATCGTGGACGGCAACGTGACCGGGTTCTTCGCGCGTACCGGTCAGGGGATCTGGTGGCTGGTGGCGCTGGCGGCGCTGGTCGTGGCGGTGCTGGCGCTGCGCTGGCTGTTCGTGCAGGGGCGCAGGCAGGTGTGCGGGACGTTGTGCGTCGAGGACGGCCCGACCGGCGTCACGCGGGTGTCGGCGGGCGGGATGGCGCGGGCGGTCGCGGCCGACGTGGCGGCGAGTCCAGCCGTGTTGCGCGCCGATGCGAACCTGCTGGGCCCGCCCGGCCGCCCCGAGGTGCGGCTGCGCCTGACGGCCGACGAGTCGGTGCCGATGGGCGAGTTGGAGCGGCACCTGTCCACGGTGGCGCTGCCTCACGTACGGGATGCGCTCGACCGGGATCGGGTGCCGGCGGTGGCCCGCGTTAGCCTGGAGCCCTCACCTTCACCGCACCGGATCGTGCGCTGACGAGAGGGGTTCTGCCTGATGTCCGTTGTGAAGATCAATGCTCTGACCGTGCCCGCCGAGATGCGCGAGGAGCTCGAACGGCGTTTCTCCAACCGGGCCGGGATGGTGGAGTCGGCCGACGGGTTCGAGTGGTTCGAGTTGTTGCGGCCGGTGGAGGGGACCGAGCGCTACCTCGTCTACACCCGCTGGCGCAGCGAGGAGGACTTCCAGAAGTGGCAGCAGAGCCAGGCGTTCCAGCGCGGGCACGCCCAGGCGGCGGCCGCTGCCCAGGGGCACGGGCATGGGCAGGGCCACGGTCACGGACAGGGGCCCGCGGCGACGGACTCCGAGGTGTGGTCGTTCGAGGTCGCCGAGAGCACCGGCCCCAAGTAACGCCGAGAGCACCGGCCCGAAGTAGGTCCTGAGTAGGTCCTGTCAGCCGTCGAGCGGGTTGCGCAGGATGCGGTCCACGATGCCGTCGCGCACGAACCGCGCCGCCAGGCTCGACGGCTTGCGGGCGCCCTGGTCCGCCACGCACACGCTGAACTCCTTGGCGATCTCCAGCCTCGGATAGCGCTCAAGCCCCTCCCGCCGCACCTCGGCGGGGATCTCGTCGGTCCCGCGGCCCGAGATGTCCATGCCGGTGGAGAGTTCCAGCAGGTGTCCCTCGGGGTCCTCCGCCAGGGGCACCTCCTCCCACATGTGCCTGATGATCACCTCGCAGGCGCGCAGCCGGCGCTCGGGCGACCAGCCGGCCCCGGCGCAGAAGGCCCAGGCCACGTGCCCGCCCGCCTCCTCGTACGGCACCGTGTGGCTGTCGAACTCGGCCACCAGCCCGATGTCGTGCAGCATCGCCGACACGTACAGGAGTTCGGCGTCGAAGGAGATGCGCCGGTCCTGCGCGTAGGCCGCCGCCCACAGGTACGCGCGGATCGAGTGGTTGAGCAGGGAGGGCGAGTGGTACTGGGCGGCCACTTCGAGCGCGCCGCGGCAGGCGGGGCTGTCGGGAATGACCAGGTCGTCGAATCTCACGCCTTCCAGCATGTCCGGCGGACCGGCGGGCCGCCAGCAGGGGTGCCGGGGTGACATCGGGCGGTTAACGAATCGGGCACGCAACTTGACCAGTTGATCGTCATTCCGAAAGCATGTCCCGCCCTCTCGTTTTTGTCCGGAAGGAACTGGCGTGCGCCGCCTCGCGATCCCCCTTGCCCTCACACTCGCGCTCAGTGCCTTAACCGGGCCTGCGCAGGCGGCCGACAAGGTGGCCAGGACCACCGAGTGCCAGGGCGACTGGCTGCCCGGCACGCCGACCGCCGAGGACGTCATGCAGGGCGAGATCTCGCTGGTGGGGCTGCCGGCGTACAAGTTCGGCAAGAACGTCGACTGGAACGCGAGCCCGTACAAGAACCGCTCGTGGGAGTTCGTCTTCCACTCGCTGCGCTGGATGGGCACGCTCGTCGTCGAGTACGAGAACACCGGCGAGAAGCGTTACCTGGACCGCGCCACCGACATCGCCAAGGACTGGGCGGCCGACAACGAGTACGGCGCCCGCGGCACCCCCGCGTACGTCTGGACGGACCACCCCACCTCGCTGCGCACCCAGCCGCTGCTCTGCCTGAGCAGGCACGTCAACGAGAGCTGGCTGAAGCAGAGCCTGGCCACGCACGCCAAGCTCCTGTCGAACCCGAAGTTGTACAAGAAGGGCCACAACCACGGCATCGACCAGGACATCGCGCTCATGGGCATCGGCTGCAGGTACGGCCGCAAGGACTGGTCGAGCCTGGCCGTCAAGCGCCTGACCGGCACGGTGAAGCTGGATGTGGACTCGCAGGGCGCGCTGATGGAGCAGGCGCCGAGGTACGCGGTCTACGTCTACGGCCGGCTCCAGGTCGCCATGACGAACATGAAGGCGTGCGACCTGAAGGTGCCAAGTGAGATCGACAGGCGGGCCGAGGCGATGAAGGACTTCATCGCCCACTCGACCATGCCGAACGGCTACATGGTGCCCATCGGCGACGGCAGCGCGGACACCGAGCCGAAGATGGAGACGGGCAAGCCCAAGCAGAAGGTCAGGAACTACCGGGCCGGGTACGTGTACGGCCGCACGGCGTGGGAGAAGCCCGAGTCGGCCTACTACTCGATCAGGTACGGGCCGGGCATGAAGTTCCACGGCCACGAGGACCACCTGGGCGTGACGTACTACGCGCAGGGCCGCGACATCCTGGTGGACGGCGGGTTCCACTCCTACGAGAAGAGCGCCTACCGCTACTGGACGATGTCGCCCGAGGCGCACAACGTGCCGATCGTGGCGGGCGCGAAGTTCAGGCCGCGCACGGGCAGCAAGATCGTCAAGACCAGCTACGGCGACGACCGCCAGGCGTTCAGGCTGACCGACAAGGCGTACGGGGTCAGCCGTACCAGGTCGGTGCTGGTCAACCATGGCGAGGACGTGATGGCGGTGCTGGACACCGCGTCGGGCGGCAAGAAGGTCAGCAACATCTGGCGCTTCGCCCCCTCGCTCAAGGTCGTCTCGGAGAGCGGCGGCAAGGTGGTGCTGGGCGACGGCAAGTTCAAGGTCACGCTGCTGCAGTTCTCCTCGTGCGACAAGGTCGGCGGGCAGAAGGTGCAGCGGGGCGGCAAGCTGGGCTGGGTCTCGCCCACGTACTTGTCGAAGCAGGCGACCAACGTGGTGGTGTCCCCGGCGGCGAAGTCACTGCTGACGGTGATCGTGCCGGGGACGGACTCGCCCAAGGTGTCGTGCTCCGGCGGGAAGGTCACGGTGGACGGCGTGTCCTTCTCCGCCGGAATCGTCTGACTAGCCGCAGTCGCGCCCGGCGCGGAGCAGGCCGTACGTGACGGCCTGCTCCAGGGCCTGCCACGAGGCGTCGATGATGTTCTCCGCCACGCCGACCGTGGCCCATTCGGCCGTGTCGTCGCTGGAGGTGATGAGGACCCTGGTGATGGCGTCCGTGCCGTGGGTGCCCTCGAGTATGCGGACCTTGTAGTCCACCAGTTCCAGCTTGGCCAGCTCGGGGTAGAGCTTCTCCAGCCCCAGCCGTACGGCCTTGTCCAGGGCGTTGACGGGGCCGTTGCCCTCGCCCGTGGCCACGATGCGCTCGCCCTTGGCGTGCAGCTTGACCGTGGCCTCGCTGACCAGCTCGCCGCCCTTCGTGCGCTCCACGATGACGCGCCAGGACTCGACCTCGAAGTGGCGCCGGCGCTCGCCGCTCACGGTGTCGCGCAGCAGCAGCTCGAAGGAGGCGTCGGCGGCCTCGAACGTGAAGCCCTTGGACTCCAGGTCCTTGACCCGCTCGACCAGCGTCCTGGTGTGCTCGGGGGTCAGCTCGTAGCCGAGCTCGCGGCCCTTGAGCTCGACGGAGGCGCGGCCGGCCATGTCGGAGACGAGCATGCGCATGTCGTTGCCCACGGCGGCGGGGTCGATGTGCTGGTAGAGGTTGGGGTCCACCTTGATGGCGCTGGCGTGCAGCCCGGCCTTGTGCGCGAAGGCGGACATGCCGACGTACGGGGCGTGGGAGTTGGGGGTGACGTTGGTGACCTCGGTGATCGCGTGGGCGATGCGGGTCATGTCGGCCAGCGACTCCTGGGGCACGAGCTCGAAGCCCCGCTTGAGCTGCAGGTTGGCCACGACCGTGAAGAGGTTGGCGTTGCCGGAGCGCTCGCCGTAGCCGTTGGCGCAGCCCTGGACGTGGGTGGCGCCCGCCTTGACGGCGGCCAGGGTGTTGGCCACGGCGCAGCCGGTGTCGTCGTGGCAGTGGATGCCGACGCGGGCGCTGGTGCGTACGGCGTCCTGGACGATCTCGGCCAGCTCGTCGGGGAGCATGCCGCCGTTGGTGTCGCACAGGGCGATGACGTCCGCGCCGGCCTCGGCGGCGGTCCTGAGAACCTCCAGCGCGTAGGCTGAGTTGGACTTGTAACCGTCGAAGAAGTGCTCGGCGTCGAGGAAGACTCGCTGTCCCTCCGCACGGAGGTGGGAGACCGTGTCGCGGATCATCGCGAGGTTCTCCTGGAGAGTCGTGCGGAGGGCCAGCTCCACGTGCCGGTCGTGACTCTTGGCGACAAGGGTCACGACCGGCGCGCCGGATTCGCGCAACGCGGCCACCAATGGGTCGTCGGCTGCCTTCATACCTGCCCGGCGGGTCGCGCCGAACGCGGCGAGTTGCGCGTGCTTCAGGTCGAGCTCTGTTCGAGCGCGCCTGAAGAACTCTGTGTCCTTGGGGTTGGCGCCGGGCCAGCCCCCTTCGATGAAGCCGACTCCCAGACCGTCCAGGTGGCGAGCGACGGCGATCTTGTCGGCGACGGTGAGGTTCAGGCCCTCCTGTTGCGCGCCGTCACGCAGCGTCGTGTCGTATACGTGGAAGCGGTCGTCGGCCATGGATTTCTCATCTCTGGAGAAGCGTGTCGTCCTCGGGAAAACAAAAAGACCCCTCACGGACGTGAGAGGTCTGCGCGCTGGCGGTGTCCCTGCGTCAGCCAGCGCGCCTGCCGATAATGAGCAGACCGTAGAACATGGTGCCGCCCAGTCTGCCACATGGATTCACCATCTGGCACACCGGTCTCACCTTGTGGGACGCCGCGCGGCTCACACCCGGATTCCGTTGCCCTCCGTGATGACGCGCTCCAGCGCCGCCGGGTCGAGCGCCTCGTTGCCCAGCATCCGCCCGTCGAGCACCACCGTGGGCGTGCCCTCCAGCGGGATCTTCGCCGTCTCGGCCAGGTGTGACTTCGCGTACGACTGCGACGTCACGCACGAGTCCACCGACGCGCCCGCCTTCCGCGCGGCCTGTGCCAGCTCCTCGACCGTGAAGCCGGATGCCTCGCCGTGGGGGGCGGGCTGCATGGCGTACAGGGCGTCCCTGAAGGCCAGCCAGTTCTCCTCGGGCACGCAGCGGGCGGCCGAGGCGGCGCGGATGGAGTTGGAGCGCATGGGCTCCTGCTGGAAGATCGTCACGGTGTGGTAGACGACCTTGACCTTGCCCTCCCTGGCCAGCCGCTGGATGGTGGCGTCCACCTTGGAGTGCATCTCCTTGCAGATGGGGCAGTCGAAGTCCTCGTACACGTCGAGCACGGGAGCCTCGCTGCCCAGGTCGGCCAGGATCATCGAGCCGTCGTCCTGCCGGGCCAGCTTCACCCCCTCGGACGACGCGCCGGAGCCGGCGAACGACAACACCCCGAGCACGGCGATCGCCGCGCACGCCAGCGCGACCACCATCAACCGCTTCATCATCAGCCACTTTCATTGAACGCGCGGGCCCGCGGAGGTCCCCGCGGGCCGGTCGCATCAGACGATCTTGTGGACCCAGTTGTGCGTGTCGGGACGGGTGCCGTACTGGATGCCGACGAGTTCCTCGCGCACCCGCATCGTCACCGGGCCCGGCGTGCCGTCGGCCACGGTCCAGGAGCGGTCGGCGCCCTTGACCGTGCCCACCGGCGTCACGACGGCGGCCGTGCCGCACGCGAACACCTCCGTCAGCTCGCCCGACTCGCACGCGGACTGCCACTCGTCCACCGAGATGAGCCGCTCCTCCGTCTCCAGGCCCAGGTCGCCGGCCAGCTCCAGGATCGACTCCCTGGTGATGCCGGGCAGCAGCGTGCCGGTGAGCGCCGGGGTGACGAGCTTGTCGCCGAAGACGAAGAACAGGTTCATCCCGCCCATCTCCTCGACGTAGCGGTGCTCGTGCGCGTCCAGCCACACCACCTGGTCGCAGCCGTGCTCGACGGCCTGCCGCTGGGCGACGAAGGCCGCGGCGTAGTTGCCGCCGCACTTGGCGAAGCCGGTGCCGCCGGGGGCGGCGCGGGTGTACTCGGTGGACAACCAGACGGAGACGGGCTGGAGGCCACCGGTGAAGTACGAGGCCGCCGGCGAGGCGATGACCATGTACTTGTAGGTCTTGGACGGGTAGTTGACGCCCAGCCCCGCCTGCGTGGCGATCATGAAGGGGCGCAGGTAGAGGCTGTGCCCCTCGGTGGTGGGCACCCACTCCCTGTCGGTCTCGACGAGGAGTTCGAGCGAGTCCACGAAGGTCGCCTCGGGCAGCTCCGGCATCGCCATGCGCGAGGCCGAGCGGTTGAAGCGGGCGGCGTTGGAGTACGGGCGGAAGGTCACGATCGAGCCGTTGGCCTGCCGGTAAGCCTTCAGGCCCTCGAACAGCTCCTGCGCGTAGTGGAAGACCGAGGTGGCGGGGTCGAGCGAGAGCGGCCCGTACGGCATGAGCCTGGCGTCGTGCCAGCCGACGCCGTCGGTGTAGTCGACCGAGATCATGTGGTCGGTGAAGGTCTGCCCGAAACCGGGATTCGCCAGTACCTGCTCCCGCTCGGCCGCGGTGCGAGCGTGGTCGGATAGCTGCACGTCGAAGCTGAGCTTCTGAGCGATGGTCATGACGTCGGTCCTTATCTCTGCGATCTACCGAAATCTACCGGAATCTACCGGTTGCCTGCGCACCTGCGGCGGCCTGCAGCCGTGCCCGGACAGGGCAGTCCGTACTTCCTATTGTCTCGCTATATGGGATGGCAAGGGGCCGATGGGGTGGTTCGCCGCATCCCGGAACGCTGGAAACGCGAAAACGCGCCCGGCAGTCCTCCTAGGACCGCCAGGCGCGTTTCCGGGGCTAGGCGGTCCTAGCCGGATACTCGCCCGGTGATGTCGTCACCGATCTCGTGCGTGGTGCGGTTGGCCCAGCCGGTCAGGCGCTCCACGATGTCGTCGGCGACCGCCTGCTCGACCTTGGCCGCCTCGGTGCGCAGGCCGAGGTGGTCCAGGAGCATGGCGACGGACAGGATGGTCGCGGTGGGGTCGGCCTTGCCCTGGCCGGCGATGTCGGGCGCGCTGCCGTGCACCGGCTCGAACATGCTCGGCGCGGTGCGCTCGGGGTTGATGTTGCCGCTGGCCGCCAGGCCGATGCCGCCCGCGATGGCCGCGCCGAGGTCGGTGATGATGTCGCCGAACAGGTTGTCGGTGACGACCACGTCGAAGCGCTCGGGCTGGCTGACGAAGAACATCGAGGCCGCGTCGATGTGGCAGTAGTCGGTGGTGACCTCGGGGTATTCGGCGGCCACCCGGTTGACCGTGCGCTGCCACAGGTCGCCGGCGTAGGCCAGGACGTTGGTCTTGTGGACGAGGGTCAGCTTCTTGCGCGGCCGGGACTTGGCCTTCTCGAAGGCGTAGCGCACCACGCGCTCGACCCCGTGGGCGGTGTTGAGCGACTCCTGCGTGGCGATCTCGTGCGGCGTGCCGCGCCGCATGACGCCGCCCGTGCCGGCGTAGAGACCCTCGGTGCCCTCGCGGACGACGATCATGTCGATGTTCTCGGGCAGCGTGTCGGCCAGCGGCGTCTCCACGCCGGGCAGCAGCTTGACCGGGCGCAGGTTGACGTAGTGGTCGAACTCGAAGCGCAGGCGCAGCAGCAGGTCGCGCTCAAGGATGCCCGGCGGCACGCTGGGGTCGCCCACGGCGCCGAGCAGGATGGCGTCGTAGCCGCGCAACTCTTCGAGCACCGCGTCCGGCAGCGTCTCGCCGGTGCGGTGGTAGCGTGCGGCGCCCAGGTCGTAGTGCGTGGGCTCGATCTTCGTGCCCACTGCCTCAAGGACCTTGAGCCCTTCTGCGACGACCTCGGCGCCGATGCCATCCCCAGGGATGACGGCCAGGCGGATGTTACGCGACTCCATGACGGCAACCTTACCGGCTCGTCTCGCCTAACGAACACTCATCTCATTTCCCGGACATCCCGCTTTGGGCGGTTTGCGACCTTTTGACCGTTTCGTTAGTGTCCGTCGGGCCTAATCCGCGCAGCCGTTGCGCGGAGCCGGGGACCCACCTTTCCCCCCAGGGGCGAATCGGCGACACGTCGCCGTAGGGCTGTCTTCCAGGCCCGAGCCCGTCAGCTAACCCGGCCGGCCGTATGGAAGGACAGTGTTCTGTCTCGCATCGTCATGGCTCGTGCGGCCATCGCCCTGGCAACGGGCGCCGCCGGGCTCATCCTGGCCAGTCCCGCGGCACACGCCACCGCCGCCAAGGACCAGGACCCCACCACCCTGACCGGCGCCGACATCAAGCGCGTACGTGAGGAGAGCGCGCCGACGCCCTCATGGAAGGTCGCCCTCGCCTTCGCCATGGACAAACGCGGCACGCCGTATGTCTGGGGCGGCACCAGCAAGCGGGGCTACGACTGCTCGGGGCTCATGCTGCGGGCGTACGAGGCGGCGGGCATCGAACTGCCGCGCACCGCCCGCCAGCAGTACGGGGCCTTCGACAGGAAGATCGCCTGGAAGGACCTCAAGCCCGGCGACCTGGTCTTCTTCAGCGGCCTCGGCCACGTGGGGATGATCTCCAAGCCCGGTTACATGGTCCACGCGCCGAGCTCCGGCGACGTGGTGAAGGAGGAGAAGTTGTCCGACTGGCGCCGGCAGTCCTTCGTGGGCGCGGTCCGGCCCGATCCCCAGGGCGTCCGCCGCTGGACGTCCTACCTCAAGGAACGTGAGGCTCCGGCCCCGTCCATGCCCACCGCCGTCCTGTAGCGGAACCTGAGTGCGGCCCCGGTGCGCCCGGGGCCGCACGCGGGCGTAGCGTGTCGGATATGTCACCAGAGAAGGTGCATCTAACCGAGGAGAAAGCGACTCTCCTCGCCACCCTGTACGGCAGGGCACTCGACGCGCGATCCCCCCACCCGATACTCGGCGACCAGCTGGCCGCGCAGGCACTGGACCGGATCGACCACGACTTCCGCAAGACCGGGATCAATCCCGGCACGGCCAGGGCCGTGGCGCTCAGGGCGCGCTTCATCGACCGGTGGGCCGCGGAGTTCCTGGACGCCCACCCCGAGGCGACCGTCCTGCATCTGGGCTGCGGGCTCGACACCCGCGTGCACCGCATGGACCCGCCGCCCACCGTCCACTGGTACGACGTGGACTATCCGGAGGTCATCGAGTTGCGCCGGCGGCTGTTCCCCGAGCGGCCCGGCTACGACCTGATCGGCACCTCGGTCACCGACCTGGGCTGGCTGGAGCAGGTCCCCGGCGACGCTCCCGTGCTGGTCGTCGCCGAGGGCCTGTTCTACTACCTCGACGAGGTCGAGGGACCGGCGCTGGTGCGGGCGATCGTGGACCGCTTCCCGGGCGGCGAGTTCGCCTTCGACGCCCTGAACCCGCTCGGGCTGCGGCTCCAGCGGCTCAACAAGCCCGTGCAGAAGGCCGGGGCCACGATGCACTGGAGCATCGACGGCCCCGCCGCGCTGCCGGCCGTACATCCGGGGCTGCACTGCCTGGCGGCAGTGAGCGCGTTCGACATCGACGGGTTCGACCGCCTGTCGGCCTCGCACCGGATGGTGGCCGCGATCGTCAAGCTGCTGCCCGCGATGCGGCGGACGGCGGTGCTCTACCGGCTCAGGTTCTGAACGGCGGAGTCTGAGGGCAGGTTCTGAATGGCGGGGTCCGAGGGGGCGCTCTACCGGCTCAGGTTCTGCGGGGCGCCGCCGTTGTCGCGGCGGTCCAGCGCGGTCTGCACGGCCTCGGCGGCCTCGTCCTCGTGCTCTTCGGCGCGGTTCCAGGCATACATCTCGTACATGTGACTCATCTCATTTCGCGGACGCGTCGGATGAAAACAGCCGGACTCCGGTCGCGAATCCGACCGGGCCTGATCTCGTTGGTCCGGGTCGCGGACCGGACGAAGGGACTTACTGGCCGACACGCACGCCGCTCTCCGCGACGGGTTGCCGACCTGCCCTAACAGGCCCCGCCGCGGCAGGTAATAAGTACGAAGACCTGGCGCATTACCGGTAACAGTACCTGAGCATTCTCATTGGATGTCCTACTATCTCGCATGCTGAGACGCGAAAGGGCCGCCACCCGGAGCGGGTGGCGGCCCTTTCTGATGAGACCTCAGTCCTCCAGGTCCACCGAGCGGCCGCTGTCGGCGCCGATCTCGGCGCCGATCTGCTCGACGATCTCGGCGGGGATGGCGGAGTCGACGGTCAGCGCGATGAGCGCCTTGCCGCCCTTGGTGTCACGCGCCACCTGCATCGAGGCGATGTTGATGTTGTGCTCGCCCAGCAGCCTGCCCACCACGCCGACGATGCCGGGGCGGTCGGCGTAGGTGTAGAAGCACAGGTGGGCCGTCGGCTCGATCTCCATCTCGTAGCCGTTGACCTCGACGATCTTGGTGATCTGGCGCGGGCCGGACAACGTGCCCGAGACCGAGACGGTACGGCCGTCGGCCAGCACGCCGCGCACGGTCACCACGTTGCGCCAGTCGGGGCTCTCGGCGCTGGTGACCAGCTCCACGATGATGCCGCGGTCCTTGGCCAGCAGCGGCGCGTTGACGTAGGTGACCTGCTCCTCGACCACGTCGGCGAAGACGCCCTTGAGCGCGGCCAGCTCGATCACCCGCACGTCCTGGCCGGCGATCTCGCCGCGCACCTCGACGTCGAGCTTGGTGGCCACCTCGCCGGCCAGCGCGGTGAAGACGCGACCGAGCTTCTCGGCCAGCGGCAGGCCGGGCTTGACGTCCTCGGCCACCACGCCGCCCTGGACGTTGACGGCGTCCGGCACGAACTCGCCCGCCAGCGCCAGCTTCACGCTGCGCGCGACCTGCGTGCCGGCCTTCTCCTGGGCCTCGTGCGTGGAGGCGCCCAGGTGCGGGGTGACGACGACCTCGTCCAGCTCGAACAGCGGGCTGTCGGTGCACGGCTCCTTGGAGAAGACGTCCAGGCCGGCTCCCGCGACCCGGCCCTCCTTGATCGCCGAGTAGAGCGCGCTCTCGTCCACGATGCCGCCGCGCGCCACGTTGATGATGCGCACGTTCGGCTTGACCTGGTGCAGCTCCTTGTCACCGATCATGCCGACGGTCTCCTTGGACTTCGGCGGGTGAACGGTGATGAAGTCGGAGATCTTGATCAGCTCTTCGAGGCTGACCAGCCTGACGCCGAGCTGCGCGGCGCGGGCCGGCGGCAGGTAGGGGTCGTAGGCGACGATCTCGACGCCGAAGGGCAGCAGGCGCTGCGCGACGAGCTGACCGATCTTGCCGAAGCCGACGACGCCGACGATCTTCTCGTCGAGCTCGACGCCGGTGTACTTGGAGCGCTTCCACTCCCCGTTCTTCAGCGCGGCGTGGGCCTGGGCCGTGTTGCGCGCGCTGGCCAGGATGAGGGTGACGGTCTGCTCGGCGGCGCTGGTGATGTTGGAGGTCGGGGCGTTGACGACCATGACGCCGGCCTTGGTGGCCGCCTCGACGTCGACGTTGTCCAGACCGACGCCGGCGCGGGCGACCACCCGCAGCTTGGGCGCGGCGGCGATGGCCTCGGCGTCCACCTGCGTGGCCGAGCGGATGATCAGCGCGTCCACGTCCGCGAGGGCGGGCAGGAACTGGGAACGGTCGGCGCCGTCGGTGTGGCGGACCTCGAAATCAGCACCGAGTACGGCGAGGCCAGCCTCGGACAGCTTCTCTGCGACCAGAACGACGGGCTTGTTCACTGGTGTGGATCCTTAGGGCACGGCGGGCTTCGGGGGGACACGTCCACGGATCCCCCTCGGCGGTCCCACAGAGTGTATCCGCAGCTTGTGAACGTATTCACGAGAGCCCACCATCTGAGACGAGATCCGGTCTACCCCCCTGACCGAAAACTCATCCATCCCGGGCGCATCTTTGTCTTGATCGGGAGATTTATTCGCCATTAGCCTGATAAGCCGTGGCCGACTACCTATGGTTCGTCATATGAGCATCGGGAATCCTGCGCTTGCCGACGTGCTCGCACAGCATGGCACGCCCCACCGCCTGCTGAGCGCTCTTGCCGACGGTGGAGTCCTGGTGGCAGTGCGACCAGATCGTTCCGTCGTCCTTGGGACGACCCAAGCCGGTGACCGGGTCCTGCTCGGTTACACCGGTCCCATGACCTATGCCAGGCATCGCGGCAGTCATTCCCTGTCGGCGTGTGACGCCGGCACCATCCTGGACATCCAGCGCGTCACCGGAGTGCGCGAGATCGTCATCGACGCGGCCGGACCAGCCGCCGCGGCCGTGCCCATCGACGACCTCCAGCGCTTCATGACCACGACGCGGTCGGGCCCGACGCCCGTACTGTCGGGGGCGGTGCCGGCCGCCTACGCGACGGGCGCCATGGCCACCGTGTCGCGGGGTGCCGCGCTGGCCCAGGTGGCCCCGCCCAGCCCGCAGGCGCCCGCCTTCCCGTGGGTGCCCGCGCCGCGGCCACACCTGTCGGGGCCGATGCAGCAGGTGGATCCCGGGTACCGGCGGTGTACGCACCCGATCCTGCCGGCCCTGCGGCAGGCGATCGCGTACCTGCTCATGGACTTCCCGCTGGTGCACCACGTCTGGATCTCCGAGGCGGGCACGGCGTCCGGGGCGACCGGGATCATGCTGCACGTCAAGGTGCACATGTCGGCGGCCGAGGACGTCGTACGCGACCTGCACCGGCTGGTCCGCGCCCGGCTGCCGCAGTTCGCCGCCTCCGGGGCGCCGATCCTGATGGCCAGGGTGGCCGACTCGCGCAGCGAGCAGCGGATGATCGAGATCGGCGCGCACGTGGTGTGCGCCGACGTATCGGACTGACCGATCGCCGGGCCCCCGCAGGCGGGCCCGGCCAGGTCAGGGCCTCGCGGAAAAGTGGGCCCTCCCAAACAAGCCCTCGCTCGGTTCTAATGAGTGGATGATCAAACCGGCGGTGAGCACCGCCACCGTCCCGACGGGCGTGCGCCTGGGGTACGGGGTCGGCTCGTTCTGCACGGCCACGGTCAACGCCGTTCCCGGCCTGCTGCTGCTGTTCTACATGACGAACTTCCTGGCCGTGCCCGCGTGGCTGGCCGGTGTGGTGGTGACCGCGCCCAAGATCTGGGACCTGGTCATCAACCCGCTGGTCGGGCGCTGGTCCGACCGGACCACCTCGCGCTGGGGGCCGCGCCGGCCCTGGCTGCTGGCCGGGGCGTGCACGCTGCCGGTCGCGTTCTTCCTGGTGTTCGCGGGGCCGCCGCTGACGGGGGTGCCCGCCGCGCTGTACGTGGGGGTCTGCTTCCTGGCCACGGCGACGGCGTACGCGTTGTTCGAGGTGCCGTACAAGGCGATGCCCGGCGAGATGACGCACGACTACCACGAGCGCACCTCGCTGCTGCAGTGGCGGATGGTCTTCATCGGCCTGGCCACCGCGATCAGCGGCGTGCTCGCGCCGGCCATCGCCACCGGCGGAGGCGGGGACGGCACGCTGGCCAGCTACCGGACCATGGCGCTGACCATCGCGGTCATCCTGCTCACGGCCATGCTCGGCGCGTTCTTCGGCACCGCCCGCGCCCCCATGACCGGCGCCCCCGAGCCGGATCGCGGCGGGTGGCGCGAGCAGTTCGCCGCGATCAAGGGCAACCCGGCGTTCCTGTGGCTGACCGTGCTGGCCTGCGTGCAGATGCTGGCCGTGAGCATGATGCTGGCGGCGGCGCCCTACTTCGCCACGTACACGCTGGGCACCTCCGGCGCCACCCAGACGCTCTTCGCCGCGCTGGTCGGCCCGATCCTGCTGGCGATGCCGCTGTGGGTGCGGCTGGCCAAACGGTTCGACAAGCGCGGCGCGATGATCCTGGCGACGCTGACGTACGGCATCGGCACGACGGCGGCCATCGCCACGCCGATCTTCGGCTCGGTGTGGGCGCACCTCATGATCCTGCTGGTGGGCGTCGGGTACGCCGGAGTGCAGCTGATGCAGTTCTCGATGCTGGCCGACGTGATCGCGGTGGACGCGGCCAAGACGGGCAAGCGGCGTGCCGGCGTGCTGACCGGCCTGTGGACGGCCATCGAGAACGCGGTCAGCTCGTCCGGCGCGCTGTTCTTCGGCGTGCTGCTGTCGCTGGGCGGCTTCATCGAGTCCGAGCCGAGCAAGCCGGTGCAGCAGCCGGACAGCGCGGTGACCGCGGTCCTCATCGGGCAGACCGCGATCCCCGCACTGATCATCTTCGTCTCTGTGCTGATCACACTGAAGTACCGGCTCACACCACCCGGCGCGCCAGCACCAGCCGCGTCCGAGTGAACAGGCCGGCGAGCAGGGCCGCCAGCAGCGGCAGGCCGATCACGAGCGCGGCCAGGAACGTCCACGGCACGGCGGCCGTGGCCTGGACCGCGGTCTCGGACAGGGAGTAGTTGTACCTCCTCCCCCGCATGGCCCTGGCCAGGGCGAGCCCGGAGATCGCGCCTCCGGCGAGCCCCACGACGGCCCCGAGTCCGGCGATGTAGCCGGCCTGCGCCGCCACCACCAGCCTGCGGGTGGACGGGCGACCGCCCACGGCCGACAGGGTGTCGAGGTCCTGGCGCATGTCCGCCGCGGCGAGCCCGGTCGCGGCGAACGTCCCGCCGAGCACCAGGATCACCGCCGCGATCATCGCCAGGGACAGGTAGAAGGTGAGCTGCTCGCCTTCGTGGTTCACCATCAGCATGGCGAACGCGCTGGGGGTCACCGCCCGCAGATCGAGGTTGAGGCGATCCGTGGCCTGGATCCCGCCGCTGAGCAATTTGTCAGGAACGCCATGGGCGTAGATTCGCCGCTCGGCCAGCTTGAATCCGGCCGCGGTCAGAGCCGAGGCAGGCAGCACCCCACCGCTCTGATCCGCCTGCGCCCCCTGCGCCAGCACGGCCGCCACCTGGAACGACTTGTTGTCGTTCCCATCCTCATCCAGCGGCCCCACCGACACGCTGACCATGCCGTCCTTACTGATCATCCGGGAGTCGAACACCACGGCCTTGCCCGCGGCGAGTGCGGCCGCCGCCTGCGGGTCGCGCCGTCCCTGGAACAGGGCGAGCAGCCGCTCGTCCCCGACCGGGCCGTCGATGGGAGACCAACTGAGGTAGGGGCAGTTGTCCGAGCAGTCCCCGGGGCGGAGTTGGATCGACGGGTCCTGGTCGCTTCCCTTGTCGTCAACGACCCGCAGTCCAGCGGCCAGGCTCGCTCCCGGCAGCCTTTCCTCGATGGCGGCGCGCAGCTTCGACCAGGTCCCCTCGTCGAGTCTGGAGCTGCCCACGACGAGAGTGCCCTCGGGAGCACTGAGCGGGTTCTCTTGCTGACGGGCGGTGTACATGGTGGTGAAGGCCATGCCGACGGTGACCGCGCCCATCGTGGCGGCCATCACGGCGGCAACCGCCGAGGCCGTACGGGTCCGGTGCCGGACGGCGTCGCGGACCGACAGACGCGCGGCCAGCGGCAGGCGCGCCACGAGCGGTCCGGTGCGGCCGACCAGCCAGGGCACCAGCGTGATCAGCCCGAACAGGGCCACTACCGTGGCCATCGCCACGCCCAGCTCGCTCTTGAACGCGAGGTGGATCATCGCGCCCGTGCCGAGCACCAGCAGCACGAGCCCGAGCAGCGGACGGCCCGCGCGGTCGCGCACTTCGTCGGGACGGCCCGCGAGCACCCTGGCCGGGCTCTGCCGCGCGGCCTGGACCGCGGGCGTCACGGCCGCGACCAATCCGCTGACCAGGCCGAGCGCGGCGATCCCGAGCACCGGCTCCCACGGCACATCGACCGGGCCACTGCGCAAGTCGTCCAACCGCGCCAGGACCTTTCCGACACCCACCCCCACACCGATGCCCAGTGCGCTGCCGAGCAGTGCCGCCACACCACCCAGCAGCAGGCCGTCGGCCAGCACGATGGCCCGCAGATGCCCCGGGGAGCCGCCCTGCGCGGCGATGGTGGCCAGCTCCCTCCTGCGCCGGCGCAGGCCGACGGCGAAGGAGGGGCCCGCCAGCAGGACCGTCTCGGTGACGACGAGGACCACGCCGATGGCTATCCAGGTCCCTCGCTCGGACGTGTTGGAAGGGTAGAACCTCTCCTCTCCGCGCGGACCCATGATCACGGCGCGGGAGGCCACGTGGAGCCCCACCTTGTTCAGCTCGCGTACCTTCTCCCAGGTGACCGGGACCGGGGTTTCGACGAGCCAGCCGGCTCCGTCCGTGCCGGTCTGGTTCGGCAGCACCGAACCGTACAGACCCACCACTTCCAGCACGCCCGGTCTGACCGGGTTCTTCACGACGCCCACCACGCGCTTCGGCTCGCCCCGCCGCGTGAGCCGGAGCGTGTCGCCCACCCGCACACCGCGGCCGACCAGCGCGGGCGTGATCGCGATCTCCTGCGGCGTGGCGGCGAACCTGCCCTCGGCCAGGGTTCTGATACCCGTGCTGAGCCGGTCACGCAGGTCGATCTCCAGCAGTTCCACGCGGTCGAAACCGTCCGGGAGCCGAGCCTCGGTGGAGTACACGTAGAAGGGCATCACCCGGCCGCCGGTCAGCCTGGCCGCCTCCGCGGCCGTCCATGGAACCGGCCGGTCCGGCTCGGCAGAGTCCTGGTTGCCGAACCGGCCGGCGCGGTCCTGGGTCACCGGGAGCCTGCTCTGATGGGTGTAGACGGCCGCGTCGGCCACCGCACCCAGCCGGGCGATCATCTCCTCCCTCGGGGTCAGATCGGTGGTCTCGGTCATGGTCAGAAAACCCGTGAAGACCAGGACCGGCAGGCCGATCATGATCATGATCAGGGCACTGCGGCCCTTGAAGCGCAGGGCGTCCCTGCGGGAGATGCGCAGGGCGGCGCGGAAGGCGCTCATCGGGAGCTCTCCAGGTGCACGGCGCTCGACTCGGCGATCAGGCCGTCGCGCAGGTAGATCACCCGGTCGGCCCAGCCGGCGTAGCGCGGCTCGTGGGTGACCAGCAGCACGGCCGCGCCGTCGTCGCAGCGGGCGCGCAGGAGCTGCAGGATCTCATCGCCGGTGGCCGTGTCCAGCGCCCCGGTCGGCTCGTCGGCCAGCAGCAGCCGCCGCTCGCCGACCAGCGCCCTGGCGATCGCCACGCGCTGGCGCTGCCCGCCGGACAACTCCTCGGGAAAGCGGTCCGCGACCTCCGCCGCGCCCACCTCCTCCAGCACGGCCAGCGCCTCGTCACGGGCTTTCCCGGTGCGCACGCCGTCCAGCTCCCTGGGCAGCATCACGTTCTCGGCGGCCGTCAGCGACGGGATGAGGTTGAGGTCCTGGAAGACGTACCCGACGCGGGTACGCCGCAGCGCGGCCAGATCCTTGACCCCCGCCAGGTCCCGGCCCTCGATCGTCACGCTGCCCGCGGTGGGCCGGTCGAGGCCGCCCGCCAGGTTGAGCAGCGTGGACTTGCCCGAGCCCGACGGGCCCATGACCGCCACCAGCTCGCCCGCGCCGACCTCCAAGCTGACGCCCCTCAGCGCGTGCACCTGGCCGTGCTCGCGGGTCACTTCCCGCAACTCCACCACACTCATCGATTCTTCTCCTTGGAAACGGCCTCGCAGTGGTCCAGCCAGCGCTGCTCCGCCTCGGCCTTGAAAATCAACGAATCCAGCACCAGCCGCTGCGCGAGTCCCCCGCCCGCGGCCCGTTTGGCCTTGGTGAGCTCCTGCAGCGCGCGCATGGTGGCCATGCGCTGGGTCTGGATGACCTCGGCGACGTCCACCTCACCCGCCACGGCCATCGCGATCTTGATCGCCAGTTCGTCCCGGGGCCGGTCGGTCTGGGCGACGGGGGTGCTGAACCATCGCTCCACTTCCTCCCGACCGGCCTCGGTGATCGTGTAGACGGCGCGGCCCTGCTCGTCCGCCCCGCCGGGCGCGACCAGTCCGTCACGTTCCAGTCGGGAGAGCGTCGTGTAGACCTGGCCGATGTTGAGTGGCCAGGTCGCCCCCGTGGACGCCTCGAACTGGACTCGCAACTGGTAGCCGTACCGGGGTCCGCTGCTCAGCAGGGCCAGCAGTCCGTGCCTGATCGACATGGATACTGAGTATGCATACCGAGTATGCTTTCCGCAACTGATCGGCGTATTCTGGACAGGGGACGAGGTTGAGGCCGATACTCGCTCTATGAGCTCCACGCATCCGCCCTTTCGCGCATCGGATGGGGAACGTGACCGTGCGATCGACGAGCTCAAAGAGCGTGCCGTAGAGGGCCGGATCTCCCACGACACGTTCGTGGGCCGCGTGGACCAGGCGCTGCGCGCACGCAATCGGAACGAGCTCGACGATCTGGTCTCCGACCTGCCACGGCGGCGGTCGCTCCGGCAGCGCATGACCGACGCCGTGGCCTCCGTCTCGGAGTTCACCACCAAGGTCCAGTCGGCGTGGCGGCGTCCGCGCCTGCCCCGGCTGGCGCTGCCCGACGACGAACGGCTGCGTTACGTGGTGGGCCGCGGGTCGGCCTGCGACCTCGTACTGTCGGATCTGACGGTCTCCCGGGTGCACGCCGAGTTGCGGCGCGAGGGGGACGGCGGGTGGATGCTGGTGGACCTCGGCTCGCTCAACGGCACCAGGCTCAACGGGTGGCGGCTGGTGGGGCCGGCGCGGGTGAAGTCGGGCGATGAGGTCTCGTTCGGCGACTGCGGATTCATGGTGACGGCACACCTGCCGTCCTGACGACCGCGCCTTCGGTCCTGACGACCGCGCCCTCAGTCCTGACGACCGCGCCTTCGGTCCTGACGACCGCGCCTGCCGTCTCGACGCGACCGGATTCGCCTGTCCCGGCGCGACGCCGTTCCGTCCTGACGCGACGCCGTTCCGGCTGGTCGTACGGAACAAATACGGAGATTTGCGGATTACAGGGCCGCCCGCGCTGATCCATGCTCTCATGCGATCCCCCAGTCACTTGGAGACCCCATGCGGCGCACCTCAGCCACCCTCGTCGCGGGCGCGCTCGTCGCGGCCCTCGCGTGGGCGTCAGGACCCTCCACCCCCGCCGTCGCCCTCGACCCCGCCGCCGGCGTGGCGGACCTGACCCAGGACCTCAACCAGATCCTCAGCGACCCGCGCCTCACGATCGCCAGGGCGGGCGTCGTGGTCAAGAGCGCCCGGACCGGCGAGGAGTTGTACGCCACCGACGCCGGCAAGCTCCTCATCCCGGCCTCCAACACCAAGCTGTTCACCTCGGCCGCGGCGGCCGAGACGCTGGGCCTGGACCACCGCTTCAGCACCACCGTGCTGAACACCGGCCGCAAGGCGGGCTCGGTGCTGACCGGCGATCTGGTGCTGCGCGGCACCGGCGACCCGACCATGCTGGCCGAGGACTACGACGCGCTGGCCAAGCGGGTCGCGGGCGCCGGCGTGAAGCTCGTCACCGGCAGGCTGGTGGCCGACGACACCTGGTTCGATTCGCGGCGGCTCGGCAACGACTGGGCGTGGGACGACGAGACCGCGTACTACGCGGCGCCGATCTCGGCGCTGACCGCCTCGCCCGACAGGGACTACGACGCCGGTTCGGTGATCGTGAGCGTGGCGGCCGAGGGCGGCAAGGTCAAGGTGTCCACCACGCCCGAGACCGACTACCTGAAGATCGTCAACAGGGCCACCGCGGGCGCCGAGACCGACGTGCTCATCGAGCGGCAGCACGGCACGCGCACCGTGGTGATCACCGGCACGGTCGCGGATCCGTACCAGGAGTGGGTGGCCGTGGACGACCCCACCGCGTACGTCTCCTCGTTGTTCCGCAAGTCGCTGGCCAGGCACGGCGTCAAGGTGCTCGGCCCGACCGTCACGGGCGCGACGCCCTCGGGGGCCAGGGAGCTGGCCGCGCACGAGTCGATGACGCTGGGCGAGTTGCTGGTGCCGTTCATGAAGCTGAGCAACAACATCCACGCGGAGATCCTCACCAAGGCCATGGGCCGCAAGGTGTCGAACCAGGGCACGTGGTCGGCCGGGCTCAAGGTCAGCACCGACTTCGCGGAGGCGAACGGCGTAGAGGTGATCAACATGCGGGACGGCTCGGGGCTCTCGCGCCGCGACGGCTTCTCGCCGGGCTCGATCGTGCAGCTCCTGTCGGCCGTACGTACCAAGCCCTGGTACTCCACCTGGTACGAGTCCCTGCCCATCGCGGGCAACGCGGACCGGTTCACCGGCGGCACCCTGCGCAGCCGGATGCGCGGCACGCCCGCGCAGGACAACGTGCACGCCAAGACGGGTTCGCTCACCGGGGTCACCTCGTTGTCCGGCTACGTGAACAGCGCCGACGGCGAGCCGCTGATCTTCTCGATCATGCTCAACCAGTACCTGTCGGCCTCGCCGAAGGACATCGAGGACAAGATCGCCGTCCGCCTCGCGCAGTTCTCACGGACGGCGGCGGCCGGCGAGGCGACCGGGCTCCGTGCCACGGACGCGGGCCCGGCGGGCGATCTGGAGTGCTCGTGGCTCAAGCCGGTGCAGTGCTGAGGCGTCCTCCGGAAATTGCGGCCCCCTGACGGAACAGGGGTCCGCTGCCTCGGTGACGGTCAGAGCATGTTCTTGATCGGCTGGGGCGTCTCCGGTACGGGCTGGGCTAGGAGGTCGGTCGCCTCCCGTGGTGTGAGCAGGCGGGCGTCACGCAGGAGACCGACGGACCGCGCCCACTGCTCCCGGGCTTCGCCGTGCCGTTCGAGGTCGTGCAGCGTGGCGCCGAACCACCAGCGGGACACGGCTTCCTTCAGGCGGTATCCCGACTCGCTGAGCAGCCGCACGGCCACCGTGTAGCTCTCCACCGCCTCGGTCAGCCGGCCGGCGTGGCGGTAGGCGTCGCCCAGCGAGCCCTGGGCGATGCCGGCGTCGGCGAGCGGGCCGGCCTTCGTCCCCAGCTCCACCAGCTCGCGTGCTTCCGCGATCGCCTCGTCGAAGTGTCCCCGGCGGTAGTGGACATGCACGCGGTTGTTGCGGAGGATGATCGTGGCCCCGGGGCGTTCCGCGTCGTCGTTGAGGTCCAGCCCGGACTCCAGGTAGCCGAGCGCCTCGTCGAGACGGCCCACGATCGTGCTGACGACGCCGAGGTTGTTGAGCACCCCGACCTTCCTGCGGGGCAGGCCCGCGCGGTCCCAGTCGGTGAGGGCCGTCTTCAGTTCCGCGATCGCGGCGTCGTAGCGGCCCTGGTCCCGGTGGACCCAGCCGAGGAAGCTGCGGAGCTGGGCCTTGTCCTCCCAGGCTCCGATACGGTGGGCGACCTCGATGGCGCGCGTGTAGACGTCGGCCAGTTGGGTGTGCCAGCCCTGATAGCAGAAGGGCCAGTGGAGTCCGACGACCAGGCCGACGGCGGTCGCCGGGTCTGGGCCGTCCAACGCCTGTCGCGCGGTGGCGAGCAGGTTGTCCCGTTCGTCGTGGGCCCACCGTCCCGCCTGCGCCGGGTCCTCGAACGGGGTGTCGGGCAACTCGACGGGGCAGCGCAGCACGGCGTCGCCGGCGAGCATGGTGGTCGCCAGCCAGACGGTGGTCAGGTAGTGGTGCAGCGCGCGTCGTACGGCGGCGGCGCGTTCCTCCGCCGGCAGGTCCCGCTGCGCGCGTTCGCGGGCGTAGAGACCGACCAGGTCGTGGAACTGGTAGCGGTCGGGTCCCGCGGCCTCCAGGAGGCGGGCGTCCAGCAGGCGTTCCAGGGCGGACTCCGCGCGGTGGAGGGGCCAGCCGGTCAGGGCCGCGGTGGCGGCGGGGGTGTGAACGGGCAGGTCGAGCAGGCCGAGCAGGGGCAGCAGGTACGCGGCGTCGCGGCCGGCGGGTTCCTCGCGGAGGTGGTGGTGGCTGACCGCGATGCCGGCGCGGACGGCCAGGTCGGCGTACTCCAGCACGTCCAGGCGGCGGGTCGCGTCGGCCAGCCGTCCTTCCAGGTCGGACAGGGTCCAGTCGGGGCGGGCGGCCAGGCGGGCGCCGACGATCCGCAGCGCGAGGGGGAAGCCGCCGCACAGGTGGACGATCCGCTCGGCCGCCTGCGGCTCCACGTGTACGCGCTCGGGTCCGGCCAGGCGGGACAGCAGCGCGGCGGCGTCGGCGGCGTTCAGCGCGCCCAGATGAAGGTGGCGGGCGTTGTCCAGGGTGGCCAGCGGATCCCGGCTGGTGATCAGGACCCGGCAACCGGGACCGGCGGGGATGAGCGGGCGGACCTGGCGGACGTCGCGGGCGTTGTCCAGGATGACCAGCAGGTTGCTCGCCGCGGTCAGGGACCGGTAGCGGGCGGCGGCCTCACCCGGATCGGCGGGTACGGCGGCGCCGTCCAGGCCGAGCGAGCGCAGCAGGTGGCGCAGGGCCTGGGCGGGGGTCAGCGGATCGAGTCCTGGAGTGGATCCGTGCAGGTGGAGGTAGATGACACCGTCGGTGAACCGGTCTGCCATGGCGTGCGCCACGTGAACTGCCAGAGCGGATTTGCCGATGCCGCCGGGTCCGTCGATCACGATGGTCGCGGGTCCGTGGTCCCGGCCGAGTTCGGTCCGGAGGCGGTCGATCTCTGTCGCGCGGGCGGTGAAGGTGTGGGTGTCGGCGGGCAGTTCGGCCGGCGTGTACGGCTCGCCGGGCGTGACCCGCTGGGCCGGGGCGTCCAGGGCGAGGGCAGGGTCGTCGGCCAGGACGGCCTGGTGCAGGCGGCGCAGGTCGGCGCCGGGTTCGATGCCGAGTTCGGCGATCATGCTGGCGCGGGTGCGCTGGTAGAGGTCCAGGGCCTCGGAGGTACGGCCGGCGCGGTGCAGGGCGAGCATGAGCTGGGCGGCTGGGCGTTCGCGTAAGGGGTGGGCCCGCACGTGGACGGCCAGGTCTGCGGTCAGCGCGTGGTGGTCGCCGGCGGCGAGGCGGAGATCGGCGTGGTCCTCCAGGACGGTGCGGTGTTCCTCTTCCAGGCGGGCGGCCTCGATGCGGGCCCAGGAGTCGGTCAGCCCGGCCAGGGGCTCGCCCCGCCACAGTCGCAGGGCCGCGCGGAACAGGGCGTCCGCGGCACCTGTGTCCCCTTGCGTCTGGGCGGTGCGGGCGCGTTTGGCCAGGCGGGTGAACTGGTGGGCGTCGATGTGGCCGGGGTCGAGCGCGAGCCGGTAGCCGCCGGGCCTGGTCTGGATGATCTCCTCGGTGGTGTGCGGTCCGAGGATCTCGCGGAGTTTGGAGACCACGATGTGGAGCTGTTTGGTCGCGGTCGCCACGCTGCCGTCTCCCCAGATGTCGGTGAGGATCCGGTCGGCGTGTACGGCCTGCCCGGCGTTCAGGGCGAGCCTGGCCAGCACGCCGATTCGCCGTTGCCCGGCGAGCCGGACCGGTTCGCCGGCGGCCAGGACCTGCCACGGGCCGAGAAATCTGATCTCCAGCGTCACGAGTGGCGCTGCCCTCCTTCAGGGATGTTTGCGGCAATGGCGAATGGAACGCCGCTTTCATGCGGGTTGCGGCGTCGTGGTGTACCTGTGCAGGTATAGATGCGCAGGCTTACAGGTGCCTTACAAATGACTCACCGGGCTCCTGAGCAACAGGCTTCCGTACGGGGGTGTGTGCCTGCGGGACGTCGGCGCGTACCCGACCTTAAATGAGGATTGTGTCGTGATCACCGCGTCCATTAACATCGGCCCCCGCATATCCGAATCGCACCGGAGGTCTCGTGGAAAACGACAGACTGCTCAAGAAGCTCGCCGTTGTGGCCGTGGCCGGTCTCATCGCGCTCGGCATCGGCGCCGCGGCCGCCTCGTCCGCCTCCGCCGCCGACAAGATCTGGTGGCCCGACCCCTCCGGCGAAATCTCCGACGCCCGCCCGTAGTGCCGCCACGGCGCCGCCGGTCTCCGGCGGCCGGCTGACCGATCCGGAGTTTGTCGGTGGCTGCTGCGATCATGCCGCTCACGTGACCAACGAGAAGGAGCGACCATGACCGAGGCCCCCGAGCAGCTACCCGGCTTCCCCGGGTTGGACATCTTCGGTGAGGTCTACTGCGTGTCCTTCGTCCGCGACCTCTCTCCGGAGGAGGTCCTGCGCCGGTTCGGCGTGGACGAGGCGACCATGGAAGAGGTGGCGTTCGACGAGCTGGAAGAGCGTTCGATCGACACCATGAGGGACGACGCGGCCGGCTTCATCGGCGCCGCCAGGGCAGGCGGCGGGTGGACCGTAACCCTTCAGAGCTGATCAACCGGCCCTGCGAGACTCAGCGCTCATGGACTGCGTTTTCTGCACGCTCATCCGCGAGGACTCTGCGCATTGGGTGGCCCGCCGCCCCGAGACCCGGGCCTTCGCCCCGCTCGACCCTCTGGCGCCGGGCCATACCCTCGTCATTCCGGCCCCGCACTACAGAGATCTTTTCGAGACTCCCCCGGATGTCCTCTCGCAGACCATGGCGCTCGTGCAGGATCTCGCCAACGCCATGCGAGCGGCGCTCGGCGCCGGCGGGGTGAACATCCTGAGTGCCAGCGGCCCCGGATCGCAGCAGTCGGTGCCCCATCTGCACTTTCACGTCGTCCCGCGCTGGCCCGGCGACGGGTTTTCGACCTGGCCGGCCCAGCGCTCGCAGCACCGGCTGGACGACGATCCGATCCGTCGGCTCGCCGAGGCCATGACCACCGAGACGACGTGACAGGGACCACTGTGGTTTACCGAGATCAAGAGGGGTCATATTACGATTGAGCCACTTGGAGCTCCAGGTTCGCCCCTAAATTTCCATACATAGGCGACTTGGGGGGACCAGAATGCGGGTTCGACGCACTGTCGAGCCTCAACCGGAGGACGGAATGCGCAGACAGCTCCAGGCGATGGCCTGCCTCGGATGCCTGGCGGCACTGGGCTTCCCCATGCCGTCCGCCGCCGGTGCGCAGTCCTCCTCCAAGCCGCGCGCCGACCGGCAGTCGGCGTGCCGCGTGGTCGCGCTCAAGCCGTTCGTCTCGGCGGGCACCGTGCGGGGCACGGCCGTGCGGGCGGGCTGCGCCGACCAGGCCAGGCTGAGGGTACGGATCAAGGTCGCCGCCACCGGCCCCGACCGGGTCGTCAAGAGCGGCTCCCAGGTCGTCGGCAACACCCGAATCACCGCCAAAGTCCGCTGCACCCCCGATGCGCGCCGCTACTACGTCGTCGCGCTCGACTCACAGGGCCGGGTGAACACCTCGCGCCCGGTGCGGTTGTCGTGCGGGCGCCCGGCCTCGAACGGGGCGAACAAGGGCTTCGCCTCCGCCCCCGAGACGGCGGTGGTCAAGCAGACCAACGCGGCCAGGGCCAGGAACGGCTGCCGCCCCCTCGTCCACGACGCCAAGCTGCACCTGGCCGCCGAGCGCCATTCGGCGGACATGGCGCGCAGGAACTACTTCTCGCACACCTCGCGGGACGGCCGCTCGTTCGACAAGCGCATCAAGGCGGCCGGCTTCACCTTCCGCCGGGCCGCCGAGAACATCGCCAAGGGCCAGCCCACCGCCGCCGCCGTGGTCAAGGCCTGGCTCAACAGCCCGGGTCACCGGGCCAACATCATGAACTGCTCCTTGACCCACATCGGCGTCGGACACAACGCCAAGGGCCCCACCTGGACCCAGGACTTCGCCGCCCGTTAGGGCGGCACTCCCCCGACCAAGGGAGCGTCGGGCTTTCACCGGCCCCACCCCGAGCCGGTTCCCACCGCACGCCCACACGCTCCCCTTCCGGCGGACCCGGCCGCGCCTCCCCCCGCACACAGGACCGCGGCCGGGTCCGCACCCCACTTGCCAGGGTGCCGGGTCCGCACCCCAGCTGTCAGAGTGCCGGGTCCGCACCCCAGCTGTCAGGGTGCCGGGTCCGCACCCACAAATCAGAGCAGGGCGGTTCGCAGCCGGTCGTAGCCCGGCGCGAGCCGCCGCAGCCCCGCCGCCACGGCCGCGTCGTCGCCCGTGGCCAGCGGATACTGCAGCCCGCCGAGCACGCGGGCCTGCTCCCGCGCCACGTCGCCCGCCGTCGCCAGGCCCACGTTGGACAGCCAGGTCGCCGCGTCATCCAGCCGCCGCGCCCCCAGCCGGACGCCGAAGTACGTGAGCAGCCCGCGTACATCGTCGTCGAGCCCGTCCTCCACCATCTCGGCCAGCCGCGCCGCCGCGGCGGCCCCGCCCAGCGAGCCGGGTTGCACCGGCAGGTCCTCGCGGCCCTCCAGCCAGCGCACCGCGGCGGGCAGCGACTCGCGCAACGCCTGCGGCGCGGAGATCTCGCGCACCTGTACGAAGTCGGTGCGCATCACGTACGACGTGTCGATGTACTCCACGGCCTCGCCCCGCCAGGAGGCCAGGAAGTCGGCGACCGGCAGCGTGGCGAAGGGATGCCCGTGCGGGTCGTGCAGCACGACGGTGTCACCGCTCACTTCGAGCACCACGACGTAGTGGTCGCCGACCGCGCCGGGCGAATAGGTCAGCAGCCCCAGGTCCAGGGGCCCGGCCATGACGGGACCGCGCTCGCAGGCGGCCCTCAGCCGGTCGAGCGCCTCCTCCGGGGTCCCGCCATGGGTGCGCCAGCAGTCCCAGCCGAGCAGTTCGACGGCGGCGTCCACGCCGATCTCGGGATCCCAGCCGTAGGGGTCGAAGTACGGCTGGGTGCCGCCGACGAGTTGCATCCCGAACGGCGAGCCGGTCAGCGTCTCGACCACCCCGACCGCGGGCGCGGCCGGGCCGAACATCATGGTCAGCGAATGTGCGTAACAGTAAGGTCCTGATCCGAGGTACATGGCCGCCATTGAAGGCCCTGACACGGTGTCAGGCTCAAGCTCATTCCCGCGGCCGGTCCGAGAACCGGGCCAGGACGAGCGCCTCGACGACGCCGACGACCGCGTACGCGAGGATGGACACCCCCGTGACCACCACGATGTCCGCCCAGACCTCGTCGTAGCGGAACCCGCCGATGGCCCGCAGGATCTCCGCGCCGATGCCCTCACCGGTGGCCAGCCACTCGGCGATCAGCGCGCCGATGATCGAGGCGGGCACAGAGATCCTGGCCGAGGCGAAGAGCGCGGGCATCGCGGTCGGCACGGCGACCTTGCGCAGGACGGTCAGGCGACTGCCGCCGTACGCCATGATCAGGTCGGTGGCCTGCGGCGAGGCGGAGCGCAGGCCGAAGGCGATGTTCACCAGCGCGGGGAAGAAGACCACGATGCCGCCGATGACGGCCACGCCCAGCAGGTCGCGGCCGAAGATCAGGGTGATCAGCGGCGTCATGACCACGAGCGGCACCGAGCGCAGCAACATGGCGACCGGCATGAACGTCTGCTCGACCGTACGGAACAACACGAACAACACGGCGACGGCGGTCGCGGCGACCATCCCTGAGGCGAAGCCGATGGCCGCGTCCCTGATCGTGATGCCGAGCGCGCCGAACACGGCCTCGCGGTGCGCCTCGGAGGAGGTCAGGTACTCCCAGACCTGCGGCGGGCGCTTGCCCACCAGCGGGCTGATCCCGAACGCCTCCAGCGCCAGCCACCACGCGGCCACGACGATGACGACGGAGGGCGCCAGCGGGCCCACGATCCTCAGCACGGTGCGGCCGATCACCGAGCCGTTCATTGGGCCTCACCTTTCGACCAAGGGGTGACCACGCGGGCGACCAGCGCGACGATCGCGTACCCGAGGCCGGCGATCAGGCCCGCGACGAGCGCGAGCCCCCACGTGCGGGGCACCTGGAACTGCTGCTGGGAGATCATCAGGGAGACGCCGAGGCCCTGGTCGTTGCTGCCGAGGTACTCGCCGATGATGGCGCCGAGCAGCGCGGACGGTGCCGAGATCTTCAGGCCGGCGAACGTGCTGGGCAGTGCCGAGATGACCTGTACGTAGCGGAGCCTGGCCAGGCGGCCGCCGCCGTACACGGTGACGAGGTCGAGGCTGACCCGGTCGGCCGAGCGCAGCCCGAGCAGGGCGCCGATGAGCGTGGTGAAGAAGACGGAGATGGCCGCGAGGAACACCACGGTCGCCTCGCCGCCGAAGACCACCAGCACGATCGGCCCGATGGCCAGCAGCGGGATGCAGTAGCTGATCACGGCGAGCTGCGTGGCGACGGCCTCCAGCCGGGGCACGAGCAACACCAGCAGCGCCACGCCGATGGCCAGCCCGTTGCCCCACAGGAAGCCCTGGACGGCGGCGGACAGGGTGGCGGTGGTGTTGGGGCCGTAGAAGGCCCAGCCGTCGCGGCCCATGGACTCCAGCACCGCGAGCGGAGTGGGCACCGCGCCGCCGTCGGCGAACACCGTCACGGCCGCCAGCCACCAGAGCACGACGAGCGCGAGCACGCCGGCCAGGCCCTGGACCCGTCTCATGAGCCGTGCCCGAACAGCAGGTCGCTGAGGTGGTCGTGGATGGCGTGGAACTCGGGCGTACGCATCATGTCGGGCGTACGCGGGCGCGGCAGGTCGATCTCCACCAGCTCGACGATCCGCCCGGGGCGCGGGCTCATGACGGCCACCTGGTCCGACAGGAAGATGGCCTCGCTGATGCCGTGGGTGACCATGAGCGTGGTGGCGGGCTTCTCGGTCCAGATGCGCAGCAGCTCCAGGTTGAGCCGCTGGCGGGTCATGTCGTCCAGCGCGCCGAACGGCTCGTCCAGCAGCAGCACGCTGGGCTTGACCACCAGGGCGCGGGCGATAGACACGCGCTGGCGCATGCCGCCCGACAACTCGGCGGGCCTGGCCTTCTCGAAGCCCTCCAGGCCGACCAGCTTGATCAGGTCCTCGATCACGCCCGGCTCGGGCTTGAGGCCGGCCACCTCCAGCGGCAGCCGGATGTTGGCCGCGACGCTGCGCCAGGCCAGCAGCGCGGAGTCCTGGAAGGCGATGCCGAGGTGGTGGCTCCCGCGCAGTTCCCGCGGCGTCTCGCCGTTCACCCGGATCTCACCGGTGGTGGGCTCCTCCAGGCCGGCCAGGATGCGCAGCACGGTCGACTTGCCGCAGCCGGACGGGCCGAGCAACGACAGGAACGAGCCCTTCCTGGTCTGCAGGTCCACGCCCTCGACGGCGGTCAGGCCCTTGCCGAAGGTCTTGCTCAGTCCCGTGATGCCGATGCCGCTCATGACAGCTTCAGGCTCGGGTCGGCCTGGTAGATCTCGTTCAGGATCGACAGGTCGAAGAGCTGCTCGGCCTTGATGTTCAGGCCCGCCTTGGACAACGAGGAGATGTTCTGCTCGATCAGCTCGGGCGTCATCGTGAACAGCCCGTTGGCCTTCGAGTCGTCGGTGACGACGAGCTCGTTCTGCATCTTGGCCTCCTCGGTCTGCTCCTTGACGTCGAGGTTCTGGTCCTTGCCGTAGACCGTGGCGGCCAGCTCGGCGGACTTGGCCGGATCCTTGATGGCGTCCTTCCAGCCCTTGATCTCGGCGGTCAGGAACGCCTTGAGCTTGTCGCGCTCGTTGTCGATGGTCTCCTGCATGACCGTGAACGTCTCGGCGACCAGCGGCAGGCCGGCGTCGGCGAGCAGCAGGTACGCGGGGTCGTGCCCCTTCATGCGCAGGTTCACCGGCCCGCTGGTGACGAAGCCCACGTAACCGTCGAGCTGCCCGGAGGTGAGCATCGACGGGTCCGACTGGAACGGCACCCTGGTCACCTTGGCGGCGTCGATGCCGTTGGCCTTGAGCAGCGCGTTCCAGACCAGCTCGTTGGAGTCCTGGACGCCGATCCTCTTGCCGACCAGGTCCTCGGCCTTCTCGATCGGGTTCTTGCTCAGGGAGATGACGGCGAACGGGTTCTTCTGGAACGTCGCGCCGACGATCTTCAGCGGTGCGCCCTGGAGCACGGCGGGAGCGGTGATGGTGGGCGCCGACAGGCCCGCCCAGCAGCGCCCGGTGGCCAGGCCCGACTCGACCGAGGTGCCGGAGCCGCCGCCGGACAGCAGCTCGACCTGCGTGAAGCCGGCCTGCTTGAAGTAGCCGTTGGTGTCGGCGAAGTACTCACCGGCGAACTCGACGTTCTTCTTCCAGGAGAGCTGCAGCTTGATCGACCCGAACCCGCCGCCGTCGCCACCGCCAGAGCCCGTCGTGCCGCTGTCACCACAGGCGGCCAGACCGAGCGCCAGACCGGCCATACCGGTCGTCCGCAAGAACGCGCGACGGTCGAGGGTAGCCATAATTCTCCTTGAACGGCCGTTAACATGCAGGTCAGGACGGTATCCCTCGATTATTACCATCGTGTGACGATGGTTTCGGCCATCACCGCCCCGGGCAGGCCGCCGACCGGGAAGCCGGGAAAACCGCTGGCGGCGCCTGTAGGTCCCTACGAGAGCGCCGCGCGAGGACCGTAGATCCCTCCAGCCGCCCGGGGGCTCCGGTAGCGTCGAGCGGGAGATGAGACTCGACGGAATCCCCCTTTGGGACGGTACCGAATACCGCGGCCCGGTCGATCTGACCTGGGAGCCCGACCGGATCACCGGCGTGAGCCCCGCCGCGGCCCGCCATGACGACCTGTGCGTGCTGCCCGGCCTGGTGGACACGCACGTCCACCTCGTCGGCTACGCGGGGCCCGGCGACCCGCCCGACTTCGCGACCTGGCCGCTGACCACCACCCGCGACGAGCAGGTGCTGCACGGCGCCGCGCACGCCCAGCGGGCCATGCGGCACGGCGTGACGACGCTGCGCGACCTGGCCGGCGACGAGGCCCAGATCGCGCTGCGCCGGGCCTTCGACGCCGGGGTGCTGCCGGGGCCGCGCCTCAAAGTGCACGGCGTGGTGGGGATGACCGCCGGGCACAACGACCTGTTCGTGCCGCCGGCGTTCCCGGGCAGGAAGCCCACGGCCGACGGGCCCGACGAGTGCCGCAAGCTCGTACGCACCTGGGCCAGGGCCGGCATGGACGGCATCAAGCTCACCACCAGCGGCGGCGTGTTGTCGATCGGCGACAAGAACGTCTGGCGCAACTACACCCGCGACGAGATCAGGGCGGTCGTGGACGAGGCGCACGCGCTCGGCATGCCGGTGGCCTCGCACGCCCACTCCGAGGACGGCATCCGCGTGGCCGTCGAGGAGGGCGTGGACTCCATCGAGCACGGCACGCTGCTGAGCCGCGACCTGGCCGAGACGCTGGCCGCCCGGGGCACGCCCGTGGCGCCCACACTGCTGATCAACGAGGCCATCGCCGAGGGCCGCGTCCCCGTCACGCCCGAGGCCATGGCCAAGGCCGCCGAGCTGGTCGCCACCCGCGATGTGCTGCTGGCCCAGGCCGCCGCGCTGGGCGTGCGGTTCGTGCTCGGCACCGACGCCAACGGCCACCACGTGCAGTTCGGCGACCAGCTGGCCGAGGTCGTGCACATGACGCGCATCCTCGGCATGGACGCGGAGTCGGCGCTGCGCGCGGCCACCTCCGACGCGGCCGACGCGATCGGCATGCCGGTGGGCCGGGTGATGCCCGGCCTCGGCGCCGACCTGGTCGTGCTGCGCGGCCGGCCGTGGGAGCGCATCGAGGACCTGGCCACGGAGAACATCGTGGCCGTGGTCTCACGGGGCGACGTCGTGGCGGGCCGCCTGCCCTGACCGGAGCGCCAGGTAGAGGTCGGTACGGTCGCGCATCGAGGACATCCGCCGGCCGGTGAGCTCCTCGATGCGCTGCATCCGGTAGCGCAGGGTGTTGACGTGCACGTACAGCTCGTCGGCCGTGCGCTGCCAGGAGCCGCAGGTCTCCAGGAAGATGTCCAGCGTGCGCAGCAGCTCGGAGCCGTGCCGCGCGTCGTACTCCTCGACGGGTCCGAGCAGGTGATCGCGGAAGGAGCGCCGCGTTCCGGCGGGCAGCGAGGCCAGCAGCAGGTCGAAGCTGTCGATGTCGGCCACCGACATGATCGAGACGGGTCCGGGGCCGCCCCGCGCGGACTCCATGCCGCGCCTGGCCGTCTCCAGCGCCTCGCCGAGCTGCGACACGCTGGCCACCATCTCGCTGATCCCGGCCGCGATGGACGTGCCCCTGGTTACGGCCGGGTTGGACGTGCCTCTGGTCCCGGCCGGGTTGGATGTGCCGTGCTGCTCCGCCATCAGGCCGCGCAGTTCGTCGGCCAGGCTCTTGCGCGAGGCCCGGCCGTTGACCAGCACGACCGCCTCGCGCGGCGTACCTCCGACGACGAGGTGGCGGCCCTTCCTGGCCAGCCCGTCGTGCAGCAGCTCGGGCAGGTCCAGCTCGGGCCCGCCGGTCACGGCCACGACCATGGCCGCGGTCGGCAACCCGGGGTCGGCGCCCAGCAGCCGCAGGTGCGCCGAGACCTCGCCCGGCGGGATCTGGCCGAGCACGTCGAGCAGCGTCTGCGCCCTGACCCGCTCGGCCCTGCGCTGCTCGGCGGCGAACCCCTCGGCGGTCACCGCCTCGGTGATCGCGCCGAACGCCTGGTCGGGAGCGGCCAGCAGGAGCGGCAGCCGCCTGCGTTCACACGCCTTGACCAGCTCCTGCGGCAGCTCGCCGAGCACGATCAGCCCGACGACCAGGCCGGTGGCGTCGCTGGCCCACAACGCGTCGGCGAAGCGCTCGCAGTCGGACGGCCGGGAGTACCAGACCCCGCTGGTCAGCACGAGATCGCCGGAGCGCAGGTAGCGGCGGGGGTCGGGCAGATCCGTCGGGTACGCGCGCCGTACCTCCCGTTCGAGCCCGTCCGCGCCCGTCACCAGCGTCAGCCGTAGGTCCTCGCGGGCGAGCAGCTCCGACAGCCTCATGAAATCTGATGTTATGCCAGCTCAGGACGGAAGACTTCAGAGGTTCGCACAATGCCCGCGCACCCCGTGGTCGGGTTTACTCGTTGCCATGCGTCCCAAAGCGGAACTCCACCTGCACATCGAGGGCACCCTGGAGCCCGAGCTCGTCGTCGAGCTGGCCCGGCGTAACCGGATCGACCTGCCCACCTTCGACGTGGAGGCCATCCGCGCGCGGTACTCCTTCGCGAACCTGCAGTCGTTCCTGGACGTGTACTACGAGAACATGGCGGTCCTCCGTACCGAACAGGACTTCTACGACCTGGCCGCCGCCTACCTGCGGCGGGCCGCCGCGCAGGGGGTGCGGCACGCGGAGATCTTCTTCGACCCGCAGGCGCACCTGAGCAGGGGCGTGCCGCTGGAGGTGGTGTTCGGCGGGTTGTCGGCGGCGCTCAAGGACGGTGGTGTGTCGGCCGCGCTGATCCTGTGCTTCCTGCGTGATCGGGGCGCGGAGGAGGCCGAGCAGGTGCTGCGGGCGGCGCTGCCGTACCGGGAGCAGTTCATCGGGGTGGGGCTGGACTCGGCGGAGGTGGGGTATCCGCCGTCACTGTTCCGGCGGGTCTTCGAGATGGCCGCCGCCGAGGGGCTGCGCCGGGTGGCGCACGCGGGCGAGGAGGGCGGGCCCGACTACGTGTGGGAGGCGCTGGACATCCTGCGCGTGGAGCGGGTGGACCACGGCATCAGGGCGATGGAGGATCCGCAGCTCGTGGCCCGGCTGCGGGCCGAGCGCATCCCGCTGACCGTGTGCCCGCTGTCGAACGTACGGCTGCGCGCGGTGCCGTCCCTGCGCGACCACATCCTGCCCGCGATGCTGGACGAAGGACTGGTCGTGACCGTCAACTCCGACGACCCCGCCTACTTCGGCGGCTACGTGGAGGACAACTACGCGGCGCTGGGGCGGGAGCTGGGGATGAGCGACGACCAGCTTGACCGGATCGCGCGCCACTCCTTCGAGGCGTCCTTCACCTACGACCTCCCGTAGCCGCGGGCCGGTTCAGACGGCTCCTGTAGGCGCGGGCCGGTTCGGACGGCTCCTGTAGGCGCGGGCCGGTTCGGACGGCTCGCGTGGGCGCGGGCCGGTTCAGACGGCCACCTCTGTCACGGTGAGCGTCCTGGTGTCCTCGGCCACCCACTCCGGTTGGTTGTTGACGATCCTGGCGAGCCTGACCGTGACCTCGATCGAGTCTCCGGTGCGGATGACGTCGTTGCCGGGTGAGAAGATCAGGAGTCGCTGGTGGGTCTGCCCGTTGCAGTTGACGCGGTAGCGGCCGGCACTGGCGAAGCGTTAACAGTTGACTACTATCCGTACAAGGTCAAGAGGGTAGCCGCACCTCGCAGCCCCCTGGACGCCCTGATGGGGCCCGCCCCCGAAGGGACGGGCCCCATCTGGACGTCTCGTCAGCCGCTGAGGACGCTGCTGAGCAGCTCGTTCAGGAGGTCGAGGTCGAGGATGTCGTTGTCCTCACCGAAGTTGTTCCACTCGCCGAAGTCCCACTCCGTGCCATCGTCCTTGCCGTGGTTGGGACCGGGCAGGATGCGCGACTCGGCGGTGACGCTGGGCGCGGCGGCGAGCGCGGTGCCCCCGAACATGACCATCCCGCCGACGAGCCCGGCGAGGACGAGTCCGTTTCTATACATGTGTTCCCCCTGATACCTCTCGACTACTCTCCGTAGCTATCGGGGGAAGATCTGCCCTCTGTCCAAGTTCGACAAACACCCACATTTTCGCTCTTGACCTGCGCAAATGCCGTGGCAGAGAAAACAGATACGAAGATCTCCGCTACTTGTCGCATAGGTGCGCGCAGGTGAAGCACGACCGACCCCATCCTGGCCGGTTCATGACCATGACGCGTGTCGCCGTACGGCCTAGGGCAGCGTGAGAATGACCGGGCCGTCCTCGGTGATGGCCACGGTGTGCTCGACGTGCACGCTCCTGCTGTCGTCGGCCGAGCACACCGACCAGCCGTCGGAGTCCATCCGGTACTCGTCGCCGCCCCCGGCCATCAGGCTGGGCTCGATCGCGATCACCAGCCCCGGCCGCAGCCGCAGCCCGCGCCCCCTGGGCGCCTCGTTCGGCACGAACGGCGACTCGTGCATGGCCCGGCCGATGCCGTGGCCGCCGAAGTCGTTCTGCATGCCGTAGCCCGCGCCGCGCCCGACGGTGGACATCGCGTGCCCGATGTCCCCCATCCGGCCGCCGGGCACCGCCGCCTCGATGCCCGCCGCGAGCGTCTCCTCCGCGACCCTGATCAGCTTGAGGTCCTCCGCGCGGGCGTGCCCGATCGTGAAGCTGACCGTTCCGTCGGCGTGCCACCCGTCGATGAACGCGCCGCAGTCCACGCTGATCAGGTCGCCGTCGCGCAGCCGGTACGGCGACGGCAGCCCGTGCAGCATGACCCCGTTGACCGAGGTGCAGATCACTCCCGGGTACGGCATCGCCCCGAACGACGGGTGGTAGCCGAAGAACGACGCCCCCGCCCCGGCCTCCTCGATGACCGTCCTGGCCACCTCGTCCAGCTCCTTGAGCGACACCCCCACGGCGGCCCGGTCCCGCACCGCGGCGTGCACGGCGGCGACGACTTTGCCCGACTCCCGCATCGCGGAGATCTCACCAGCGGACTTGAGCTCGATCACGGCCCCTCCTCGTCGATAACTATACCGGTATTATTATCACGGATCATAGTCACGGCGACATGGCGGAGTCGGACTCGATCACCAACCCGGGTCGCGCAGGTGCAGCGCGAGCTGCGTACGGTCGCGCAGCCTCAGCTTGCGCAGCATGCTGGAGACGTGGTTCTTCACCGTCCCCTCGGTGATGAACAGCCGGGCGGCGATCTCCCTGTTCGTCGCGCCCACGGCGATCATCCGCGCCACTTCGAGCTCCCTGGCCGACAGCGACTCCCCCGGCCTCGTGGGGCCGCCCGCGTCCGGCCGCCCTTCCGTCCCCGGCCATTTGCGCAGTTCGGCCACCAGGCGCGCGGCCACGGGCCCGTCGAGCACGGTCTCCCCCTCGTGCGCCTTCCTGATGCCCGCGACCAGTTCCTCGGGCGAGCAGTCCTTCAGCAGGTAGCCGCGGGCGCCCGCGCGCAGGGCGCCGAAGATGTACTCGTCCTCCTCGAACGTGCTGAGCACCAGCGCCACCACTCCCGGATACTCGGCCGTCAGCCGGGCGACCAGTTCCACGCCGTCCATGCGCGGCATCCGGGCGTCCACCAGCACGACGTCCGGGGCGCACCCCGGCACGGCCGCCAGCGCCTGCCCTCCGTCGGCCGCCTCCCCCACCACCTCGATCCCGTCCTCGACCTCCAGCAGCTTGCGCAGCCCCTGGCGCATCAGGTCCTGATCATCCACAAGCAGAATTCTGATCACCGCCTCTGCGCCCGCCCCCTCCGCGTCCAGACCCGGCTCCGGCGTCACGCCCGCTTCCTCTGCCTCCCGACCCCGCTCCGGCGTCACGCCCGCTTCCTCTGCCTCCCGACCCCGCTCCGGCGTCACGCCCGCACCGCCGGGACCTCGGCGCGCAGTTCAAAGCCGCCCTCCTCGGCGTTGCCCGCGCGGAAGTTGCCGCCCAGGCCGCGTACCCGCTCGGCCAGCGACGACAACCCGAACCCCGCCGGATCCGCCGCTCCCCTGCCGTCGTCGCCGATCGTCAGCACCACCCGGTCCGCGCCGTAGGCCAGCCGCGCCCGCACCCGGCGGGCCTCCGCGTGCCGCAGCACGTTGGTCAGCCCTTCCTGCAGCACCCGGTAGAGCACCAGCTCCGAGTCCGGGTCGATGCGCCGCTCCGGTCCCTCCACCTGGAACCCGACCTCGACCCCCGTACCGTCGAAGGAGCGGGCCAGCCGTTCCAGCGCGCGGCTGCCGAACTGCCCGTCCTCCAGCGCGAGCGGCCGCAGGGCGCGTACCCACCGCCGCGACTCGGCCAGCGCCTGCATGGTCAGCTCCTTGGCCTGCCCGACCTCCGCCCAGACCTCGGCGGGCCGCCGCTCCGCGTTCTCCAGGTTCATCTTGATCAGGGTGAGGTGGTGGCCGATCGAGTCGTGCATGTCCCTGGCCATCCGGGCGCGCTCCTCGGCCACGGCCAGCTCCCTGATGCGCTCGATCAGCCGCTGGGCCGCCTCCCGCTGCCGTCCCGCCTCCAGCAGCGCGGCCGCCATGGCCAGGGAGAAGACCGCGAACAGCACCAGGAGCACGACCTGGTCGGTCATCGCGAGCCAGTCGCCGCCGGACAGTACGACGATGGCCGCGCCCATGGCCACGACGTAGCAGGACACGATGGCGATGGCGGCGCGCATGCCGTACAGGAAGGCCACGTGCACCATGGTGACCAGGATCATGGGCGAGTGCAGGCCGCCGGCGAACTGGCCGATGGGCAGCAGGACCAGCAGCATCGCGGGGGCGGCCAGCTTGCGCGGGGCGGGGGCGTCGCGGGCGACCGGCATGACCGCCCAGAGTGCGGCCAGCAGGGCCATCATGCCGATGAACAGCGCGGGCTCGGCGCGGCCGTTCGCGGAGGTGAGACCGGCGGGCAGGATGACCGCGTACAGGGCCCAGAACGTCGCCGTGAGCAATCCGGTCTGGCCCGCGGTGAGAAGCCCGGCCTGCCGCGACCCGCGCCGGTGGCACGCGGACGTCCTTGCCAAGCCCCCCGTGTACCGAAATTTCACACCTTCGGACCTTACGCGCCCGCGCCGTCGCCCGGCATCCCACCACGGGCACCATGACTTCGGTCATGGCCCGGCTCTATCCCCGGCTCGATGCGACCGCGCCGGCCCTGCGCCTAGCGTCTGCGGACATGCGAATCCTGGGTGCCGTCCTGATCACGATCGCGATGTTCGTCGCGACGATGATCGCAGTGACGACGATCTCCCGTGCCCTGCCCGAGAGCGTCGCGGGCTGGCTGTCCCCGCCGCTGACGACCGTGGTCGTGTTCGGGCTGCTGTACGCCTACCGACGCTGGACCGGCCGCCCATGGTCCGGCCTGGGGCTCACCCGTACGTGGTGGGCGCTCCCCCAGGTGCTGCTCGGCCTGGCGGCGGGACTGCTCCCGCTCCTCGCCGCGAACGCCGTCTCCGTCTGGGCGGGCGCGGCGACCTGGGCCCCGCCTGAGCCCCGGCCGCCCGCCATCCTGCTCCTCGGCCTCGCCCTCATCGTGCTGCGGGCCGCCCTCCCCGAGGAGGTGCTGTACCGCGGCCACCTGTACGACGTGCTCACCGACCGCCTCGGCCCGAACGGCGTGCTCGCGGTCACCACGCTCTCGTTCGGCGCGCTGCACATCCTGTCCCAGAGCCCGGCGTCCGGAATCGGGGAGAAGCTGCTGTTCATGGTGCAGGCCACCGCGATGGGGCTGCTGTGCGGAGCTTGCCGGGAGCGTACGGGCGCGGTGTGGATGCCGGTGGGCGTGCACACCGCCGTCTACGTCAACCTGCTCATCCCTGCTCCTGCGAGCAACTACGGCGCACAACTCGCCCTGCAGACCGCCGCACTGACCCTGACGGCGGCCGCCGTGCTCGTCACGGCCAGGCGCGAATCTCCCCGGCCAGCCCGGTAAGCGACTCGACCGGATGCTCGACCTCCGTCCACGGCGGCGTGAGGTCGGTGAGCTCGAAGCGGGGCACGACGTGGAGATGGAAGTGGAACACGCTCTGCCACGCGGTCTCGCCGCTGGCGTGCCAGAGGTTCACGCCCGGGGCCCGCAGCGCACCGGCGAGCCGCCGCGACACCTCGACGGCGGTCCCCATGACCTGCGCCGCCACCTCCACGGGGATGTCTGCCAGGTCCCGGTGATGGGCTCGCGGGACGACCAGCGTGTGGCCCCGGGTGGCCTGGGCGAGGTTGAGGAAGGCGATGGCGTGCTCGTCCTGGTGGATGGTCTGCGAGGGCTCCTCGCCGCTGACGATCCGGCAGAAGACGCAGCTCATGGGCGGCGCATGCGGTAGAAGGCGGCGGCGGAGCGCATGACGATGCCGCCGTCGGCGTGCAGCCGGGCCAGCCCCTCGAACACCTTTGCGCGGAACTCCTCGGCCAGTTCGGGGCCGAGCGACTCCACGAACCCCCTGAACCCGTGGGACATGTTCCAGTCCCAGTAGTGCTGCGGGTCGCGCAGCTCGAACGTCTTCTGCACGACGCGCTCCTCGATCTCCGCGAACCCGGCCTCCGCGCACAACTCCGGCAGCGGCCGGGCCGGCGGGGTGAACGGGTCGGGCTTCCTGCCCGGCCGTTCGGACATCTCCTTGACGGCCTGGCCCATGAACTCCCACCGCTCGTCTCTCGGGGCCGGGCCGGGGCCCGAGAAGGCCAGCAGGCCGCCGGGGACCAGCACCCGGTGTGCCCCGGCGAGGGCCTGGGCCGGGTCGTCGAGGAAATGCATGGTGAAGCCGCAGGTCACGACGTCGAAGGAGGCGTTGGGCAGGTCGAGGTGGTGGGCGTCCATGACCTGGGTGGACAGCTGCGGCAGGTGGCCGAGGTCGGCCTCCAGGGTGCGGAGCATGCCGGGCGCGTTGTCGATCGCCAGGACCGTGCCCCTCGTTCCGACCGCCGAGGCGGCGGGGCCCGCGATGGCGCCGCGGCCGGCCGCGAGGTCGAGGACGCGCTGTCCCGGCCGGAGCCCGCACCAGTTCACGAGCTCGCGGCCGTACGTCGCGAAGAAGGGAAGGTGCCGGTCATAGTCGGTGGCCAGATCGTCGAAGAGCTCCAGCACCAGCTTCGTGTCGGTCACAGTTCGACATGATCACATCGCGCCCCCCGGCGTTCAAATGATTATGACGACCTTGCCCTTGGCGTGCCGCCGTTCGGCGTACGCCATGGCCTCGGGCACCTCGCTCAGCGGGTGGACGCGGTCGATGACCGGCCGCAGCGTGCCGTCTTCCAGCAGTGCGGCCAGGGTGGCGAGGTCGTCGGCGTTCTCGCGGGTCACGAAGTTCGGGAACCTCTGGCCGACGAACCTCTCCATGGCCTTCAGCCTGATGATCCGGCCCATCGGGCCGACCCAGCGGCCCCCGGAACCGCTGTTGGGGATGAGCGTCCCGCCGGGGGTGAGCGCGCGCCGGCAGTCCGCCACCGAGCGGTTGCCCACGTTGTCGAGGATGACGTCGTACCGGCCGCGGGTGAAGTCCTCCTTGGCGTAGTCGATGACGTGGCCGGCGCCGAGCGAGCGCACCAGTTCGGCGTTCCCGCTGCCGCACACGCCCGTCACCTCCGCCCCGTACGACCTGGCGAGTTGCACCGCGAACGTGCCGATCCCGCCGGACGCGCCGTTGACCAGCACCTTCTGCCCCGCCTTGACGCGCGCCTTGTCGCGCAGGGCCTGCAGGGCGGTGAGCGCCGACGTGGGCACGGCCGCGGCCTGCTCGAACGTCAGGTCGGCCGGCTTGCGGGCGATCGGGCCGCCCTCCGGCACGGTGACGTACTCGGCGAACGCGCCGGCGTGACAGCCGTAGACCTCGTCGCCGGGCCGGAACCGGGTGACGCCCTTGCCGACCGCCTCGACCTCCCCGGCGAAGTCGTTGCCCAGCATCGGGGATTTGGGCCGGGTGAGCCCGGAGACAGCCCGCAGGATGTACGGGCTGCCCCTGAGCAGGTGCAGGTCGCCCGGGTTGACGCAGGCAGCGCGTACGCGGACGAGCACGTCGCCGTCTCCTGCCTCGGGCCTGCCGACGTCCTGGAGCTCGATGACGTCAGGCGGGCCGTAAGCGTGGTAGCGGATGGCCTTCATCGTCATGGCGTCCTCCGTGACAGGTGAAAGGAATTGCTGACATATGAAAACCATACCTCGCAGTAGGGACCTCCGGGCAAAGCAAACGGCGGGCGGGGGAAACCCCCCACCCGCCGCAGCGCGATGCCGGTCAGGCCCCGATCGGGCCCGTCATTCGTCAGGCCTTGAGCCAGCTCATCATCGGACGGAGCTTGGCGCCGGTCTTCTCGATGGCGTCCTCGGCCAGCTCGTCACGGTGACGCTGGAACTCCTTCTGGCCGCTGTCGAACTCCTCGACGAGCTGCCGGGCGAAGGTGCCGTCCTGGATCTCACCGAGGATGCGGCGCATCTCCTGACGGGTCTCGTCGTTGACGACGCGCGGGCCGCGGGTGTAGCCGCCGTACTCGGCCGTGTCGGAGACCGACCAGTACATCTTGGAGATGCCGCCCTCGTACATGAGGTCGACGATGAGCTTCATCTCGTGCAGGCACTCGAAGTAGGCGACCTCGGGCTGGTAGCCCGCCTCGATGAGGGTGTCGAAGCCCGCCTTGATGAGCTCGGAGACGCCGCCGCAGAGCACGGCCTGCTCACCGAACAGGTCGGTCTCGGTCTCCTCCTTGAACGTGGTCTTCAGCGCCCCCGCGCGGGTGCCGCCGATGCCCTTGGCGTAGGAGAGCGCGAGGTCGAGCGCCTTGCCCGAGGCGTCCTTCTCGACGGCCACGAGACACGGCACGCCGCGACCGGCCTCGAACTGGCGGCGCACGAGGTGGCCAGGGCCCTTGGGGGCGACCATGCAGACGTCGACGCCCTCGGGGGCCTCGATGAGGCCGTAGCGGATGTTCAGGCCGTGACCGAAGAACAGCGCGTCGCCCTCGACCAGGTTGGGGGCCACGTGCTCGGCGTACAGGTGGCGCTGGATGTGGTCCGGCGCCAGGATCATCGTGAGGTTGGCCTCCTCGACGGCCTCGCCCGGGGTGACCACGCGCAGGCCGTCGTTCTCGGCCTTCTCGCGGCTCTTGGAGCCCTCGGGCAGGCCGACGCGCACGTCCACGCCGGAGTCACGCAGGGAGAGCGCGTGGGCGTGGCCCTGGCTGCCGTACCCCAGCACGGCCACGTGGCGTCCCTGAATGATCGACAGGTCGGCCTGGTCGTCGTAGAAAATATCGGTCACTTGCTCAAAACCTTTCAGGCGGTACGGTCCAGTGCCCTGAGGGACCGGTCGGTGATGGAGCGGGCACCGCGGCCGATGGCCACCATGCCCGATTGGACGAGTTCCTTGATCCCGAACGGCTCAAGCACCTTGACGAAGGCGTCGAGCTTGTCGGGAGTGCCGGTGACCTCGATGGTCACGGCGTCGGCCGCCACGTCCACGCAGCGGGCGCGGAAGAGGTTGACGAGCTCCAGCACGTGCGAGCGACTCTCGGAGTCGGCCTTGACCTTGATCAGCATCAGCTCGCGCTGCACGGACTGGGACGGGTCCAGCTCGACGATCTTGAGCACGTTCACCAGCTTGTTGAGCTGTTTGGTGACCTGCTCCAGCGGCAGTTCCTCCACGCTGACCACGATCGTCATGCGGGAGATGTCGTCGTGCTCGGTGGGCCCGACGGCCAGGGAGTCGATGTTGAACCCCCTACGGCTGAACAGCGCCGACACGCGCGCCAGGACACCGGGCCTGTTCTCGACAAGCACCGACAGCGTGTGTCTACTCATCCTCGTTCTCCCACTTCGGTGCCATGTCACGGGCGATCTTGATGTCGTCGTTGCTGGTGCCCGCCGGGACCATGGGCCAGACCATGGCGTCCTGGTGGACGACGAAGTCGACCACGACAGGCACGTCGTTGATCTCCATGGCCTTCTTGATCACGGCGTCCACGTCCTCGGCGCGCTCGCACCGCAGGCCCACACAACCATAGGCCTCGGCCAGCTTGACGAAGTCCGGGATCCGGCGCGTCGTCTGCAGGTCGGTGTTGGAGTAGCGCTGGTCGTAGAACAGCGTCTGCCACTGGCGGACCATGCCGAGATTACCGTTGTTGATGACCGCGATCTTGACCGGCACGCCCTCCAGGGCGCAGGTGGCCAGTTCCTGGTTGGTCATCTGGAAGCAGCCGTCGCCGTCGATGGCCCACACGGTGGAGTCGGGGCGGCCCATCTTGGCGCCCATCGCGGCCGGGACGGCGAAGCCCATCGTGCCCAGACCGCCGGAGTTGATGAAGGTGCCGGGGTTCTCGTAGCCGATGAACTGCGAGGCCCACATCTGGTGCTGGCCGACCCCGGCCACGTAGTACGTGTCGGGACCGGCGATCGCGCTCAGCCGCTCCATGACGTACTGCGGGGCCAGCGAGCCGTCCTCGAACTCCTCGTAACCCAGCGGATAGGTCCGCTTGTACCCGTTGAGCGCCGTCCACCAGTCGGTGTAGTCGCCCTTCTGGTCCAGGTTCCGGATGACGGAGATGAGGTCGCTGATGACCTCCTTGCAGTCGCCCACGATCGGCACGTCGGCGTGGCGGTTCTTGGAGATCTCCGCCGGGTCGATGTCGGCGTGCACGACCTTGGCGTGCGGGGCGAACGACGACAGCTGGCCGGTCACCCGGTCGTCGAAGCGCACGCCCAGGCCGATGATCAGGTCGGACTTCTGCAGCGCGCCGACGGCCGACACGCTGCCGTGCATGCCCGGCATGCCCATGTGCTGCGGGTGGCTGTCGGGGAACGTGCCGCGCGCCATCAGGGTGGTGATGACCGGGATGTTCGTCAGCTCGGCCAGCTCCAGCAGTTCGGCCGACGCGCGCGCCTTGTGGACGCCGCCGCCGACGTACAGGATCGGCCGCCGGGCCTCGGCGATCAGCTTGGCGGCCTCGCGGATCTGCTTGGAGTGCGGCCTGGTGACCGGGCGGTAACCCGGGAGTTGCATGGTGGGCGGCCACGAGAACGTCATCTCGGACTGCAGCGCGTCCTTGGAAATGTCCACCAGGACCGGCCCCGGCCGGCCGGTGCCCGCGATGTGGAAGGCCTCCATGATCGTACGGGGGATGTCCGCGGGATCGGTGACCAGGAAGTTGTGCTTCGTGATCGGCATGGTGATGCCGGAGATGTCGGCTTCCTGGAAGGCGTCCGTGCCGATCGCCGCGCTGGCCACCTGCCCCGTGATCGCCACGATCGGCACCGAGTCCATGTACGCGTCGGCGATCGGCGTCACCAGGTTCGTGGCACCGGGGCCGCTGGTCGCCATGCAGACGCCGACCTTGCCCGTGGCCTGCGCATAACCCTCGGCCGCGTGCCCCGCGCCCTGCTCGTGCCGTACGAGCACGTGCCGGACCTTGGTCGAGTCGTAGAGAGGATCGTAGGCCGGCAGAATGGCACCGCCCGGGATCCCGAACACTGTGTCGACTCCAACATGCTCCAGCGCCCTGACCAGGGCCTGTGCACCTGTCATCCGTTCGGTCATCGGCTCGTTCCTTGCGTGGCTACTCGCTTAAGGACATAAAAAATGCCCCGTCCCACCGATGGCGGGGCTGGGGCGGCGCGCAGGTCGTCGTGCTTCGCTATCGGCCTGCGCGCCGGCGAAGTACTACGAGAATCTCACTGCGAAGCATGGCTTACACCATAGCCGCTCCGAACGCCCCAGTGTCAACTTGGTGGACACAAGTCTCAAACAGTGAGACTCGTACGCATCAGCGAGTCGACTCCGCGCGCCGCCATCGGCCGCGCCACCAGGAAGCCCTGCCCCCGCGTGCAGCCCATCCGCTTGAGCAGGTCGAGCTGCTCGGGACGTTCGATCCCCTCGGCCACCACGATGAGCCCGAGATCGTGCCCGAGCCGCACGATCGTACGCGTGAGCAGCGTCAGCGTGTCGTCCTTGCCCAGCCCCGACACGAAGGACGGATCGATCTTGATCATGTCCACCGGAAGCTGGCGCAGGAACGCCAGCGAGGCGTAGCCGGTGCCGAAGTCGTCGATCGCCAGCCGCACGCCGAGCGCCCGCAGCTCCGAGAGCCGCTTGATCGTCTCCTCCGCGTCCTCGACCAGCATCTCCTCGATGACTTCGAGGGTCAGCGAGGCGGCGGGCAGCCCGCTCTCGGTCAGCGCCTCCTCCACGGTCTCGACGAACCTGGGCGCCATGATCTGGCGCGCCGACAGGTTCAGCGACAGCCCGATGTCCCAGGAGGAGGCCCGCCAGGCGGCCACCTCGCGGCACGACTCGCGCAGGATCCACTCGCTCAGCGGCACGATCAGCCCGGTGTCCTCGGCCGGGCCGAGGAATTGCTCCGGCGGCACGAACACCGACCCGCGCCACCACCGCACCAGGGCCTCGACCGCGGTGACGCGCGAGGTGGCCAGGTCGACCACCGGCTGGTACTCGATCGCGAACTGCTGCTCGATCAGTGCCCGCTGCAGGTCGGCGGCCAGCTCCAGGCGGCGTACGACGTCGGCGTGCATCTGCGCGGCGAACACCTCCACCCGGCGCCCGCCCAGCTCCTTGGAGCGGGCCATGGCCACGTCGGCGTTGCGCATGAGGTCGCCCGCGGGCACGTCGTCCTCGGCGAAGGCCACGCCCACGCTCGCGGTGAGCGCCACGTCGCGGTCGGCCACCCGGAACGGCTCCTGCGAGACCGCGCCGACCAGCCGCTCGGCCAGATCCACCGCGAGCTGCGCCTCGCCGCCGGTCTCCACGAGCACGGCGAACTCGTCGCCGCCCCATCGGGCCAGCGTGTCGTCGGCGCCCACGGCCCCGCGCAGCCTGCGCGCGGCCTGCCCGAGCAGGTAGTCGCCGCTGGCGTGCCCCACCGAGTCGTTGACCGAGGTGAACCCGTCGAGGTCGAGGAAGATGACCGCCACGTTGCCCGCGGTGCGGCCGGACAGCACCTCGCGGGTGCGCTCCTCGAAGTAGGCGCGGTTGGGCAGGCCGGTGATGCCGTCGTGGAAGGTCAGGTGGGCGACCTGGTTGCGCAGGGCCTCCTCGTCGCTGATGTCCCTGGTCGTGACGAGCATGAGGTCGTCGCCGCCGGCGTGGCGGGTGGCCACGGACTCGGTGGGGCGCCAGGTGCCGTCCGCCGCGCGTACGCGGCAGGCGATCAGGCAGGCGCCGGGCGCGGCGTTCTCCTCGCCGTACTGCCCGGCCTCGATGGTCATGGCGCGCATGGCGACCCGGATGCCCGGCACGTCCTCCGGGTGGATGTAGTCGAAGATCGACCCGCCGACCAGCTCTTTCTGGGGGTAGCCGTAGGTGACCTCGACCCCGGCGCCGATCTCGCGCACGACGCCCTCGTAGTCGCAGATGAACACCACGTCGCCGGTGCTCTCCGCCAGCTCGCGCAGTTGCCGCTCGCCCAGCTTGACCAGGCCGCGCAGGCGCACGTTGGCCGCCGAGACCGCGAACAGGCGTACCAGCAGGAGCAGCACCACGGAGACCGCGACCACCACGACGCCGGTGATGGGCGGCCCGGCCCGGCCGCCCGCCTGGTGGGCGAGCAGCGTGCAGGCCGCCACGGCGACCATCGCCAGCGGCACCAGCGCGATCACGGGAGCGATCGCGGGCCGGCCCAACGCCCTGAGCCGCGGCCCCCACGGGATGGCCGCCAGCAGCAGGAAGGCGACGGGGGCGAGCATGACGGCCCAGAGCTGTGGCTCGGCGTCGAGCAGCCGCGCCACCGCCCCCGCCAGCCCCGCCACGGTCATGGTGCCCAGCGCGGCCACCCCGGCCAGGGCCAGCAGCCACGAGGAGGACTTGCTGGTGAGCACCGAGGGGACCACCGCGCACGTCACCAGCAGCGCGATCAGCGGCGGCAACATGACCAGCGTGAACGCGGCGGGGTCGGCCGCGTCGGCGTAGACGTGGCGCAGCGCCACCACCCAGCCGATCAGGAACAGGGAGGCGGTGCAGAGGTAGGCGTCGGTGATATGCCGTAAGGCGACTCTGGCCGGGAACCTCCGGTCGGCGGCGATCAGCGCGCCGCCCGCCGTGACGACGGTGCCGACCAGCATGAACAGATCGGCGAAGCTGACCACGAAGCTCTCGGCGACCGACCCGAGCGCCACCCCGGCGGCCCAGATGACGACGCCGCCGCCCATCCAGCGCGCGCCCATCGCCGTCGGGCGGGGCACGGCGGCCTGCCGCACCGAGGCGATCAGCAAGGAGGAGGCGGCGACCAGCGCCGCGAGCGCTCCGGCGATCGCTCCCGTGACCGGGGCCGGGCTTCCCGTCAGGAGGACGACGGCGAAGATCGCCGCGCCTGCCGCTGCCGCGGCGGCCGGCGGCACCCGTGGATCACGCCAGCGGATCACAGTCGTTGCCCATCCCGTCTCGAACTATGCACGTATGACCGCCGAAGCCCGGTCGATCACTTCGCCAGTGTGTGCTGTCGTGGGTGCGCGGGTGGTGACAACGGCGATGTCGTCACCGATCTGATAACCAGACAGACCAATTGCCGCCAAGAGTTCCTTGACAGTGAGTCAGGAACTCCCTGCAAACGCAACCGTACGCACCGAAGGTCACGGACCAGCCACGTTCCGGGATCCTCTCAGTACGCGTCCGTAATGACGTTGTCCAGGGGTTCTCCGGCAAGATAGCGCTCAAGCTGGGCGCGCAGGAGACGCAGCAGACGCCTCTCCGACGCGGGGGTGCTGCCCGCGACGTGCGGGGTGATCAGCAGGCCGGGAGCGCTCCAGAGCGGGTGGCCCTCGGGCAGCGGCTCGGGCGCGGTAACGTCGAGCGCGGCGCGCAGCCTGCCGGTCTTGAGCTCGGCCACCAGCGCGTCGGTGTCGACGATCCCGCCCCTGGCGGCGTTGACGAGCAGCGCGCCGTCCTTCATGCGCGCCAGGAACGCGGCGTCCACCATCCCCGCGGTGTCGGCGGTGGCCGGCACGAGCAGCACGACCACGTCGGCCCCGGGCAGCAGCGCGGGCAGCTCGTCCATGGCGTGCACGCCGTCGCGTGCGCTCCTGGCCACCCGTACGACGTCCACCTCGAACCCGCCGAGCCGCCTTTCGAGCGCGGCGCCGATGGAGCCGTAACCGACGATGAGCACGGTCGAGTCGGCCAGCACGTCGGTGTGGTGGTAGGTCCACTCGCCCCTGCGCTGCGCGTCCACGAAACCCGGGAACTCCCTGAGCACCGCGACCATGGCGCCCACCACCCACTCGGCGGTGCCGGCGTCGTGCACGCCGCGCGCGTTGCACAACTGCGCGCCCTCGGGCAGATGCGGCCGGTACGGCTCCACCCCCGCGGTCACGGTCTGCACCAGCCGCAACGAGCGCATCGCCGCCAGGGTCCCCGGCACGTCGGGCGCGGTCACCAGCGGCGGGATCCACACTTCCACATCCGCCACCCCATCCGGCATCGATGACGTGCCGTCATAGACGACGCATTCAACGCCAGGAAGGTCAGACAGAACATCAGCCGCCGAATCGGACGGAACCCAGGTCTTCATGCCGAGAACCCTACGGCTTAGGGGTCAGTATGGAACACATGAGGAAGCTCTTGACGATCATGCTACTGGCCGCGCTCACGGCGTGTTCCAGCCGTGGCGGAGAGGTCCTCCCCACGGCGGCCGTGTCGGCGGGGTCCGCGCCCGGCGCCCCGCGGGACGTGGTGACCGGGCTGGCCGTCCCGTGGGCGATCGCGTTCCTGCCGGGGCCCGGCGGCGACGCGCTGGTGACCGAGCGGGACACGGCCCGCGTGCTGCGGGTCAGCAGGGCCGGCGAGGTGAAGGAGCTGGCCAAGATCGAGGACGCGCGGCCCGACGGGGAGGGCGGCCTGATGGGGATCGCGGTCAAGGATGAGCAAATCTTCCTTTACTACACCGCGGAGCTGGACAACCGGATCGTCCGCTACCGGCTCGCCGGGGACGCCCTGACCGATCAGCAGCTCCTCGTCCAGAACATCCCGAAGGGCGGCATCCACAACGGCGGACGGCTCGCGTTCGGCCCCGACGGCTACCTGTACGCCACCACGGGCGAGGTCGGCGACCGCGACATGGCCCAGCAGCGCGACTCGCTCGGCGGCAAGATCCTGCGCATGACCGTAGACGGCGCGCCCGCGCCCGGCAACCCGTTCGGCACGCTGGTCTACAGCTACGGCCACCGCAACGTACAGGGCCTGGCGTGGGACGACTCGAACCGGCTCTACGCCTCGGAGTTCGGCGCGAACGCCTACGACGAGGTCAACCTGATCCGGGCCGGGGCCAACTACGGCTGGCCGGAGGTCGAGGGCCGCGGTGACGACCAGCGTTACGTCAACCCCATCCTCACCTGGTCCACCGCCGAGGCGTCGCCCTCCGGCATGGCCTACGCGGACGGCTCGTTGTGGGTCGGCGCGCTGCGCGGGGCGCGGCTGTGGCAGATCCCGCTCGGCGACGACGGCTCGGCGGGCACGCCGGTGTCCCATTTCGGCGACCGGTACGGGCGGCTGCGCGCGGTCACGGCGGCGGCGGACGGCACGCTCTGGGTCGGCACGAGCAACAAGGACGGCCGCGGCTCCCCCAATGACGGCGACGACCGCATCATGGCGGTCACCCCATCCTGATCGGGCCGGGGCGCCGTCCTGACCGGGCCGGGGCGCCGTCCTGATCGGGCCGGGGCGAGGCTTCTCAGCGCCGTCACCCCGTCCTGACCGGGCCGGGGCGAGGGCTTCTCAGCGCAGTCGCCCCGTCCCGACCGGGCCCCGAGCCGGCGACCGGCCCGGGGCGAGGGTTTCTCAGCCGGTCGCGCCGGTGCAGGCCACCTGGGCCTGCGGGCGGTACTTGGTGGTCAGCTTCTTGTCCCGCTTGACCACCTTGCCGTCCTTCTGGAACACCCGCGTCACGTCGATCGTGAAGCCCTGCTCCCCCACCGTCGGCAGGCAGCCGGGCGACGAGCTGGTCTCCCGCCGGAACGGCGTGTGGTCGCGCGGCTGCGACGTCACGGCCTCGATCTTGTCGTAGCGCTTGGTGCTCCACAACGTGACCGTGACCGACCTGTCGGTGAAGGCGGTCTTGATCAGCACGCCGTGGTCGGAGTCGTTGCGCCACTTCAGGTCCAGGTCGGGATAGAGCAGCGCGACGTCCCGCCCGGCCGGATAGCGCGGCGCGTAGTAGTCCATCGGCTGGTGCTCCACGTCGTCGAACCCGCCGAAGTACGCCGCGTTGTACATGGCGGTCGCGAACTGGGAGCCGCCGCCGCCGACGATGTTCACCATCCGCCCGCCGACGATCTGCCCGGCCTCGACGTAGCCGTCCTCGACGGTCCGCCGCCCGACCACGTCGTTGATCGAGAACGTCGCCCCGGGCCGCACGATGTGGCCGTCGAACTCCTGCGCCATCCGCTGGATGTTCTTCACCCGGGCCTGGCAGCAGTCGAAGGAGGAGGTGAAGGTGCTGACGGCCTCCCTGATGCCGAGCCCCTGGATCTGCGAGGTCTGCACGTCAGGGGCCACCGTGCCCAGCCGGACCGCGACCGTGCGGTCGCCGCCCTCCTGGAACACCTTCTCCGCGTCCCTGGCCAGCAGCTTGTCGTTGACTCCCCGCCCTGACCTGGCGGGCACCAGGACCGGCTTGCCGTCCACGATCTGGTACGTGGCGTCGCGCGGCTGCTGCGCCGCGTCCACCAGGCTGCTCTCGACGGAGGCCAGCACCTTCTTGGCGTCGAACTCGGGCACCAGCGTGCCGTCGCCGTCGGGGTTGAAGGTCAGGTTGGCCGCGATCATGGCCGGGGGCACCGGCACCTGCTTGTCGCCGAGCGTCAGCGTCAGGGGCGCGGCGACCGCCGCCTTCGCCATGGCCAGCGCCTTGGTGACCGACTCGGAGGTGGTCGCGGGCTCGGCGGGCCGCAGCGGGAGCGCCACCGTGCCGCCGCCGCTCAGGAAGCTGCCGGTGATCTTGCGTACGGCGTCCTCGCGGTCGAGCAGCACGCCGTCCTCGGGCTGGCGGGCCTTGGCCTGCAGCCCCGAGAAGAACACCCTGCCCTCCTGCGCGGGCTTGTCCACGCTCTCCGCCAGGCCCTCGACGGTCCTGGTGAGCTGGGAGGAGTCGACGGTGATCTTCGGCTGGAGCTCGGTCGTGCCGGTCAGCCCCTGCCAGACCTCCTCGGGGGTCGGGAACCCGCTGGGCGCCTGCCCGATGGTGCCCACCACGTCGAGTTCGAGCCCGGCCTCGTCGGCCTGGATGGTCTCCTTCTGGCCGCCGATGTCGGCCACCACGGGCTTGCTGAGCCTGGCGCCCAGGTCGGCGCGCAGCTTCTCGGCCGCCTGCGTCACGGTCAGGCCGCCGATGTCCACCCCGGCCACCCGCGTGCCCCGTAACACCGAGCCCGACATGAACACGGCGGGGACCACGTACGCCAGCGCGACCAGCACCAGCACGAGTCCGGCCAGGCCGGGCAGCAGCCTGCCGCGTCTGGGCGGGTCGGGCTCGAAGGGCGCGGGCCGCTCCGGCGGGCCGCCGAACACGGGGACGGGGGCCGGCTGCCTGTCGGTCACCGGCCAGGGCTGGGCAGGCGGCGCCACGGGAGGCAGCGCGCCCTTGCCGGCAGCGCCGTTGACAGCTCCGTTGGCGACACCGTTGCCGGCACCGCCCGGAGGACCGCCCTGCGCGCTCGGACCCTGCTGCGGCCGGGGCTCCTGCTTTTCCGGCGGGCCGAAGATGTCCCGGGAGACGCCCGGGGGCAGACCTTCGATCCGCGGCTTCCTGGAGACGGCCGACGTGGGCATTGGCACCGAGGCGAACGGGTCGGTCGGTGATTCGATCGGTCCGGCGTTTCGCACGCCTCAATCTCCTCCCGGTCCGCAGCCAAGTCTCAGGCAACAGTAAGGCACGCGGATCCGCATATGTCACGGGAAATGGCTACGGAAGTGTGTCAACCTAGCCACCGGTAGCGATGCTCCGGCCGGCCGGCCGTGCCGTAACGCGGCCGGAACTCGGCCTGACCCGCCGCGCACAGGTGTTCCAGATAGCGGCGGGCGCTCACCCGCGACAGGCCCGTGAGCTCGGCCGCCTCGGCGGCCGACAGGTCACGGCCCGCCTCTCGAAGGGTATCGGCGACCAGTGCGCACGTGGCCGGGGACAACCCTTTCGGCATGGGGGCGGCGCTCTTGTAGGTGCCGAAAAGGCGGTCCACGTCGTCCTGGCGGGCCTCGGGGCCGATGGCGGTCAGGCGCTTGCGGGTGTCGGCGTAGTGCTGCAGGCGCTCGGTCAGCGCCACGGCGGTGAACGGCTTGATGAGGTAGTTGATCGCGCCGCCGCGCATGGCCTCCCTGACGGTGGGCACGTCGCGGGCGGCGCTGATCATGAGGACGTCCACGTCGTGCAGTGCCTTGAGCACCTCCAGGCCCGACATGTCGGGCAGATAGATGTCGAGCAGCACCAGGTCGGGCCGTAACTCGGCCGCCGCCGCGAGCGCCTCGGCGCCGCTGTGCGCGACGGAGACGACGTCGAAGCCCGGCACGCGGCTGACGTAGCCGCTGTGGATGCGGGCGACCATGAAGTCGTCGTCGACCACCAAGACTTGGATCATGGCTTATCCCCGTTCGGGAGCAGGGCGGTGAAGACCGCGCCGCCCGCGTTGCGTACGCGTACCCAGCCGCCTCGGCGCAGGCACACCTGCCTGGTCAGGGCCAGCCCCAGCCCGCGCGGGCCCGAGTGGGCAGCCTTGGTGGTGAAGCCCTCCCTGAAGACCTCCTCCACCAGGCCGGGCGCGATGCCGGGGCCCGAGTCGCCCACCCGTACGCGCAGCCCGTCCGCGTCGGCACGTACCGACACCTCGATCGTGCCCTGTGCGCCGTCGAGGGCGTCGATGGCGTTGGCGACCAGGTTTCCCACCACCAGGACCGCGTCGCGCGGGTCGCCGAGCAGGCCCTCGGGCACCGCGGAGTCCTCGGCCAGCACCAGCTCGGCCCCGCGCTCGGCCGCCTCGGCGGACTTGGCCAGCAGGAGGGCGGCGAGCGTGGGGTCCTGGATGTGCTCGCGCAGGTCGGTGGCGTACGCGCCGTGCGTGGTGCGGGTGATGAAGGTGATGGCCGCCTCGTGCTCGCCCAGCTCCAGCAGCCCGACGACGGTGTGCATGCGGTTGGCGAACTCGTGCGCCTGGGCCCGCAGTGCCTCCGTGGCGCTGCTGCTGTCGTCCAGCTCGCGTGCCAGGTGGACCAGCTCGGTGCGGTCCCGCAGGGTGACCACCCAGCCGAGGTGGCGGCCGCGTACCCAGACGGGGGTGCGGTTGAGCACCAGCACGCGCTCGCCGTGCAGCACGATGCGGTCCTCGCCCGGGTCGGCGCCGCCGAGCACGTCGCGCATGCGCTCGGAGACCGGCATCTGCGTCAGGTCCTCGCCCACGGTGCCCAGCAGCTCGCGGGCGGCGTCGTTGACCAGCGTGACCCTGCCCGCCAGGTCGAGCGCGAGCACGCCCTCCTTGACGCCGTGCAGCACGCCCTCGCGCTGCTCCAGCAGCGCGGCGATCTCGCGCGGCTCCAGGCCGAAGGTCTGCCTGCGCACCCGCGCGGTGATCAGCGCGGCCAGCGCGAGCCCGGCCAGCAGCACGGCCAGCGCGGTCCAGATCAGCGGCGGCAGGGTGCCGGCGACCTGGCGGATGACCGTGGTCTCCAGCACGCCGACGGACACCAGGCCGATGATCTGCCCGTACTCGTCGCGGATGGGCGCCTTGCCCCTGACCGTGGTGCCGATCGTGCCGGTCTCCGTGCCGACCCAGCTCCTGCCGGTACGCAGCACCGTGCTGCCGTCGGTGGACAGCCGCTTGCCGATCAGCGAGGCGTTGGGATGGGCGTAGCGCTTCTGCTCGGTGTTGGCGATCACCACGTAGTCGGCGCCGGTCTCCTGCTGGACACTCATGGCCAGCGGCTGCAGCACGCTGTCCGGGCGCGCCAGCTCGAACGCCTCCCGGACCGTCGGCAGCCCAGCCACCGACTGGGCGATCGCCAGCGCCCGCTGCTGGTAGAGCGAGTCGAGCTGGTCGCGCGTGTGGTCGGCCCACACGCTTCCCGTGCCTCCTACGGCGAGCAGCACGATCGCCATCTGGAGCGCGAACAGCTGGGTCCCGAGGGAGGCGTCACGCAGGCGTCTCACCCGGCCCATGCAAACAAACGGAGGTCACGTCCCGGTCGCGACCAGCACGCGACCGGCACGACCGCCATGCACGTCCGGGTCGTGACCAATACGACCACTATGACGGCAACCGCGGAAAGCCTCGACGCGCGACAATCGGGACTTCACCATGCCAGTTCCATAAAACGTGAAATCCCCCCAGGAGTGATCATGCGCCTGCGCGTATTCGCCGTCCTCGCGGCACTCTCCCTCGCCACGATGACGGGCTGCGGCCAGACGGGCACCAGCGCCAACGCGACCTTGCGGATCATGGCCCCGGCCGCGCCGGGAGGCGGCTGGGACCAGACCTCCCGTACGGCGGAGCAGGCGTTCAAGGCGGCCGACCCCAAGCGCAAGGTCGAGGTGTACAACGTGCCCGGCGCCGGCGGCACGATCGGCCTGGCCCAGCTCGCCGGCGAGAAGGGCAACGGCAACCTGCTGATGACCATGGGTCTGGTCATGGTGGGCGCCATCGAGCAGAACAAGTCGCAGGTCACGCTGGCCGAGACCACGCCCATCGCCAAGCTGACCGAGGAGTACGAACTCGTCGTGGTGCCGGCCGCGTCGCCGTACAAGTCGCTGGCCGATCTGGTGGCGGCCTGGAAGGCCGACCCGGCGAAGGTGTCCATCTCGGGCGGCTCGGCGGGCGGCACCGACCACATCCTGGCCGGCCTGATGGCCAAGGCCGCGGGCGTGGACCCCAAGCTGGTCAACTACATCGCGCACTCGGGCGGCGGCGAGGCGCTGAACGAGCTGCTCGGCAACAAGGTCAGCGCGGGCATCTCGGGCGTTTCCGAGTTCGCCGAGCACGTGAAGTCGGGCAAGCTGCGCGCACTCGGCGTGTCCTCCGGCGAGCGGCTGCCCGGCGTGGACGCGCCCACGCTGAAGGAGGGCGGGCTGAACGTGGAGTTGGCCAACTGGCGCGGCTTCGTGGCCCCCGCGGACCTCTCCGACGCCGACAAGACGGCCCTGACCGACCTGGTCACCAAGATGCACGACTCGCAGCCGTGGAAGGACGCGGTGGCCAAGAACGGCTGGATCGACTCCTTCCAGACCGGGCAGAAGTTCGCCTACTACCTCGACGCGGAGCAGGCCCGTGTCAAGGCGATCATCGCCGAGATGGGACTCGTCTCCTGATGTCCGACCTTCCACCGAAGGCCCGCCGGCCTCAGGAGGCGCGGCGGGCGGGCCGTTGGCGGCCCGAGCTCGTGCTGGCGCTCGTGGTGCTGGCGCTGGGCGTGCTCGTCGTGGTCGGCACGCTCGACGTGTCGGCCGCGGCCTCACAGCTCGGCCTCGGGCCGCGTTTCTTCCCCATGCTGGTGGGCGGCTCCATGGTGCTCATCGGCCTGTTCTACGTGATCGACGTGCTGCGCGGCGGCCAGGGCGACCCCGAGGAGAGCGAGGACGTGGACGCCGCCGCCCCCACGGACTGGCGCAGCCTCGGCCTCGTCAGCGGCATCTTCCTGGCCTTCGCCGCGCTGCTGCCCGTGCTCGGCTGGGTCATCGGCGCGAGCCTGCTGTTCTTCGGCCTGTCGGTGTCGCTCGGGGCCAGGCATCTGGTGCGGGTGGCCGTGATCGCGGTGGCCCTGGGGCTGGGCACGTACCTGCTGTTCGTCATGGGCCTGGGCGTGACGCTGCCGGGCGGTCTGCTGGAAGGGGTGCTGTGAGCTCCTTCCAGTTGTTGCTCGACGGCTTCGCCGCCGCGCTCACGCTGACCAATCTCATGTACGCGCTCATCGGCGTCACGCTCGGCACCCTGGTCGGCGTGCTGCCCGGCATCGGGCCGGCGATGACCGTGGCGCTGCTCCTGCCGATCACCTTCACGGTGCCGGTGGCCAGCGCGTTCATCATGTTCGCCGGGATCTACTACGGCGGCATGTACGGCGGCTCGACCACCTCCATCCTGCTCAACACGCCCGGCGAGTCGGCGTCGATGATCACGGCGCTGGAGGGCAACAAGATGGCGCGGCGGGGCAGGGCCGCCCAGGCGCTGGCCACGGCCGCGATCGGCTCGTTCGTGGCCGGGACCATCGCCACGGCCCTGCTGGTCGTGGCGGCGCCCGCGGTGGCCGCCTTCGCGATCTCCTTCGGCCCCGCGGACTACTTCGCGCTGGCGGTGCTCGCCTTCACGGCGGTCTCCTCGGTGTTGTCCCGCTCGATCGTGCGCGGCCTGGCCTCGCTCGGTCTCGGCCTGGTGATCGGCCTGATCGGCATCGACCAGCAGACCGGCCAGGCCCGCCTCACGATGGGCATTCCCCAGTTGCTCGACGGCATCGACGTGGTGATCGTCGCGGTGGGCCTGTTCGCCCTCGGCGAGGCCCTGTACGTGGCCTCCCGCCTGCGGCACGCGCCTCCCGAGGTGGTCAGGGTCGGCTGGACGTGGATGGGCCGTTCCGACTGGCGGCGCTCCTGGCGGCCGTGGTTGCGCGGCACCGCCCTGGGCTTCCCGTTCGGGGCGCTGCCCGGCGGCGGGGCGGAGATCCCGACGTTCCTGTCGTACACGGCCGAGAAGCGCCTGGCGCGCGGCGTGGCCCGCGAGGAGTACGGCAAGGGGGCCATCGAGGGCGTCGCGGGCCCCGAGGCGGCCAACAACGCCTCCGCGGCCGGCACCCTGGTCCCGCTGCTCACGCTGGGCCTGCCCACGTCCGCCACGGCCGCGATCCTGCTGGCCGCCTTCCAGCAGTACGGCCTGCAGCCCGGACCCCAGCTCTTCGACAGCCAGCCGGCCCTGGTGTGGGGCATGATCGCCTCGCTGTTCATCGGCAACGCGATGCTGCTGGTGCTGAACCTGCCCCTGGCCCCGCTGTGGGCCCGGGTCCTGCGGGTCCCCCGCCCGTACCTCTACGCCGGGATCGTGCTCTTCGCCGCCCTCGGGGTCTACGCCCTGAACGGCACCGCCGTGGACCTTTTCATCCTGTACGTGCTCGGCCTGCTCGGCTACGCCATGCGGCGCTTCGGCCTGCCCGTCGCCCCCGCGGTGATCGGCATGATCCTGGGCCCGATGGCGGAGATCCAGCTGCGCCGGGCGCTGGCCATCGGGGCGGGCGACGTGAGCGTGCTGGTGAGCAGCCCGATCTCGATCGTCCTGCTCGTACTGGCCGCGCTGGCCCTGCTCACGCCCCTGCTGCGCAGGCTGGCGGCCCGCCGCGGCCTCGCACCCGCCGTACCGGGGCAGGAGGAGGAGTAACCGCGCCCCGCCCGGGGAATCTCACAGATGGTTCTTGGGCAGGCCCCGCCGATTTGTCCGAGTCGACGGGGCCAAGGGACCTACTCCGAGACGCCGAGCTTCTCCAGGATGAGCTGCCGGGCCCGGCCCGCGTCAGCCTTCCCCTTGCTGGCCCGCATGACGCCACCCACCAGCGCACCCACGGCGGCGACCTTCCCTGACCGCACCTTCTCGGCCGCGTCGGCGTTGTCGGCCAGCACCTGGTCGATGATCGCCGACAGCTCGCCCTCGTCGTTGACGATCTTCAGGCCGCGCCGCTCGACCACCTCGTCCGGCGCACCCTCACCGGCCATCACGCCTTCGAGCACCTCACGCGCCAGCTTGTCGTTGAGCGCGCCCGAGGCGACCAGCTCGGTCACCCGGGCGATCTGCGCGGGCGTGATCGGCAGGTCGGCCAGCGGCGTACCCGTCTCGTTGGCCCGCCGCGCCAGCTCGCCCATCCACCACTTACGCGCGTCCGCCGCCGGGGCGCCGGCCGCGACCGTGGCCTCGACCAGGTCGATCGCGTCGGCGTTGTGCATGGCCTGCATGTCGAGGTCGGACAGGCTCCACTCGGCCTGCAGCCGCTTGCGCTTGACCGACGGCAACTCCGGCAGCGCCGCCTTCAGCTCGGCCACCCACGCCGTGTCGGGCGCGATCGGCACCAGGTCGGGCTCGGGGAAGTAGCGGTAGTCCTGCGCCTCCTCCTTGGATCGCCCGGACGTGGTGGTGCCGGTGTCCTCGTGGAAGTGCCGGGTCTCCTGCGTGATCTTGCCGCCCTGGGCGAGCACGCCCGCCTGCCGCTCGATCTCGCTCCGCACGGCCCGCTCGACGCTGCGCAACGAGTTGACGTTCTTGGTCTCCGTACGGGTGCCCCACTCCGACGCCCCGCGCGGCATGAGCGACACGTTGACGTCACAACGCAGCGAGCCCTCCTCCATACGCACGTCGGAGACGCCCAGCGAGCGCATGACCTCACGCAACTCGGTGACGTACGCCTTGGCCACCTCGGGCGCGAGCCGGTCGGTGCCGGGGATGGGCTTGGTCACGATCTCGACCAGCGGGATGCCGGCCCGGTTGTAGTCGACGATCGAGTAGTCGGCCCCGTGGATGCGCCCGGTCGCCCCGCCCATGTGCGTGGACTTGCCGGTGTCCTCCTCCAGGTGCACCCGCTCGATCTCGATCCGCACGGTCTCCCCGTCGACCTCGACGTCGATGTAGCCGTCGAAGCAGAGCGGCTCGTCGTACTGGGAGATCTGGTAGTTCTTCGGCATGTCCGGATAGAAGTAGTTCTTCCGGGCCATGCGGCACCACTCGGCGATCGAGCAGTTCAGCGCCAGGCCGATGCGGATCGTCGACTCGATGGCCGCGGCGTTGGCCACCGGCAGCGCCCCGGGAAAGGCCAGGCAGGTCGGGCAGACCTGCGTGTTGGGCGGGGCGCCGAAGGTCGTCTTGCAGCCGCAGAACATCTTCGACCTGGTGCCCAGCTCGACATGCGTCTCGAGGCCGAGCACCGGCTCGAACCGCTCGAGCGCTTCGTCGTACGGCATGAGCGTACCGGCAGTCATGATGAGGTCCTTAGTTCAGTTCGTTGCGTTATCAAGCTATCGCTTCGGCTCTCAGAGGAAGCCATGGTTCCTCAGCGCCTTGGAGGTCGCCTCCACCCACGCGGCGTAAGCGGGCAGTTCAGCCAGCATGGACAGATCAACGTTGTTACCGGCGGTGGCGAAATGCTCGTCGACCTTGCGGTGGTTGACGCCTGCCAGCACAGCCCTCAGCACGGCCTTGGGATCGGAGATCCGCTCGGCCTCGCGTGGCCTGGCCGGCAAGCGGCTCAGGTCGGCGCCCCGGACCCGCGTCCAGACCTGCGCATCGGCCAGCAACCAAGCCTCGGTCTCCTTCACCGGAATCAAGGGAATCACGTCCTGGTCCGCATGTCTGACCGCTTTGTCCCGCTCCCGGTAATCGCTGTGCAGGAAGATCAGATGACAGTTGGGGGCCAGATCCAGGATCGCCTGCCGGATACGATCGTCGTCCTTGATCATCCGGCAGGCGCCTCGCTCGACCTCCATGAGGTCCACGGGGCGCGGCGCATCGTCCAGCAAGGCACGGAGTTGGCGTGCGATGACCGGACCGAGGAAGAGCTCATCAGTGCCTCCCTCGGTGATGAGCCCCGGCACGAGGGGGCGGCTCATGGCGCCTGCCCGACCGTGCTCAGGTAGTTGCGGACCTGACGAGGCGAGGCGAACGTGCCCGGCTCACCCGTCTGGCGCACCGGCTTGGCCACCGTCACTCGGGATCGCGGTTTCCCACCTCCCGTCCGCCAGGCCGACTCGAGGAACACCAGAGAACCGGGATCGCTGCGATAGAGGGTGGAGACCGCGACCGGCGAGTGGGTGGTGAGGATGACCTGACGCCAGGCACCGCCGTTACCCCCCACACGCGCCGCCACCCTCTGCAACAACGCACCCAGCCTGCTCGGATGAAGACCGTTCTCGATCTCCTCCACCATCAGCAACCCGGAGGAGACCCCGTCGTACAGCGCGGCGAGCAGCGCCAGCACCCGCAGCGTGCCGTCGGACGCCAGCCGGCCGGGGACCGGTTCGTGATCCACCAGCAGGTCGAAGGACCACTCCTCCGACCTCTCGTCGAGCACCGGCTGAACACCGGTGACATCGGGCACCAGCGCCGAGAGATCCACCATGAGATCGTCCAGCTGACCGTCCCGGGCCATCCGTCCGAGGACGGCGGCCAGGTTTCCGGCGTCCTCCATGAGCGGCCGGTGATCCAGCGCGCTCGCAGGCCGGCGCATGGCGGTCGGGTCCGGCAGGTGGTGGTGCCAGGCACGAACCTCCAAAGGCCAGAGCGCAGCAGGCGCGCTCTCCCAGGCCACGGACCATTCGCCGGAGCGATCGGCGTGGACCGCGGCGGCCAGAGACACCCTCTCGGCCACCGCCCGCACCCTGATCGTGAACTCGGACACGGCGTCGTCGCCGGCCGGCCGGTGGAAGAGCTCCTGCGGTTTGCCCCTGCGCGCGCTCAGCAGCGGATCGTGCACGTCCTTCGAACCCTGTGCCAGCAGCGCCCCGCGAGCGAACGCCAGCGCGTCCAGCAAATTGGACTTCCCGCTGGAATTCGGCCCGACCAGGGCAAGGAACGGCGGCACGTCGAGTTCGAAGTCCAGGAAGGACTTGAACCCGTCGATCTCGATCCGTGTGAGCACGCCGCCGTCCCCCTATGGCCCTACAGCTCCGGCGCCTTGGACAGCAGGCCGGCGCCCCAGCGGCTCTCCAGGGCCTGTTCCACGGCCGCGCCGACCCGGTAGCAGCGGTCGTCGCCCAGCACGGGGGCCATGATCTGCAGTCCCACCGGCAGGTTGTCCTCGTCGGCCAGGCCGACCGGTACCGAGATGGCCGCGTTGCCCGCCAGGTTGGACGGGATCGTGCACAGGTCGGCGAGGTACATGGCCATCGGGTCGTCGGCCCGCTCGCCGATCGGGAACGCCGTGGTCGGCGTGGTCGGCGACACCAGCACGTCCACCTGCTGGTAGGCGGCCTCGAACTCGCGCGCGATGACCGTGCGCACCTTCTGCGCCTGGCCGTAGTAGGCGTCGTAGTAGCCGCTCGAAAGCGCGTACGTGCCGAGCATGATGCGCCGCTTGACCTCGGGACCGAAACCGGCGGCCCTGGTCAGCGCCATGACCTCCTCGGCGCTGCGGGTGCCGTCGTCGCCGACGCGCAGGCCGTAGCGCATGGCGTCGAAGCGCGCCAGGTTGGAGGAGCACTCCGAGGGGGCGATCAGGTAGTACGCGGGCAGCGCGGTCGTGAACGACGGGCAGGAGACCTCGACGACCTTGGCCCCGAGCGACTCCAGCAGTTGCACGGCCTCGTGGTAGCGGGCCAGCACGCCCGCCTGGTAACCCTCGCCCGCGAACTCCTTGACCACGCCGATCCGCATGCCGGAGACGTCGGGGGTCCTGGCGGCCTCGACCACCGAGGGCACGGGCGCGTCCACCGAGGTGGAGTCCATCGGGTCGTAGCCGGAGAACGCCTCGTGCAGCAGCGCCGCGTCGAGCACGTTGCGGGCGAACGGCCCAGGCGTGTCGAGAGAGCTGGCGAAGGCGATCAGGCCGTAACGGGAGGAGCCGCCGTAGGTCGGCTTCATGCCCACGATGCCGGTCACCGAGGCGGGCTGCCGGATGGAGCCGCCCGTGTCGGTGCCCGTGGACAGCGGCGCCTCGTACGCGGCCACGGCGGCACTGGAACCGCCCGACGAACCGCCCGGCACCCTGGTCAGGTCCCACGGGTTGTGGGTCGGGCCGTAGGCGGAGTTCTCCGTGGAGGAGCCCATGGCGAACTCGTCGAGGTTCGTCTTGCCCAGGATGACCAGCCCGGCCTCGCGCAGGCGCGCGGTGACCGTCGCGTCGTACGGCGGCCGCCAGCCCTCCAGGATCTTGGAGGCGGCGGTCGTCGGCATGTCGCGCGTGGTGAAGATGTCCTTGTGCGCGATCGGCACCCCGGCCAGCGGCCCGAGCTGCTCGCCGGCCCTGCGCCTGGCGTCCACGGCTCGGGCCTGCTCCAGCGTCGTCTCCCGATCGACGTGCAGGAACGCCTTGACCTTGGGCTCGACCTCGGCCATCCGGTCGAGGTGCGCCTCGGCCACCTCGACGGCCGACACCTCGCCGGCGGCGATCATCGAGCCCAGCTCGGCGGCGGTCTTACGGATCAAGCTCATGCCTCCTCCCCGAGGATGCGCGGCACCCGGAAGCGGTCGTCCTCGACGGCGGGGGCGCCGGAGAGCGCTTGCTCGGGGGTCAGGGACTGTCGCACCTCGTCGGCACGGAAGACATTGGTCAGCGGAAGCGCGTGCGACGAAGGCGGAACATCCTCGGCGGCGACCTCGGCCACCTTCGCGACCGACTCGATGATGGCATCGAGTTGGGTGGCGTAGTGATCGAGTTCGTCGTCGGTGAGCGCCAGCCTGGACAATCGGGCCAGGTGTGCGACCTCGTCGCGGGTTATGGCGGACATGAGTCGTTGAACCCGTTTCGTGGATGGAGTCTTTGGACACTGCCATCCTAGAGGGCTTGACGTCGCAGCCCCGACCCATTAACCCACTGGCAACATCCGCCCCGGTACGAAACGTAGTGTCAGGCTGAGCTGCTGACCTCTGGCTGGTAGCCGAACTCCACGGTGTTCTCCACTGTGTCCCCCACCCGGTCCCGCAACCACGCCGCGGCCTCCTCGGCCGGCATCGGGTGGCAGAACAGCCAGCCCTGCCCCACGTCGCACCCCATCTCCACCAGCCGCATCGCCACCTCGTCCGACTCCACGCCCTCGGCGACCGAGCGCAGCCCGAGCGAGCGGACCAGGTCCACGATGGAGCGTACGATCCGGTAGTCGTCCTCGGACCCGGCGATCCGGCGTACGAAGGAGGCGTCGATCTTGACCTCGGACACCGCCAGCCGCTGGAGCCTGATCAGCGAGGAGTAGCCGGTGCCGAAGTCGTCCAGGGCCAGCGGGACGCCGAGCGTGGCCAGCGCCTTGATGGTCTCCTGGGTGTAGGCCTGGTCACCGGTCAGGATGCGCTCGGTGACCTCCAGCTGGATGGCCGCGGGCGGCAGCCCGTAGCGGGCCAGGCCCACTTCGAGCTGCTCGGGCAGCGCGGAGGCGAGCAGGTCGCGGGCGGAGATGTTGACCGAGATCTGCACCCGCAGCCCCGAGTGCCACCAGGCGGCGGCCTGCTCCAGGGCCTCCTCGACCACGTACGCCGTGAGCTGCCGCATCAGGTACGACTGCTCGGCCAGCGGCACGAACTCCGACGGCGGGATCGGCCCGTGCACCGGGTGCCGCCAGCGCAGCAGCGCCTCGACCCCCTGCACGTCACCGGTGCCCAGCACCACCTTGGGCTGGAAGTGCAGGCGCAGCTCGCGGTTGTCGATCGCGCGGCGCAGGTCGCCCAGGAGGGTGAGGCGTTCCGGGGAGTTGCGGTCCTTGTCGGCCTGGTAGAGCTCGACTCCCGTACGGCCCTCCTTGGCCAGGTACATGGCCACGTCGGCGCGCTGCAGCAGCAGTTCGAAGTCGGGCGCGTGGTCCGGATAGAGCGCTATCCCGACGGACCCGTCGAGGTCGAAGGTCATGCCCTCAAGGCGTACCGGCTCGGTCAGCGCCGCCCGCAGCCGGGCCGCCACCTCCCTGGCCGCGTGCGCGTCCCTGATCGAGGGCAGCAGCACCGCGAACTCGTCGCCGCCCAGCCTGGCCACGACGTCGCCCGGCCGTACGGAGTGGGTGAGCCGGTGCGCGATGAGCTGCAGCAGCCGGTCGCCCACGGGGTGCCCCAGCGTGTCGTTGACCTCCTTGAACCGGTCGAGGTCGAGCAGGAACAGGCCGACCCGCTCGTCCTGGCGCGCCTCGGCCAGCGCCTCCTCGGTGCTGACGATCAACATCTTGCGGTTGGGCAGGCCGGTCAGCTCGTCGTGCAGGGCCTGGTGGTCGCGGCGCATGGACAGCGTGGCGGTGAAGTAGACGGCGGCCAGGGGCGCGACGAAGAGCGGCACGAGCCCCGGCGAGTGGTTCATGACCACGACGACCAGCGGCGCCAGGCCCAGCAGCGCGGTGTAGACCAGGCCCTGCGGGCCCACGGTGGCCCGTACCACCCGCACGATCGAGCGCCGCTCGTGCAGCGCGACCGCGCCGGACACGAGGGTGGCCCTGGTGACGAAGTACGCGGCCCCCGCCAGCGCGATCGCCAGCAGGTGGTCCCCCGCGGGCACCCACGGCGCCGCCGGGCTCGGCACGATGCCGAACATCCCCAGGACCACGGCCGCCGCGGTGAGCGCGAGGGTGGACTGGGCGATGTTGAACATGACCCGGTGCCACGACTTGCGCGTCACCACGCCGTTCATGGCGACGGCGACGCCCTGCATCAGCACCGCTATGGGCAGGCCGAGGTGCAGCAGCACGGCGAAGGTGAACATGGTCGACGGGTAGGTGCCGCCCACGGCCGTGGCCGAGGACACCATCACGGGCCGCAGCTCGCCGAGGATCACCAGCACCGCGAGCACCCAGAACAGCGGCGTGCGCGCGAGCTCGGCCAGGCCGGACGGGTCCAGCCTGAGCATGGCCACCACCAGGGCGGTGCAGCCGATCACAGTGATGCCCGCGAGGTAGCCCCACAAGGGCGTCCCGACGCGTGGTCCGGTGTCGCGGGTGTCGGTTGGGTCAGTCATCGGTAACAGAACCCCCATTAGGTCACTATGGGAGGGTACGACCTTCACCCCACTTCGCGAAACCAAGCGCGTACGTTCCGTCACTTCTCCTTTCCGACATATACCCAAAAAGCACCCTCAGTAGCAAGTCGAGCACCCTAAGCCCCGAAAAACCGCCGAACCCTTATCTGCCAGCACGAAGGCGGCATGGCAACGGGGCCCGCCCGTACCCACGAACGGACCCCGCGAGCGCTGATCGAAAAGCTAGGGCTCCCGGCTGAATCCTCAGCCCTCTTCCGGATCCGGGGTGACCGCCACCTCCGCGGCCGCCTCAGGCCCCTCGTTGAGCAGCACCTCGAACCCGGCCACGTCAAGAATGGGCACCCCTGCGCTGACCGCCTTGTCGTACTTCGACCCGGCGTTCTCCCCCGCCACCAGGAACGACGTCTTCTTCGACACCGACCCCGACACCTTGCCGCCCCGGCTGGTGAGCGCGTCGGCGGCCGAGTCGCGGGTGTAGCCCTCCAGGGTGCCCGTCACCACGAACGTCATCCCCGCCAGCGTCTGCGGCCCCTTCTCGGGAGCGGGCTCGTCCTCCATCCGGACCCCGGCCGCCCGCCACCGCTCGACGATCTCCCGGTGCCAGTCGACCTCGAACCACTCCTTGATCGTGGCCGCCACCTTCGGCCCGATGCCCTCGACCGCGGCCAGCTCCTCTTCAGAGGCATCTCTGATGGCGTCGATCGAGCGCATCGCGTTGGCCAGGGCGGTGGCGGTCGGCGGGCCGATGTGCCTGATCGACAGGGCGACCAGGATCTGCGCGAGCGAGACCTGCTTGGCCCGCTCCAGCTCCTCCATCAGCCGCAGCGCGTTCTGGCTGGGCTCGCCGCTCAAGTTGGAGAAGAACGTGACGATCTTCTCCTCGCCCGTCTTGGGGTCGATCTTGGGCAGGCCGGTGTCCTGGTCGCGGACCACCGACCTGATCGGGATGAGCTGTTCAAGCGTCAGGTCGAACAGGTCGGCCTCGGTGCGTACCACCGGCTGCTGCGGCGGCAGCGGCTGGCTGAGCGCGGTGGCGGCGACGTAGCCGAGCTTGTCGATGTCGAGCGCGCGCCGGCCCGCGGCGAAGAACAGGCGCTCGCGGATCTGGGCCGGGCAACCGCGCGCGTTGGGGCAGCGCAGGTCGGCGTCGCCCTCCTTCTCGTACGCCAGCTCCGTGCCGCACTCCGGGCAGTGCGTGGGCATCACGAACTCCCGCTCGGACCCGTCGCGCAGCGCCGTCACCGGCCCGACGATCTCGGGGATGACGTCGCCCGCCTTGCGCACCACCACGGTGTCGCCGATGAGCACGCCCTTCTTCACCACGATGGCGGCGTTGTGCAACGTGGCCCGCTCGACGGTCGAGCCCGACACCACGACCGGCTCCATCATCCCGAACGGCGTGACCCGCCCGGTTCGCCCGACGCCCACCTTGATGTCGAACAGCTTGGTGTTGACCTCTTCCGGCGGATACTTGAACGCCATCGCCCACCGCGGCGCCCGCGAGGTCGAGCCCAGCTCCCGCTGCGTACGGAAGTCGTCCACCTTCACCACGACCCCGTCGATCTCGTACGGCGGGTCGTGGCGGTGCTCCCGGTAGTGCTCGATGAACTCGTTGACCTCGGTGAGCCCCGGCACCACCTGATACAGGTCGCTGACCGGCAGCCCGAACTCCCGCAGCCGGTCGTAGACGTGCGACTGCGCCACCGGCTCGGCCGCGCCCTCCCACAGGCCGATGCCGTGCACCAGCATCCGCAGCGGCCGCTGCGCCGTGATGCGCGGATCCTTCTGCCGCAGCGTGCCCGCCGCGGAGTTGCGCGGGTTGGCGAACGGCGGCTTGCCCTGCTCGACGAGCTGCTCGTTGAGCTTCTTGAAGTCCTCGACCGGGATGTAGACCTCGCCGCGCACCTCGACCAGGCTCGGCACGTCATCGCCCTTGAGCCGGTGCGGGACGCCCTTGATGGTGCGCACGTTGGCCGTCACGTCGTCGCCGGTGCGCCCGTCGCCACGGGTGGCGCCGCGCTCCAGCTTGCCGTCGCGGTAGACCAGCGCGATGGCCAGCCCGTCGATCTTCAGCTCGCACAGATAGGGACCGGGGTCGCCCTCGGCCAGCCGCTCGGCGCGCGCCTGCCAGGCCGCCATGTCCTCGGCGGTGAAGGCGTTGTCGAGGCTCTCCATCCGGTTGAGGTGCTGTACCTTGGCGAAATCGCCCGACACCGGCGCGCCCACCTGCTGGGTGGGCGATTCGGGCGTCTGCAGCGTCGGATGCGCCTCCTCCAGCGCGAGCAGCTCGTTGAACCACCCGTCGAACTGGGCGTCGCTCACCGTGGGCCGATCGAGCACGTAGTAGCGCCAGCGGGCCTCCTCGACCAGCTCGCTGAGCTCGGCATGTCGCTTGAGCGCGGTCACCGGCACGCCCTCGACCTCACTGCCCGGCTCACTCACGGAGCGTCTCCTTCCATGCGTCCACCTGTGCAAACGCTATCGTCGGGCACCGACAGAAACACGGCTCATCCCTCTTCGGGATCGTCCCTGAGCACCTGCGCCGCCTTTCTGCAGGCCGCCAGGGCCGCGCGCGCGTACGAGGGCGACGCCCCCGCCAGCCCGCACGCCGGGGTCAGCACGACCTGCGAGGCCAGCCGGTCCGGCGCGAACCCCACCCGCCGCCACAACTCCAGCGCGGGCCTGGCCACGGTCTTCGGATCCGCCGGCCGCGTGTCCCTGCCCGGCACGACGCCCATGAACAACATCTTCCCGGCCTCGAACAGCTCCCCCAGCGCGTCCTCGTCCCTGCGCCGCAGCAGCGCCGCGTCCACCGACACCCCCCGCGCCCCGGCCCTGCGCAGCAGGTCGAAGGGTACGCGGGGCGCGCAGCAGTGCACCACGGGCTCGTCGAACAGCCGCAGCGACTCCTCCACCCGCCACTCCTCCACGGCCGCGAGCCGCCCGAACCCCGACGCCGTCGGCACGGTGCCGGCCAGCACGCCGGGCAGCCCCGGCTCGTCGAGCTGCAGGACGATCTCCGTCACCCCGGGCAGCCGCCGCCGCACCTCGGCGCAGTGATCGGCCACGCCCTGGGCGAGTGAGGCGGTCAGATCCCGTACGGCTCCCGCGTCGGAGAGCATCTTGTCCCCGAACTTGAGCTCGATCGCCCCCGCCAGCGTCCACGGCCCGCAGACCTGCAGCTTCAGCGGCCCCGCGTAGTCGTGCCCGATCTCCTCCAGCCCGTCGAGATCGCGCCGCAGATGATCGACGGCCCGCTGGTGGTCGCGCCCCGGCCGGTCACTCAGCCGCCACCCCGAGGGCTGCACCTCGACCGGCAGCTCGACCAGCAGCCCGGCCGACCGGCCCACCATGTCGGCCCCGACACCCCTCGCGGGCAGCTCGGGCAGGTACGGCAGCCCGGGCACCTCGCCGAACACGACCCTGATCGCCTCTAGATGATCCTCACCCGGATGCGAACCGACTCCGGTGGCTTCCCACGTAGACATGGGCACAAGCGTAGGCTCTGGCGAATGAAGCTCATCAAGTACGACCACGCCTGCGTCCGGATGGAGAAGGACGGCAAGGTCCTGGTCATCGATCCGGGCTCGTTCACGAAGGACCCCGTGCTGGACGGCGCGGACTCCGTGCTCATCACCCACGAGCACTTCGACCACGTGGACGTCGACAAGCTCAAGGCCGCCTCGCCCGACCTGGAGATCTGGACCTGCGAGGGTGTCGCGGCCGAGCTGACCGAGGTGCCGGGCAAGGTCCAGGTGGTACGGCACGGCGACGCCTTCGAGACGGCCGGTTTCCAGGTCAGGGCGTTCGGCGAGTGGCACGCCTTCAACCACCCCGACATGACCGTCGTCCAGAATGTCGGCTTCCTGATCGACGACGAGGTCTTCTACCCGGGTGACGCGCTGACCGTTCCCGAGGCGGAGGTGGGCACGCTGCTGGTGCCGACCGGCGCGCCGTGGCTGAAGCTGTCGGAGATGGTGGAATATCTCCGTACGATCCGCCCGGCCAGGGCGTTCTCCACCCACGACGCCCTCTACAGCGAGATCGGCCTGCGCCTGGTGGACGGCTGGCTGAAGATGGAGGCGGACAGGCAGGGCGCCGACATGCGCCGGCTGAAGGTCGGCGAGTCCGCCACCCTCGGCTAGCCCCGTTTTCCGCATGTGAGTGATCTTCAGCGGAGGTCTCGTGGATCGATGTCAAGGAGATCCAGGAGGTGGAGTTGGAGGTCGGTGGGTTGCGGGATGGCCGGGGGTGACTGGCCGGTGCCTGGGATCAACCGGATGCCGGCCAGCGCGTC